>NZ_JARAXF010000031.1:0-120395 GCF_033793745.1 Streptomyces sp. ME19-01-6 | reverse complement strand
GCGCGAAGGAGACGAAGGGCTCGGACCCGATCGACTTCGCCACGGGCAAGATGTTCCTGCCGCAGACGGACATCACCCTGCCCGGTGTGCTGCCACTGGAGTTCCACCGACGGGTGGAGTCGGGGTACCGGGCGGGGCGGTGGTTCGGCCCGTCGTGGTCCAGCACGGCCGACCAGCATCTGGAGATCGGCCCCGAGGGTGTGGTCTTCGTCTGCGAGGACGGACGGCTGCTGGACTATCCGCACCCCGCGCCCGACCTCCCCACCCTGCCCAAGGCGGGCGTCGCGCGCTGGCCCCTGGAGCGCACCGTCGACGGGGACTACACCGTCACCGACCTCGACACCGGCCGCACCCACCGCTTCTCGGCGCCCGCAGGCGGCGCCGACGGCCTCGCGCCCATCGAGGAGATCCACGACCGCAACGGCAACCGGATCAGCTTCCACTACGCCCTCGACGGCACGCCGACCGCGATCGTGCACTCGGCGGGCTACCACCTGAAGCTGACCACCGAGAACGGC
Organism: Streptomyces sp. ME19-01-6; assembly: GCF_033793745.1. Lineage (NCBI taxonomy): Bacteria > Bacillati > Actinomycetota > Actinomycetes > Kitasatosporales > Streptomycetaceae > Streptomyces > Streptomyces sp. ME19-01-6. The sequence continues at coordinate 119,877 of NZ_JARAXF010000031.1, read as the reverse complement.
CGGATCACCGCGCTGCGCCTGGCGGGCGCAGCGCCCGACGGCTCCGATGTGACGGTGATCCGCTACGGCTACACCGACGGCAACCTCACCGAGGTCGTCAACTCCTCCGGGCTGCCGCTGCGGTTCGAGTACGACGACGAGCGCCGCGTCATCTCCTGGACCGACACCAACGACCGCCGCTACGACTACGTCTACGACAACCGCCACCGCTGCATCGCGGAGGGCGGCACCGAAGGCCATGTCTCCGTCCGCGTCGACTACCACGGTGTCGACCAGCGCACCGGCCACCGGATCACCACCGTCACCAGCGCCGCCGGCCACACCCTCAAGTACCTGATCGACGACGCCTACCGGGTCGTCGGCGAGATCGACCAGCTGGGCGCGTACTCCCGCACCGAGTACGACCGTCACGGCCGGGTGCTGGCCCACACCGACGCCCTCGGCCACCGCACCGCGTACGCCTACGACGAGCACGGCCGGCTGGAGACGATCACCCGCCCCGACGGCGAGCAGGCGACCATCCGCCACAACGACCTGGGCCTCCCCGTCTCGATCACCGGTGTGGACGGGACCACACAGACCTACGCCTATGACGAGCGCGGCAACCGTCTCGCCGTCACCGACCCGGCCGGGGCCACCACCCGCTACACCTACGACGACCACGGCCGTCTGGCCTCGGTCAGCAACGCCCTGGGCGAGACCACCCGGGTGCGCTGCGACCCGGCCGGACTGCCCGTGGAGATCACCGATCCGCTGGGCGCGGTCACCATCTGCCGGCATGACGCCTTCGGCCGCCCGGTCGCCGTCGTCGACCCGCTCGGTGCGACGACCCGGCTGGAGTGGTCGGTCGAGGGCAAGCTGCTGCGCCGGCTCGACCCCGACGGCAGCCAGGAGGCCTGGACGTACGACGGCGAGGGCAACTGCACCCACCACGTCGACGCGGCCGGCGGGGTGACCTCGTACGAGTACACGCACTTCGATCTGCTCACCGCGCGGACCGGCCCGGGCGGGGCGCGCTACGAGTTCGAGCACGACGCCGAGCTGCGGCTGGCCAAGGTCACCAGCCCCCAGGGGCTGACCTGGTCCTATGAGTACGACCCGGTGGGCCGGCTGATCTCCGAGACCGACTTCGACGACCGTACGATCCGCTACGAGCACGACGCCGCGGGCCGGTTGGCCGCGCGCACCACACCGCTGGGCCGGACCATCGCCTTTGAGCGCGATGTGCTCGGCCGCATCGTCACCAAGGACGCCGCCGGACAGACCACCACCTACAGCTATGACACGGTCGGACGTCTGGTCTCGGCCGCCGGACCGGACGCCGAGATCGTCCTCCAGCGGGACCGGATGGGCCAGATCAAGTGCGAGATGGTGGACGGGCGCGTCCTGACCCACCGTTACGACCCACTGGGCCGCCGCATCCGCCGCACCACCCCCGGCGGGGCCACCACCACCTATGCCTACGACGCCGCCGGCCGCCGCACCACCCTGACCGCCTCCGGCCAGACCCTCGGCTTCGAGCGCGACGCCGCGGGCCGCGAGACCACCCGGCTCATCGGGGGCGAACTGGCCCTGACCCAGCTCTGGGACCCGAAGGGCCGCCTCACCGAACAGGCCCTCACCGGGCCGACTGCCGGAACGGTCCAGCGCCGCGCGTACACCTACCGGGCCGATGGCCACCTCGCCGCGGTCGACGACGCGCTCCGCGGCCGCCGCACCTTCGAACTGGACGCCGTCGGCCGGGTCACCGCGGTCCACGCCCAGAGCTGGGCCGAGACCTATGCCTATGACGAGGCGGGCAACCAGACCCAGGCGTCCTGGCCCGCCAAGCACCCCGGCGCCGAGGCGACCGGTGAGCGCGCGTACACCGGCACCCGCATCACCCGCGCCGGCCGGGTCCGTTACGAGCACGACGCGGCCGGGCGGATCACCCTGCGGCAGAAGAACCGGCTGTCGAAGAAGCCCGACACCTGGCGCTATGCGTGGGACGCCGAGGACCGGCTGACCTCCCTCACCACCCCCGACGGCACCGTCTGGCGCTACCTCTACGACCCGCTCGGCCGCCGCATCGCCAAGCAGCGGCTGGCCGCGGACGGCGAAACGGTCCTGGAGCGGACCGACTTCACCTGGGACGACACCACCCTCATCGAGCAGACGACCACCGTGCCGGGAGGCCCTGATCAGATCGTCATGACCTGGGACCACGACGGCCTGCACCCCGTCGCCCAGTCGGAACGCATCACGGACGCCACCGGACACCACGAGATCGACCGGCGCTTCTTCGCCATCGTCACCGACCTGGTCGGCACCCCCTCCGAACTCGTCGACGAGAGCGGCGCGATCGCCTGGCGTACCCGCACCACCCTGTGGGGCACCACCACCTGGACCCGCGGCAGCAGCGCGTACACCCCGCTGCGCTTCCCCGGCCAGTACTACGACCCCGAAAGCGGGCTGCACTACAACGTCCACCGCTACTACGACCCGGAGACCGCGCGCTACGCCAGCCCCGACCCGCTGGGTCTCGCCCCCGCGCCCAACCCGGCCACCTACGTTCACAACCCCCACACCTGGAGCGACCCGCTCGGTCTTGCGCCCGACTACAACAAGTCCCCGGGACGTCTGTCGGATCCCCTTCCGCAGGGGCTGCCGAAGAAATTCGTCGAGGCCTATGACGACATCCGGGCGGGCCGCGGAGTCCGGCAGACCGATCCGAACACCGGCGATCCGCGGGTGTTCGCCGGAGACCACGCTCCCCACGAGCGGCCGTGGGCGGGATCGGACGAGTATCGGGTACCGGGAGCGAAGAACCCGGAGGAAGCGCGGATTCTGGTCAAAACGCTCCCTGACGGTCGCAAGGTGATGGGATGGACGACCGACCATTACAAGACCATCCATCCGTTCACGGCGCCACATTTCCCCGACAGCGGCTGGAAGTAGGACCGGGCCGGGCCGGGCCTTGGGGGTCCGTAGGGTGTGCGGGTGGCCGGTCGGCACGGAGATGGGGCTACGGTAGGGCGGAGCCGGCGGCGGGGAACTGGCGGCAGGGAGCCGGCGGCAGGGAGTCGGCGGCGGGGAGGAAACGAGCGTGCGGGTCGGTGCGAGGCTGTGAGAGTGCTGCACACATCCGACTGGCACCTGGGGCGGTCCTTCCACCGGGTGAACCTGCTCTCGGCGCAACGGCGGTTCATCGACCACCTGCTCGCGACCGTGCGCGAGCGGCGGGTCGACGCCGTGCTCGTGGCGGGCGATGTCTACGACCGGGCGGTGCCCCCGCTCGCCGCCGTCGAGCTCTTCGACGACGCCCTGCACCGCCTCGCCGACCTCGGCGTGCCGACCGTCATGATCTCCGGCAACCACGACTCGGCCAGGCGGCTCGGTGTCGGTGCCGGACTGATCGAACGGGCCGGAATCCATCTGCGCACCGACCCCGCCGGGTGCGCCACCCCGGTCGTCCTCGCCGACGACCACGGTGACGTCGCGCTCTACGGACTGCCGTACCTCGAGCCCGCCCTGGTGCGGGAGGCGCTGGGCGCGGAGGCGACGGGCCACACCGCGGTGCTGCGAGCCGCCATGGACCGGGTCCGCGCCGACCTCGCCACCCGCCCGGCCGGCACCCGCTCGGTCGTCCTCGCGCACGCCTTCGTCACCGGCGGCGCGCCCAGCGACAGCGAGCGCGACATCACCGTCGGAGGTGTCGACTCCGTCCCCGCCGAGATCTTCGACGGCGTCGACTACGCGGCGCTCGGGCATCTCCACGGCTGCCAGGCCATCACCGAGCGGATCCGCTACTCCGGTTCGCCGCTCGCGTACTCCTTCTCCGAGGCCCGGCACCGCAAGTCCATGTGGCTCGTCGACCTCGGCCCCGGCGGCGCCCTGGCCGCCGAGCGCGTCGACTGCCCGGTGCCCCGGCCGCTGGCCCGGATCCGGGGCCGGATCGAGGAGCTGCTCTCCGACCCGGGCCTGGACCGGCACGAGGACGCCTGGGTCGAGGCGACCCTCACCGACCCCGCGCGCCCGTACGAGCCGATGCCCCGCCTGGCGCGGCGCTTCCCTCATCTGCTGAGCCTGGTGTTCGACCCCGAGCGGGCCCCGGAGGACCCGCTGGCCTCGTACGCACAGCGGCTGCGCGGCCGCACCGACCGGCAGATCGCGGAGGACTTCGTGGCCCATGTGCGCGGCGGGCGCGGCCCAAACGAAGCTGAGCGCGCGGTGCTCGGCGCGGCCCTGGACGCCGTACGCGCCGACGAGACCGAGCCCGCCGAGACCGCGGGGGAGGCACGGGGATGAGGCTGCACCGCCTCGCCATGACCGCCTTCGGGCCCTTCGGCACGACCCAGGAGGTCGACTTCGACGAACTCTCGTCCGCCGGGCTCTTCCTGCTGCACGGGCCCACCGGCGCGGGCAAGACGTCCGTCCTGGACGCGGTCTGCTACGGCCTGTACGGCCAGGTGCCCGGCGCCCGGCAGGGCAGCGGGCTGTCCCTGCGCAGCGATCACGCCGACCCGCACACCCCCACCGAGGTCGTCCTCGAACTCACCGTCGGTGGGCGCCGCCTGGAGATCACCCGGCGCCCCGAACAGCCGCGCCCCAAGAAGCGCGGCACCGGTACCACGCGCGAGAAGGCGCAGAGCCGGCTGCGCGAATACCTCCCCGGGGCCGGCGAGTGGAAGGCGCTCAGCCGCTCGCACCAGGAGATCGGCGAGGAGATCTCGCAGCTGCTCGGCATGAGCAAGGAGCAGTTCTGCCAGGTGGTGCTGTTGCCCCAGGGCGACTTCGCCCGCTTCCTGCGCGCCGACGAAATGGCCCGCGGCAAGCTGCTCGGCAAGCTCTTCGACACGGGCCGCTTCGCCGCCGTCGAGGAACGCCTCGCCGAGCTGCGGCGCGCCGCGGAGAAGCAGGTCGTCGGCGGCGACGAACGGCTGCTCGCCCTCGCCCACCGCATGGCCCAGGCCGCCGGGCCCGCCCCCGGCCCCGACGGCCATGCGCTGCCGGACCTCGCCCCCGGCGAGCCGGGGCTGGCCGACGCCGTACTGGAGTGGGCCGCCATCGCCCGTACGACCGCCCGCGAGCGGCAGGACATCGCGCTCGCGGCGGTCCAGGCCGTCGAAACCGCCCACCAGGCCGCCCGCCGGACGGCCGACGCCGAACGTGAACGCGCCCGCCTCCAGCGCCGCCACGCCGAGGCCCGCCACCGCGCCGACGAGCTCGAGCGCGGGCGCGCCGAGCACGACCTGACCCGCGCACGCCTGGAGCGGGCCCGCGCGGCCGACGCCGTCGTCCCCGCCCTGGAACTCCACGCCGCCGCCGAACGCGACCACACCGCCGCCACCACCGCCGAACACACCGCCCGCACCCGCCTGGCGGCCGAGCCCGACCTGGAGCTTCAGCCGACGCGGCCGATGGACGCCCCCGCGTCCGGCGAGACCGAACTCCCCCGGCCGCGCCGCGCCGAGGGCGAGGCGGAGCCGCGCGCCGGGGCGGCACCGGGAGCGGAGGGACGCACCGAGCCGCCGGGCGCGACGCGCTACGCGCGTGCGACGGGTGCTGCCGCCGAGCATTCGGCCCCTGAGTCACCGGGTGCGGAACCGGGGCGCGGGGTCGGCACGGGCCGGCCGAGTGTGGTGTCGGAACAGGACTCGCGGGAGTGCGGTGGGCTGTCCGACGTCGCATGCGGTGGCGGCGAGCGGTTCGCAGCTGGACGGCTGGGCGCGGGGGAGGGGCCGCAGCCGGGCGCCGGTGGGGGTGGGATCCAGCGGTGTGTCGACGCGCCGGGCGTGGCGGGCGACGGCTCCGGGTGCGCGGGCGGCACGGGCGGGTCGCATGCGGTGCCGGAACAGGGTTTCGAGGGGCGTGATGGGTCGCTGGACGCGGCGCTCGGCGCCGGGCGGCCCATTGTCGGGTCACCGGGCGCGGGCGCGGGCTCGGGGCTTGGGCCCCGGGCCCACTCGGGAGGGCCGGGGCTCGCGGGTGCGGGCGCCGCGCGGCTGGCCGACGAGGAGCGGCGGCTGCGGGAGGAGTTGGGGTCGCTGGGCGCGGCGCGGCGGGCCGAGCGGCGGGCGGGGGAGGTGGCCGCCGAGGTCGCGGGGCTCGACCGGCAGGCGCGTGCCGACGAGGAGGCGATCGAGGAGGCCGGGCAGTGGCTCGCCGGGTGGGAGACGGCGCGCCAGGCGCATACGCGGCGCGTCGAGGCCGCGCAGGAGGCCGTCACCCGGGCCGAACAGCTCGCCGGGCAGCTCGCCCCCGCCCGGCAGCGGCTCGATGCCGCCCGGCGGCGGGACCTCCTGGCCGGGGAGGCGACCGAGGCGGAACAGCGCCTGCTGCGCTCCCGCGAGGAGGCCGCCGTGGCGCACGAGACCTGGCTCGACCTGAAGGACCGGCGGCTGCGCGGCATCGCCGCCGAGCTCGCGGCGGGGCTGAGCGCCGGTGAGCCGTGCGCGGTGTGCGGGGCGACCGAACACCCCCGCCCCGCGCGCCCCGGAGCCGGCCATGTGGACCGTACGGCGGAGGAGGCCGCGCTGGCGGTCTACCGGCGGGCGGAGGCCGGGCGGGAGGAGGCCGAGCGGCGGCTGCAGTCGCTGCGGGAGGCGCTGGCGGGCGCGGAGGCCGCCGCGGGCGGCGGCACGGCGGACGAACTGGACCGGGCGGTGGCGGACTTGGAGACCGCGCTCGCCGGGGCCCGCGGCGCCGGGGCCGACGGCCACGCCGCGCGCGAGGCGCTCGCCCACGCCGAGGAAGAGCACGAGCGGCGCCTGGCCCAGCGGCAGGAGGCCGAGCGGCGCGCCGCGGCGCGCACCTCGCGGCGCGAGGCCCTGCTGCGGGAGCGGGCCGGGCTGCTGGCGGAGTTGGAGCGGGCCCGCGGCGGAGCCGTCACCGTGGCCGAGCGCGCCGCCCGGCTGGAGCGCCACGCGGGGCTGCTGGCCCGGGCCGCCGAGGCGGCCCGGGAGGCCGAGGCCGCCGCGCGGCGGCTGGAGGAGGCCGGGGCGCGGCTCGTCGACGCCGCGCGCCGCGCGGGCTTCGACACACCGAGCGCCGCGGCCGGCGCCGTACTGCCCGCGACCAACCAGCGCGGGCTGCGGCACCGTTTGGAGCAGTGGCAGACGGAGTCCGCGGCCGTCGCGGCCGAACTGGCCGATCCGCTGGTGGCCGCGGCCGCGCAGGAGCCCCCGGCCGACCCCGGCGCCGCCGAGGCGGCGGCCGAGGCGGCCACCCGCGCGCTGCGCGAGGCGTCTGCGCGGGACGCGGCGGCCCGTACCCGCTGCCAGGAGCTGGACCGGCTCTCCGCCCAGGCCGTCACCGACGCGCGGCGGCTCGCCCCGCTGCGCGAGGAGCACGACCGCCTGGCCCGCCTGGCCACGCTCGCGGCGGGCACCTCAGCGGAGAATGAGCGGAGGATGCGCCTGGAGGCGTACGTCCTGGCCGCGCGGCTCGAACAGGTCGCGGCCGCGGCCAGCGCCCGGCTGCGGCACATGTCCGCCGGGCGCTACACCCTCGTGCACTCCGACGCGCGGACGGGCGGCCGCGGCAGGGCGGGTCTTGGCCTGCACGTCATCGACGCCTGGACCGGCAGCGAGCGCGACACCGCCACCCTCTCGGGCGGTGAGACCTTCTTCGTGTCGCTCTCGCTCGCCCTCGGCCTCGCCGATGTGGTGACGGACGAGGCGGGCGGCACCCGGCTGGACACCCTGTTCATCGACGAGGGCTTCGGCAGCCTGGACGAGCAGACCCTCGACGAGGTCCTGGACGTGCTGGACTCGCTGCGCGAGCGGGACCGTACGGTCGGCATCGTCAGCCATGTCGCCGATCTCCGCCAGCGCATACCGGTGCGGCTGGAGGTGGTGAAGGGCCGCGACGGATCGGCGGTGCGCCACCGTACGGCCGGAGCGGGCGGCCGGACCTGACGCGGGGCGATCCGACGCGCCACGACGGCGACGCGCCCGCCCGGTGAGGTGCGCCCGGCCAGGCCCCCTCACCCCGTCAGATCGCCGAGAGCTCGGCCACCAGGTCGTCCAGGCCCAGCGAGCCCTGTGAGAGGGCCGCCATGTGCCAGGACTTGGCGTCGAAGGGATCACCGTGGGCCTTGCGGGCCGCCTCGCGCCCGGCCAGCCAGGCGCGTTCGCCGAGCTTGTAGCCGATGGCCTGGCCCGGCATGCCCAGGTAGCGCACGAGCTCGCTCTCGATGAAGTCCGCGGGCCGGCCGCTGTGCCGGCCGAAGAACTCCTGCGCCAGCTCCGGCGTCCAGCGCTCCCCGGGGTGGAACGGGGAGTCGGCGGGGATCTCCAGCTCCAGGTGCATACCGATGTCGATGATCACGCGTACCGCGCGCATCATCTGCGCGTCGAGGTAGCCCAGGCGCCGCTCGGCGTCGGTGAGGAAGCCCAGCTCGTCCATCAGCCGCTCCGCGTACAGCGCCCAGCCCTCCGCGTTGGCGCTGACCATGCCGACCGTGGCCTGGTAGCGGGAGAGCCGGTCGGCCACATGCGTCCACTGCGCGAGTTGCAGATGGTGGCCGGGCACGCCCTCGTGGTACCAGGTGGAGACCAGGTCGTACACCGGGAAGCGGGTCTCGCCCATGGTGGGCAGCCAGGTCCGGCCGGGCCGGGAGAAGTCCACCGACGGCTGGGTGTAGTACGGCGCCGCCGCGCTGCCCGGCGGCGCGATCATCGACTCGACCCGCTTGACCCGCTCGGCCAGGTCGAAGTGGGTGCCGTCCAGCGCCTCGATGGCCTGGTCCATGAGCCCCTGCAGCCAGGCGCGGGTCTCCTCGACGCCCTCGATGGCCTGGCCGTGCTCGTCGAGGTGGCGCAGGGCCTCCCAAGGGGTGGCGCCGGGGAGGATCTTCTCCGCCTCGGCGCGCATCTCGGCGTGCAGCCGGTGGTATTCGGACCAGCCGTAGGCGTACGCCTCGTCCAGGTCGAGGTCGGTGCCGTTCCACATGCGCGCCCAACGGCGGTACCGCTCGCGTCCGACGACGTCCGGCGTGCCCTGGACCGCCGGGCCGTACACATCGCGCAGCCAGTCGCGGAGCGTGGCGAAGGCGGCGGTGGCCTCGGCCGCCGCCGCGTCCAGCTCGGCGCGCAGCGGCTCGGGGCCGCCGGCCGCGAAGTCGGCGAACCAGCCGCGGTCGGTGTCGGCGGCGCCGGTCCATTGGCTGAGCTGGCCGACGACCGTGGACACCTGGCGGGGGCCGGCGGGCAGTTCGCGCCGCAGCCCCTCGGCGAGCGAGGCGCGGTACCCCTCCAGGGCGGCCGGTACGGCGCGCAGCCGCGCGGCGACCGCCGCCCAGTCCTCCTCGGTCTCGGCCGGCATCACGGTGAAAACCCCGCGCACGGCGTGCAGCGGCGAGTGGAGGTTGCTGACCGCCCGCAGGTGTTCCCGCGCGTCGTGTACGGCGAGTTCGGCGGTCAGCCGCTCCCGCAGCAGCCGCGCGCAGCGCCGTTCGATGTCGCTGTCCGCACCGGGCCGCGCCTCGGCCTCGCCGAGCCGGTCCAGGGTGGTGCGGGCGAGGTCCGCGAGCGCCTCCTGCCCCGCGGGCGAGAAGTCCGGCAGCCGCCGGGCGCTTTCGGGTACCCCCAGGTAGGTGCCGGTGATCGGATCGTGTTCGATGAGTGCGTCGACGTAGGCGTCGGCCACCTGGCGGGGCAGGGATGCGTCATTGGTGTCGGACATGCGGCCATCCTCGTACGGCGGGAGGGGGCGCGTCACGGGCATTGGGATGTTACGTGCCTGACCGACATCATGTTGTGCCCCCGGCGCCGCGACCGGCTACGCGCCCGAGGAGATCACCGCGGGCGAGAGTCGGGCGGTGATGACGAGCGTGCCCTCCTCGATCTGGTAGTCCAGCGGCAGCTCCAGCGCACGCATCGCCGCGACCATGCCGGTGTTGGCCGACTGGGTGACGGCGTAGACGCTTTCGCACCCCGTCTCGGCGGCCATCGCCACCAGCCGCCGCAGCAGCTCCCCGCCGATGCCGCGCCGCTGCCACTCGTCCTCGACGAGCAGCGCGATCTCGGTCTCGTCCCCGTCCCACAGCAGATGGCCGAGGGCCACCAGCCGCCCGGAGGCGGTGTGCGCGGCGAGGGTGCGGCCGAAGCGCGGGCTCAGCAGGTGGCCGAGGTAGCGGTCGGCGTCGCCGGCCGGGCCGTGGTAGCGCAGGGCGAGCGTCTCGGCCGAGCACCGCTGGTGCATCGCGCGCGCCGCGTCCAGGTCGCGGGTGTCGGCGCGGTGCACGGTGATCTCATTGCCCTCGGGGAGCGTCAGCACATCGCGGCGGCGCGGGACGCGCGGGCCCAGTCGGGCGTCCAGCTCGACCAGCGCGCGGGCACGCGCGAACTCGGTCGGGGTGAAGGGGAGATACGGGCGCTCGATGGTGATGGCTCCGCCGGACGGGTCCCGCAGCCGCATCACGGTCTCCTCCAGCACGCCCTCCACCGGCGGCATTCCGTCCAGCGGGCGGCCGCTCAGGGACTTGGCGGGCAGTGACCGGATGGTGCAGCGGCCGAGCAGCCGGCGCAGCGCGAGGGGGAGCTCGGCGGCGTCCAGGGCGGTGCGGGTGGCCAGGGACAGTATTCGGGTCGGCGCGTCGACCAGGTCGTGGGCGTCGGCCCGCTCGATCCATGTGTCCCGGCCGCCGCCGGCCGTGACGGCGTGGGTCAGCTCGGTGGGCGGCAGGTCGGCGGGGGCGCGCAGCAGGAACTCGTCCACGGTGCCGTCCGCCAGCGGGTGGGTCTGCAGCGCCAGGATGTCGACCGTGTGGCGGGCGAGGGCCGCGCACAGCGCCGCGAGGGTGCCCGGCTGGTCCCGTACGGTCGTGCGCATCCGCCACAGGGCGGTGTCGGCGCTCCGGGTGCCGTTCGCGTCGGGTGCGCCGTGTGCGTCGGGTGCGCCGTCCGTGCTGTCCGTGCCGTCCGTGCCGTCCGTGACAGCGCCGTTGCCGCGGCGCCGTGACCACCGGGCGGCCAGCTCCACCAGGTCGCGCCGCCAGCCGTGGGGGCGCCGGGTGTGGTCGTGAGGGGTCGCGTGGGTCATGCGTACACCCTTGCCGAGGGGTGTTGCGTGATCACGAACGCACTGTGACCGATGGGTTAAGAGGGTAATTGCGGCGCGAAACCGTTTTTGTCTGGAATAGAACGGTTGAAGGACGGAGCCTGTCAGACTTCAGATGTTCAGGTGCTTCAGGTTCTCATGCCGCGGCCAGCCGCCGCAGCACCGCCCCGCAGCGCCGCGCGTACGCCCGCTGGAAGAGCGGCACCAGCGGCCCGGCCGCACACGTGTACCAGACCGCCGGACGGCTGAAGGCCGTCACCGTGAGCACCACGGCCCCGTCCCGCTCCAGGCTGACGACGAACGACTCCTCGCCGCGCTCCGGGTGCCCGGGCAGCGTCCCGTACGCGAAGCCGGTCCGCGTCTCCTCCGCCACCGTCCACACCACCTGGCACGGCGCGCGCAGCCTCAGCCGCCCCGCCCCCAGCCCCATCACCACGGGCAGGCCCGCCACGGCGGTCGGCTCCCAGCTGCGCACCGACAGGCCCACCCCCCGGTGCATGCGCCACTCCATCACGGCCCGGCCCGCGGCCCCGAACACGTCGGGGCCGCGACCCACCGGGACGCACACCCGCAGGTGGCGGTAGCCGGCGGGCAGCGGCCACTGCCGTGTGGCGCCCGTCTCCGGGTAGGTCAGACGGGATACGGGGCCGGTGGTGGACATGCCCGTACGGTACGAGCCCGGCCCCTCGCGTCACTGGCCGACGCGCCCGGGCTGCAAGACCTTGGTGAACAGCACCGCGCCGCCCACCTCGCGAAGCTGGACCGTCAACTCGCCGCTGTGCCCGTCGATGTCCACCTCGCCGAAGAACTGGAAGCCCTCGGCCGGTGAGACATTCGCCCTGGTCGGCGCCTTGACGAAGGGCTGCTCCGGCCCGAAGGTGCCGTCCAGCTTCACCGCCGGGAACGAGCCCGCGTTCAGCGGCCCGGAGACGAACTCCCAGAACGGGGCGAAGTCCTTGAAGGCCGCCCGCGACGGGTCGTAGTGCTGGGCGCTGGTGTAGTGGACGTCCGCCGTCAGCCACACCGTGCCGGTGATCTTCCGGTGCTTGATGTGCCGCAGCAGCTCCGCGATCTGCAGCTCGCGGCCGAGCGGCGCCCCCGGGTCGCCCTGCGAGACCGCCTCGAAGTCCGTCGCCCCGTCCGGGACCACAAGCCCCAGCGGCATGTCACAGGCGATCACCTTCCACACCGCGCGCGACGCCGACAGCTCCCGCTTGAGCCAGGCCAGCTGCTCGGCGCCGAGGATGCCCTGGGTGTCCTCGGGCTGCCGGCCCGGCGAGTTGGCGTTCCGGTACGTACGGCAGTCCAGCACGAAGACGTCGAGCAGCGGGCCGTGCCGCAGCACCCGGTACACCCGGCCCTCGCCGTCGGGCCGCAGCGTGGAGATCGGGAAGTACTCGCTGAAGGCCTGCCGCGAGCGGGCCGCCAGCACGTTCACATTCTTCTCGGTGTAGCGGGCGTCGGTGAGGATCTCGCCCGGGTACCAGTTGTTGAGCACCTCGTGGTCGTCCCACTGGTTGATCGTCGGCACCTGCGCGTTGAAGCGACGCAGATTGGCGTCGAGCAGGTTGTACCGGAAATTGCCCCGGTACTCCGCGAGCGTCTCGGCGACCTTGGACTTCTCCTCCGTGGTGATGTTCCGCCAAGTGCGGCCGTCCGGCAGCGTCACGCTCTCCGTCAGCGGGCCGTCGGCGTAGATGTTGTCACCGCTGCACAGGAAGAAGTCCGGGTCCAGCCGCCGCATCTCCTCGAAGATCCGGTAGCCGCCGAGGTCCGGGTTGATGCCCCAGCCCTGCCCCGCCAGGTCGCCCGACCATACGAACCGCACGCCCTGGCGGCGGGCCGGCGCGGTGCGGAACGTCCCGTACACCGGCTCGCCGGTGCGGCGCGGGTCGTCCGGGTCGGCGAGCAGCACCCGGTAGTGGACCTGGGTGCCCGGCGGCAGCCCGTGCAGCGGGGTGGTGCCGGTGAAGTCGCTGCCGGCCCCCAGCAGCGGGCCCCGCCAGCGCCGCGCCTTCGCGAACGACTCGGTCGCCGACGTCTCGACGACCATCCGGGCCGGCCGGTCCGAGCGCACCCACACCAGGCCCGAGGACGTCGTGACGTCGCCCACCTGGACGCCCCACTGGGCGCTCGGCCGCCCGGACAGCGCCTGCGCGGGCGCGGCCGACGCCGCCGACGCCAGTGTCGGCACCGCCAGCGCGGCGGACGCCGCCGCCGAACCCCGCAGCACCTGCCGCCGCCCGATCTCTCTGCCGGATTCCCGCGCCATGCCGAACCTCCTGTTGCTCATGGAACCGCTGTGCGGTCCCGTTGCTATCGGTGCCAGATGCCTCGCATTCGAACGGACAGTGAACAACTCACCGCGAGGTTGCGGGAAGGCCCGGGGCCCGGGCATCGGCGATCAGGGCCACGGCCCGGGCGATCCGGGCGGGGGAGAGATGGGCGTAGCCCATCACCAGATGTACCTGCCCGTCGTCCCCGGCGCACGCCCCGGCGGGCGCATGGGCCGGCGAGTGGGCGGGGGAGCCGTCGGGTCGGCAGGCGTAGTCGGCGAGCGGGCGCAGCGCCACCCCTGCCTGCGCCGCGCGCTCCAGGAAGCGCGCCTGGGGTCCGTACCGCCGCGGCAGCCGCGCGATGACATGCAGCCCGGCGGCGATCCCGGTCACCTCCGTCCCCGGGAAGTGCTCGGCCAGCGCCGCGACCAGCGCGTCGCGCCGCTCCCGGTAGGCGCGCTGGCAGCGCCGCAACTGCCGGTCGTAGTCGCCGCGTTCGATGAACTCGGCCAGCAGCGCCTGATCGAGCGCCGGATTGCCCAGGTCCATGGTCCGCTTGCGCTCCACGACCAGGTCCACCAACTGCTCGGGTATCACCATCCAGCCCAGTCGCAGCCCCGGGGCGAGCGACTTGCTGACCGAGCCGGTGTAGGCGACCCGGGCCGGATCGAGGCCCTGCAGCGCGCCGACCGGCGCCCGGTCGTAGCGGAAGTCGCCGTCGTAGTCATCCTCCACCAGCAGCCCGTCGGCGGCGCGCGCCCACTCCAGCAACTCGAAGCGGCGCCGCGCCGAATACGCGATGCCCGAGGGGAACTGGTGGCAGGGGGTGAGCTGGGCGGCCCGCGCGCCCGACGCGGCCAGCGCGGCGGGCGACAGCCCCTCGGCGTTCAGCGGCACGGGGGCGGCCGTGAGGCCCGCCGCCAAGAGCAGCGCGGTGTGCTCGGGGCTGCCGGGGTCCTCCACCGCCACGGCCCGGTGGCCAAGACCGGCCAGCGTGAAGCCCAGCAGCGTCATGGCCTGCGCGACGCCCGAGCAGATCACCACGGACTCCGGGGCCGCCACCACCCCACGGCGGCGGGTGAGCAGCCCCGCAACGGCCGCCCGCAACTCCGGCAGCCCGCGCGGATCCGGATAGCCGAGCCCGCTGTGCGGAACGCGCGCCAGCACCCGGCGATGCGCCGCCGACCACGCGGCGCGCGGGAACAGCGACAAATCGGGGGTGCCGGGCAGAAAGCCGGTCTCGGGCACGCCGTCGGAGACCGGCCGCTTGTGCTCCCGCACCACCGTGGCCTGCGCCGCCCCGCTCACCCATGTGCCCGAGCCCCGGCTGCTGCTGAGGTACCCCTCGGCCGTCAACTGCTCGTACGCGTCGGTCACAAGCCCGCGCGAGACCCCCAGGTCGGCCGCCAGCTCCCGGCTGGACGGCAACCGGGTCCCGGCCGCGATCCGCCCGGAGCGCACCGCCTCGCGCAGCGCGGACTGCAGCATCCGCCCGCGCCGACGGGGCGGCGCGGCCGCGGCGGGGAGCAGCAACTCCCAGGCGGCGGTCCAGGAAGTGGTCCGTGAATCAGCCATCGGATTGGACCTTAAGGGGTACCGGTCGGCTGCCTAGCGTCGGCGCCATGAAACGAACTGATCCCCCCGAGGGCACGACACCGACGGGCTGCCCCCGCCCCGCTGCCGCCGCCCCGGACGTCGCAGCCGAGCCCGCGGCCCCCGTCGCCACGCCCGGCGCGCAGGGCCTCAGTGGTGGCGGACGGTCTCGCCACGGGTTGCTGGGGGCGCTGCTCGCGGGCGTGGCGGGTTGCCTGGTCGGTGCCTCGTTCACCGCCAACAGCGTGCTTGGTCACTACCCGCACGCGGGAGGCCAGGCGCTGCGCTACGGCCTCGCCTGCGTCCTGCTTCTGCCGCTCGCCGGGCGCGGCGGTGGGCGAGTGCTGGGGCCGCTGCGGGCGCTGAGCGGGCGGCAGTGGGGGCGGCTGGCGGCGCTGGCGGCCGTGGGCATGGTCGGGTTCAACCTCGCCGTGCTCGCGGCGGAGGGGAGTGCGGAGCCCGCGGTGCCGGGGGTGTTCGTCGGCTGCGCGCCCCTGGTCGTCGCCGTGATCGCGCCCGGGCTCGACGGGCGACGCCCGGCCCCGGCCGTGGTCGCGGGGGCGCTGTCGGTCGCCGGGGGCGCGTTCATCGTGCAGGGGTGGGGGCGTACGGACACGGCGGGGCTGCTGTGGTCGGTGGGGGCGCTCGTGGGCGAGGTGGGGTTCGCCGTACTGGCCGTCCCCGTTTTGCGGCCGCTCGGCCCCCGGCTGTTGTCCGCCGTGGCGTGTGGCCTCGCCGCCGTGGAGTCCGCGCTGCTCGGCCTGGTGCTCGACGGCGGGGAATGGCTGAGGGCGCCGGACGGCGGAGAGGCGGCGGCGCTGCTGTGGCAGGCGGTGGTGGTCACCGTCGTCGGCTTCGTGTGCTGGTACGTCGGCGTCCAGCGGATCGGCGCCGAGCGGGCCACCCTGTTCTCCGGCCTGATCCCCGTCTCCGCCGCCGCGACGGCACCGCTCGTCGGCACGGGTGGCTACGGCCCGGCGCAGGCGGCCGGCAGCCTCCTGGTCGCCCTGGGCGTGGCCCTGGGCTCGGGCGTCCTGGACCTGGCGCGCGGCCCGTCAGCGGCTGCCGTCCAGGATCACGCGGGCGACGAGGGCCGGGTCGTCGTTCATGGGGACGTGGCCGCAGCCGGGGAGGCGGACCAGCCGGGCGGCGGGGATCGTGCGCTTGGCCCGGACGCCCTGACGGGGCAGCAGCACCCGGTCGCGGGTGCCCCAGCCGATGGTGACCGGCACATCGGGAATGTCGTCCGTGAACACGACGTCGGGCCCCGAGGCGAGGGTGGCCTCGAACCCGGTCGCCTCGCGCATGGCCCGTGCCTCGGCGACCACCGCCGGGGCTGAACGCCGCCCGGGCCGGGCGTAGATGGTGCCGGTCAGCACCGCCCGCCCCGCCGCCGTCCGCGCCAGTCGGCCGATCAGCGGCAGCGGCATCGTCCGGGCGCCGACCCGCATGGCCGTCAGCACCGCGAAGGCGTAGCGTCGTTCGGCCTCGCTCCAGAACCGGGGCGGGGCGAGCGCGGTGACCGACCGTACGAGCTTCCGGCGGCCGAGTTCGAGGGCGAGCAGCCCGCCGAGGGAGTTCCCGGCGACGTCCGGTCGGTCAAGACCGAGCGCCTCGAACAGCGCGGCGAGTACGGGCGCCACGCCCTCCAGGTCGTGCCTGACGCCGTCCGGCAGCGCGGAGGACTCCCCGAAGCCGGGCAGGTCCACGGCGGTGACCTCGCGCTCGACGGCGAGGATGTCCAGCACCGGCTCCCAGGCCTGCCAGTGGTGTCCGATGCCGTGCAGCAGCACCAGGGGCCGGCCGGTGCCGCGCCGCTCGTAGACGACGCGCACGGGCTGCGGCCCGGTGGGCGTGTCGATGGGGAAGGTGATGGTGGCGGCCATAGGGCGGTTCCTCGTCGGTTCCGGGCGACATGGTGACGCGGTGGCATGGTGGCGTACTGACGTGGTGACGTGGTGACGTTACGAGACAGGATGTCAGTAGGAGTTACCCCTGGGTAGACCCGGTGCGGGTCATGTCCCGACGGGGTGGGACGATGGGTCGCGTGGCCTCTTCTGACACCGCGGCCGACACAGCGGCCGACACCGCGACACACGTCTTCCAGGAGCACCGCTCCCTGCTGACCGGAGTGGCCTACCGCATGCTGGGCCGGGTGACGGACGCGGAGGACGTGGTCCAGGAGGCGTGGCTGCGCTGGTCGGGCGCCGACCGCGAGGCGGTGCGCGAACCCCGCGGCTACCTCGTACGGATCACCACCCGGCTCGCCATCGACCGGCTGCGGCAGGTGCAGGCCCGCCACGAGTCGTACGTCGGCCCGTGGCTGCCCGAGCCGATCGCCACCGACTTCGGCCACACCGTCCCGGACACCGCCGAGCGGGCGGTACTCGCCGAGTCCGTCTCGCTGGCCGTGCTCGTGGTCCTGGAGTCGCTCTCACCGCTGGAGCGCGCGGTGTTCGTGCTGCGCGAGGCCTTCGGCTTTCCGTACGGGGAGATCGCCGCCGCCCTGGACCGTACGGAGGCGGCGGTGCGCCAGCTGGCCGGGCGGGCTCGGCGCCATGTGGGGACGCGCAAGCCGCGGTTCGAGGTGGACCCGGGACAGCGCCGCGACCTGACGGAGCGTTTCCTGGCCGCCGCGCGGGGTGGCGACCTCGAGGAGCTGCTCGCGCTGCTGGCGCCCGGCGCCCGCCTCGTCGGCGACACCGACGGCAAGTCCAAGGCGCCGCTGCGGATCATGGAGACGGCGGACAAGATCGCCCGCTTCCTGGTGGCAGTGGGTCAGGGCACCGTCCCGGAGTCGGAGCTGGTCTTCACCGAGCTCAACGGCGGCTTCGCGATGGTCCTGTTCTCGGCCGGCCGCCCCGACACGGCCCTGTCCCTCGATGTCGCCGACGGCCGGATCCAGGCCGTCTACATCATGCGCAACCCCGACAAGCTGACGCATCTGACGGAGCTGTTGCCCGGTGGCAAGGGTCAGTGAACGGACATCCCGCCGTCGACGAAGAGCGCCTGCCCGGTGACATAGGCGGAGGCGCGGCTCGCCAGGAACACCGCCGCGCCCGCGAAGTCCTCGGCCAGGCCGTTGCGCCCGACCAACGTGCGCGCGGCCAGCGCCGCCACCTGCCCGGGGTCGGAGGACAGCCGCGTGTTGAGCGGTGTCATCACGAACCCCGGCACGAGCGTGTTGCAGGTGACGCCGTACGGCGACCAGGCCTCGGCCTGTGACCGGGCCAGCGACTCCAACGCCCCCTTGGAGACGCCGTACGCCCCGCTCTGCACGAACGCCCGGTGCGCCTGCTGGGAGGTGATGTGGATGATCCGCCCGAAGCCCCGTTCGGCCATCTTCGGGCCGAACCGCTGCCCCAGCAGATAGGGCGCCTCCAGGTTCACCGCCATCGTGGTGTCCCACACCTCCTCGCCGAGCTCGCCCATCGGGGGCCGCAGATTGATCCCGGCGCTGTTGACGAGGATGTCGGGCTCCCCGAACACCGCCGCCGCCTCCTCGGCCGCCGCGCGCACACCGTCGCGCGTGCCCAGATCGGCGCTCACTCGGCCCGCCCGGCAGCCCTGACCCGTCAGTTCCTCGACCGTGGCGGCCAACTCCGCCTCCCGGCGGGCCACCACCACGACGCTCGCGCCCGCGTGCGCCAGGGCCCCGGCGATGGCACGGCCGATGCCCGAACTGCCGCCGGTCACCACGGCGACCTGGCCGTCCAGCGAGAACAGCTCGGAGAGATAGGACTGTGAGGTCATGGCTGCATCCTAGGCGGCCCGTTGATTGGTCTTGACCAAGGCAGGGTGCCGCCTTATGGTCGGACTGGATACTGCAACAACCTTTAATAAAGAAACACACATATCAAGCGCGCAGATCTGTTGCGGAGGACAGGGTGGGGACCACGCAGCTCGACACGGTGCCGGAGCCCAAGTACTGGCACCTCAAGACCGTGCTCAGCGACGCGCTCGACTCGGAGTTCGCGGTCGGTGAGGTCCTGCCCAACGAGCGTGAGCTCGCGGCCCGCTTCGGCGTGGCCCGCGCCACCCTCAGGCAGGCCCTCGAACAGCTCGAGCTGGAGGGCAGGTTGCAGCGCCGCCGGGGCGTCGGCACCACCGTCGCCCCGCCCCGCATGGGCGTCGCGGTCGGCGACCGGGCCCACAGCTGGGGAGACGCCGACGACGCCGACGACGCGGCCTGGCAGCCCGTCGACAGCACGGAGACCGAGCCGCCCGCCGCGGTCGCCCGGCTCCTCGACGTCCCGCCCGGCACCCTGGTGCACACCGTGCGCCGCAGCCGCGTCAGCCACGGCCAGCCGATCGCCGCCGAGCTCCTCTACGTCCCGTCCGACTCCGTCCCCGGCCTCACCGCCATCGACACCCCGCAGGGCGCTCCCCGCGCCCGCGCGGTCCTCCGCGAGCTGCGCCGTGTCGCACTCGAAGGCCGTGAGCAGTCCGTCGAGCTGGGCTCCGCCCGCGCCGACGACGCCAAGCAACTGGACCGCCTGCCCGGCGCCCCCGTCCTCCTGGTCACCACCCGCTACACCGCGGCCGGCCACACGGTCGCCGTAGCCGTCGCCACCTACCGCGCCGACACCTGCCGCCTCACCTTCGGCGACGGCGCGGACGTGGAACTCCTGGCGGGCTGACCGCTACGGGGTCTTCGCCGGGACCAGCTCGCGAATGATGCGGGCCAGGTCGTCCGGGGCGGCCGCGAGGCGCACCGGCGTGCCCCCGTCGTGGAGTTCGGCGATGTGCCAGCTCCTGGGGACGGTGTCACCGTCGCTGCCCCGGGCGCGCCGTACGTTCGCGACGGTGAGCCGTTCCACTGGTATCCGTTTCGCCGCGAACCGGCCCGGCCCGGGGTGGGGTGTCACCGCGGGCGGGCCGCCTCCGAGGACGATATGGGTGCCGAAGCCGTGCGGGTTGTAGTCGGTGTGCTCCAGGAAGCGGGCGGCGAAGAACGCTTCCGTCTCCGTCTCGGCGGGGCCTTCGGTGGCGTCGGCCGCTCCGGGCGTACGGACCCGGGTGGCGCGCCAGGCCCAGGCGAACAGGGCCAGCGTGACCAGCGAGCCCGCGGCCGCCCAGGTGATCGGGACAGGAGAGGCGAACAAGGTCGTCGGGTGGAGGTAGCAGAGTGGCAGCAACCACAGGGCGGTCCCGATGAGCGCGGCCCCGAACGGAAGGGCCGACGGGAGGACCTCGTCGTCGGGGAGCCGGCGCCCGCGCAGGCGCAGCAGCACCTGGGCTCCGGGGTAGCCCGCGACGAGGGCGAACACGGCTGCGACGACGGCCAGTTCCCCCGCGCCGGGGACGTGCTCGCGCCATACGTGGCCCGCACCGGCGACCTCCCTCACCTGGCCGCGCCACACGGTCAGTTCGACGCTGTCGCCGGCCTGGAACTCCTCGGCGGCCTCGGGTGAGACATCGAGTCGCTCCAGCGGCCGGCCGTCGGTGAAGTACAGCCAGCTGCGCTGTTTGGGCGGGTTGGACTCGGTCCGTGCGATCACGGCCGACAGGGTGGTCAGGCACGTGTCGCGCTCCGTGGTAGGCGTTCCGGCGGTGCACGGGGTGGCCGACCGCCACGCCCGCTCGTCGGACGCCATGCTCGGCACGAACCACGCGGCCACGCCCGCGCCCGCGAGCAGCAGCGCGCACAGGCCCAGCGACCCGGCCCAGCCGCGCCCGGCGGTGCGGGACGAGACGACCGGGATGTGGCTCGACTCCGGGGCTCCGTGGCGGCGGTGCAGCGCGCGGAGCGCAGCCAACTGCCCGTCGAAGTCCGGGTCGTGGGGTTCCCAGCTCTGCGGCAGAGGCAGGAGCCGCTTGCGTCCGTCGCGCAGCACCAGGCTGACGCGACGCGTCTCCTGGACCCGGGGGGTGTTCGCGTACTTCAGACGTACGCGCAGGTCGGCGATGTCGCGCCACGGTACGCTCCGACGGCGCAGCAGTGTCCGGGAGTGCAGCCCGTCCGCGTCGGCGCTCACCCGGGCGGTGACCCTGCGGAGCGAGGCGATGCCCACCAGTGCGAGAAGCAGCCCGACGCCCAGCCACACGTCCCAGAGCCTGCCCCAGAACACGATGCATACCACGGCCAGGCTCACCCCTGCCGCCCCGAGTCCGACGAAGAACCACAGAGGGCGCTTCCAGGAGGAACGGCAGGTCACTTCCCAGGCGTTGGTCATGCGTCAATCCTGCCACCGGCCGGGCGGCCGGCGCCGGGTCAGTCGGCGAGCAGGGCGTCCATCTGGCCGACCGCCTGCCGCAGGCCCTCGGCCATGCCCATCTCCAGCAGCCGCTCCATCTGCTCCCGGGAGTCGTAGGCCGAGCGCAGTTCCATCCGGGTGCCGCCGTCGTGCTCGGTGAGCCGCACCCGCACCGTGGTGATCGGCATGTCGGTGCTCGGTGTGCCGTCCGGGTCGGCGAAGCCGTCGGTGAACTCCAGGGAGGTCGGGGGGTTGACGGAGGTGATCCGCCACCAGCCGCGGTGCTTGTCTCCTTCCGGGCCGGTCATGAAGTAGGTGACCTCTCCGCCCGGGGTCAGGTCGTGCCGCTCCATGGTCGCCGGGTAGGTCGGCGGTCCCCACCAGCGCTCCAGCTGCCGCGGGTCGGCCCACACCCGCCACACGCGGTCCACCGGCGCGGCGAAGTCGGCGGTCAGGGTGAGGGTCAGGCTGTCGAAGTCCTTGGCCACGCTGGTGACGGTCATCGGTCTCGTCCTTCCGTCGGTTTGTTCTCTTCGGGGTCAGGGTCCTGGGCGAGCAGTCGGGCCATCCGGTCCACTCGTCCGCGCCAGGCCGTCTCGAGCTCGTCGAGCGCCTGCCGGGCGCGGACTATGGCCTCGGGGTCGGTTCGCACGAGCTGCTCCCGCCCGCGGCGCTGCTTGGTGACCAGCCCGGCCCGCTCCAGTACCGCCACATGCTTCTGCACCGCGGCGAAGCTCATGGGGTAGACCTCGGCCAGCCGCGACACCGACAGCTCGTCCCGCACACAGCGGCGCAGGATGTTGCGGCGGGTGGCGTCGGCCAAGGCGTGGAACAGGCGGTCCACGGTCTCGTCGGTCGACTCATCTACAACCATTTGGTTATACGTTAGCCCCGCCGCCCACCCGGCGCAAGGCCGCCACGCGTGCTCAGCGCGCGCGGATGAGACGTGCCCGCGAAACGGATGATCTCGTTCTGCCCTGCCGAACACCATGCGTCCATATGATCGACCCGTCATCTCGGGGGACGCACACATGACAACGAGGAGATCGAACATGTCCAGGATTTCCAGACGTTCGCTGCTGGGCTACTCGGGGACGGCCGCGGCTGGGGCGGTCCTGGCGTCGGCCGGGTCGGCTCAGGCGGACGAGGCGGAGCCCACCACCACCACCACCACCGCGGCGGCCGAAGTCCCGACCACCGGCGAGTTCTGGGGGGATTGCGGCCGCGGCGGTGAGGGCAACGACTCGCGGATGAGCCTCAGGTTCAGCGTCAGCTTCGAGAGCACGAACGAGGCCGACGCCATCACCGCTCTCGAGATCGCGAACCACCTGAACGAGCTCGCGGAGTCGCGCGGCTGGCGGCCCGCCACCTTCTACTACAACCCGGCCCCGGCCCCGCTCAACTGATCCGAACCCGGCATCGCCGATGATGGGGGTCAGCCGAACCAGACGACCAAACGCACGTTTTCGTCGCCGTGCTGGGCGGCGAGCTCCCGCATCGTCTGCCGGACAGGGGCCCAGCGCCCCTCGTCCGGAGGGGCGAACATCCGCGCGGTCAGGACCACCGGCCGGTACACAGCGCCGTCCAGGCGCACTTCGCCGCCCGGCGGCCACTCCGACGGCGCGAGGAGCACATCGCGCGTCCCAGTCGACGGCGGCGATGTCGGCCCAGGTGGCGTAGGTATGGCTGTGCTGGTAGTCGCCGACGCCGGTCTCCCGGACCGGGTCCGAGACGTCGGGCGGAAGCCCCCGGTCGGCGAAGAGCGGGCGCTCGACATCGCCCATGCCGCGGACGCCGAAGAGACAGTCCCACGCGTCGTAGTCCCGGCCGAGCCCGAAGTCCAGCAGGTCGGACTCGACCTCCTAGCATCCGTCCGACGCGCGGCTCTCGATGGCGCCGTCGATGTCCGTCCCCATGAGACACGACCCTAGCCGTGTCAGTGCCCCGCGCGGCGGGCGGTGACCGTGGACTCGACGGCGAAGAGCTCCTCTTCCACATGGTCGAGGGCCAGCCGGAGCGCGCCGGTCACCACGGCCGCCTCGCCGAGGAGGGACTGGGCGACCTGGGGTGGGCGGAGGCAGTAGCGGGCGAGTTCGTCGCGGAGGGGGTCGAGGATGCCGTCGAGGCCGGTGGCCCAGCCGCCGACCACGACGACTTCGGGGTCGAGGGCCAGGACGAGCGCGGCCACGTCGTGGACGAGGCGGCGGATGAAGCGGTCGACGGCGGCGCGGGCGCGGGTGTCGTCGGCGCGGGCGAGGGCGAAGACGCGGGCCACCTGGTTCTCGTCGAGGGGGTTGAGCGGTTCGTCGGTCGTGGACAGGACCTCTTCCGGACTGGCCTCGCGGCCCAGCAGGTGGAGGGCGCCGATCTCGCCCGCGGCGCCGCCGAAGCCGCGGTGGAGCCGGCCGCCGATCAGCGCGCCGGCGCCGGGGCTCAGGCCCGCCACGACATAGACGACGTCGTCGGAGCCGGCGGCCGCGCCTTTCCAGTGTTCGGCCACCGCGGCGGTGTTGGCGTCGTTCTCGACGAGCACCGGGCAGCGGAAGGAGCGCCGCAGGCGCTCCCCGAGGCGCAGGCCGGTCCAGCCGGGGAGGGCGGTGCACAGGTGGACGGTGCCGTCGGCCTCCACGATGCCCGGGCTGCCGACGCCCACCGCCCGTAGCGAGTAGCGCGCCACGCCGGACCGGCGCAGCAGGTCGGCCACGGCGGTACGGACCCGCTCCAGGCGCTCGTCGGCCGACGCCTTCTCGGAGACCTCCCGCACCGTTGAGCCGAGCGGGCGGCCGTCGAGGTCCGAGAGCAGGGCGGCGACGCGGTGGGCGCCTATCTCGACGCCGAGCAGATGGCCGGCCTCGGCCCGGAAGCGGAAGCGCCGGGCGGGGCGCCCCTGGCGGCGGACGCCGCCCTCCTCGGCGGGCATCTCGACGACCAGGCCGTCGGCGGTCAGCCCCTCGACCACGCCCTCGACGGTGGGGCGGGACAGGCCGGTCACCCGGGTGAGGTCGGTGAGCGTGGCGCAGCCGGGCACGGGTTCCGGGGCGTGGTCGGGGTCCGTGCCGTCGCCGTGGTCCTGGAAGTCGGGGGAGACGGTCGCCGCGCGCAGCGCGTGCAGGACGACGGCGGAGTTGATGCGCCGCAGCAGGGACGGATCCCCGCCGGTGAGCCGCCCCACATGGGCCTCCTCTCCTGTGCGTGTCTGCCGGATGGTAGCCGTTGGACAGGGACGCGGCGAGAGCCTCGTCAGCCGGGCACCACGAACCCCGACTCGTACGCCGCGATCACCGCCTGGGTGCGGTCCCGCGCGCCCAGTTTCGCGAGCACCGCGCTGACGTGTGTCTTGACCGTCTCGGCGCCGATGACCAGATGGCCGGCGATCTCGGCGTTCGACAGGCCGCGGGCCATCAGCCGCAACACCTCCGCCTCGCGTTCGGTGAGCGCCGCCCGCTCCATCGCCTCGCGGGCGCGCTCGTTGCCGCCGCGGGCCGCGGCGAAGGACCGTACGGCCGCCGGGAACAGCAGCGACTCGCCCTCCGCCGCCAGGCGCACCGCGTGCACGATCTCGGCGGGGCGGGCGCGCTTGAGCAGGAAGCCGTCCGCGCCGGCGCGCAGCGCCTCATAGACGTACTCGTCGTTCTCGAAGGTCGTCACGACCAGGATCCGGGGCGGGTCGGGGACCGCCCGCAGCACGGCGCGGGTCGCCTCGATGCCGTCCAGCAGCGGCATCCGGACGTCCATCGCGACCACGTCCGGACGCAGTTGCCGCACCAACGGCACCACCGAGGCACCGTCGGCGGCCTCGCCGGTGACCCGGATGTCCGGCTGGGACTCCAGGATCGCGCGCAACCCGGCGCGTACCAACTGCTCGTCGTCGACGAGGAGGACGCTGATCGACACATGATCACCTTAGTGCCCGCTTGTCGGTGTGCGTGCGGCCGGGCGTCTCCCCCTCGGGTCACCTGCGCGCGTGGCCGCGGTCCGGCGGGAGGGTCACACTCAGGCGCCACTCGCCCTCGTACGGGCCCGCCTCCGCCTCGCCGCCCAGCAGCGCCGCCCGCTCGCGGATGCCGCGCAGGCCGGTGCCGCGGCCGGGGCCGGCAAACGTCCCGTCCGGACGCTCGTGGCCCGGCAGCGGGTTGCGCACGTCCAGCCGCAGTGCCCCCGTGTCCGCGGCGACGGCGACCCGTACGGCCACCGGCACCGGGCCCGCGTGCCGCAGCACATTCGTCAGCGCCTCCTGCAGGATGCGGTAGCCCTCGCGGGACACCGGGCCGGGCAGCTCCTCCAGCGGGCCGGTCACCTCCGCGTCGAGCGTCGAGCCCGCCGCCCGCGCCGACTCCAGGAGGCGCTCGGCGTCGGTGAGGCCCGGGCGGTCGGCCGGGCCTCGGGCGGTGTCCTCGCGCAGCAGCCGCAGCACCCGCTCCAGGTCCTCCAGCGCGTGCCGGCCGGTCTCCTCGATCGCGGTCAGGGCGCGGTCCGTGAACTCCCGCGAGCCCGCCGCGCGCGCCGCGCCCGCCTGGACCACGGCGACCGTGAGCGCGTGTCCGATGGAGTCGTGCAACTCGCGGGCGAGCCGGTTGTGTTCCAGTAGCCGCTCCGTACGCTCCTCCAGCGCGGCCAGCCGCTCCGCGGCCGACGGGCCGAGCAGGCGGGTCGCGGCCGCCGTCATCAGGCTCCCGGCGGCCACGACCAGGGCCATCAGGGCGGCCAGGGGGAGCGGGGCGAGCAGCGCGTACCACCAGTGGTGGCCGCTGATCCGTACCCCCATGACCACCGTGGGCGTGCCATGCGACACGGCGGTGATCAGCGCTCCCGTCAGGGCGGGCAACTGGACGCTCAGCAGCGCCGTCAGGCAGCCGGCCTCCAGCCGCAGGACCAGCCACAGCGCGGTGCGCCCCCGGTCGCCCCGGGACGCGGACGGCGCGGCCGCGATCCTCGGGGCGAGGTGGCCCTGCTGGTGGCGCGCG
Source organism: Streptomyces sp. ME19-01-6 (assembly GCF_033793745.1). Taxonomy (NCBI): domain Bacteria; kingdom Bacillati; phylum Actinomycetota; class Actinomycetes; order Kitasatosporales; family Streptomycetaceae; genus Streptomyces; species Streptomyces sp. ME19-01-6. The sequence continues at coordinate 93,804 of NZ_JARAXF010000031.1, read as the reverse complement.
TGCTCGCCAGGGGTGAGCAGCAGGCGTGCCTGCAGCCCTTCCGCCAGCCGGGTGGCCGGCACCATCGCGACGGCGACCAGCGGCAGCACCGGTAGCACCGGCAGCCACAGCAGGTCGGCCGGGCGGAGGTCGAAGAGCCCGGGATAGACCAGGCCGCACGCCGCCGCGACCACGGCTCCCATCAGCAGATGAAGCCAGCGGGTGTAGGTGACCGCCCGGGTCAGCGGGGCGAGGGCGGTCCGTGCGGCGCGCGGGATACGGGCCGTGAGGGCGGTGGGCGACGTTGACACGTCGGCCATCGTGCCCCGCGCCCCACTCCCGCGCCCTCCCCCGCGTGGGGGAGGACGACCCCGCGCGAGGGGGAAGCCACGGGCGGCCCGGCCCGGGAGCGTGGAGACCATGACCACCGCGACGTCGATCGACGTACACGAGCTGACCAAGGACTACGGGGCGACGCGCGCCGTGGACGGGTTGACCTTCCGGGTGCTGCCCGGCCGGGTCACCGGTTTCCTCGGGCCCAACGGCGCCGGCAAGTCCACCACCATGCGGATCGTGCTCGGCCTGGACCGGCCGGACTCCGGCACCGCGACCGTCGGCGGCCGCCCGTACCGCGCGTACGACGAGCCGCTGCGCCACGTCGGCGCGCTGCTGGACGCGGGCGCCGCCCATGGCGCCCGCACCGCCCGGGACCACCTGTTGTGCCTGGCGCTCAGCAACCGCGTCCCCGCGAGCCGGGTCGACGCCGTGCTGGAGGAGTCGGGACTGGCCTCCGCCGCGAAGCGGCGCATCCGGACGTTCTCGCTCGGCATGCGGCAGCGGCTCGGCATCGCGGCGGCGCTGCTCGGCGATCCGCCCGTGCTGATGCTCGACGAACCGGCCAACGGGCTCGACCCGGAGGGCATCATCTGGATCCGTACGCTCATGAAGCGGCTGGCCGGGGAGGGCCGCACCGTCCTGGTCTCCAGCCATCTCATGGCCGAGACCGCGCTGACCGCCGATCACCTCGTCGTGCTCGGCCGGGGCAAGCTGCTCGCCGACATGTCCATGGAGGCGTTCATCCAGGAGCACAGCCGACCGCGGGTGCGGGTGCGCACCACCGAGCCGGAGCGGATGCGTTCGGAGCTGACCCGGGCGGGGCTGACCGCGGAGCCGGACGGGCCGGAGCACTGGACCGTCGACGGGGCCACGCCGGAGGAGGTCGGCACGCTCGCCGCCCGCCACGGCATCCCCGTCCTCGAACTGGCAGACGACAAGGCCTCCTTGGAACAGGCGTATCTGCGGCTCACCGCCGAGGAGGCGGAATTCACCGCTTCTGCATCCGCGTCCGAGGACAAGACGGCAAACACCGAGAAGCAGGAGGTTTGAGAACATATGTCGGTCAAAGCGGTGCTGTACTCCGAGTGGATGAAGATCCGCACCCTGCGAGCCCTTTTGATGGCCCTCCTCGGGGGTCTGGTGGCGACGGCCGGCATCTCGGCGGCGGCGAGCGCGACCTATGACGGCAAGCAGAACGACTTCGATCCGGTCTTCTACTCCTTCTTCGGCCTGCCCTTCGGGCAGATCGCCGCCGTCTGCTTCGGCGTGCTCGCGGTGGCGAACGAATACACCAGCGGAGGCATCCGCGTCTGGCTGGCCGCCGTCCCCCGGCGCGGCCTGTACTACGGGTGCAAGCTGACCGTCGTGGGCCTGTGCGCCCTGGCCGTCGGCCTGATCACCGGGTTCGTGTCGCTGCTCGGCGGCCAGGCGCTGCTCGGTGACGAAGGGGTGGGCCCGGGCGCGCCGGGGGCGCTGCGCGCGGCGGTCGGCTGCGGGATCTATCTCGCCCTGCTGACGGTGCTGGCCTCGGGCGTCGCCGCCGTGCTGCGCAGCCCGGTCGGTGCCCTGGCGGTGGTCATCCCCATTCTCTCCTTCCTCTCTCCGGTGTTCGGCACCACGTCCGCCACCCGGTTCCTCCCCGACCAGGCCGGTCAGCAGGTGCTGCATGCCACGCCCGAAGGCCCGCTGGGCGCGTGGACGGGGCTCGGGGTGCTGGCGCTGTACACGGCGGTGGCGGTGTTCTGCGGGCGGCTGGCGATCGAGCGCCGGGACACCTGACGGGCGGCCAACTGCCCGGCGCCGCCTGGTTGTCGCCCTTCGACTGTCGGACCTCGCTTGTTTAATGAGGTCATGACCAGCACGGCGGACCATCTGGCGACCATCGATTTGCTGCGCGACCGGGACTTCCCCGACCGGCGGGGCGTCGTCGGGGCCGTGGAGAGCGGCCCCGGCTTCCATGTCGCCGACCTCCGGGTCAGCGAGGACTTCTGGGACGCGGATCTGGAGCGCCTGATCGAGGTCGAGGAGGAGTTCGAGGCGGAGCTGGGGGCGCTGGTCCAGGTGCTGTCCTTACGCTGGGGCGAGCCCGAAGTCCTCGACCTCGTCGACCACTTGGAGCGCCAGGCCATGGGCGAGCCGGTGCCGGAGCCGCTGCGGTCGCTGTGCGGCTACGTGGGGCGGGTGTACGGCTGGCGGACCGACGGGCGCTGGATAGGGCTCGGGATAGGACAGGGGGACCGCGAGCTGCCCCTGCAACTGGTCGCGGCGATAGGGGAGGACAGCGTGCGCTGAGCCGTCAGCCGTCAGCCGTCAGCCGTCAGCCGTCAGCCGTCAGCCGTCAGCCGTCAGTCGCTGGTCGGTCATGAGCCGTCGGCGTCGCTGTACGCGGCGTCGCGCAGCCGGCCGAACTCCTCGGCCATCGTGGCCAGGGTCCAGTGGGCGTTGAGCCCGCTGGGGTTCGGCAGGGCCCATATCCGGGTGGTGCCGATGGTGCGTTCCTGCGGGCCGATCTGGGCCCGCTTGTCACCGAAGGCGACCCGGTACGCCGTCACCCCGGCGACGGCGAGCCACCGCGGGCGCAGCCGGGCGACCTTCTCCGCCAGGATCCGCCCGCCCTCGCGGTACTCCTCGTCGCTCAGCTCGTCGGCCCGCGCGCTGGCGCGGGCGACCACATTGGTGATTCCCAGGCCGTAGCCCGGCAGCTCATGCTGTTCGGACGGCTGGAGCCGGCGCGGGGTGAAGCCCGAGGCGTGCAGCACGGGCCAGAAGCGGTTGCCCGGGCGGGCGAAGTGGTGGCCCGTCGCGGCGGTCATCAGCCCGGGGTTGATGCCGCAGAAGAGTACGCGGAGGCCGTCCGCGACCACATCGGGCACGAGGCGGTCGCGGGCGGCTTCCAGTTCGGCGGGGGTCATCGCGGGGTGCCCGGCCGGGTCACAGGATCGACCCGGGGGTGTACGCCGCCGCCTCCGGGTGGCGCCCCGCGATCTCCTCGATCCGGGCGACCACCGCGGCGACCTGGTCGGCGGCCGCGCCCGTGAAGGACAGCTTGTCGGCCATCAGCGCGTCCAGCCGGCCGCGGTCCAGCGGGATCCGCTCGTCGGCGGCGAGCTTGTCGAGCAGTTCGTTGCGCTCGGCGCCCTGCTCGCGCATCGCGAGCGCCGACGCGACCGCGTGCTCCTTGATGGCCTCGTGTGCCACCTCGCGGCCCACCCCGGCCCGCACCGCCCCCATCAGCACCTTCGTCGTCGCGAGGAAGGGGAGGTAGCGGTCCAGCTCACGGGCGACGACGGCGGGGAAGGCGCCGAACTCGTCGAGGACCGTGAGGAACGTCTCCAGCAGCCCGTCGAAGGCGAAGAAGGCGTCCGCCAGCGCGACGCGGCGCACCACCGAGCAGGACACATCGCCCTCGTTCCACTGGTCGCCCGCCAGCTCGCCGGTCATCGAGGCATAGCCGCGCAGGATCACCGCGAGGCCGTTGACGCGCTCGCACGAGCGCGTGTTCATCTTGTGCGGCATGGCGGAGGAGCCGACCTGCCCGGGCTTGAACCCCTCGGTCACCAGCTCGTGCCCGGCCATCAGCCGGATCGTCTTGGCGAGCGAGGAGGGGGCCGCGGCCAGCTGCACCAGCGCGGTGACCACCTCGTAGTCCAGCGAGCGCGGGTAGACCTGGCCGACGGAGGTGAAGGCCTGCCCGAAGCCCAGGTGCCCGGCGATCCGCCGCTCCAGCTCGGCCAGCTTGGCCGTGTCGCCGCCCAGCAGGTCCAGCATGTCCTGGGCGGTGCCGACCGGGCCCTTGATGCCGCGCAGCGGGTACCGGGCCAGCAGCTCCTCCAGTCGCCCGTAGGCCACCAGCAGCTCGTCGGCCGCGGTCGCGAAGCGCTTGCCGAGGGTCGTCGCCTGCGCCGCCACGTTGTGCGAGCGCCCGGCCATGACCAGCTCGGCGTGTTCGGCGGCCAGCTTCCCCAGCCGGGCCAGCGTCGCGACCGTACGGCCTTGGACCAGCTCCAGGGAGAGCCGGATCTGCAGCTGCTCCACGTTCTCGGTCAGATCGCGGGAGGTCATGCCCTTGTGGACGTGCTCATGCCCGGCGAGCGCGTTGAACTCCTCGATCCGGGCCTTCACGTCGTGCCGGGTGACCTTCTCGCGCTCGGCGATCGAGGCCAGGTCGACGGTCTCCAGGACCCGCTCGTAGTCGGCGAGGGCGGCGTCCGGCACCTCGATCCCGAGGTCCTTCTGGGCGCGCAGCACGGCGAGCCACAGCCGCCGCTCCAGCGTCACCTTGTACTCGGGGGACCACAGGACGGCCAGCTCCGCCGAGGCGTAGCGGCCGGCCAGGACGTTCGGGATGCGCGGCTTACCAGTCACGGGCAGACAGTCTACTGGGCGTATACGCAGGCCAGCGCGGTGGCCGTGGTCGCCCCCGGGACGCCGGCGGCTCAAGACCTCGTACGGCGGCGGCTCAGCCCTCGTACGGCAGCAGCTCGGCCCGCTTCGGCAGGCGTCCGTCTCCCGTGGACCGGCCCGTCAGCCGCCGGCCGATCCACGGCCCGAGGTGCTCGCGGGCGAAGCGCGCGTCCGAGGCGCGCCGGGCGGCCCAGCCGGGCTGTACGGCAGGCGGCAGCGGGGCGTTCCAGTCGGCCTCCGGCTCGTGTCCCAGCGCCTGCCAGACGGCCTCGGCCACTCGCCGGTGCCCCTCGGAGTTCGGATGCAGCCGGTCATCCGCCCACATCCGCGGGTCGCCGAGCACTTCGGAGGTGAAGAGGTCCACGACGATCGCGCCGTGCCGCGCCGCCAGCTCGTCGATGAAGGAGAACAGCCGCTCCATCCGCGGCAGGAACCGCACCAGCACCGGTCCGCGCCGCCCCGGGCTGCGCATCAGCACCAGCTGTTTGCAGCTGGGTGCCAGCCGCTCCACGGCCTCCTCCAGCAGCCCGCAGACCCGCTCCACGTCGCACTTGGGCCGCAGTACGTCGTTCAGCCCGCCGACCAGGGTCACCAGGTCCGCGCCCATCGCCGCCGCCGCGTCCGTCTGCTCGTCGACGATCTGCCGGATGAGCTTGCCGCGCACGGCGAGGTTGGCGTAGCGGAAGCCGGGGGTGCGGGCCGCGAGGCGCGCCGCGAGCAGATCGGCCCAGCCCCGGTAGGTGCCGTCCGGCAGTCCGTCGGACATGCCCTCGGTGAAGGAGTCGCCGATGGCGACGAAGCTGCTGTAGGTAGTGTTCATCTGCATGGCGCGGGAGATCCTATCCCGCGGGCTGCGCGCGGCGCCGGGCACGCGCATGATGAGCCGCATGGGGATGACCAACATCTACTTCGAGGGCGGGGCGCGCAACGGCACGACCGCCACTTGGAACCTGGAGCCGGGCGCCGACATCTACGACGACAACATCTTCCGGCCGCCCGAGCTCTACCGGCGGACCACCAGGACGAAGGTCATCGGGCGCATCGAGTACACGATTTTCCGCTATGACCCGTCCGGCACCCGGCCCACCTAAGGCGCGCGCGCAACCTGTCTCGCGCGCTCCGCGCGCCGGGCGGATCCCTCGGTTGGCCCGTGCCGGGTTCCGGATGGGGCGCATCGGGGCAGTCTGGTCGGCGTGGATGCCTTTGAATGCGACCGTACGACCATGGCCATCGTGGCCGCCGCGCTCGCCGACGACGGGGAGGGGGCCGTCGCCCTGCTGGACCCGCTGGAGCGGCGGGACGTGTGCAGGGTGGCCGTCCGGCTGGCGGCCATGGCCGCCGACGCGCTGCTGGCCGTGGCGGAGGAGGGGGGCGGGGGCAAGGCCGAGGCGCTCGCCCACTGGCAGGCGTGCATCATCGCGCACGAGTCACGGCGGGACGAGTGACGGGCGGGCCGCCCCGACCGCCGCGTCAGGCGACCAGCTCGCGCAGTACGTCCTCCATGGTGACCAGGCCCTCCAGGCGTCCGTCCGGGCCGATGACGGCGGCGAGGTGGGTCCGGCTGTCGCGCATCGCGGTCAGCACGTCGTCCAGCGCCGTCTGGGACCGCACCCGGGCGATCGGGCGCAGCTGATCCAGGCGGAACGGCAGGTCGCGGGGGTGCGCGTCCAGCGCGTCCTTGACGTGCAGATAGCCCAGGATGCGCCCGGAGTCGTCGACCACCGGGAAGCGTGAGAAGCCGGAGGCGGCCGCCAGCCGCTCCAACTCCTCGGGGGTCACCCCGAGCCGGGCGGAGACCACCCGCACCAGGGGCAGCACGACGTCGCGCACCCGGCGGCGGCCCAGCTCGAGGGCGTCCCGCAGCCGCTCGCTGGCCCGGTCGTCCAGCAGCCCGGCCTCGCTGGAGTCCACGACCACCCGGACCAGTTCGTCGTCGGAGAAGGTCGCCGACACCTCGCCCTTGGGCTCCACACGCATCAGCTTCAGCAGGGCGTTCGCGAAGGCGTTGACGGCGAAGATCACGGGGCGCAGGCCGCGCGTCAGGGCGACCAGCGGCGGGCCCAGCACCAGCGCCGTGCGCACCGGCTCGGCCAGTGCCACGTTCTTGGGCACCATCTCGCCGAACAGCATGTGCAGATAGGTCGCCGCGGTCAGCGCGATCACGAACGCGACTGGGTGGACCAGCCCGAGGGGCAGCCGCACCGCGTGGAAGAGCGGCTCCAGCAGATGCGCGATGGCCGGCTCAGCGACGGCGCCCAGCACCAGCGTGCACAGGGTGATGCCCAGTTGGGCCGCGGCGAGCAGCGCGGAGACGTGCTCCAGCCCCCACAGCACGGCGTGGGCCCGCCGGTCGCCCTGCTCGGCGCGCGGCTCTATCTGGCTGCGCCGCACCGAGATGAGGGCGAATTCGGCGCCGACGAAAAAGGCGTTGACGACCAGCGTCAGCAGGCCGATCAGCAGCTGGAGCAGGGTCATCGGGAAGCCCCCTCGCCGTCGCCGCCGCGCCCGGCCTCGCCCGCGTACGGCAGCGTGGCCCGCAACCGTACCCGCGCGGCCCGGTGGCCGGTGTCGTCGGCCACCTCGATGCCCCAGCCCGCCACCTCCAGGGTGTCGCCCCGCACCGGGATCCGGCCGAGCTCGGTGGCCACCAGCCCGGCCAGCGTCTCGTACGGGCCGTGCGGCACCGGCATGCCGAACGCCTCCAGCTGGTCGACGCGGGTCGCGCCGTCCGCGTCGTACAGCGTCCGGCCCTCCGCGTCCGCGCCGACCGGGGCCAGATCGGGCTTCTCGTGCGGATCGTGCTCGTCACGGACCTCGCCGACGACCTCCTCGACGATGTCCTCCAGGGTGACGACCCCGGCCGTACCGCCGTACTCGTCGATGACCACGGCCATGCTGCGCTCCCCCGAGAGCCGGTCGAGCACCCGGTCCACGGTGAGCGACGCCGGGACGACCAGCGGCTCGCGCATCAGCTCCGACACCGGGTGGCGAAGCCGCTCCTCGGCGGTGACGGCCAGCACGTCCTTGATGTGGGCGGTGCCGACGACCGCGTCCAGGCTGCCGCGGTGGACGGGGAAGCGGGACAGGCCCGTGGCGCGGGTGGCGTTGGCGACGTCCTCGGCGGTGGCCCGTACGTCCAGGGCGATGACCTGCACACGCGGGGTCATCACGTTCTCCGCGGTCAGCTCCCGCAGGTTCAGGGTCCGTACGAACAGCTCGGCGGTTTCCGCCTCCAGGGCGCCCTCCCGGGCGGAGTGCCGGGCCAGCGCGACCAGCTCCTGCGGGCTGCGCGCCGAAGCCAGCTCCTCGGCGGGCTCCAGGCCCATCCGGCGCACCGTGCGGTTGGCGGTGTTGTTGAGGTGGGCGATGAACGGACGGAAGAGGGTGGTGAAGGCGCGCTGCGGGGTGGCGACGGCCCGGGCGACGGGCAGCGGGCGCGAGATGGCCCAGTTCTTCGGGACCAGCTCACCGACGACCATCAGCACGATCGTCGACAGCGCTGTGCCGATCACCAGCGCGACCGATCGGACGGCGGAGCTCGGTACGCCCATCGCCTCGAGCGGGCCGGCCAGCAGCGCGGCGACGGACGGTTCGGCGAGCATGCCGACCACCAGATTGGTGACGGTGATGCCGAGCTGAGCGCCGGAGAGCTGGAAGGTCAGGCTGCGCACGCCCTTCAGCGCGCTGGCCGCGCCCCGCTCCCCGCGCTCGGCCGCCCGTTCGAGCTCGCTGCGCTCGACGGTGGTCAGGGAGAACTCCGCCGCGACGAACCCGCCGCAGGCGAGGGCCAGCAGGAGCGCCACGGCCAGGAGGAGCACTTCGGTCATCGGTTCACCCCTGTCCCATGGTCCAGCAGGGACGGGAGGAGCGCGATGTCGCCCGACGGACGAGTTCTCGGCGACGACGCGAAGAAGGGCTAGACGCGCTGTCGGCTAGTGGGCGGGATCCAGCGGCTTGACCCAGCGGCTCCACTCCGGCTGCGGGGCGTAACCCGCCGCGCGCCACGCGTGGTGGGCCAGTGCGTTGTGGTCCAGCACCATCGCGTCACCGCGCCGCCCGCCGAGCGCGGCGAACCGCTCCTCGGCCGCCTGGAGCAGGGCGGTCCCCACGCCTCGCCGCCGGTGGGCGGGGTGCACGGCGAGTCGGTAGAGATGGCAGCGCCAGCCGTCGAAGCCCGCGATCACGGTCCCGGCGAGCCCGCCGCCCCGCTCGGCCAGCAGCAGCGACTCGGGGTCGCGGTCGAGCAGGCGGGCCACGCCGTCCCGGTCGTCGCTGATGCTGGTGCCCTCGGCCGCTTCCTTCCAGAAGGCCAGCACGGCGTCGAGGTCAGCGGGGGCCGCGGCCCGTATCAGGAGATCGCTCATGGCGGGATCCCATCACCGCCGGGCGCGGGGCGTCGATCGAATTGCCCTCCATCCCGCGATGTGAGACCTGGCTTGCCGGTGCTAGCGGATAGGCGCTAGCGTAGGGCCGTGGCGAAGACACAGCTGAACGTCCGGGTCGACGAGACCACCGCGGAAGTGGCGCGGGAGCGCGCCCTGCAGCGGGGCATGAGCATGAACCGCTACATCGAAGAGCTCGTGCGCAAGGACGCCGGAGAGGTGGGCCATACCTTCGTGGAGGCCGCCGCCGACTTCATGAAGCAGTACCGGTCCGTCTTCGACGAGGAGTTCGGCAAGGAGGGCGAGGCGCGCTCTTGAATGTGCGGATCGACCTCGCCTGGCTATTGATGGTCGCGGAGCGCAGTACCCCCGGAGACCCCCAGGTCACCGACTACGGCGCGCTGGTCGCCGCCGTCAGCAGACATGAAGCCGAGATATTCGGCACCCCCGTCTACTCCGACCCGCAGACCCGGGCCGCCGCGCTGCTGCAGCTGCTCCTGCTGGTGCCCGCCCTGGAGCGGTCGAACGCGCTGTTCGCCTCGGCCGTCGCGTACGCCTATCTCATCGCCAGCGGGCTGAGGATCGCCACCACCCCCGAGCGCGTCCGTGATCTGGCCCGCCTGGTCAAGGACGGCACCGCCGACGTCCACACCATCGCCGCCGAGCTGCGCAGCTGGAGCGAATGAGGGGGCGCCGTGTCCCCGCCGCTCCATCACGTGCTTGATCTCTGCATCCTCCATTCGCTCTCCGAAAGAAAAAGCCCCTCCGGGCGTCGGTTTAGGCCGAACGGGGGCCGATCGTGGCGTCACGTCTTGACGGCACCCCGGTGGGCCGGTTGACTCACGCGCCGCCCGCTCATCCGAAGGAGCCGCGATGCCACGTCAGCGAGAACAGCGCGCCAGGCGAAGACAGCGCAGACAGCGCAGACAGCACGGAAGGTTCGGATCCAGCGCGGCGTCGCTCATCGCCGGGGCGGTCGTCGCCGCCTTACTGCCGCTCACGGGAGGGGCCGCGGCCGCGGCCGACGAGCCGCCGCCCGTCCCCGTGGACCGCTTCGAGGGCGAGGTGCCCTTCGCCTCGCCGCCCGCCGAGGGAATCTTCACCTGGGGCAGCGACGCCGACGACCAGCCCGCCCTGAAGCTCGTGGAGCGCGCCGACGCCCCCGAGGGGGCCAAGGTGCTGGAAGGCTCGTACGACATCAGCGGCTGGGGCGGCTTCTCCCACGACTTCGCCTTCGACCGGCCCGCCCACGACTGGTCCGCCGCCAAGGGCATCCGCTTCTGGTGGTACGGCCGAAACACCGCGCCCCTGCCACCCGGCTCGGGCAAGCGGATCAACTTCGAGATCAAGGACGGCGGGGCCAACGGCGAGGCCTCCGAGCTGTGGACCACCTCCTTCACCGACGACTGGCAGGGCTGGCACCGCGTCGAGATCCCCTTCTCCGACTTCCGGTACCGCACCGACTACCAGCCGGTCGGCGGCATCGACCAGGTCCTGGGGCTCACCGAGACCTGGGGGTACGCGGTCACCCTCCCGGCCGGGCAGAAGGGCCGGTTCGCGCTCGACGGGGTCGAGCTGTACGGAAAGGCCGACGGGTCGCTCAAGGCGCAGGTGATCACGGACGCCGCCGTCCACCCGGTCAAGGAGGGCGCGACCGCCCGGATCAGGATCTCCGTCGCCACCACCGGCTCGGTGCCGATCGACGAACCCGTCACCGTCGACTACGCCACCGACGCGGACGGCGCCACCGCCACCTCCGGCGAGGACTACCGGCCGGTCGAGGGCAGCGTGACCTTCCCGGCCGGGACCGCCTCCGGCACCTCCCGCACCGTCGAGGTCGTCACCGTGAAGGGCGGCGGCGCCGAACCGGCCGAGGCGATCCCGCTGCGGCTCACCGTGTCCGGCGCCAAGGCCCCGGCCGAGACGCCACGGGTCGTGATCGACGCGCACGGGCTGCCGTACCTCGACCCCAAGCTGCCCGTGCAGCGCCGGGTCAAGGACCTGCTCTCCCGGATGTCGCTCGAGGAGAAGGCCGGGCAGATGACCCAGGCCGAGCGCAACGCGCTCACCTCGCCGGGCGACATCGCCGGCTACGGCCTCGGCTCCCTGCTGTCCGGCGGCGGCTCGGTGCCCACCCCCAACACGCCCGAGGCCTGGGCGCGGATGGTGGACGCCTTCCAGCTGCGCGCCCAGGCCACCCGCTTCCAGATCCCGCTGGTGTACGGAGTGGACGCGGTCCACGGCCACAACAATGTCGTCGGGGCGACGGTCACGCCGCACAACATCGGCCTCGGCGCGACCCGCGACCCACAGCTGGCCGAGAAGACCGGCGCGGTGACGGCCTCCGAGGTGCGCGCCACCGGCGTTCCCTGGGACTTCGCGCCCTGCCTGTGCGTGTCGCGCGACGAGCGGTGGGGACGGGCGTACGAGTCCTTCGGCGAGGACCCGGCGCTGGTCACGGCCATGGAAACGGTCATCAAGGGCATGCAGGGCTCACCCTCGGGCAAGGACCTGGACCGTTCCGACAAGGTGCTGACCACCGCGAAGCACTTCGTCGGCGACGGCGGCACCGGGTTCGGGTCCTCGACCACCGGCAGCTACACCATCGACCAGGGCGTCACCAAGGTCACCCGCGAGGAGCTGGAGAAGGTCCACCTCGCGCCGTTCCGGGAAGCCGTGGACCGCGGGGTGGGCACCGTGATGCCCTCGTACTCCTCGCTCGACATCGTCGGCGACGGGCAGGCGCCGCTCAAGATGCACGCCGACGGAGCGATGATCAACGGCGTGCTGAAGGACCGGATGGGCTTCGAGGGCTTCGTCGTCAGCGATTGGCAGGCCATCGACCAGATCCCCGGCGACTATCCCAGCGACGTCCGCACCTCGGTGAACGCCGGGGTGGACATGATCATGGTGCCCACGGCGTACGCGGGCTTCCACACCACGCTCGTCGACGAGGTGAAGGCCGGCCGGATCAGCCGGGCCCGGATCGACGACGCGGTCTCCCGCATCCTGACGGCCAAGTTCCGGCTCGGCCTTTTCGAGAGGCCGTACGCGAACACCCCCCACCTCGACCGGATCGGCTCGGCGGCCCATCGCGCCGTCGCCCGCGAGGCGGCCGCGAAATCACAGGTGCTGCTGAAGAACGACGGCGGGGTGCTGCCCCTGAAGCCCTCCCAGAAGGTGTACGTCGCCGGGTCCAACGCCGACGACCTCGGCAACCAGACCGGCGGCTGGACCATCACCTGGCAGGGTTCCTCCGGCCGGAACACCGAGGGCACCACGATCCTGGAGGGCATGCGGAAGGCGCATGCGCCGACTGGGGGGACCGGGGGCCCCGCCATCACCTACTCCAAGGACGCCTCCGCCCCGACGGACGGATACGACGTCGGTGTCGTGGTCGTCGGCGAGACCCCGTACGCCGAGGGGGTGGGAGACGTCGGCAACGGCCATGACCTGCGGCTGTCCGACACCGACCAGGCCGCGGTCGACCGGGTGTGCGGCGCCATGAAGTGCGCGGTGCTGATCGTCTCCGGGCGTCCGCAGCTCGTCGGCGACCGGCTCGGGGACATCGACGCGCTCGTCGCGTCCTGGCTGCCCGGCACGGAGGGCGACGGCGTCGCGGACGTCCTCTACGGCAAGCGGGCCTTCACCGGGCAGCTGCCGGTGACCTGGCCCAGGTCCGAGGCGCAGCTGCCGATCAACGTGGGCGACGCGGCGTACGACCCGCGATACCCGTACGGGTGGGGGCTGACGACGGCGGCCCGCGCGCCCGGCGGGGATGGCGCGAAGCGCCTCGAGGAGCTGACCGCCGAGGCGAAGGCCGCCCGGAAGACCGGCGGGGCGGGCTCCGCGGAGGGGCGTGCGATCGCGACGGCCGCGCGGCTCCTGGTCCAGGACCGGGTCGGCCAGAAGATCACCCCGGCGGTGGCGAAACCCTTCGCCGAGGCGGACCATCTGCTGCTCGGCGGGGACGTGGTGGGGGCGCTGGGGAAGCTGATGGCGGCGTACCGTGCCGCGGGGTGAGGCTGCGCGCTGACTCGGCGGGGCGCACGCGATGATCGCGTGTGCCCCGCCGTACGGCCCGCACAGTCAGCCCCGCGCCGCGGCGAACCGCTCCGCGCTCCAGGTCCCGTCGAGCTCGGGGGCCAGCCAGCCGGACGCCGCGGCGCGGAAGTCGGCGGGCGGGAGGGCCGCCGCGCCGTGGGGGAGGGCGCCCAGCAGGGGAGCGCCCGCCGCCTCCGGCAGATCCGCGAGGTTGCAGCGGTCCGCGAGATCCGGGGCCGTGGGCCAGCTGCCGATGACGACGCCGGGGCAGTCCAGACCCCGGGCGCTCAGCGCCTCCGCCGTCAGGGTGGTCGTATTGAGCGTCCCCAGGCCCGCCTGTACGACAACCAGCACGGGCGCGCCCAGCAGCCGGGCCGCGTCCGCGAGCGTTCCGCCCTCCTCGTCAAAGCGCACCAGCAGGCCGCCCGCGCCCTCCACGAGCACCAGGTCGTGCTCGGCGGCCAGCTTCTCCGCCGCCTCGGCCACCTCATGCGGGCGCACCGGGGCGCGGCCGGCCCGGCGGGCGGCGGTGGCCGGGGCCAACGGCTCCGGGTAACGGGCGAGTTCCGCCTGCGTGACCGCCCCCGCCAGCCGCGCCACCTCCGCGGCGTCCCCCGGCTCGTCGGCCCGGACCCCGGTCTGCGCGGGCTTGAGCACCGCTACGGACCGGCCGGCGGCCAGCGCGGTGGCGGCGATGGCGGCGGTGGTGACGGTCTTGCCGATCTCTGTGCCAGTGCCGGTGATGACGAGTACGGGCATCCGGTTGCGCCTTTCGGTGTCGTGCGTGTGCGGGCCGTCGCGGGCGGTTGTCTCCCCGCCGAGGCCCCTGGCCTCCGGTGTCCGGGTCGGCGCCGCCGTCCCGTGTCACCCCGCGCGGGCCGCCGCGTGCAGGGCCGCGCAGATGCGGGCCACGTCGTCGTCGCCCGTGATGTACGGCGGCATCGTGTACAGCAGGTCGCGGAACGGCCGCAGCCATACGCCCTCCCGTACCGCCGCGCGGGTCGCCGCCGCCATGCCTGCCTCGTCGAGGGCGTGGTCGAGCTGGACGACGCCGATGGCGCCGAGCACCCGGACGTCGCGTACGCCGGGCAGTTCGGCCGTGGCGGCCAGACCGTCCCGCAGCCCCCCCTCGATGCGTTTGATCTCCTGTCGCCAGTCGTGGCCGAGCAGCAGGTCGATCGAGGCGAGCGCGACGGCGGTCGCCAGGGGGTTGCCCATGAAGGTCGGGCCGTGGGCGAGCACCGGCAGTTCGCCGCGCGAGATGCCGTCCGCCACGCGGGGTGTGCACAGGGTGGCGGCGAGCGTCAGATAGCCGCCGGTGAGCGCCTTGCCCAGGCACATCACATCCGGGCTGACGCCCGCGTGTCCGGCCGCGAAGAGTTCGCCCGTGCGGCCGAAGCCGGTGGCGATCTCGTCGAAGACCAGCAGGACGTCGTGCTCGTCGCAGGCCTCGCGCAACACCCGCAGCAGGCCGGGGGAGTGGAAGCGCATCCCGCCCGCGCCCTGCACCACCGGTTCGACGATCACCGCGGCCAGCTCGTGGGCGTGGCGGGCGACCAGGTCGCGCAGATGCGCCTCGTACGCGGGGTCCGGCGAGGCGTCGAAGCCGGGCGGGGGCGCGTCGGCGAAGACCTGACGGGGCAGCAGGCCCGACCACAGGTGGTGCATGCCGCCGTCCGGGTCGCACACCGCCATCGGCTGCCAGGTGTCGCCGTGGTAGCCACCGCGCCAGGTGAGCAGCCGCCGCTTGTCGGGGCGGCCCAGCGAGCGCCAGTACTGCAGGCACATCTTGACCGCGACCTCGACCGAGACCGAACCGGAGTCGGCGAGGAAGACGTGTTCGAGCGGCTCGGGCGTGATCTCCACGAGGCGGGCGGCCAGCCGTACGGCGGGCTCGTGGGTGAGCCCGCCGAACATCACATGGCTCATCCGGTCCAGTTGGCCGCGCGCCGCGTCGTTGAGCGCCGGGTGGTTGTAGCCGTGGACGGCGGACCACCACGACGACATCCCGTCGACCAACTCCCGTCGGCCTTCCGCCGGTTCGGCCAGGCGCAGCCTGACCCCGGCGGCGGACTCCACGATCAGCGGGTCCTGGCGGCCGGGTATCGGTCCGTACGGATGCCAGACGTGCCGCCGGTCGAGGGCCAGCAACTCGCCGGGTGCCAGCGGTTTGCCGGGCGTCGACTGCGGCTCAGGCATTGGGCGGCAGGTCCGTGCCCACGCCACGGCGGCGCACGGCGACCAGGTCGGTGCGAGCGTCTGCGGCCGGCGGGCCGGCGGGTGCGGCGGCCGGTACGGCAGCGGGCGCGGGCTCGGCTCCCGCCCCGGCACCGGCTCCCGCAGCCGCCCCCGCCGCGGGCTCCGCCTCGCCGCACGGCGCGCAGCCTCCCCCCGCCGAGCCGCAGCCCGTGCCCACCGCCTCCCCCAGCGAACCGCTGTGCGAACCGCAGCCCGCCCGGGCCGCCGCGAGCGCGTCGGCCCGGTGCGCGGGCAGCGTCGTCTCCTCCGCGCCCTCCACCTCGAAGCCGGCGTCGGCGATCATCGCGAGGTCGTCCTTGCCGGCCTGGCCCTCGGTGGTCAGATAGTCGCCCAGGAAGATCGAGTTGGCCAGGTGGAGGGCGAGCGGCTGGAGCGAGCGCAGATGGATCTCGCGGCCGCCGGCGAGCCGTACTTCCACATCCGGGCAGACGAACCGCACCATCGCCAGGATGCGCAGGCAGCGCTGCGGGGTGAGCGTCCACTCCTTCGCGAGCGGAGTGCCCTCGATGGGGATGAGGAAGTTCACCGGCACCGAGTCCGGGTTCAGATCCCGGAGCGCGAAGACCACGTCGACGAGGTCCTCGTCCGTCTCGCCCATGCCCGCGATCAGCCCGGAGCAGGCGGACATGCCCGCCCCCTGGGCCTGCCTGACGGTCGTCACCCGGTCGGCGTAGGTGTGGGTGGTCGTGATCTCCCCGTAGGCGGCCTCCGAGGTGTTGAGGTTGTGGTTGTACGCGTCGGCGCCCGCGTCCCGCAGCCGCGTCGCCTGACCGTCGGAGAGCAGGCCGAGACAGGCGCACACCTCGACGCCCTCGTTCTGTTCCTTGATCGCCTCGATGGTCCGGGAGACCCGCTCCACGTCCCGGTCCGTCGGCCCGCGCCCGCTGGCGACCAGGCAGACCCGCTTGGCGCCCCCGGCGACCCCCGCGCCCGCGGCGGCGGCGGCCTCCTCGGGCTTCAGCCAGGTGTATTTGAGGATGTCGGCGCGCGAACCGAGCCGCTGTGAGCAGTACGAGCAGTCCTCGGGGCACAGCCCGGACTTGAGGTTGACCAGATAGTTGAGCTTCACCCGCCGCCCGAACCAGGCGCGGCGCACCTTACCCGCCGCGGCCACCACGTCGAGCACGTCGTCGTCGGCGGTCGCCAGTACGGCGAGGGCCTCTTCTCGGGTCGGCAGCTCGCGCCGCAGCCCCTTGTCCACCAGCGTCTTCAGCAGCTCCATGGCGCCGATCCTGCCCTGCCCCAGGGTCCGGGGCAAAGGAGGGACCGCACAACACCACTCGTTCCAGGTGTGTGTATTGCCACACCCTGCCCATGCATGGACGCCGCTACGTTCTATCGGGACCCGACAGTTGGTGCCCGACGGAAGGCAGGGACGGCGTATGCCCCAGGACCGCCACGACGACCCGTTCGAGTGGATCGACGAAGAGAGCGAACGGCGGAGCCGTGACGGCCTCGTCCGTACGCTCAACCCCCGCCCCGCCGACTCCCCGCTGCTCGACCTCGCGGGCAACGACTACCTGGGTCTGGCCAGGCACCCGGAGGTGACGGCCGCGGCCGGTGCGGCCGCGGCCCGCTGGGGGGCGGGCTCGACCGGGTCCCGGCTGGTCACCGGGCATACGGAGCTGCACGCCGCGCTGGAGGCGGAGCTCGCCGCCTTCTGCGGCTTCGAGGCGGCCCTGCTGTTCTCCTCCGGCTACGCGGCGAACCTCGCCGCCGTCACCGCGCTGAGCGGCCGCGACGCCCTGGTCCTGTCCGACGCGGTCAACCACGCCTCGCTCATCGACGGTTGCCGGCTGTCCAGGGCCGAGGTCGCCGTCGTCCCGCACGCCGACCCCGATGCGGTGCGCAAGGCCCTCGCCGCCGCCTCCCCGGCAGCGGAGACGGCAGCGGAGGCGGAGGAGACGGCCCGGGGCGCGAGGCGGCCGCGCCGGCGCGCGCTCGTGGTCACCGACTCCGTCTTCTCCGTCGACGGCGACGCCGCACCGCTGCCCGGCCTCGCCGCCGCCTGCCGCGCGTACGGCGCGGCCCTGGTCGTCGACGACGCGCACGGCTTCGGGGTGCTCGGCGACGGCGGGCGCGGCGCGCCGCAGGGCGCCGGGCTCGCGGGCGCGCCCGACGTGGTCGTGACCGTCACGCTTTCGAAGGCGCTGGGGAGCCAGGGCGGGGCCGTCCTGGGACCGGCCCGGGTGATCGAACACCTGGTCAACTCCGCACGCACGTTCATCTTCGACACCGGCCTGAACCCGGCCGCCGTGGGCGCCGCCCTGGCGAGCCTGCGCCTGCTGCGCCGCGAGCCGGAGCGCGCCGCTCGCGCCCGCGCGATGGCCACCGGGCTGTACGAACGGCTCACCGCCGCCGGGCTGAGCGCGGTGCGGCCCGACGCGTCGGTGGTGTCGGTGCGGGCCCCCTCGCCCGAGCGGGCGGTGCGGTGGGCCGCGGACTGCCGCGCGGCCGGGCTGGCCGTCGGCTGCTTCCGCCCGCCGTCCGTCACGGACGGGATCTCCCGGCTGCGGCTGACGGTCCGGGCGGATCTGACCGATCAGCAGATCGAGGAGGCGGCCGACGCGATCGTACGGACCGCGCCGACCGCCTGACAGCTCAGCTCAGCTCTTGCCGTTGGCGGGCGGCTTTGCCGGTGCCGAGCGCGCTGCCCCGGAGCGCGTCGACGAACGTGATCCAGACCTCCGGGGCGAACAGCAGTGCGGGGCCGGCCGTGTTCTTGGAGTCACGCACGGCCAGCAGGCCGGGCGTGAGTGAGGCCGTCTCCACGCAGTTGTTCATTCCGGTGCTGTAGCTGCTGCGCCGCCAATGCGCATCGCGCAGTGCCGAATCGCAGGGTAGGGACCAGGACGTTGTGGACATGGTGCCCCCTCAGGCGCCGCCCCCGATTTTGGTGATGAAGGTCAACGATTCCTTGACGGTCAGGGCGTTGGTCCGCAGTGTGTCGAACGCGGCGCTGTACGCCCGGAGGTCTTCTTTCCGTTCCAGGTAGAGGCTACTCGTCAAGTGGTCGAGAACAACAACATCGAGATCAGTAATGTGCGAAAAAGAAAAAATAATGAAAGGACCGGTGATACCAATGGGCATTCCGGCCGAGAACGGCAGCACCTGCAGCCGCACCTGCGGCAGTGCCGCGACCTCGGCCAGATGCCGCAGCTGAGCCGCCATCACCCCGGGGCCGCCCACCTCGCGCCGCAGCGCCGCCTCGTCGAGCACCGCGTGCAGCCGCAGCGGCCGCGCTCCGCGCAGCACCGACTGGCGTGCGATCCGCACCTCGACCAGCGTGTCCACCTGTGGCAGGAGCAGATCCGGCAGCGCCGCCCGGGTCACCGCCCGCGCGTAGTCCGGGGTCTGCAGCAGGCCCGGCACCACCGTGGTCTCCAGCGTGGACGCGGCCGAGGCCTCCGACTCCAGGCTGATGAAGTCCCGGTAGGCGGGCGGCAGCAGATCGCGGTACGCGTACCACCAGCCGCGCCGCGACCCCTCCGGATCCGAGGCGCCCCCGCCGCACAGCGCCTCCAGCAGGGCGCGCAGCTCCGGGTCCGCGACCTCGTAGACATCCAGCAGCCGCGCCACATCGGACGGTCTCGCGCCGCTGCTCCCGGTTTCCAGCCGACTCACCTTCGACTGGTGCCAGCCCACCCGGCGCGCGGCCTCGCCGCTGGTGAGTCCGGCGAGATCGCGCAGGCGGCGGAGTTCCGCACCGAGCTTGCGGCGGCGCACCGCAGGGCCATACCGCATGACATCCCCTTTCGGCATTCTCTGGAATTCCCGTTCGCCAGTGTGCCGCGCAAATCCGGTCTTCCGTAGCAGAGTTCACCGTTTCGAGCGACAGATATATGCATAACTCGGTGGATCGCGCCCGCTGTGCGGTCCATCGATGGCACTCTGACCCTAGAGCCGCCGGGGCTGCCCACGACTTCACTGGCTTGGCATACCACTCGCACGCGTCCGCAGCCGCGCTCCGGCGGGAAGGGACAGGGTCGCCATGGCTGACCACCAGGAAGCATCCGTCACTCTGCCGAGCGCGCCGGTCTCGGTGACCGCGGCGCGAAGATATGTGACGAGCGTGCTGGCCGAATGGGGTCTGCCGACGGACGCGGAGACCGTCGGCATCGTACGGCTCGTCGTCTCCGAACTCGCCACCAACGCCGTCCAGCACACGATGGGCCAGTCGCCCACCTTCACCGTGGATCTGCGGCTGGAGCGCGAGGAGCGGCTCAGCATCGGCGTCACCGACAGCCACCCCAGATGGCCCAAACGGCTGCCCCCCGCCATCCATCAGGACAACGGCCGGGGCCTGCTGATCATCCGGTCGCTGGCCGCGGAGTCGGGAGGCGAGGTGTCCGTCATCCCGACGCCCGAGGGGGGGAAGACCGTCTGGATCGCGCTGCCCTGGACCGTCCCCGTAGCCTGAGCCCGCCGATCAGCCGGGGCAGCAGGCCCCACAGCCCGCAGCACACGGCCAAGGTGCCCGACGCGGCGGCGATCCCCGGGCCCCGCCCCAGCACGACGTCCACCACCAGCAGCACCGACCCCGAGAAGGCCAGCGCCAGGAAGCCGAGCCCGACGGTCGCCAGCCGGGAGGAGACGTCGACGATCCGGCGCTTGGCGCCCTGCCGGAACAGCGCGCGGTGGATGGCGGCCGGAGCGGTGAACAGTGCCGCCGCGACCACCGCCAGCAGCAGGGTGGCGATGTAGGTGCCGCGCTGCACGCTGTCCAGGGTCCCGAACCGCTGGGTGAACGCCAGTGTCAGCAGGAAGGCGAACAGGATCTGCACCCCGGTCTGGGTGACCCGCAGCTCCTGCAGCAGCTCGGCGAAATTGCGGTCGTCACGCTCCAGCGGGGTCTCGTGGCGAGTCGTGTGTCCACCCTCGTCGTTCATGACCTTTCGGGTTACCGCAGAGGTTCGAAGTACGCGGGCTCACAGGACGCGCTTGGCGTTGCCCGTGGCGGCGCGGGACTCGGCCAGCTCCCGTATGCGCCCGAACACCGGCCCGGCCGCCGGGCCGATCAGATAGTGCGGCATATCGCCGTGCTCGATCACACCGTACGGGCTGGTGCCCATGAGATACGAGGAGTAGAGGATCAGCCCGTCGGGCCGCCGCATGTCGACCGCCAGCGCCGAGAACCCCGGGAACTCGTCCGTCTGGTACACCCGCAGCCCCTCGGCCTCGGCGCCGTAGCGCTCCTTGAACCGGCCGAACCGCTCCAGCGAATCCTTGATCTTCCTCGTCATGTCCTCCTGGTACTGCCGCGCCAGCGTGGCCGCGGCATCCGAGGACGGGTCCAGCAGAAAGCAGCTGTAGACGCCGCCCCGGCGCAGCAGGCTGCGGACCGCGTCGCGATAGCGGGCCGGGCGCTCGGTGGTGACCAGCCGGCTGGAGGAGGTGCGCAGCGCCGTGCCCATGTCGAGGACCTCCTCGGACGCCGCGTCCAGCAGCCGCGCCTTCTCCTCGGAGCTCGGCCGCTCGGGATACGCGTGGACAGCGGTGCCCCCGTCCAGCCCGCGGCTCGCCAGCCAGGCCTTGACCGCCCGCTCCGGGCCGCCGTCCCCGGCCATCAGATAGACGCGCTTGCCCTCGTGGCTCCCCACGGGCGCGAACTGCTGCGCGTACGGGCCGGCGGTGCGGTACACGTCCTCGGAGATCGCCAGGCAGTCCCGGGGGGTCGCCTTCTCCAGATGGGCGGCCAGATTGATGTCGGGGGAGTGGATGGTGCCGGTCCGCCCCTCGCCGGTGTGCTGGATCGTCCCCTTGTGCACGGCCATCCGCAGATGCAGCTCGCCGCCCACGCCCGCCCGCGCGAACTCGTCCCGTAGATGGATCAGGTCCAGGGTGAGGAAGGTCCTGGCCGCCTCCAGCGCGACATCGCGGGCCACGCTCTCGCTGTCGTCGTGGACGGCGAGGAAGCCGCCGTCGCCCCGCCAGCTCCACACCCCGCTGCGGGCGCAGCGACGCTCAGCCGCCAGCTGCGCGAGCCGGCTGCGCATCCGCTCACGCAGCAGGTCGAAGGCGTGGGCGGCGCGGTCTCTCGGGTTCGACAGGACGATCGTCGAATACCCGGCCGTGTCGATGAAGACCAGGTACACATGGTCGTAGGTCCGGTCCGCCTGGAACTGCTCGGTCACCACAAGCCCCCTCCTGCTGCCGACACCGGGCCACGCTACGCGCGTCGGCACGGGCGTCGAAGACGTCGCACGTCACATTGGTTCCACCAAGCCCCGCTCGACGGCGCTGCGCTCCACGCAGAACTCATTTCCCTCGGGGTCCGCCATCACCACCCAGCCGAGCCCGTCGTCCGTGCGCCGGTCGTCGACGACCTTCGCGCCCAGCGAGAGCAGCCGCTCCACCTCGGCGTCCCGCGTCCCCGAGGGCGGCTGGATGTCGAGGTGGTGGATGCGGTTCTTGACGGTCTTTCCCTCCGGCACCCGCAGGAACAGCAGCCCCGGGACGCCGGTCTGGTTCGAAGAGATCAGTACGTCGTCGTCGTCCGGCGTGGAGCCCTCCAGCGCATACCCGGTCAGGGTGGACCAGAACTGCGCCAGGGCGTAAGGATCATGGGCGTCGAAGGTGATGTTCCGGACCGGGTTCAGATACGACATGTGATCCCTCGCGGCGATGGACGGACTTCTCCGACCTCGCCAACCTACCGGCGCCCACTGACAGTCAGGCCTCTGCCTCAGCGCACATGCCCGTACCAGACTTTTTTGGTCCAGATGCGCTCCAGCCGCACCACGGTCCCCGGCTTGGGCGCGTGCCAGATCCGGTCGCGTCCCGCGTACAGGCCTACGTGGTAGACGCTGCTACCGGAATGGAAGAACACCAGGTCGCCGCCGTGACGGGAGGCGGCCTTGATGTGCCGGGTGCGGTTGTACTGCGAGGCCGCGGTACGCGGCAGCCGCTTCCCGGCCCGCTTGTACGCGTACTGGGTCAGGCCCGAGCAGTCGAAGCGGTTCGGGCCCGCCGCCCCGTACCGGTACGGGGCTCCCTTTTTCGAGGCGGCGACCTGCAGCGCCTTCGCGGCGGCGGAGGCCGCCTCGGCCTGCTGCGGAATCACCGGCCCCGTCACGGGGCCGCCGACCGCGGCGACGGTCAGGGCCGAGACGGCGCCGGCCCGGGATACGGCTGCAGGGACTCGTATGTGCGCATTCATCGCGCACCCCCTTCGTCTGCCGGGGCCCGCCCGGCGCGGGCCGGCCAGGTGCCCGGCGCGGCGGGTCCTGTCGTCCCTGGGATGGTGCCCCAGCCCGGCATGGATTCCGAGCCGGGCGGGGCTTTGTGAACTCATTCACGATTCCCCCGTCCAGGTGAACGCCCCACTCCCCGGCGGGCTCTCCCCCGGAGCCCGTTGCCTGGGGGAGCGCCCCGACCGCCGGGGAGGCGAAGGGCGCCGCCCGCGACCCGCGCAAGCGGGGGCGGCGGGAGCGTCAGGGCCGGGTTGCGCCGTCCGGGTGAACCGGGGCGTGGCGGGCCGCGCGGCGTCAGGGGGCGGATGCCGGGGGAAGCGTGACGCGGTCGGTGCGGCGCTCTCCGTCCAGTACGCGCAGGGCCCGCTCCAGCGTCGTGGCGTACAGCCGGCTCTCACCCCGCTCGTGCATCAGCGCCAGCGCGTCCCGGAGGGCGGCGGCCTTCCCCACCAGGGCCTGTGCGGCCCGCAGCCCCGCGTAGGTGTCGCTGCCGCGGGCCGGGTTGATCCGGCCGAGCAGGTCGGCCACCTCCAGATAGCCGTCCACCAGCGCGCCCTCCGCGCGGGTGAGCGCGGGCAGCGGGGGCAGTTCAGGTGGCAGCACGGCCACTCACCTTGCGCCGCGCAGCGCCTGTGGGCGCTTGCGGCTCTGGGTGAGCCGGTCCACGAGTCCGTACGCCACCGCGTCCTCGGCGTCGAAGATCTTGTCGCGCTCGATGTCGGAGCGGACGCGCTCGGCGGGCTGCCCGGTGTGCCGCACCAGCAGCTCCTCCAGGAGGTCGCGGGTGCGCAGCATCTCCCTGGCCTGGATCTCCAGGTCGGAGGTCGTGCCCTGGATGGGCTCGCTGAACGACGGCTGGTGGATGAGAACCCGCGCACCCGGCAGCGCGAAGCGCTTGCCCGGAGCCCCGGCGGCGAGCAGTACGGCGGCCGCGGAGGCGGCCTGGCCCAGGCAGATCGTCTCCACGTCGCACGTGACGAAGTGCATCGTGTCGTAGATCGCCGTCATGGCGGAGAACGAGCCGCCGGGGGAGTTGATGTACAGCGAGATGTCCTGGTCGGGCCCGGCGTGCTCGAGGTGGATGAGCTGTGCGATCACGTCGTTGGCCGAGGTGTCGTCGACCTGGGTGCCGAGGAAGACGATGCGCTCGGACAGGAGCTTGGAGTACGGGTCCATGGTGCGGACCCCGGAGCTCGTGCGCTCGGTGAACTCGGGCAGGACGTAGCGCGCGGTCGGGTGTTCCATCGCGTCACCTCTCGGTGTCAGTCAGTGGCCAGGAGCCTGTAAAAAATGTACAGGACGTACATCTCGTTATGATGGGGAGCATGGCCTACGAGATTCCGGTGACGCAAGCCCGTGCAGAGCTCGCGGAGCTGATCAACCGCGTTGTCTACGGCGGTGAGCGGGTGGTCGTGACGCGGCACGGAAAGCCGCTCGTGGCCCTCGTCTCGGCCGATGACCTGCGGCGACTGGAGGAGATCGAGGCGGACGAGGCGGGTGTGGAGGAGCAGGTGATCAGCACCGTCTCGACCGTCCGCCCGGCGGCGTCCGCTCCCGGCGAACGGCGGCGGTTCGGCATCGCGGCGGAACATCGCGGCCCGGACGCCGGCGGGCGGCGTCCGGGCCGCGAGGGGTGACCGGGGGCGGGGCCTCGCCACCCGCCGGGGCGGGCGCCGGGCCGGAGATATGGTTGCAGCGGGAGCAAGGCGCACGGTCGGCGCCAAGGGCCGACAACGCTGATTCGGAGTGCACTGTTATGGGCGTGAATCCGGCACCCTCGCACCGCCGGTCCCGCGAGGCCGCTCACATGGCCTGCGAGGTGATCGAACTGCTGGAGGTTCTGTGGGAGCGGGGACGGGACGCGGTCTCGTCCTCTCCGGTATCGGCGTCGCAGCTACGGGTGTTGTACAGCCTGGACCGCGAGGAGGGCATCAACCTCCGCACCCTCGGCGAGCTTTTGGGATCGGCTCCTTCGTCGGTGAGCAGACTGTGCGACCGGTTGCAGGCGCTCGGGTTCGTGGAGCGCGCCCCCAGCCCGGTCAGCAGGAGGGAGCTGGAAATCCGCCTGACCAGTCACGGCAAGGCGTATCTGCTCGAGTTGCGGGCCCGACGGGAGGAGGCCCTGCTGGCCGCCATCGCGACCATGGCCCCCACCGCCCGCAAGGCGCTGCTGGACGGACTGAAGGGATTCCGGGACGCGGTGGAGGAGACTTCCACCGTCCAGCGGCGGGACACGGCGGACAGCGCGGTGCGGCTGGCCTGAGGCCCCCGTCCTGTGCGCTGGTGCGAGCGCCCCCTCGCCCGATCCGCCACGGTCCACCTCTCACGAGTCACAGGCCGCCGTGCGATGCGCGCCGCAACAGCCCCCGCCGCGAGGCGAGCCCCCCTAGAATGTTGTCACTCAGGCACAGTTGTCAAATGGCAATGATCGTCAGTCTGTTCGTCCGTCGCCTTCGCGTCCGTACCAGTCGAGACAGACCACCAGAGCGTCGTCGTCGAGCGGCGTGTCACCGCGGAAGCCCGCCAGTTCGCGCAGCACCGCCTGCGGCACCTGAGTCGGCGGCAGCAGTCTGGTGTTGCCCAGGGCGCGGATCAGAGCCCGCTCCGCATAGCGCTCACCCGCCGGGGACAGCGTGTCGTACATCCCGTCGCTGCCGAACAGCAGGCGGTCGCCGGAGCGCGCCGTGAAGTGCTCGGCGACGTAGACGGTGTCCTCGAACATGCCGAGCGGCAGTTGGGCGTCGAACCCGACAGGCTCGACGGTGCGCTCCCGCTGGCGCCACAAGCGGGGCGACCCGGCGTCCACGACCTCCACTTCCCCGGTCGCGAAGCGGAACCGCAGCAGCAGCACCGACACATAGGCCTCGCCCCGGTAGTGGGCGTAGACCGCCTGGTCGGCGAGGCTTGCCTGGTCGGCGAGGTCGAGGCCGGCGCGTCGGGCGTTGCGCAGGGCGTTGACGGCGAGATTGGTCAGCAGTGCCGCCTCGATGCCCTCGCCCATGCCGTTGGTGACGGTCAGGGTCAGGTGATCGGCCGAGGCGGACCAGTCGAAGTTGTCGCCGAAGATGGCGTACGCCGGCTCGAGATGGGCCCCGAGGGAGAACTCCGCACGGGTGCAGGAGTGGCCGGGCAGCAGCTGCCACTGCATCTCGGCGGCGAGGGTCAGCCGGGTGGCGCGCCGGGCCAGGAGGTAGAGGTCCGTGTCGCGCTCCGCGACCAGGATCTCGTGGCCGAGCGCGTCGCAGATCGACTGCAGGTCCTGGAGGGGCGCCTGGGTGTGGCGGTCGGCCGGCAGCCTCACCGACAGAACGCCCATGCGGCCGCCGCGGATCGTCATCGGCAGATGGACGTCCACCGCGCCCTGGGCGGTGTCCTCGATGACGCAGGGCTCCTGCGCCCCGAAGGCGCGGCCCTGGGGGCTGCCGTGGATGGGGACCGGCTCCGCGGCGACGGGCCCGGGCCCCACGACCTGGAGCGACCGCATGCCGTAGTCCGCCAGGCGCAGTTCGACCCGTGCGGCGCCGTACCGCTCCGTCAGGGCAGTCGTGACGACATCGAGCAGGGCATGGGGTGCGGCTGTGCGCAGGGCCCGCTCGACCGTAGCAATATTGTCCACATCGTCCTGCTTCTCGAATGCGCCGGGACCGCGGCGGCCACGGGCCGGCGCGCCCGCGCCGACATGCGACGACCGGGGCGTGGCCGCCACGGCTGAGCCGCAGCGACCTCCCGTGATCGTCACGCCGCATTGTATGCATCACGAGGACAACAATTGTCTTACGACAAATATTGCTATAGCGGGAGTGTGTGACGGCCCCGCCCTCTCGCCCATGCCGTTGCTCAATTGATTGGATGGGGTGGATGTGCCCGCCGCGGGGTCGACCCGAGCGGGGTCAAGGACGGTCATCGAGGCTGGAGTGGGTGTGTATGGCCAGGGGTTTCCAGGTCGACACCGTTGTCGAGCGGGTACTCGCGCTGCGCGGTGAGCTCGACCTCGAAGGAGCTCCGGTGCTGGAGCGGGTGGCGGGCGAGGCGTTGGCGCGGCGGCCCGACCGGCTGGTGCTCGACTGTCGCGATGTGACCTTCTGCGACTCCAGCGGGCTCAATGTGCTGCTGCGGCTCCACGGCCGGGCCGGACAGGCGGGAGCCCAACTGGTGCTCGCGGACATCTCGTCCAGTTTGCGGCATGTGCTCCGGCTCACCGAGACGGAGCGGGTGCTGGCCCTGGCCGGGACGGTCGACGAGGCGCTTGCGCGGCCCGTGCCGTGACGGCGGCTTTCGAAGCCCGATATCACACTCTCTCTGCGCTCGGCCAGAGTCGTCAGCAGGGCTTTCCGGCATGTCCGTCTTTGTGGTGGCGACGGCGCTTACAAATAGTTGCTTGGCGGCAACTGTGGCAGTATGACGCTCGGAGCGCCTGATCACTTCCGTGTCGACGGCTCACCGGTTCCGCACGGCCGGTG
The DNA here is from genome assembly GCF_033793745.1 of Streptomyces sp. ME19-01-6. Taxonomy (NCBI): domain Bacteria; kingdom Bacillati; phylum Actinomycetota; class Actinomycetes; order Kitasatosporales; family Streptomycetaceae; genus Streptomyces; species Streptomyces sp. ME19-01-6. The sequence goes on along the minus strand of NZ_JARAXF010000031.1, from coordinate 66,747 downwards.
AGCGGACCGCTACATGAGGGGCGGAGAACCATGGCGGCGAGTTCAGGCGCCGGAAGGCGTCCGGCGGCGCGTGCCGCGACGGGCCCGAGTGCCGGCCCGGTCGCGGAACCGGAGCTGAGGCAGTTGCTGGCCGGGCTCACGGCAGTCAGGGACGGCGACTTCGGCACCCGCCTCCCGGCCGACCGCGACGACCTCCTGGGAGAGATCGCCGTCGTCTTCAACGGCATGGTGGACCAGCTGGCGCTGTTCACGTCCGAGGTGACCCGGGTGGCCCGTGAGGTGGGCGTCGAGGGCCGCCTCGGCGGTCAGGCCGAGGTGCCGGGCGTGGACGGAACCTGGAAGGACCTGACGGACTCCGTCAACGCCATGGCGGGAAACCTGACCACTCAGGTGCGGGACATCGCCCAAGTCGCCACGGCGGTGGCCAAGGGCGATCTGACTCAGAAGATCACCGTCGAGGCCCGGGGCGAGATCCACGAGCTGAAGGACACCATCAACACGATGGTCGACGAGTTGTCGGCGTTCGCGGACGAGGTGACCCGGGTGGCCCGCGAGGTCGGCACCGAGGGCCGGCTCGGCGGGCAGGCGCGGGTACCCGGTGTCGGCGGCACCTGGCGCGACCTGACGGACTCGGTCAACTTCATGGCCGGCAACCTCACCGCCCAGGTGCGGTCGATCGCGCGCGTGGCCACCGCCGTGGCCCAGGGCGATCTCACGAGCAAGATCGACGTGGACGCCCGCGGCGAGGTGCTGACGCTGAAGACCACCATCAACACGATGGTCGACCAGTTGTCGGCGTTCGCGGACGAGGTGACCCGGGTGGCCCGCGAGGTCGGCACCGAGGGAAACCTCGGCGGGCAGGCCACCGTCAGGGGCGTCTCCGGCACCTGGAAGGACCTGACGGACAACGTCAACGTCATGGCGTCCAACCTCACCAGCCAGGTGCGGTCCATCTCCCAGGTGGCCACCGCGGTGGCCCGGGGCGATCTGTCGCAGAAGATCACCGTCGAGGCCAAGGGCGAAGTGGCGGCGCTCGCCGGAGTGATCAACACGATGGTCGACCAGTTGTCGGCGTTCGCGGACGAGGTGACCCGGGTGGCCCGCGAGGTCGGCACCGAGGGAATGCTCGGCGGGCAGGCCCAGGTGCCCCACGTGGCGGGCATCTGGAAGGACCTCACCGAGAACGTCAACTCCATGGCGAACAACCTGACCAATCAGGTCCGCAACATCGCCCAGGTCACCACGGCGGTGGCCCGGGGCGACCTCACCCGCAGGATCGATGTCGACGCCCGCGGCGAGATCCTGGAGCTGAAGACCACCATCAACACGATGGTCGACACGCTCTCCTCGTTCGCCGCCGAGGTGACCCGGGTGGCCCGCGAAGTGGGCAGCGAGGGACGGCTCGGCGGGCAGGCCGAGGTCGAGGGCGTCCACGGCACCTGGAAGCGGCTGACCGAGAACGTCAACGAGCTCGCCGGAAACCTGACCCGCCAGGTCCGGGCCATCGCCGAGGTCACCAGCGCCGTGGCCGAGGGCGATCTCACGCGCTCCATCACGGTCGACGCCTCGGGCGAGGTCGCCGAGCTCAAGGACAACATCAACGCCATGGTGGGGTCCCTGCGCGCGACCACCCGCACCAACCAGGAGCAGGACTGGCTCAAGACCAACCTGGCCCTCATCTCCGGGCTGATGCAGGGCGGGCGCGAGCTGACGATGGTCGCCGAGTCGGTCATGGACGCGCTGGCGCCACTGGTCGGCGCCCAGTACGGCGGCTTCTACCTCGCCCGGGACACATCGCGGGGCGTCGAACTGCACCTGGTCGGCTCCTACGGGCTTCCCGCCGGGGACGAGGACCGGCCAGTGCGGTTCCGGCTCGGCGAGTCGCTCGTCGGACAGGCGGCCCGCAGCCGCCGCACCATCGCCGTCGACGAACTCCCGCCCGGCTATGTCACCGTCTCCTCCGGCCTCGGCGCGGCCGAGGCGTCCAGTCTGATCGTGCTGCCCATCGCGGTCGAGGGACAGGTCCTCGGCGTCATCGAGGTGGCCTCGGTGACCCGGTTCACCGACATCCACCGGGACTTCCTCGAACAGCTCGCGGAAACGATCGGCGTCAACATCAACACCATCGTCGCCAACGCCAGGACCGACGAGCTGCTGGAGGAGTCCCAGCGTCTGGCCGCCGAACTCCAGGCGCGCTCCGAGGAGTTGCAGGCACGGCAGGACGAGCTGCAGAGGTCCAACGCCGAACTGGAGGAGAAGGCGGCGCTCCTGGCGGCGCGCAACCGCGACATCGAGACCAAGACCCGGGAGATCGAACAGGCCCGCCAGGAGCTGGAGGAGCGCGCCCGGCAGCTGGCGCTGGCCTCCAAGTACAAGTCCGAGTTCCTGGCCAACATGAGCCATGAGCTGCGCACCCCCCTCAACAGCCTGCTGATCCTCGCCCAGCTCCTGGCGCAGAACCCGACCCGGAACCTCACGCCCAAGCAGGTGGAGTACGCGGGAGTCATCCACTCGGCGGGATCCGACCTGCTCCAGCTGATCGACGACATCCTGGACCTGTCCAAGGTCGAGGCGGGCAAGATGGACATCCAGCCCGAGCGGGTGCCGCTGCGGCGTCTGCTCGACTACGTCGAAGCCACCTTCCGGCCCCTGACGGCCCAGAAAGGCCTCGAGTTCCACATCAGCGTCTCTCCGGCCGTCCCCGACGAACTGGTGACGGACGACATCCGCATGCGCCAGGTCCTGCGCAACCTGCTCTCGAACGCGGTCAAGTTCACCGAAACCGGAGCGGTGGAGCTGCGCATCGCGCCCGCCGCCGAGTCCGATCTGCCCCGGCGGGTCCGCGAGCACGGACCCGCCCTCGCCTTCCGGGTCGTGGACACCGGGATAGGGATCGCCGAGCACCAGCTCGAAGCGATCTTCGGGGCGTTCCAGCAGTCGGACGGCACCACGAGCCGCAGCTACGGCGGCACGGGTCTGGGCCTGTCCATCAGCCGGGAGATCGCCCAGCTGCTCGGCGGGGCCATACACGCCGCGAGCACCCTCGGCGAGGGCAGCACCTTCACCTTCTCCCTGCCGATCGGGCGGGACGCCTTGCCCGGTGCCGCCCCGCGGGCCGCGGACGCGCCGAAGTCCGCCCAGGAGCCGCCGGCCGGCGCCCACCCCGGGCGGCGCGGCCTGCTGGTGGTCGAGGAGCGGCCGCGCGGTCTGCTGTCGCTGCTGGCCGAGAGCGTCGTCGACGGGTCGGCGGACCGCGACGGGGCTGGTGGCGCGCCGGTCCCGGTGCGGCTGCGGACGGCCGTCGGAGCGCAGGAGGCCGCCGCGGCACTCGCCGCCGAGCCGTGCCACTGCGTGGTCCTGGATCTCGGCATGCCCGACGGGGCGGCCCTGCGGTTCCTTGAGGAACTGGGCCGGACCCCGGCCGCGGCGCGGGTTCCGGTGCTCGCCCACCACACAGAGCCGTTGGACCCCCACTGGGAGCGGCAGCTGGCGGACTGGTGCCAGGGCAGGCCGTGGGAGCTGCAGCCGAGCCTGGACGAGCTGCGCCGGCGCATCGCGCTCCACATGACGGGCGACACCCCGCCCCCGGTAGGGGCCGCCGCGCCGGCCGACCTCCCGCGTGCCCGGCCCGCGGAGGCGGACCGGCCCGGCGACCTCGCCGGGCGGGTGGCCCTCGTCATCGACGACGACACCCGCAACGTGTACGCGCTCACCGGCATCCTCGAACTGCACGGCATGCGCGTCCTGCACGCCGAGAACGGACGTGAGGGCCTGGAGACGCTGTCCCGCCACTCGGAGGTCGAGCTGCTGCTGATGGATGTGATGATGCCCGAGATGGACGGCCACACCGCGACCGCGGCGGTCCGGGCCATGCCCGAGTACGCCGACCTGCCGATCATCGCGGTGACCGCGAAGGCCATGGCGGGCGACCGGGAGAAGGCGCTGGCCGCGGGGGCCAACGACTACATCACCAAGCCGCTGGACGCCGACGCGCTCGTGACCTGCATCCGCCGCTGGCTGTACCGGTGAGCGAGTGTGAACAGCGCCTGAACGCGCTGGCGGGCACGGTGGCGCAACTGCGTCACGACCTCGCCGCGGCCCAGAAGACGGCCGACGCGCGGGCACTGATCGGCATCGCCACCGGCATCCTGGTCGAGCGCGGACACGGCGGCCCGACGGAGGCCGCCCATCACCTGGAGGAGCTGGCGGAGACCGCCGGGCTCCCGCTGCTCGAGCTGGCCGCGGACATCGTCAACGGGGCGGCCGGGGACCAGTTCACCGAGGCCCTGCCCAGCACCTCGACGGCCCCCGACGACGGGCGCCGCACCCCTTTGGCCGTCCTGCGGCTGCGGTCGGCCGAGGCCGGCGCGCTCACCGAGGACCCCCAGACCGTGGTGGACACGCTGATCGAGCAGGTGCTCGCCCCCCTCGGGGCGAGCGCGGTGGCCCTGTGGACCGTGGTCTCCGGCGGCGCCCTGGCCCTCGTCGGACATGCGGGCTTCCCCCGGGGCGAGGCGGCACGGTGGCGCTATGTGCCGCCCGGCGTCGGCGTCCCCGCCCAGCGCGCCGTGGCCGAACGCCACTCGCAGTGGTTCGGGGCGATGCCCGCCGAGGTGCCGGGAATAGGGAAGCACCACGGCAGCGACGGTGCCCGTGCCGTACTCCCGGCCGAGCTCGCCGGCCGCATCCTCGGCGTGCTGGAGGTGTGCTGGCCCCACCCGCGGCCCCCGCTGCCCGCTTCGGTCAGCCGCCAGCTGAACGCGCTGGCCGACCTGTGCGCCCACACCCTGCCCGACACCCAGGTCGCCACGGCCGAGGCCGTCGAGCACCCGGCGGTCCCGGCGAACACCTTGATGGATCTCGCCGACGGCCTGCTCGATCCGGTGCTGATCCTCAGACCGCTGCTCGACGAACACGACCACGTGGTCGACTTCTCCATCATGTACGCCAACGAGCGCTTCGCCGATCCGGTCGGCCGGCCGCGCTCCATGATCACGGGTATGCGGCTGCTGGAGGCGTACCCCCTCGCGGCGCGCGAAGGCGGACTGTACGAACACGTGCTGCGGGTCCACGCGACCGGGGAGCCGCTCTGTGCGGAGCGGACGGCCCTGAGCGTCCTGGCCGACGACAGGTCCTTCACCGGGATCGCCACGGTGGGCATCGGCCGGTACGGGGACGCGGTGCTGCTCAGCTGGCGGCTGGAGGACGAGGCCGCCCGGCTCGCCGCGCTCGTGGAGCACGTCCAGCGCCTCGGCCGGATCGGTGGCTTCGAGCAGGACGCGATCAGCGGAAGGGCCGTCTGGAACAGCCAGCTGTTCTCGCTCTTCGGGCTTCCGCCCACGGCGGTACCGGTTCCGGTGGAGCGGCTGGCCGAACACGCTCACCCCGACGACTCCGTGGCCATCGGCCGGTTCCTGCGCACGCTGCTGCATCACCGCCACTCCGCGTCCACGGCCTTCCGGCTCCGGCGCGCCGACGGGGCGGTGCGCCACATCCGCGTCGTCGCCGAGCCGGTGGCCGATCAGGCCGGCCGGCTGCTCAGGGTGCGCGGGGCCTATCAGGACGTCTCCGCCCAGCACTGGACCGAAGTGGCGCTGGCGGCCACGCGTGACAAGCTCGCCGACACCGAGCAGCAGGCCGAGGAACGCAACCGCCTGGCCCTCCAGTTGCAGCGGGCCATCATGCCGTCGTCCCCAGCCCCGGTCGACATCACCGGGCTGCACGTGGCGGTGCGTTACCGCCCGGCCGAGGAGGGACACCTGGTGGGCGGCGACTGGTACGACGCCGTGGTCCTGCCCGGCAAGAAGGTGCTGCTGGCGGTCGGCGACGTGGCCGGCCACGGCATCGAGGCGGCCACCGGGATGGTGGTCCTGCGCAACGCGCTGCGCGGGCTGGCCGCGACCGGGTGCGGCCCGGCCCGGCTGCTGGGCTGGCTGAACAGCGTGGCCCACCACCTCACCGAGCAGGTGACGGCCACCGTGGTGTGCGGCATCTACGACCCGGAGACCCAGACGCTGCGGTGGGCGCGGGCCGGTCACCCACCGCCCGTACTGATCCACGACGGGGCCGCCACCGCCCTTCCGCTGCCCGGCGGAATCCTGCTCGGCGCCGTCGCGGAGGCGCGCTACGAGGAACACGGCGTCAACCTGGCCTCCGGGGACCGGTTGCTGATGTACACCGACGGGCTGATCGAGCGGCGGGACACGTCCGTGGAGAAGTCGCTCGAGCAACTGCTGGCCATCGCCTGCGCGGCCACGCCGGAACTCGGGGAACACCTGGACCTGCTGCTGACGCACGCGCGGTCCGACACCGACGACGACACCTGTCTGATCGGGATCGACGTGAGCTGACCCGGTGCCTCAGCGGGCCGGCAGCAGCCCGGCGCGCAGCCGGCCGATGGTCCGGGCCAGCAGGCGCGAGACGTGCATCTGGGAGATGCCGAGCCGCTCGCCGATCTGCGCCTGGGTGAGCTCGTCGACGAACCGCATATGGAGCAACCGCCGGTCCCGGTCGTCGAGTTCGGCGATCAGCGGTGCCAGGTCATGGTAGTGCTCGACGAGTTCCATGGCGGGGTCGTCGGCGCCGATGAAGTCGGCCAGCACGGCCTCCCCGTCCTGGTCCTCGCCGCCCAAGGCGGCGTCCAGGGAGGCGGTGCTCTTGCCGTTCGACGCGATCCGCGCATCGATGACCTCGGCCTCCGTCAGGTCCATCAGCGCCGCCAGCTCGCCCACCGTGGGAGTGCGCCCCAGGCGCGAACTGAGCTCGTCCGTCGCCTTCATGAGTTCGGCGCGGGCCTCCTGCAGCCGCCGCGGCACATGGACCGCCCATGTCGAATCCCGGAAGAACCGCTTGATCTCGCCCACGATGTAGGGCACGGCGAACGTCGTGAACTCCACCTCGCGGGACAGGTCGAAGCGATCGATCGCCTTGATGAGACCGATCATGCCGACCTGGACGATGTCCTCCATCTCGTCGCCGTGGCCGCGGAAGCGCCGCGCGGCGAATCGGACCAGCGACATGTTCATCTCGATGAGGGTGTTGCGCACGTAACTGTAATCGTGCGTGCCCTCCTCGAGGGTGGTCAACTGGTCGAAGAGGGACTTGGACAAGGCCCGGGCGTCCCTCGGCGCGACGCTTCGCGGTTCGACATCGTGCGGCAGCCCCGTCAGGTTGGTCTTGTTCGCCGTGGACACGTTCGCCGCGAGCACCGTCATAACCCCTCCCTGCTCTGGCCGGGTCGGCCGCCGAATGGTTGTGGAGCGCTTCTGTCCCAGGATTCACGTGTTATGCCTACGACTTCCCACCCGGTTGTCCGGACCGGCGGGTGAGTGAGCGGCGCGTCGCGGGGAAGCCGGAACCCAAGGGCGAATGAGACCGCGCCGGAGGGAGGCCATGTGACCACCGTCGACGAGAACATGTCGGTACGCACCAGCCCGGACACCGCTGCGGTGGCCCGCGACGCCGTGCGGAAGCTGCTCAGCCGGCACCGGCCCCCGGTGAGCGACCTGCCCCTGACCGACGCGCTGCTCATCACGTCCGAGCTGACCACCAACGCCCTGCGCCACGCCGGCGGGGTCACCGCCTTCGGGTGCGTGGTGCGGGAGAACCGGCTCGAGATCACGGTGGAGGACGCCAGCGACGTCCTCCCCGCGGCACGTCCCCCCGACGACCCGTCCGTACCCGGCGGCCACGGCTGGCCCATGGTGTGCCGGCTGGCCTGCGAGGTGACGGTGGGCGCGCTGCCCGGCGGGGGCAAGCGCGTACGGGCCCTCGTCCCGCTGCGCTGACCGCCGCCCCAGTTAACGCGGTGGAAACGCCACGGAACTAGCCTGCGGAGGCCGGGACGAGTGTGAGGTGGGAAGCGTGCAATTGACCCCGCACGAGCAGGAACGACTGCTCATCCATGTGGCCGCCGACGTGGCCGAGAAGCGGCGGGCCCGCGGAGTGCTCCTCAACCACCCCGAGGCCGTGGCGCTGATCACCGCGCACATCCTGGAGGGCGCCCGCGACGGCCGTACGGTCGCCGAGCTCATGTCCTCGGGCCGCACCGTGCTCACCCGCGAAGAGGTCATGGAGGGTGTCCCCGAGATGATCCACGACGTCCAGGTGGAGGCCACCTTCCCGGACGGCACCAAGCTCGTCACCGTCCACCAGCCCATAGCCTGAGGGAGGGCGTCTGCCGTGATCCCCGGAGAGATCCTGCACGCGGACGAGCCGGTGCGCCTCAACGAAGGCCGCCCCGTCACCCGCCTCACCGTGCTCAACGCCGCCGACCGGCCCGTCCAGGTCGGCTCCCACTACCACTTCGCCGAGGCGAACCCCGGCCTCGACTTCGACCGCGCCGCCGCCCACGGCAAGCGCCTGCACATCGCCGCGGGCACCGCCGTGCGCTTCGAGCCCGGCATCCCCGTCGAGGTCGAGCTGGTCCCGCTCGCGGGCGAGCGCGTGGTACCCGGGCTGCGCGGCGAGACGGGAGGATCTCTCGATGTCTGAGCTCAGCCGCGCCGCGTACGCGGATCTCTTCGGGCCGACCGCCGGCGATCGTATACGGCTCGCCGACACCGACCTCCTCATCGAGATCGAGGAGGACCGCGCCGGCGGCCCCGGCCGTGCCGGGGACGAAGCGGTCTTCGGTGGCGGCAAGGTGATCCGCGAGTCCATGGGCCAGTCCCGCGCCACCCGCGCCGAAGGGACCCCCGACACCGTGATCACCGGGGCCGTGATCCTGGACCACTGGGGCGTCGTCAAGGCCGACGTCGGCCTGCGCGACGGCAGGATCACCGGCATCGGCAAGGCGGGGAACCCGGACACCATGGACGGCGTCCACCCCGACCTCGTCATCGGGCCGGAGACCGAGGTCATCGCGGGCAACGGCAAGATCCTCACCGCCGGGGCCATCGACGCCCACGTCCACTTCATCTCCCCGACCATCGCCGACGAGGCGCTGGCCGCGGGCATCACCACCCTGGTCGGCGGCGGCACCGGGCCCGCCGAGGGCACCAAGGCGACCACCACCACCCCCGGCCCCTGGCATCTGGCCCGGATGTTCGAGGCGCTGGAGGGCTACCCCGTCAACATCGGGCTGCTCGGCAAGGGCAACACCGTCTCGCGCGAGGCGATGTACTCCCAGCTGCGGGGCGGCGCCCTCGGGTTCAAGATCCATGAGGACTGGGGGGCCACCCCCGCCGCCATCGACGCCTGCCTGGGAGTGTGCGAGGAGAGCGGCGCCCAGCTCGCCATCCACACCGACACGCTCAACGAGGCGGGCTTCGTCGGCGACACCCTCGCCGCCATCGCCGGGCGCTCCATCCACGCGTACCACACCGAGGGCGCGGGCGGCGGGCACGCGCCGGACATCATCACCGTGGTCTCCCAGCCGAACGTGCTGCCCAGCTCCACCAACCCGACCCGCCCGCACACCGTCAACACCGTCGAGGAACACCTCGACATGCTGATGGTCTGCCACCACCTCAACCCCGCCGTCCCCGAGGACCTCGCCTTCGCCGAGTCCCGCATCCGGCCGAGCACCATCGCGGCCGAGGACATCCTGCACGACCTCGGGGCCATCTCGATCATCTCCTCCGACTCCCAGGCCATGGGGCGGGTCGGCGAGGTCGTGCTGCGCACCTGGCAGACCGCGCACGTCATGAAGCGCCGCCGCGGCGCCCTGCCCGGCGACGGCCGCGCCGACAACCACCGGGCGCGTCGCTATGTCGCCAAATACACCATCAATCCGGCTCTCGCCCAGGGCCTGGACCACGAGATCGGCTCCGTGGAGCCCGGGAAGCTCGCCGATCTGGTGCTGTGGGACCCGGTGTTCTTCGGCGTCAAGCCGCAGCTGGTCATCAAGGGCGGGCAGATCGCGTACGCGCAGATGGGCGACGCCAACGCGTCCATCCCCACGCCGCAGCCGGTCCTCCCGCGCCCCATGTTCGGCGCGATCGGCCGCGCCCCGGCCGCGAACTCGCTCAACTTCGTCACGCGGACCGCGCTCGACGACGGCCTCGTGGAGCGGCTCGGGCTCGGCAAGAGGTTCGCCCCGATCCGCAGCACGCGCGGCGTCACCAAGGCCGACATGCGGGAGAACGACGCCCGCCCGCGCGTCGAGGTCGACCCCGATACGTTCACGGTGACCATCGACGGGGAGCCGGTCGAACCGGCCCCGGCGGCGGAACTGCCCATGGCCCAGCGCTACTTCCTCTTCTGAGCGTACATGTCTGTGTCTGAGCCTGTATCTGCGTCTGCGTCTGCGTACATGTCTGTGTCTGTGTTCGGGGATGCGACCACCTCCGCGGGCGGGCCCGCCGCCCGGGCGGCCCTGCTCGTCCTCGCCGACGGCCGGTTCCCCGCCGGAGGCCATGCGCACTCCGGGGGAGCCGAGGCCGCCGTCAAGGCGGGCCGGATCCGGGACGCGGGGACGCTGGAGGAGTTCTGCCGGGGCCGGCTGCACACCGCCGGACTCACCGCGGCCGGGCTCGCCGCCGCGGCCGCCGCCGGGCTCGACCCGCTCGTGCTCGACGAGGCCGCCGACGCCCGCACCCCGGCCCCCGCCCTGCGCGCCACCGCGCGGCGGCTCGGCCGCCAGATGATGCGTGCCGCACGGGCCACCTGGCCCGGCCCGGAGCTCGACGCCCTCGCCGCCGCCCGCCCGCGCGGCGCCCACCAGCCGGTCGTCCTCGGCCTTGTCGTGCGCACCGCCGGGGCGAGCCCGCCGGACGCCGCGCACATCGCCGCGTACGAGTCGGTCAGCGGGCCCGCGACCGCCGCCGTACGGCTGCTGAGCCTGAACCCCTTCGACGCCACCGCCGTGCTCGCCCGCCTCGTCCCCGAGCTCGACCAGGTCGCGGCGCGGGCAACCGCGGCGGCCCGGCGGGCCCTCGACGAGGGCCCGGACGCGCTGCCCGCCGCCTCCGCGCCGCTGCTCGACATCACCGCCGAAGCGCATGCGGCCTGGCCCGTCCGTCTCTTCGCCTCCTAGGGCCGCAGCAGCCGCAGCAGCGCCCCGCCGGCGCCCCGTCGGCGCCACCCCACCCAAGCCACGCCCCCGAGTCATCCGGAGCCGTCATGCATCTCGACGACCATCTCGAACACGCCGGCACCTACCCGCAGCGCCACACCTACAGCGCCGCCGACCCCCACCGCCCCGACGGCACCCGCCGTGCCCTGCGCATCGGCCTCGGCGGCCCGGTGGGGTCCGGGAAGACCGCGACCGTCGCCGCGCTGTGCCGCGCGCTGCGCGACGAGCTGTCGATCGCCGTGGTCACCAACGACATCTACACCCGCGAGGACGCCGAGTTCCTGCTGCGCAACGCCGTCCTGCCCGCGACGCGCATCACGGCCGTGGAGACCGGCGCCTGCCCGCACACCGCGATCCGCGACGACATCTCCGCCAACCTCGAAGCGGTCGAGGACCTCGAAGACGCGGCCGGCCCGCTCGGCGGCCTCGACATCGTCTTCGTCGAGTCCGGCGGCGACAACCTCACCGCGACCTTCTCCAAGGGCCTGGTCGACGCCCAGATCTTCGTCATCGACGTCGCGGGCGGCGACGACATCCCGCGCAAGGGAGGTCCCGGCGTGACCACCGCCGACCTCCTGGTCGTCAACAAGACCGACCTCGCGCCGTACGTCGGCTCCGACCTGGAGCGCATGGCCCACGACGCGCGCGCCCAGCGCGGCGATCTGCCCGTCGCCTTCACGTCCCTGGTCGCCGAGGACGGCGTCAAGCCGGTCGCGGACTGGGTCCGTGCCCGGCTGGCCGACTGGACGGCGGCCCACGCGTGACGGCGCCCTCGCCTCCGCCAGACGGACGCGGTCCGCGATCCGCGGCAGCCACGGCCGCGGGCCCCACGCCGGGCCCGCAATCCCGGCGCGCCTCCGCCCCGACCGGCAAGGCGGGTGCAGGGCACGCTGCTGCTGGGGCGCCGGTTGTGGCGGCGGGCGTACGGGCCGCTGCCCGGATCGTCGCGGAGAGGGACGGGCGTGGCGGGACGGCGTTGCCTGTGCTCGCCGGGGACGGTCCGCTTGCGTTGCGGCGGACCCGGTCGGTGGGGGCGGAGGCGCGGGTGACCGTGGTCGGGGCGATGAGCGCTCCGCTCGGCGGCGATCGGATCGGCCTCGACGTGGCGGTGGGGCCGGGCGCGCGGCTGTGGGTCGGGTCGGCGGCGGCCACCATCGCGCTGCCCGGCCGGTCGGCCGAGCCCGCCCACTACGACGTACGGCTCACCGTCGGCGACGGCGCGACGCTGTGCTGGCTCCCCGAGCCGCTGATCTCCGCGCGCGGCAGCGACCTGCGGATGACCTGCCGTGTCGAGCTCGCCCCCACCGCCCGTCTGTTGCTCCGCGAGGAGCAGGTCCTCGGCCGGGCCGGAGAGCCGCCGGGCCGGCTGACGACCCGTCTGACGGTGTACCGCGCCGGGCGGCCGCTGCTGGACCAGGAGCTCGGCTACGGGCCGGGGGCGCCCGGCTGGGACGGCGGTGCGGTGTTCGGCGGGCACCGGGCGACCGGTCAACTCCTCCTCGTCGACCCGGCCTTCGAGGACCGGCCCGTACCCGTCCGGCCGCTCGGCGAGACGGCGGTCCTCACCCCGCTCGCGGGCCCCGCCGCCCTGGCCACCGCGGTGGCGCCGGACGCGCTTCGGCTGCGGCGGCTGTTCGACGACGTGGCCGGTCGCGATGGGCCCGGGTGGTGCGAGGCCGTCCAAGGGGCCGCCGTTGGCAGGATGTTCACGTGTTGATAAAGAAACACTGATTTCGTGCTTTGCCCTGTACTGACCTGTCAGTGAGGCGCGAGGATCCTTCTGACACTCTGTGATCATCGCCGCCGTGTGCGGCGCGAACCAGCAGGGGGATTACCTACGTGAGACGTACAGCAATGCTCGGCGCGGCCGGCGGCGTGCTCACCGGGGCGCTGATAGCGGGCGCACTGACCACGCCCATGGCCAGCGCGAAGAGCCGTACGCCGGGGGGACCGGCGGAAGCGCGCGGCGTCCAGATCGCCGCGGCCAGGGCCGCCGCGGCGGGCATCGACTGGCAGGACTGCCCGGCCGACTGGAGTCTGGAGAAGCCCATCCAGTGCGGCTATGTGACGGTCCCGCTCGACTACGCCAAGCCGTACGGCCGCACCGTCAAGCTCGCCGTGGACCGGATCGGCAACACCGGGAGCGCGACCGAGCGCCAGGGCGCGCTGATCTACAACCCGGGCGGGCCCGGCGGCTCCGGGTTGAAGTTCCCGCGAAGGGTCACCACCAAGAACCCGCTGTGGACGAAGACCTCGAAGGCGTACGACTTCGTCGGCTTCGACCCGCGCGGGGTCGGCCACTCCGCCCCCATCTCCTGCGCGGACCCGCAGGAGTACGTCAAGGCGCCGAAGCCGGACCCGGTGCCGGACAGCGAGGCGGACAAACGAGTACAGCGCAAGCTCGCCAGGGAGTACGCGCAGGGCTGCGCGGAGCGCAGCGGATGGATGCTGCCGTACATGACGACGCCCAACACGGCCCGTGACATCGACGTCATCCGGGCCGCGCTCGGCGAGAAGAAGCTCAACTACCTCGGCGTGTCCTACGGCACCTACATCGGCGGCGTGTACGCGACGCTCTTCCCGACGCATGTGCGCCGCATGATCGTCGACAGCGTGGTCAATCCCTCGCGGGAGAAGATCTGGTACCAGGCCAACCTGGACCAGGACGTCGCCTTCGAGACACGCTGGAAGGACTGGACGGCATGGGTCGCCAAGAACGACGCGACCTACCACATCGGCGACACCCCTCAGAAGGTCCAGAGGCAGTGGGAGACGCTGCGCGCGGCCGCCGAGAAGCACCCGATCGGCGGGGTCGTCGGCCCGGCCGAGCTGGTGGGCTTCTTCCAGAGCGCGCCGTACTACGACTCCTCGTGGGGCCCGGTCGCCGCGGTGTGGAGCGGCTACCTCGCCGGTGACGAGAAGCAGTTGGTCGAGGCGGCGGGTCCGGATCTGTCCGACACCGCGGGCAACATCGCCTCGGAGAACGGCAACGCCGTCTACACGGCGGTGGAGTGCGCCGACGCCAAGTGGCCGACCAGCTGGCGCACCTGGGACCGGGACAACACCCGGCTGCACACGGACTACCCGTTCATGACCTGGGCGAACGCCTGGATGAACCTGCCCTGCGCCACCTGGGACGCCCCACAGCAGACCCCGCTGGAGGTCGGCGCGGACAAGGGTCTGCCGAAGACGCTCATCGTGCAGAGCACGCGCGACGCCGCCACCCCGTACGACGGTGCCGTCGAGCTGCACAAGCGGCTGAAGGGCTCGCGACTGATCACCGAGAAGGACGCGGGCTCGCACGGTGTCACCGGCCTGGTGAACCCCTGCATCAACGACCGGGTGGACGCCTATCTGCTGAAGGGCACGGTGGACGCCGAGGACGTGACGTGCGACCCGCACGCCACGCCCGTCCCGGCCACCGCCAAGTAGCCGGAGCAGGTTGGGCCCGGGCCCCGTTCCGCGGGTGTGTACGCATCGGCGGGGCGGGGCCCGGCGCCGGGTCAGCGCCCCGTTGGCCGTCAGGCCGCGGCGGCCGTGCCGAACGCGACGGCGAACGCGGCCCGCGTCGGCGATTCCGGGCGGCGGTCGAGCACGGCGAAGACGACGCGCTCGAAGCGCCCCGCGAAGCGTCCGGGGGCCGTCAGATGGGCGCGGAACGCCTCGGCCACCGCCGCCGGGTCGTTGCGGAACACCCCGCACCCCCAGGCGCCCAGCACGAGGTGGCGGTACCCGTGCAGGACGGCCACCTCCAGCACCCGCTCGGCACGCGAGGCCAGCGCCTTCGGAACGGCGGCCACCAGCTCGGGTGTCCGCTGGGCGATCACCCCGGCGTTCGGCTCCTGGTATGACGTCAGGAAGCCGACGTCATACCAGGAGCCGAACAGTGCATCCCGGCTGTTGCGGAATACCGGGACGACCGAGGAAGTGGATGACCCGGTCGCTTTGAAGCTCTCTCCCGCCTGAGGGTGGGAGATTCCCTCCTGGATCGCTCCGGCGGGTTTGACGGCGCTTACGTCCGCCCATTACGACGATCCTTCCGACCGCCGGACAGGTCAGTGACCTGTCGAAATTCGCCAACATGGTTACTGATGGCGATTAATGTCACCTTAGCAGGTTTTTGGCATACTCCGTGCCGCAGGGCAAGGAGCGCGCTCCAGGCTGCTCTCCCCGGCCACCTCGAACCGCGTGGCGCGGTCCGCAGGCCCGGCTTCGCTGCCCAGCGGCTCCGGCCCGTACCGTCAGGTCGCCCCGGCGGCCCGGGCGATCGGGCCGTCGAGGGAGACCTGGTGCCCCCGGGGCGCCCGGTACCGACCCTCGGCGACGATCCGTTCCGTCTCCTTGGCGATACCGCGCAACCGCGCGCTCATCCGCTTACCTCCGCGTAGCTGGGCCTTTCCGGCCCCGAGGTTACGCACCGGGATGATCGTGACGCGATGGAATTACCGCCCGCCCTCGGCCAGCCACGCGTCCTCCGTGGCGTAGTCGAAGAGATCGCGGGGCGGTGCGTACGCCTTCGCCATGAGGGGGAACGCCTCCTGCCAGCTCCGCCCGCCCGCCAGCTGACGGGCTGTCCACTCCACCGTCTCCGGCAGTGATTCGGCGTACCCGGTCGCCGCCCGGTAGCCCAGCTCGCGCTCCGCCGCCGACATGTCCAACACCATCGGCCGGGGCGTGCTCCAGGGGGTCTGCCCCAGACCCGGGCGCGGCGGCTCGCCGTCGATCGTGATCAGCTCGCTGGTGGCGCCCATCGCCGCGTCCACCGCCGCCGCGATCTCCGCGACCGTCGGCGCCTGCGGATCGCCCGCGTTGAGCACCCGAGAGCCGGGCTTGCGGGCGGCCAGGCGCACCAGCTCGGCGATGTTGTCCACGTGCACCGGGTGGAAACGGCTCGCGCCCCCGTGAGCGAGGATCCGCACCGCCCGCCCGTCGAGCACCCGCTTGACGAAGTACGCCTCGCGGGGCAGAGGGCTGTACAGGCCGTGAATCGCCCCGGCGCGCAGCAGCGTGGTCGGCAGCCGGTCCCCGGCGTTCAGCAGCTCTTGCTCCAGCGCGACCTTGCCCGTGCTGTAGGTGTCCTCGCTCGGCGGGACGGTCGGCTGCGACTCGGGGAGCGGTACGGGAAACTCCGGGAAGCCGTCCGGCTCGTCCTGGGTGTCGAAGCCGCGGCCCCGGTCGTCCTGGTAGACGGTGCAGCTGGAGATCACCACCGCCGATCCGATCCGGTCCGCGAGGCCGAGCAACTGCCCGGCGTGGCGCGCTCCGTAGGCCACACAGTCCAGCAGCACATCGCAGCCGTCTCCGAGGGCCGCCGCCAGCGCGGCGTCGTCCTCCCGGTCCACGGTCACGGTCCGTACGTCCTCGGGCCACCGCTCGTCGCGGCCGCCGCCGCGCGAGGCGGCCCGCACCTGCCAGCCCTCGGCGGCGAGGGCGCGCACCGCCGACCGTCCGATCTGTCCTGTGGCCCCGATCACAAATGCGTTTCCAGTGGTCATGGACGGACGCTACGAGCCCTCCGGCGGCCCGGGCCAGATCCGTTCGCCCTGCGCTGATCCGCTCTGGGCGCAATGGTCGTCCGGTCCGAAAGACTTCGATGAAGCAATGAAAATGAAAGAACGTGATCGATCCTTGCGTCATTTCCATTCATACTTCAGCGCATTTCTGAGAAAAACGCATATTCGTCTTGGCATCTGCCGAAAGCGCTATGCTCCTTGGCTCATAGGCGAGCTCTTCGCAGCCTCCTTCCCCCGCACTTCTCCCCGAAGTTCTCCCCGCACTTCTCCCTGCAATTTTCCCCGCTGTTCTTAAGGACGCCCATGGTATTTGCTGGCTCGTCACCCGGAGGCCGGCGGCCCGCCTCCGCGCTCGTATGGCTGATCCCTCCCGCCGCGACGGCGCTGGCCGCCGCGTTGGCCGCGGCCCGGGTTCCCACCGGGGCGCGGGCGGCGGTCGTCTGGTGCGGCTTGGCGGCGACGCTGGCGGTGGCCGTGGCGGCGGCCGAGGCGGTGCGCCGCGGGCGGGCCACCGCGGTCCTGCGTCTGAAGGCCGCCGAGCGGGAGGCCGCGCTGCGGCAGCGCCTGGTCGACCAGGAGGTGGAGACCAGACGGCTGGCCAAGGAGCTGCTCCCCGCGGCCGTGGACCGGCTGCGGCGCGGCGCGGAGCCCGCCGAGGTGATGAAGGACATCGACCACGCGCCGTGCCTCGACCCGGACTTCGAGTCCGCGCACCGGGCGGTCCTGGAGGAGCTGCTGCACACCGTGCGCGCCGAGGAGGACCTGAGGGACGCCGCGCAGCGGGCCTTCGTCAACATCGCCCGCCGCGTCCAGGCCATCACCCACCAGCAGGCCTACGACATGCGGGAGATGGAGGACAAGCACGGCGCCGACCCCGAGGTGTTCAGCGATCTGCTCCACCTCGACCACGGGAACGCGCTGATCGGCAGGATGGCGGACAGCATCGCGGTGCTCGGCGGCTCCCGCCCCGGCCGTCAGTGGCAGAACCCGGTGCCGCTGTACAACGTCTGCCGCGGCGCCATGTCGCGGATCCTGGAGTACCGGCGGGTCGATCTGCACTCGGTGGCGGACGTCGGCATCGTCGGCCCGAGCGTCGAGCCGCTGATCCACGCCATGGCCGAACTGCTGGACAACGCCACCCGCTACTCACCGCCGAAGACCCGGGTGCACCTGACCGCGGTCGAGGTCCAGTCCGGGGTCGCCATCGAGATCGAGGACGCCGGGGTGGGCCTGACGGAGGAGGCCCGCAGGCGCACCGACCTGGTGCTGGCCCACGCGGCGACCGGACTTGACCTCAACGACCTGGGCGAGACGCCGCGCCTGGGGCTCGCGGTGGTCGGCAGGCTCGCCCACAGGTACCGCTTCCAGTTCTCGCTGCGCCCCTCCGCGTACGGCGGCGTCCGCGCGGTCCTGGTCGTACCGCAGAGCATCATCTGCACCACCCCCGCGCCCGGCGGCATGATCGCCAGGGCCGCCAAGCTGCCCCCGCCCAAGCCGGTGACCCGGCCGACGCCCACCCCGGCGCCGACGCGCACCGGCCCCGGCCCCGGGCCCGTCTTCGACCGGAGCCGCGTTCCGGTGCCGCACAACACCGTCGGCCTGCCGCAGCGCCGCCGTCGGATGCCCCAGGTCACCCGGCCCGTCCGGGTCGAGACCGGCGCCGAGCCCGCGTGCCCGGGGCCCCCGGCGCCGGTCGACCCGCCCGTGGAGCCGGGGTTGTGGCTGGCCCCGTTCTTCAAAGGAATTTCCGGTGCGGCCGAGAACACCGAACCCGGCCGTCCGCACCGTGATGAATCGTCGAACACCTCGAATGAGTCGGATAAGGGTGAATAGGCAAGTGACGCAACCGCGGTACGACATGGACTGGATGCTCCGGGACCTGGCGACCAGCGTTCCGCAGACCCGCCACGTGGTGCTCCTCTCCTCGGACGGCCTGTGCATGGCACAGATCGGCGCCGACGAGGAAACCGCCGACCGGCTGGCCGCCGCCTGCGCGGGGCTGCAGAGCCTCTCGGGGGCGATCGCCGCCGAATTACCCGAGGGCGACGGGCGGATGAGACTGGTCGCCATCGAGGTCGGCGGCGGCTTTTTCTATCTGATGGCGGCGGGCGTCGGAGCGTATCTGGCGGTGCTGGCCGAGGACAGCGTGGACGCCGGGCTCATGGGCCAGTGCATGAGAAGCCTGGTGGCCCGGCTCGGCGAGCACCTGAGCAGTCCACCACGGGTCGACGGGCGGACAGCATGAGCGAACCGCGGGAGCGCCTCGCCGAAGGCGCCCCCGAGCGGCTGTACACCCTCACCGACGGCCGCGCGCGCCGGTCCGCGCGGGCCGGCGTCGAGTTGGTCACCCTGATCGTGGCGCGGGCCGAGCCGGAGCCGGGGACGCGCCCCGAGTGCGCGGCCGTCCTGAGGATGTGCCAGTTCCCGCTGTCCGTCGCCGAGATCTCCGCGTATCTGGCCCTGCCCGTCTCCGCGGTCACCGTGCTGCTCGCGGACCTGCTCGGGAACGACCAGGTGGAAACCCGGGCGCCGGTCCCCGCCGCCGCGCTGCCCGACCCCGAACTCCTCCAAGCGGTGATGCATGGACTACAGAAGCTCTGAAGCGCTCGTCGGCTCCGAAGCGCCCGTCGGACCGCGCAGCGAGGACACCCTGCCCTCCTCGGTGAGCGCGGCGGTCAAGGTGGTGATCGTCGGGGGGTTCGGCGTCGGCAAGACGACGATGGTCGGCTCGGTGAGTGAGATCCGGCCGCTGACCACCGAGGAGACCATGACCCAGGCCGGGGTCGGCGTGGACGACATCGCCGGGGTGGAGCGCAAGACCGAGACCACCGTGGCGATGGACTTCGGCCGCATCAGCCTGAACGACCGGCTGGTGCTCTATCTGTTCGGCACGCCCGGCCAGGAGCGCTTCTGGTTCCTGTGGGACGGCCTGTTCGAGGGCGCCCTGGGCGCCGTCGTACTCATCGACACCCGGCGCCTGGAGGTCAGCTTCGACGTGGTCGGGCGGCTGGAGGAGCGCGCCGTGCCCTTCGTCGTCGCCGTCAACGCCTTCCCCGAGGCCCCCGTCCATCCCATGCCGGAGCTGCGCGCCGCGATGGACCTGCCCGACTCCGTACCCGTGATCGACTGCGATGCCCGAAACCGCGGGTCCAGCCGCGACACCCTGCTGACCCTTGTGCGCTATCTGCACTCCCTCATCACCGTGACCCCGGAGACCCCGTGACCCCTCCCCCCGACCACCCCGGGTGCCCCGCCCACGCCGCCATCCGCTCCGGCGCCGCGGCGGACCTCTTCGGACCCGAGAACGAAGCCGACCCGATGGGCCTCTATGAGCGGCTGCGCGCCGAGCACGGCGCGGTGGCCCCCGTCCGGCTCGCCGGCGACCTGCCCGCGTGGCTGCTCCTGGGCTACCGGGAGAACCTGGAAGCGGCCCGCACCCCCTCCCGCTTCTCCCGCGACTCCCGGCACTGGGGCGACTGGCGGGAGGGCCGGGTCGCCCCCGACTCGCCGCTGCTGCCGGTGGTCGGCTGGCAGCCCATGTGCACCTTCGCCGACGGCGCCGAGCACGAGCGGCTGCGCGCGGCGCTCACCGGGAGCATGGACCGCTTCGACCGGCGCGGGATCCGCCGCCAGGTCACCCGGTTCACCCACCAGTTGGTCGACGAGTTCGCCACCGACGGGCACGCCGAGCTGGTGACCGCATTCGCCCAGCAGCTGCCCATGCTGGTGCTCACCCATCTGCTCGGCATGCCCGACGAGTACGGCCCGCGGCTGGTCGAGGCCAGCCGGGACCTGATCAAGGGCACCGACACGGCCATCAGCAGCAATGAGTACGTCACCGAGACGCTGGAGCACCTCGTGGCGCGCAAGCGCGCCGAGCCCGGCGCGGATCTGGCCTCCTGGCTGCTGGACCACCCCTCCGGGCTGACCGAGGAGGAGGTCGTCCAGCATCTGCGGCTGGTGCTGCTCACCGGCAACGAGACCACCACCAACCTGATGGCCAACACGCTGCGGATGGTGCTCACCGACCCGCGCTTCCGTGCCTCCCTGACCGGCGGCCAGATGACCCTGCCGGACGCCATCGAGCATGTGCTGTGGAACGAACCGCCGCTCGCCGTGATCCCCGGCCGCTGGGCGACCGGCGACACGGAACTGGGTGGGCGGCGGATCAGGGCCGGGGACATGCTGCTGCTCGGCCTGGCCGCCGGAAACGTCGACCCCGCCATCCGCCCCGACATCGCCGCGCCCATGTACGGCAACCGCTCGCACCTCTCCTTCAGCGGCGGGCCGCACGAATGCCCCGGCCAGGACATCGGCCGCGCCATCACCGACACCGGCATCGACACCCTGCTGCTGCGCCTGCCCGATCTGCGGCTGGCGGTCCCGGAGACCGGGCTGAGCTGGACGGCCTCATGGATCTCCCGCCACCTGGTGGAGCTGCCCGCCGAGTTCACGCCGCGCCGGGGCGACTCGGACACCGTGGAGACCGAGACGGGCCTGCTGGCACCGGACTTCCCGGCCCGCTATGTGCCCCCGCAGAACCCATCGCACCAGCCGGACGCGGCGGACCCGCCGGCGCCCCCGCGCGCGGCGGTTGCCGGGCCCGGGGCGCGGCTCTCCGGGCTCCGGGCCCGGTGGCGGTCCCTGTGGCGCGGGTTCAGGCCCGGGCCACCACCACCCCGACGGTGAGCAGGCCGAGCACCACCCAGCCGAACCAGAGCCACGCATTGCTGCCGAGGGCCACCGAGTACGCGGTCACCAGGACCAGGCCCCCTACCGTGCACGCGGTCATCGCCTTCGCAGATCCGGGCATCCCCGCAACCTCCTCAGCCCCAACGGCCCACGAGGCCATGGTCTTACGGACACCGCCCCCACCGCTAGACGTCGTTTGGCGGTGAGGGCAGCGGGGTGTACGGGCAGCGGGGTGGTCGGGCGGCGCGAAGCGGTCAGCGGCCGCGGGCCTGGAGCGACGCCAGATAGGCGTTGTACGCCGCGAGCTCCTGGTCGCCGTCCCGGTCCGCGGTACGGTCCGCACGCCGCGCCTGGCGCTGGTCGGACTTGTACCACTGGGCGAGCAGCGCGACCAGGACGATCACCGAGGGGACCTCGCTGAAGGCCCAGGCGATGCCGCCCGCCGCCGTCTGGTCGGACAGCGCGTCTATGCCGAGCGAGGCGGGCGGGTGCTCGTAGGCGCCGATCATGGGCTCGCTCGCCATCATCAGGGCGATCCCGAAGAAGGCGTGGAAGGGCATGCCCGCGAAGAGCTCCAGCATCCGCATCACATAGCCGGGCCGGTGCGGGCCCGGGTCCACCCCCATGATCGGCCAGAAGAAGAACAGGCCCACCAGCAGGAAGTGGGTCATCATCGCGATATGCCCGACCTTGCTCTCCATGAGGAAGTCGAAGAGCGGGGTGAAGTAGAGCCCGTACAGGCTCGCGATGAACATCGGGATCGTGAACGCCGGGTGGCTGACGATCCGCACATAGCGGCTGTGCAACAGCGCGACCAGCAGTTCCCTGGGCCCCTTGCGGCCGCGCGCGGCCGTCGGCAGGGCCCGCAGGGTCAGCGTCACGGGGGCGCCGAGCAGCACCAGGATCGGGGAGACCATGCTGACGACCATGTGCTGGACCATGTGCACGCTGAACATGACCATGCCGTAGTCATTGAGCTTGGTGCACATCACCAGCGCGATGGTGAGGACCCCCAGCGCGAACGACACGGTCCGGCTCACCGGCCAGCGGTCGCCGCGCCGCACCAGCCGCGCCACGCCCCAGCCGTACAGGGCGAGCGCCACCACACAGCCGACCAGGAAGAACGGGTCCCCGCCGAATTCCAGCCCTCGTGACAGCGTGAACGGCGGCAGATCCATGGGCATGCCGTGCCCGCCGTGATCCATGTGTTCTCCCTCTTTGCGCCTAAGCCGGCGCCGCTCTCGCGAACCTGGTCGCTCGCCGTGGTGGTGGCGCGAGTGATGGTCGCGGTACGGGCCGCCGGCCTTCGGCAGATGCGGTACCCAGTGCCGCGTCAGTCAAGGTTTGCCCGGTAGCGAGGCGTCCTGGTGCGGCCGGCTGCAAGGCGCCGGATCGGCCTCGTAGTGGGCCTACTCGGCTGATTCGGCAACGCAGCAGATGGCCGTGCCAGGGCGGCGAGCGGGGCAAACCTTGGCTGATGCGGCACTAGAGTACGCACTCGGCCTCGGAGTACCGCTCGGCGGGCACCGTCTTGAGGTCCTCGACGGCCTCCGCGAGCGGCACCAGCGTGATGTCCGTGCCGCGCAGCGCCGTCATCTGTCCGAAGTCGCCGCGGTGCACGGCCTCGACCGCGTGCCAGCCGAACCGGGTGGCCAGCACCCGGTCGTACGCCGTCGGCGTGCCGCCCCGCTGGACATGCCCCAGGATCACCGGCCGCGCCTCCTTTTCCAGGCGCCGCTCCAGCTCGACGGCGAGCTGCCGGGCCACCCCGGCGAACCGCTCATGGCCGTAGACGTCCGTGCCGCCCGCCTCGAAGTCCATGGTGCCCTCGAGCGGCTTGGCGCCCTCCGCCACGACCACGATCGCGAACTTCTTGCCCGCCTCGAAGCGCGCCCCGACGACCTTGGTCAGCTCGTCGATGTGGAACGGGCGCTCCGGCACCACGATCGCGTGGGCGCCCGCGGCCATGCCGGAGTGCAGCGCGATCCAGCCGGTGTGCCGCCCCATGACCTCGACGATCAGCACCCGCTGATGCGACTCGGCGGTGGTCTTCAGCCGGTCCAGGGCCTCGGTGGCCACGCCGACCGCCGTGTCGAAGCCGAAGGTCACATCGGTGGACGCGATGTCGTTGTCGATCGTCTTGGGGACGCCGACGATCGGCAGCCCGGAATCCGACAGCAGCCGGGCCGCCTTGAGCGTGCCCTCCCCGCCGATCGGGATGATCGCGTCCAGGCCGAGCTCGGCGACATGCCCCTTGGCGCGCTCCACGCCGTCACGCAGCCGGGTGGGCTGTACCCGGGTGGAGCCGAGGATGGTGCCCCCGAGCGCCAGGATGCCGCCTACGGCGTCCAGGTCGAGCTTCCGGTAGTCGCACTCCAGCAGGCCCTTCCACCCGTCCTGGAAGCCGATCACCTCGTCGCCGTGGTCGACGACCGCGCGGTGCACGATGGACCTGATCACAGCGTTCAGGCCGGGGCAGTCGCCGCCGGAAGTGAGCACACCAATGCGCATGGCCCTGATACCTCTGGAGTGTGGGCTGACGGCCGGACCGCGGTGTCCGGCGGGACCCCGCCACCCTACAAGCGAGGGGGGCGGCGGGGCCGTGGTGTGTCCGCCATGCGGGCGCCCGGAGCCGATCGGCGCACAGGAGCCGGCACGCGGATCAGAGTCGGCTCGCGAATATCTGGGCGATATGTGCCTTTTGTGGCTTACGAAGGCTGGGTGGCCGCCGCGATCCGTTCGTTGCGCAGCGCCTCGTACCACTGGTCGTTCACCGGCGGCAGCGCGTTCACATCCAGCGCCAGCTTCAGCAGCAGGTCCGCGATGTGCGGATTGCGCGCCATCACCGGGCCGTGCATGTAGGTGCCGAAGACGGTGTCGTTGTACGCGCCCTCGGTGCCGTCGCCCGTGCCGTTGCCGTTGCCGAACCGGACGCGCGCGAAGGGGCGCGCGGCCGGGCCCAGGTGGGTGACGCCCTGGTGGTTCTCGAAGCCGGTCAGCGGCGGCAGCCCCAGCCGGTCGTCGATGTCGCCCAGCACGTCGCCGACGCAGCGCTCGCCCTCGCCCCGGGTGCTGACCACATCGAGCAGCCCCAGGCCCGGCTCGCGCTGCCCGAGGTCGTTGATGAACTCGTGTCCCAGGATCTGGTAGCCCGCGCACACCGAGAACACGATGGCGCCGTTGGACACCGCGCGGTTCAGCCCGCCGTCGCGGCGCAGCCGCTCGGCCGCCAGCCGCTGCGGCCGGTCCTCGCCGCCGCCGATCAGATAGATGTCACCCGAGGTGGGGATCTGCTGGTCGGAGCGGACGTCGAGACGTGAGACGTCCAGTCCGCGCTGGCGCGCCCGGCGCTCCACGACCAGCGCGTTTCCCTGGTCGCCATAGGTGCTCAGCAGGTCCGGGTAGACCCACACCAGGCGCAGGCTGTTCTGGTTCATCCGTCGCAATTCCCTTATGCCCTTTTCGCTCGTGCGGACTCGCTCGTGCGGACTCAGTTGCCCACGCGGCGGCGCAGGTCCTGGAACGCGGTGTAGTTGGCGATCGTCTCGATCCGGCCGGGCGGGGCGATCTGCACGGCCTCGTCCACGGTCTCGCAGACCCGGAAGTCCAGCCCGGCGACCTCCAGCCGCACGGCCAGGTCCAGCTTGCGGTCGCCGATCACACAGATCGGGTGCCCGGCGAGCCGGGTGTAGTCCACGTCCCACAGCCAGGAGGTGTCGGTGCCGTCCGCGCCGCGGGCGTTCACCGACAGGATGACCGGGGTGGGCGGCGGGTCGATCAGGGAGAAGGTCTCCAGCCAGCCGGCGGGGTTCTTCGCCAGCAGCAGCCGCAGCTGGCGCTCCTGGAAGGTGACCACGTCGTACCGCCCGGCGACCGCCTGGACCTGGTACATCCGCTCCAGCGCCACCTGCGGCGGCACCCCGAAGGCCGCCGCGACGGCTGCCGAGGTGGCGGCGTTGGCCTTGTTGGCGCGGCCGGGGAGCTGGAGGTGGATGGGCCAGGCCGAGCCGTGCGGGTCCAGGACGTAGTCGCCGTTGAGCGCCCAGGTGGGGACGGGACGGCGGAAACCGCAGTCGCCGCAGACCCAGTCGTCGCCGGGGCGCTGCAGCACGCCGCCGCAGGACGGGCAGGACCAGGCGTCGTCCTTCCACTCCTGGCCCGCCGCGACCCAGACCACATTGGGCGAGGAGGAGGCGGCCCAGACGATCAGCGGATCGTCCGCGTTCGCGATCACCACGGCCTTGGTGCCGGACAGGCCCTCACGCCACTTCTCGGCGAGCATGCGCGTCTCCGCGGCCCGGTCGAGCTGGTCGCGCGAGAGGTTGAGCAGCGCGATGGCCTTCGGTTCCGTGTCGCGGGCCACCCCGGCGAGGTACTTCTCGTCGACCTCGATCACGCCGTAACGGGCGTCGGAGCCACCGGCGAGCGCCGAGGTGATCCCGGCGGGCATGTTGGCGCCGAGCGCGTTGGAGACGACCGGGCCGGCCGCCCGCAGCGCCTCGGCGATGAGCCGGGTGGTCGTGGTCTTGCCGTTGGTCGCCGACACCAGGATCACGTCCAGGTGCCGCGCCAGCCTGCCGAGCAGCTCGGGGTCGAGCCGCAGGGCCACCTTGCCGCCGATCACCGATCCGCTGCCGCGGCCCGCCGCCCGCGACACCGCCGCCGCGGCCTTGCCCGCCGTCACGGCCAGCTTGGCCCGCGGCGACAGCGGCTCCGAGTTGCCTGCCATCGTCTTCGTCCTCCTCGCATACCGGCGCCGCTCTTGCCCCCTGAGGCGCCGGTGGTACGCCCCCTCCGCGCCGGGGGAATCGCCAGCCGGGAGGCCACGGTCGGGGATCAGCCTATCGAGATCTGGGCGCTGTCCCGAATCTCACCCGCACAACCTAGGCTTTGTTGCCATGCGAAACAGCGCGATCCCCGGCAGTCGCGGACTGGTGCGGCCGATGCGGCTGCTCGGCGATCCGGTGCTGGCCACGGGCTGCGAGGAGGTCACCGTCTTCGACGCGGCCCTCGCCCGGCTGGTCGAGGACATGTACGCGACGATGTACGCGGCGCAGGGCGTCGGTCTCGCCGCCAACCAGGTCGGAGTGGGCCTGCGGGTGTTCGTCCACGACTGCCCGGACGACGAGGACCGCCGGCATCTGGGGCATGTGGTCAATCCGCGGCTGGTCGAGGCCTGCGGGGTGACGGTGCGGGGGCCGGAGGGCTGTCTGTCGCTGCCCGGCATCGAGGCGGGCACCCCGCGCTACGACCACGCGGTCGTGGAGGGCGTGACGGTGACCGGGGAGCCGGTGCGGGTGGAAGGCACGGGCTTCTTCGCGCGCTGTCTGCAGCACGAGTGCGACCACCTCGACGGGCGGCTGTTCACCGACCGGCTCACCGGGCTGCGGCGCCGGCGGGCGCTGCGCGCCGTGCGGCGGGCGCCCTGGGCCGCGGACGCACCGTAGGCCCTGTCCGGACCTGTGGCCCCGTCCCCGCTCAGAGTCCCCGCTCAGAAGCCGGGCGCGCCGACGCGGTCGTCCATGGTGGCCAGCCGCCCCCACAGCAGATCGGTGAGGTGCCGCACCAACTGGGCGCGGGAACAGGGCCGCTCGCGCAGCCACCAGTCGCCCGCCGCGTGCATCATGCCGACGATTCCGTGTCCCCAGACGCGGGCCAGCTCCGTGCCCCCGGGGCCGAGGTCGAGCCGATCGGCGATCACCTTGGCCAGCTCCTCGCCGAGGCGGCGCAGCACCGGGGCGGAGTGGCGGCCGATGTCGAAGCCCCGCTCGGCCTGGGGGGCGTCGTCGGAGGGGTGCATCAGGAAGCGGTAGACCTGAGGGCGTGCCTCTATCGCCGCCAGATAGGTGTCCAGCGTGGCCTCGACGCGCTCCCGGCGGTCGTTGGGGGCGTCGAGGGCGGCGCGCAGCGAGGAGAGCAGCGCGTCGGTGTGGCGCTTGGCCAGGGCGCGGTAGAGCCCGCTCTTGTCGCCGAAGTGGCGGTACAGGATGGGTTTGGTGATGCCCGCCTCCGCCGCGATGGCGTTCATCGAGGCGTCGGGCCCGTCCCGCAGCACCACCCGGTCCGCCGCCTCCAGCAGCTCCTTGCGCCGCCGCTCGGTCGCCTGCTGCTGATCGTCGCGCTGGCTGGTGCCGGTGTCCATGAAGTCGCCTCCCGCCCCCTGGTGCTTCTTTACGCCTGCGAAACGTAACACCCTTGGCTCAAGCGAGGGGGTGGATCGGCTGGGGGAGTTGACATCGTCTACTCGTGAGTAACAGACTCTTGTTACCGACGGTAATAGTCAGGTGGAGGGGTAATGCCGGAATTCTCGTTCGAGCTCGACGACGACCAGAGGGCGGTCCGCGACTGGATTCACGGATTTGCGGTCGAGGTGATGCGCCCGGCCGCCGCGGAATGGGACGAGCGGGAGGAAACCCCCTGGCCGGTCATCCAGGAGGCCGCCAAGATCGGACTGTACTCGCTGGACTTCTACGCCCAGCAGTACTTCGACCCCACCGGTCTCGGCATCCCGATGACGATGGAAGAGCTCTTCTGGGGCGACGCCGGCATCGCGCTCTCCATCGTCGGCACCTCCCTGGCCGCCGTCGCCGTCCTCGCCAACGGCACCGAGGAACAGGTCGGCACCTGGATCCCGCCCATGTACGGCGACGCGAACGACGTGAAGGTCGCCGCGTTCTGCTCCTCCGAGCCGGACGCCGGGTCGGACGTCGCCGCGATGCGCACCCGGGCCGTCTACGACGAGGCCAAGGACGAATGGGTCATCAACGGCACCAAGACCTGGGTCACCAACGGCGGCATCGCGGGCGTCCACGTCGTCATCGCCTCCGTCGACCCGGACCTGGGCGCGCGCGGCCACGCCTCCTTCGTGGTGCCCCCGGGCACGCCCGGCCTCTCCCAGGGCCAGAAGTTCAAGAAGCACGGTATCCGCGCCTCGCACACCGCCGAGGTGGTCCTGGAGGACGTCCGCGTCCCCGGCCACTGCCTGCTCGGCGGCAAGGAGAAGCTCGAGGAGCGCCTCGCCCGCGCCCGCGAGCGGGCCCGCAGCGGCACCGAGCGCGGCAAGAACGCCGCCATGGCGACCTTCGAGGCCTCGCGCCCGGCGGTCGGCGCCCAGGCGGTCGGCGTGGCCCGCGCGGCGTACGAGGTCGCGCTCGAATACGCCAAGGACCGGGTGCAGTTCGGCCGGCCCATCATCGACAACCAGGGCATCGCCTTCCAACTCGCCGACATGCGCACCCGGATCGACGCGGCGCGCCTGCTGGTGTGGCGCGCCTCCTGGATGGCCACCGCGGGCAAGTCCTTCGGCGCCGCGGAGGGGTCGATGTCCAAGCTCTTCGCCGGAGAGACGGCGAAGTCGGTGACGGCCCAGGCGGTGCAGATCCTCGGGGGCAACGGATTCACCCGTGAGTACCCGGTGGAGCGGATGCACCGCGATGCGGCGATCTTCACCATTTTCGAGGGCACGAGCGAGATCCAGCGCCTGGTGATCGCCCGCACCCTGTCCGGCATGCAGATCCGTTAGGGGCGGGCGCCGGGGCGTCAGGGTTTGCGGGCGACGCCCCCGTAGACATCGGTCTTCTCGACGGGCGCGCCGGCGGGCTCGGGGCGCCACAGCGGGCAGGAGACGACGCCGGGCTCGATCAGCTCCAGGCCGTCGTAGAAGCGCGCGACCTGCTCGGGGCTGCGCAGGACGTAGGGGATCGCGCCGGTGTCGTCGTAGCCCTGCTGGGCCTGCTGGAGCGCCTGGTCGGTGTCCGTGCTGTCGTAGTGCACGAAGTAGCTGCCGGAGGGGAGCGCGTCCTGGAGCCGCCGCGCTATCGCCCGGGCCTCGTCGTAGTCCTGGACATGGCCGAGGATGCCCATCAGCATGAGCGCGACGGGGCGGCTGAAGTCCAGCGTCTTGCTCGCGGCCTCGAGGATTGTGTCCGGCTCGTGCAGATCGGCGTCGATGTAGTCGGTGACGCCCTCGGGGGTGCTGGTGAGCAGGGCCTGGGCGTGCCGGAGCACCAGGGGGTCGTTGTCGACGTAGACGATCCGGGCCTCGGGGGCGACCCGCTGGGCGACCTGGTGGGTGTTGTCGTACGTCGGCAGCCCGGTGCCGATGTCCAGGAACTGGCGGATCCCGGCCTCTCCGGCCACGTGCGTCACCGTGCGGATCAGATACGCCCGGGACGCGCGGGCCATGACCTCGATGGTCGGCGCGACCTCGCGGTACTGGTCGCCGGCCACCCGGTCGACCTCGTAGTTGTCCTTGCCGCCCATCCAGTAGTTCCAGATGCGGGCCGAGTGCGGCACGGACGTGTCGATCTTGCCTAAGGCGGCCTGCCGACCGGGGGTGGACGAGCCGTGAGTCATCTAGGGATTCTCCTGCCATGCGTGAGGCCGTACGCGGAGCTCCAACTTACCGCCGAGGCCGGGTACTTCGCGGCGCCTGAGCGCAGGGTGAAGACCGGGGCGTGCTGGGCGAGGGTCGTGAAGGCGCGCTCATAGGCGGCGGTCGCGGCCTCGGTCTCCGCCATGGCCGCGGCTGTGGCGCCCCGCCCGGCCAGCCGCTCCGTGCGCGCGGGGGGCGCCGTCAGATGGACGAACGCGCCGCCGCGCTCGGCCACCGTCTCGGCGAAGTCGAAGGCCTGGATCCATGTCACCCGGGAGTGTCCCCGGCGCAGCGGCCCGTAGACGAGCTCGCCGACGAACCCGGAGTCCACCGCGAGCGGCCCGGGGCGCCGCAGCAGCTCCCGGTACGGCCGCGCCGGGTCGAGCGCGGGCAGTTCGGTCGGCGAGCGCTCGACGGCGAACCCGTGGCGGTGGGCCAGCCAGGTCAGCAGCCCGGCCCGGGTGGCGCCGGAGCAGCCCTCCACGATCAGAACGCGGTGCCGCGCAGCCTCCTGAAGATCCATCCCCGCCACCCCGGTCATCTCCGCAGCCGTCCGTCGATCTCGCACGGGGCATTCAGTGTGCGTGGCCCGGTCGGTCGAGGGGAGTCCGGGGCCGGGTTGTGCGGTTGTGCGGGCGTAGTGGTTTCCGGGACGGCTTTCCGGTGTGGCGCGGGCCGATCAGGCGATGAGGAAGTCGGCCCGGCCTGCCTTCGCGAATTCGAGGAACGAGGCGACCTCGGCCCGGGAGTAGATCAGGGCCGGCCCGGCCGGGTCCGTGGACTGACGGAGCGCGACGCGGCCGTCCGGCAGCTTCTTGGCCTCGATGCAGGTGCCGCCGTTGGTTCCGCTCCAGGGCTTTTCCCAGCCCTCGGTGCCGAGGTCCATGGCCGGCATTCCGCTGTAGACCGGGTCCGTCATGTCAGAGCTCCTTACGCAGTTCGGCCAGGATGGGTATCGTCTCGCCGACCGGCTCGGCCTGGACGGCCATCCGGTCCAGCACCTCGAGACAGGTGACCACTTCGCCCGGCTGGTCCACATAGACCGCGCCGGTGATGCCCTCCGTGTAGACGACGTCGGGCAGTTCGGAGAATCCGAAGCGGAAGTAGTGCAGGGGGCCGAAGGCCCCGGGGTGCGGCCCCGCCGTGAACCGCATGATCTGCAGCCGGACCTTGGGCATCGCCAGGGTCTCGATGAGGTGGTCGATCTGCCGGCGCATCACCTCGGCCCCGCCGACGGGGCGGCGCAGCGCCGTCTCCTCCAGGATGGCCCAGATGGTCGGGGCGTCCGGCTTGGAGAGCAGGCTCTGACGCTTGACGCGCAGGGCGATCCGGCGCTCGATCTCCTCGCCCGTGTCGCCCGGGAAACCGGCGCGCAGCACCGCGCGGGCGTAGTCCTCGGTCTGCAGCAGACCGGGGACGTAGTGCGGTTCGTAGGCGCGGATGACGGTGGCCTCGCTCTCCAGGCTCACATACGCGCTGAACCACTCCGGTACGACATCGCGGAACTGGTGCCACCAGCCGGGTTGGTTGGCCTCCCGGGTCAGGTCCAGGAAGTCGTCGATCTCCGGTGAGGGGACGCCGTAGGTCCGCAGCAACTCCTTGACGTACGGGATCTTCAGGCCGACTTCGGCCTTCTCCATCCGGCGGACCGTCAGCGGCGTCACCTCGACGGCCCGGGCGGCCTCCTCGAACGATATGTGGGCCTGCTCCCGCAGATGGCGCAGGCGCTTGCCCAGGACCATGCGTAAGACGGTGGGGGCGGCGCTCCCCGGCCGTGCCTCACTCACGTCCTGCCTCCCGCAATCACCGTCATGTGGGTGCAGTGTGCCATGACCTCGGAGCACCTGACAGAGCGATGCGGATCGTTTTGAAATTATCAGAACGAAGCTTGCGAGCTGAGTCTGTCGGCGCGCATAGTGGGGCACGTGACCCATCTCACGCACCACGGCTGGTGCCCTCAACCAGCCTTCTCCGCTAAGGCGTTACAGGCACTCAGCGGCTCGGCGGCGCGCGGCCACGACAGCGGCCATGACATGAGCCAGGGGTGGCCGCGGTGACCGACGGCGCGGCACCGGGCACCCGGCGCCGGTGCCCGGCCACCAACCAGGCGCTGGCCGCGGCCCTCAAGGAATCCGGCTGCTCGTACGCCTCATTGGCCCTGCGCGTCAATGAGCTGGGCCGCCGTCAGGGACACTCCTCCCACTACGACAAGGCGTCCGTCACCCGCTGGCTGCAGGGCGGCCAGCCGCGCGGTACGACGCCGGAACTGATCGCGGCCGTGCTCTCCCACCGGCTCGGCCGGCCGGTGGCCCCCGCCGAGCTCGGCTTCATCCCCGACCGACAGCGCCCGGTCGTCGCCCGGGCGCTGGCCTACCGGGAGGACGTGGCGGAAACCTTGCACACGCTCGCCGAACTCGGCTCCACCGACATATCCCGCCGCAGCCTGCTGGGTGCGGTCCCCTTCGTCGCCGGCGCGCTGGTGACCCCGCAGCGGGAATGGCTGCTGTGGCTGGTCGAGAACCAGGGCACCGCCGGCCCGGCCGCCGACGGACCGGCCGCGGCCGCCGACGCCGGCCGGATCGAGCAGGTCCGCGCCGCGATCAGCATGTTCGACGAGATGGACAACCGCTTCGGCGGCGGCCAGGTCCGCGCCAGCATCGTCCTGTACCTGTCGACCGAGGTCGTCCCCATGCTGCAGCGCCGCGGCGTGGCCACGGGCGAGCGGCGCGAGCTGTTCACCGCCGCGGCCAAGCTGGCCGCGATGGCCGGCTGGAGCAGCTACGACAACGCCGAGTACGGCCTGGCCCAGCGCTATATGACCCAGGCGCTGCGGCTGTGCGCGGAAGGCGGCGACCGGATCCTCGGCGGCCAGATCCTGGCCGGCCTGTCCCACCTGGCCACCAACCTCGGCCAGCCCCAGGCGGGCGTCGAGCTCGCCCGGGTGGGCGTGGCCACGGCGAAGAACGCGGGCAGCCCGCTGGGCCTGATGCGACTGCACGCCATGGCGGCCCGCGGATACGCCGCCCTCGACGAGCCCCGCGAGGCCGCCCGCGCGCTGCGCTCGGCGGACGCCGCGCTGGAGGCGAGCCGGGGCGCCGAGGAGGAGTCGGAGTGGGTCCGCTTTCTCGATCACCACTATCTGGAGGCCGAGGCCGCGCTGTGCTTCCGCGATCTGGGCAGCGCGGCGGAGGCCGAGCGCGCGGCCGACGAGTCGGTGCGGGCCAACGGCGACCGGCGCCGCCGACAGGCCATCAGCCGCTCGGTCCTGGCCACCGCGCATCTGCAGCAGAACCGGCTCGACGAGGCGATCGGCACCGCCGACGCGGCGCTCAGCGCGCTCAGCGGTGTGCACAGCGAGCGCTCGGTCCAGGCCCTGCGCGACTTCCGTACCCGGCTGCGGCCGCACCGCGGCGAGCCCAGGGTCCGCGACTTCGAGCTCCGCTCCCGGGCCCTGCTGGGCGTGGCGGCCTGAGACGCGCTGCGGCACTCTTTCCCCGGCTCCTTCCGGGCTCCACCGCCATGCGGCCCGGAAGGAGGCCGCGCCCGGGCCCTGCACCGCCGGGGGTGTGCAGGGCCCGAGCGAGGCCGAGAGGGCGTCAATAACCCTCCGGGCTCGGGGCGTTCTGGGCTCGGTCGACCGGGACATGGGCGCCGGAGACGCCGCTGGAGGCGTCCGAGAGAAGGAACGCGACGACCCGCGCCACCTCCTGCGGCGCGACCAGTTCGCCGTTCGGGAACTCCCTCGCGAACCTGGCGAACGCCTCCGGCTCCTCGCCGCGCATGCGGTCCCAGCGCTTGCCGGGGATGAGCATCGACCCGGGGGAGACGGCGTTCACCCGGATGCCGTCCGGTCCGAGTTCGCGCGCCAGCGAGGCCGCGAGGTGGATCTGGGCGGCCTTCGCCGCGCCGTACTGGGCCTGCGGTCCCGGCTTCCAGCCGGAGATGGAGGCGATGACCACGACCGATCCGCCTCCGGACCCGCGTGCCCCGCGCAGATGCGGCACGGCGGCCCGCACCAGCCGGGCGGTGTGGCCGACGTTCAACTCCCAGGTGGCGGCCCAGTCGTGGGCGTCCGCTTCCTCCAGGCCGCCGCCGCGGGCGCCGCCGACGCAGGCCACCACGCCGTCCAGACCGCCGAAACGTTCCGCTGCGCCATCGACGAACGTCTCCAGCCGCCCCGGCTCGATGACGTCCAGCGCGCGGGTGAACAGCGTCTCGCCCCCCTGGCCGGGCAGTGACTTCGCCAGGGCCGCCAGATCGGGCTCCGACCGCGCGCAGGTGGCCACCGAGGCGCCGTCCGCCAGCAGCAGCCGTACGATCTGTTCGCCCAGGCCCCGGGTGCCGCCGGTGACCACGATCCGCTTGCCGTCCACACCGGACCGCGCGGCCGGGCAGAGTCCCGGCCGGCGGTCCTCACTCACGCTTGCCACGCCCGGACCGTACAGTCCGCGAGGCGTGCGACCCGAACCACTACGCCCGTGCAACCGAACAACCCCCGTGCCCCCTCGCCGACCGGACAGTCCAACCGTTTGTCTACGTGAACGGTGACCGACGTACGTCCCGCTGTCTTCGAAGGAGGAATTCATGCCGCAACCCGGCAGCCGCCGCGACCGGGCCGCAGCCGCCCGTGGCAGCCGGCCCCGGCGCGTGGGCCGAGGGGCGCGCACCCCTCGCCCCCGGCGCGGATGCCGCGGTGGGGAACCTGGCCAGGGGACGCAGCATGCGCTTACCCGCTTACCGGGGCATCAACCACCCACGCCGGGCGCGTTATCGGCGCGACAGGCGCGACAGGCGCGACAGGCGGGGAGGGACCGGTGATCTCCTTGGCGACCCTCCGCTTCTTCCGGGCCGAGTTCCCGGCCCGGACCGACCGGGCCTTCGCCGTCCGCCGGATGCTCACCGCCTTCCTGAAGTACTGGCAGCTGGACGACGCCGTGGAGGGCGCGGTGCTGGCCACCGACGAGCTGTTCGCGAACGCGGTGGAGCACGGCAGCAGCGGCCCCGATGACACCGTCACCGTCACCGTGGGCGTCGAGCCCGCCGGGGACGAGCTGCGCATCGAGGTGGCCGACGGCTCGCCGGTCCGGCCGGTCTTCCGTACGGCGGCCGAGACGGAGGAGTCCGGTCGGGGGCTGGCCATCGTCGACGTCCTGGCGAGCGACTGGGGCACCGATCCGCCGGACGGGGACGGCGCGGGCAAGAAGGTGTGGTTCACGCTGGCGCTCGGGCGGGCGGGGTAGGCCCCCGGGGCGGTGCGACAGAAGCGGACGGGGCAGCAGGGAGACCGGAGGCGAGATGCGTGGGCGAGGCACCGTAGAGACCGCCGCGGCCGACTGGCTGCTGTCGTCGGTCGGGGAGGAGCCGGGCCGGGTGCGCGTGCAGTGGGCCAGCGGCGACGGCCTCGCCGACCTCCCGGTCGGCCCGCTCTTCGACCTGGTCCGGATGTCCGAGGGCACCGGGATGGCCGTGGTCCAGGCGCTGCGGCGGCGCGACGCGGTCGTCGGCCCGGTGATGCTGGCCACCGCCAGCCATGTGCTCTCCTTCCTCGTGCCGCCCGGCTCGGCCCGGGAATGGAAGGCGTGGCTGCGGGGGTCCGGCCACGGCCGCCGCCGCGCCGTCGCCGCCGCCGGGCCGGGCCGGGTGCTGCGCTGCCCCCGGCCCGGGTGCGTACGGCAGGGCCACATCTGGCTGGTCAGGCCGGGCGGCCCGCTCACCGACAGCCGGGCCCTGTGGGCCGCGCTGCGGGACGCCGCACCGCCCGTTCCCCGGGACCGCGCCTCATACGCCCTGTTCCGCTAGACCCCGCTCAGGCCCAGTCCGCGCGGTGCTCGATGGCGAAGTCGCGGAAGGAGCGGGTGGCGGCGAACTCCCTGGGGTATCCCGGGCCGGCCGGCCGCCCGGCCAAGGTCGCGGTGCCATCGCGACATGGCGTGCGGCCCGGCCGGACACCTCGGCGCTGACGCGCGCCGCGTCGACGAAGCCGACCCCGGCCTCCGCCACCGGGGCGATGAGGCAGAGATGGGTCACCCCGCGCAGCGCCGCGGCGAGCATGTGAGGCGGTCCGGGCTCCCAGGGCCGACGGGCTCGCCGCGGGCGTCTTCCCCCGTACGGATAGTTGTTCGTGGTGCGGATCGCCCGGATGGACCAATGAAACGAGGCATGGCGGGTCAAGTCGCCTCATCATCGCTGAGTCGGAGGAGGTATGTCTTCACCGCCACCCCCCGGAAGGAGCCCCCCATGGCAACCGGCCTCTCGGTCCACATCGGCCTCAACCAGGTCGACCCCGCGCGCTACGACGGCTGGAGCGGTGACCTCAACGCCTGTGAGCAGGACGCGAGCGACATGGCGCGGCTCGCCGAGGCCGCGGGCTTCACCGTCACCGACCCGCTGCTCACCTCCGCCGCCACGGCCGACGCGGTGTCCGCCACCCTGGCGGCCGCGGCCGGCCGGCTCACCGGGGGCGACATCCTCTTCCTCACCTACTCGGGCCACGGCGGCCAGGTGCCGGACCTCAACCACGACGAGACCGGCGACCGGTTGGACGAGACCTGGGTGCTCTACGACCGGCAGCTGGTCGACGACGAACTCTTCGGCCTGCTCGGGAAGTTCGCCAAGGGGGTGCGGATCTGGATGCTCTCCGACAGCTGCCACAGCGGGACGGTGGCCAAGGTCCTGCCCGAGGTGCTCAGCCGCGGCGAACTCGACCGGCGCTTCAGCACCGACCAGCCGGACGAGGTCGCCAAGCGGATCAGGGTCATGCCGCTTCCGGTGCAGTCCGTCGTCTACAAGCGGGACCGCGCCTTCTACGACGAGATCCAGAACACCCGCACCGCCAAGGACCTCGCCGAGATCGACGCCACCGTGCTGCAGATCTCCGGCTGCCAGGACAACCAGACCTCCGCGGACGGGATGGTCAACGGCCTGTTCACGGGCACGCTCCTGGACGTCTGGCGGGACGGCGCCTTCGACGGCAGCTACCGCAGGCTGCACCGGGAGATCACCAAGCGGATGCCCCCGGACCAGACCCCCAACCTGTTCCAGGCCGGCCCGCCCGTCCCCGCCTTCGCCCGGCAGCGGCCCTTCACCATCTGACCGTCCCACCACCTGACCGTCACGGCCGCGCCCGCCGCGTGACCTGGGTGTGCGCGGCCGGGCCCGGAGAGGTATGACAGAAGAAGGGCACGGAGAGCCGGAGGCCCGCCCGGCTGACCGCCGGTGCCGCGTCGGCCCGCCCCTGCGCACGGGCAGCGGGAATGAGGTGCCGGGATGACTGCGCAAGACCGCCCGCCAACCGCGCGAGACCGCCCGCGAGGGGACGGCGAGGCGGACCTGAACGACCTCGCCGCCGCCCCCGGAGGACTGCTCGATCTGCTCCGGGTCGCCGCGGTGGTGCTGGACAGCGACGGCCGTATCGCCCTGTGGAGCCCGGAGGCCGAGCAGCTGCTCGGCTACCGCTCCTCCGAGGCCCTGGGCCGCAACGCCGCCCGCCTGCTGGTCGACCGCGAGAACCGGCGGTCCGCGGTGGAGCTGTTCGCACGGGTGCGGGCGGGCAAGATGTGGGCGGGCGTCTTTCCGGTCCGGCACAAGGACGGCACCGCCCTGCGGGTCGAGTTCCGCACCATGGGCCTGCGCGACTCCCGCGGCGACGCCTACGCCCTCGGGCTCGCGGCCGACGAGGGCACCGTACGGCAGCTGGAGACCGACCTGGCCGTCTCCGGCTTCCTGGTCGAGCAGTCGCCCGTGGGCCTCGCCGTGTTCGACACGGACCTGCGGTGGACCCGGGCCAATCCGGCCCTGCTGGAGATGAACGGCCTCTCCGAGGGCGACGTCCGCGGCCGGCGCCTCAAGGACGTGCTGCCCGGGCTGGACGCCCGGGCCATCGAGTCCGCGCTGCTGCACGTCATGGAGACCGGGCAGCCGCTGCTCGACCAGCAGACCGTCGGCCGCACCCCCGCCGACCCCAACCACGACCACGCCTGGTCGGAGTCGTACTACCGGCTGGAGGACCCCAGCGGTCGCGTGCTGGGCATCGCCGTCTCGGTGATCGACGTGTCCCGACGCCACCGGGCGGCCAGCGAGGCCGCCGAGGCCCGCGAGCGGCTGGCCCTCATCGCCGAGGCCGGAATACGCATCGGCACCACCTTGGACCTGCGGCAGACCGCCCAGGAGCTGGCCGATGTGGCCGTGCCCCGGCTGGCCGACCTCGCCGCCGTGGATGTGCTGGACGCCGTGGTGCACCGCGAGCCCATGGCCCGGCTGGGCGCGGATGGCTCGGCCCGCTTCCGGGCGCTGGCCGTGGCGGCGGGCTACCCCACCGACGCCGTGCACGCGGCGGACCCGGTGGGCGAGATCGCCCGGTACGACCCGAGCCGCATGATCACGCGCTGTGTCCGCGAGGCCCAGCCGATCTTCGTGCCCCGGGTGGCCGCGGAGGACCTGCGGCGCATCGCCCGGGACGAGGCGTCCGCCGCCGTGCTGCGCAAGGAAGGCGTCCACTCCTATCTGGCGGCCCCGCTCATCGCCCGCGGCAGCGTGCTCGGCACCCTCAGCCTGCACCGCACGATCAACGACCGGCCCTTCGACGAACAGGACCTCACCCTCGCCTGCGAACTGGCCACC
Organism: Streptomyces sp. ME19-01-6; assembly: GCF_033793745.1. Classification (NCBI taxonomy): domain Bacteria; kingdom Bacillati; phylum Actinomycetota; class Actinomycetes; order Kitasatosporales; family Streptomycetaceae; genus Streptomyces; species Streptomyces sp. ME19-01-6. Next base: position 28,532 of record NZ_JARAXF010000031.1, on the reverse strand, counting down.
CGCGCCGCGCTGTGCATCGACAACGCCCGCCTGTACGCCCGGGAGCGCGACGCGGCGCTCACCCTGCAGCGCAGCATGCTGTCCCAGCAGCCGCGCGACCTGGACGGCCTGGAGATCGCCTCGCGGTATCTGCCCGCGGTCAGCGCGGCCGGCGGCGACTGGTTCGACGTACTGTCGCTCCGGGACGGCAAGGTGGCCCTGGTGGTCGGGGACGTGATGGGCAAGGGCATCCACGCCGCGGCGATCATGGGCCAGCTGCGCACCGCCACCCGGGCCTTCGCCCAGCTCGACCTGGCGCCCGCCGAGCTGCTGCGCCACCTCGACGACATCACCACCGCCCTGGGCGACTCGATCGCCACCTGCCTGTACGCGGTCTGCGACCCGCGCAGCGGCCGGTGCCGGCTGTCCACCGCCGGCCATCTGCCACCGGTGCTGGTGCGCCCGGGCGGGCGGGCCGAACTCCTCGACATGCCCAGCGGCGCGCCGCTGGGCGTGGGCGGCGTACCGTTCGCCTCGGTCGAGTGCGAGCTGTCGCCGGGGACCCTGCTGGCCCTGTTCACCGACGGTCTGGTCGAGAAGCGCCACCAGTCCATCGACGTGGGCCTGTGCACCCTGCTGGAGCTGCTGGGCCGCCAGCAGGGCCCGCTCGAGCGGACCTGCGACCAGGTGCTGGCCGCCCTGCACGGGGCGCCGGACGACGATGTGGCGCTGCTCCTGGCGCGGCTGCGCGAGCGTTCACCGGACGGGGTAAGCGCTGGTTAGTGTGGGCGCCCTCGGCCACCGCCCGGGACAGGCGGCCGCCTCACTTCTTGGCGCGGCTGGGCTGCACCCGCTTCGGCTCGCCCTTCATCTTCGGATGCTCGGGCGGATAGGGCAGATCGCCCAGGCCGTGCTCCCGCTCGTCCCGGTCGGCCAGCTCCAGGGCGGCCTCCAGCCGGCATGGCTGCCGGTCCATGTCGGCGTGCACATCGCCCTGCTCCCGGAACCGCACCGGCATGGTGGCCAGATCGAAGTCCCGCGGCCTGGCGTCGGGCACCTCCTCCCAGAGCAGCGGCGCCGAGACCGGGGCGTGCGGCCGGGGGCGCACGGAATAGGCGCTGGCGATGGTCCGGTCGCGGGCCGTCTGGTTGTAGTCCACGAACACCTTCTCGCCGCGCTCCTCCTTCCACCACGCCGTGGTGATCCGCCGCGGCGCGCGGCGCTCCAGCTCACGCGCGACGGCGATCGCGGCCCGGCGCACCTGGGTGAAGGTCCACACCGGCTCGATGGGCACGAACACATGCAGCCCACGGCCGCCCGAGGTCTTCGGCCACCCCCGCAGCCCCAGCTCCTCCAGCACCGGCCGCAGCTGGCCGGCCGCCCACACCGCGTCCTCGTAGTCGGTCCCCGGCTGTGGGTCCAGGTCGATCCGCAGCTCGTCGGGGTGGTCGGTGTCCTCCCGCCGGACCGGCCACGGGTGGAAGGTCAGACACCCCAGATTCGCCGCCCAGACGACGGCCGCGGGCTCGGTGGGACAGATCTCGTCCGCGTGGCGCCCGCTGGGGAAGGAGATCCGCCCGGTCGGAATCCAGTCGGGCAGGTTCTTCGGCGCCCGCTTCTGGAAGAACGACTCGCCCTCTACGCCGTCCGGGTAGCGCTCCAGCGTCGTCGGCCGGTCCCGCAGCGCCCGCAGGATGCCGTCGCCGACGGCCAGGTAGTAGCGGGCGACGTCCAGCTTGGTGAAGCCCCGCCGCGGAAAATAGACCTTGCCGGGGTTGGTCAGCCGTACCGTGCGCTCGCCGACCGTGAGCTCCGCCGTCTCTCCCATGGAGGTAACGCTAGGCCCGCGGGCCACAGGTCACCTCCCGGCGGGCGCCGCGCCGGGGAGGAGGGGGTACCTCCCAGCGGTGGCTGGGGGAGGACAATCGGGACATGGACCTTCCGGTCATGCCACCCGTGGAGCCGATGCTGGCCAAGTCCGCGGCCGCCATCCCGCCGGGCATGTGGTACGAGGCGAAATGGGACGGCTTCAGGGCCATCGTCTTCCGCGACGGGGACGAGATCGAGCTGATCAGCCGCTCGGGCAAGCCGCTGACCCGCTACTTCCCGGAACTGGTCGGCGCCCTCCTGGCGAATGTGCCGCCGCGCTGCGTCCTCGACGGTGAGATCGTCATCGCGCGCGGGGGCCGCCTGGACTTCGACGCGCTCCTGGAGCGCATCCACCCCGCCGACTCGCGGGTGCGCCACCTCGCCGAGGTGACCCCGGCGAGCCTGGTGGCCTTCGACCTGCTCGCGCTGGGTGACGAGTCCCTGATGGACACGCCCCTGCGGCAGCGGCGGGACGCGCTGACCGAGGCGCTGCGGGAGGCCGCCGACCCGGTTTTCACCGCGCCCTGGACCGATGACCCGGGCCTGGCCGAGCGGTGGTTCCAGCAGTTCGAGGGCGCGGGCCTGGACGGCGTCGTCGCCAAACGCCCCGACCTCGGCTACCGGCCGGGGGAGCGGGTCATGGTCAAGGTCAAGCACGAGCGGACCGCGGACTGCGTGGTGGCGGGGATGCGGCCGCACAAGTCCGGCCCGGTCGTCGGCTCGCTGCTGCTGGGCCTGTACGACGCCGCCGGCCGACTCCAGCACGTCGGCGTGTGCGGCGCCTTCTCGATGCGGCGCCGGCAGGAGCTCATGGCCGAGCTGGAGCCGCTGCGGATGGACACCCTCGACGGACACCCCTGGGCCGGCTGGGCCAGCGAGGAGGCGCGAACGCCCCAGCAGGCACGCCGGATGCCCGGCGCGCCCAGCCGCTGGACCGGCGTCAAGGACCTGTCGTGGATGCCGCTGCGGCCGGAGCGGGTGTGCGAGGTGGCGTACGACCATATGCAGGGCGACCGCTTCCGCCACACGGCCCGGTTCCGCCGCTGGCGGCCCGACCGCGAGCCGCGCGGATGCACCTACGCCCAGCTGGAGGAGCCGGTGAGCTACGACTTGAGAAAGGTACTGGGTTCCTGACCTCCCCTCAGCTCGCTCAAGGCCGCCGGGGGGACCGGCGGGAGCCGCCCGGCCCTCCCGCGGGGGCCGCGGTCATGTCCAGAAACCAGTCGCGGGCCGCCGCGGCCGCCTGGGCCAGCGTCCCCGGCTCCTCGAACAGATGGGTCGCACCGGGCACCACATGCACGGAGTGGGGCGCCACCAGCATCGCCGCCGCCTGCTCGTTGAGCCGCAGCACCTCGTGGTCCTCGCCGCCCACCACCAGCAGCACCGGAGCGCGGCCCCGGGAGAGCACGCCGCCCGCCAGATCGGGGCGGCCGCCGCGGGAGACCACGGCCCGCACCCGCTCCGGCCGCTCCGCCGCGGCCACCAGCGCCGCCGCCGCGCCCGTGCTGGCGCCGAACAGCCCGACCGGAAGGGCGGCGGTCGCCGGGTGCCCGCCGAGCCAGTCCACCGCCGCCACCAGGCGCCGGCCCAGCAAGGGGATGTCGAAGCGGTGCTCGGCGGTGATCGCGTCCACCCGCTCCTCGTCCACGGTGAGCAGGTCGAACAGCAGCGTCCCCAGGCCCGCCCGCTGCAGCACCTCGGCCACCGAGCGGTTGCGCGGGCTGTGCCGGGAGCTGCCGCTGCCGTGGGCGAAGGCCACCACGCCGCGGGCCCCCTCGGGCACCGTCAGATCGCCCACCAGCAGCGCGCCGTCCGTGGCGATACGGGCCGTCTCCGAGACCATCGGCCACCTCCTGCGCGGCCGGGCGGGGCCCCGCCCGGCGGGGTCAGGCATGGGCCAGCAGACCCTGCCTCAATTCGCTGTACAGCCGGGAGAGCCTGCGGGATATGTGCATCTGCGAGAAGCCGAGGATCTCGCCGATCTGGCTCTGCGAGAGGCCGACGAAGAACCGCAGGTACAGGACGTAGCGGTCCTGTTCCGAAAGGTGGGTGATCAGTGCCCGGAGCGCCTCCCGGTTGACGACCCGCTCGATCGCCGCGTCGTCCGCGCCCACCGTCTCGGCGAGCAGCCGCTCCTCGGCGCCCTGGACCGCGGCGTTGAGGGACAGCGGAGTGCACGAGGCGCTGGCTTCCAGGCCCGCTTTCACGTCTTCCTTGGGCATGCCGGTGCGGCTGGAGATCTCGGTGATGGTGGGGGTGCGGCCGCCGAGCTCCTGCTCGAGGGCGTCGCGTGCCGAGCGGGTGCGGGAGCGGACTTCCTGGATGTTGCGGGGGACGTGCAGCGTCCACAGGTAGTCGCGGAAGTGCCGCTTGAGTTCGCCGGTGATGACCGGGATCGCATAGGAGGGAAATGCGTGGCCGAGGTTGGGATCGTAGCGGTCGACCGCCTTCACCAGGGCGAGAGAGGCGACCTGGGTGAGGTCTTCCATGTTCTCGCCCTTGTTGCGGAAACGCAGAGCCAGACGTTTTGCCACGGGCAGCCAGGCGCAGATGATCGCCTCACGCAGGGCGTCGCGCTCCGGTCCCGACGGCAATCGGGAAAGGCGAGCGAAGTCACCGTCGGTATCGGGAGTGTCGTCATGGCGCCGGTGGCGAGTCGCGGTTGCTGACATGGTCACTCGTCTCCGTGGTCCGATGTCACATCCTGCCCGCGGCACATCGATGCGCTAATGTCCCGCTGCGCTCGGCCTCCCTCTGGTTGATCGAATTCAGGGTCGCCACCAGATTCGCACGGTCCCCAATAGCTCGCAATTCGGCTGAATTGCCCCCTCGCGCGTCCCCCGTGCGGCGGAACCCGGCCGGGGGAGACTGGTTCGGCCCGGTCGCGGGGGGTACGCGGGCGGGATGGACGTCACCCTTCGCCTCGCCCAGCGCCCCGAGGCCGATGAATTGCTCGGGCGCAGCCCGCTGGCCGCGCTGACCGGCATGCTGCTCGACCAGCAGGTGCCCATGGAGTGGGCGTTCTCCGGGCCGTACACCATCGCGCGGCGCATGGGCGGTGACGACCTGGACGCGCATGAGATCGCCGCTTGTGACCCGGAGCGGTTCGCCGAGGTGCTGTCGGCCAAGCCCGCGGTGCACCGGTATCCGGGGTCCATGGCCAAGCGGGTGCAGCAGCTGTGTCAATACCTGGTCGACGAGTACGACGGCGACGCGGCGGCCGTGTGGCGGGACGTCGCCACCGGCAAGGAGCTGCTCGGCCGGCTGAACGCGCTGCCCGGCTTCGGCAAGCAGAAGTCGCAGATCTTCCTGGCGCTGCTCGGCAAGCAGTTCGGTGTGCGGCCCGAGGGGTGGCGCGCGGCGGCGGGCCCCTACGGCGAGGAGGGTTCGTACCGCTCGGTCGCCGACATCACGGGGCCCGAGTCACTGGACAAGGTCCGCGCCCATAAGCAAGAGGCCAAGCGGGCCGCCAAGGCGGCGACGCCCAAGCGCACCACGTCCTAGCGGCGCGTCAGTCACCAGCGGGCCTCCCGGGTGAGCGGCCCGGGGGCGGGAGAGGGGTCCGGGACCGGATCGGGGCCGGGCGGCTGGGGCACCGGATGCGGCGGCGGACCGGGCGGCGGGCTCGGGGGCGGGCCGGGCGGCGGGCCCGGCGGAGGGCTGGGCGCGGGGTCCGGCGGCGGCCCGGGCGTCGGCCCCGGCTCGGGGCCCGGCCCGGGACCCGGTTCCGGCCCGCCAGGGCCGGGCGACGGGGTCGGCGACGGCGGCGCGGGTTCGCGGTTGTCGGGGGAGAGGTGCCGGGGATCGGCCTGCCGTGTCACGGTGACCTCCAGAATTGCTGACGACGGTCACTCATCCATCGCGACGCGAGTGCCCTGCCGTCCCCCGGTCATGCCTCCTCCGCCTCTCCCGTCGACATTCCGGGAAATCCAGCGGCGGGCGGGGAACCGCGTCATGGGGCATCAGCGTGCCATGCGACGCTTCCCTGATCCGAATCCTGAAATCCGAATCATCGTCCACGCATATCCTATCTGTTCTGGCTTGCCCGTAAATCTCCGCCATTACATGTTTCCCGGTTTTTCTTGGCGTTTCTCGGTGTTTCCGGGTTTCTCTCGGTGTTGTATAGGGAATTCTCTGCGGTCCGGCTTCAGCCGGCGTCGACGAGCACGACCTCGACCCCGGCCGCCCGCAGCGCCCGCACCTCGTCCTGGTCGGCGGCGCCGTCCGTCACCAGCGTCCATCCCGGCGGCAGCTGGACCCAGGTGTGGAAGGGGCGGCGGCCGACCTTCGCCGCGTGGGCCAGCACATAGACGGCGTCGGCCCGGCGGGCCATCAGCTCCTTGAGGCGGGTCTGGCGCAGGTCCGCCTCGCACAGACCGTGGCGGGCTGTCACGCCGTCGGCGCCCAGGAACACCCGGTCGAAGGTCATCCGCTCCAGCGCGGCCTCGGCGAGCGGCCCGACGAAGCTCTGGCTCAGCGTGCGCAGCGTGCCGCCGAGGCACTCCACCCGCACGCCGTCCACGTCGGAGAGCTCCTGCAGCGCGGTGAGCCCGGTCGTCGCCACCGTCAGATCCTCGGCCGCGCGCAGCTCATGGGCCAGGGCGCCGACGGTGGAGCCCGCGTCGAGCAGGACCTGCTCGCCCGTACGGATCCGCCCCGCCGCCCACCGGGCGATGGCCCGCTTGGCCTCGAAGGCCTCGCCGGTGCGCTGGCGCAGCGATGCCTCGGGGTGCGCCACCAGGGCCATCGCCCCGCCGTAGGTGCGGGCCAGCCGCCCGGCGGCGGTCAGTTGGGCGAGGTCGCGGCGGATGGTGGAGGCGGTGACCCCGAAGGCGCGGGACAGCTCCTCCACGCTCGCCAGGCCCGTGGTGGTGGCGAGGTGGACGATCTGGTCGCGGCGGCCCCGCGCTCCCTGGGCAGGCATCGTCACGTCGTCACTCGTCCTTCTGGTCCTGGCGTCACCGGGCGGAGGCCGAGGACATCTCGGCCGCCTGCCGCAGGGCCTCGATCATGCTACCGGCGTCCGCCTTGCCGGTACCGGCGATGTCGAAAGCGGTGCCGTGGTCGACGGAGGTGCGGATGACGGGCAGCCCGACGGTGAGGTTGACCCCCGCCTCCAGGCCGAGCACCTTGACCGGGCCGTGCCCCTGGTCGTGGTACATCGCCACGATCAGGTCGTAGTCGCCGCGGCCGGCCAGGAAGAAGGCGGTGTCGGCGGGGAGCGGGCCGCGGGCGTCGATGCCGTCCGCGCGCAGCACCTCCAGCGCGGGGACGATCTTCTCCTCCTCCTCGCCGTAGCCGAACAGCCCGTTCTCGCCGGCGTGCGGGTTGATGCCGCACACCCCGATCACCGGGTTCGGGTTCCCGGCGCGGACCATCGCCTCGTGGCCGCGGCGTACGGTGCGCTCGACGAGGCCGGGCTCGATCCGGTTGACCGCGTCGATCAGGCCGATGTGCGTGGTGACGTGGATGACCTTCACGGTCGGGGTGGCCAGCATCATCGACACCTCGTCGACGCCGGTGAGATGGGCGAGGAGTTCTGTGTGCCCGGGGAAGAGGTGGCCGCCCGCGTGCAGCGCCTCCTTGTTCAGGGGCGCGGTGCAGATGCCCTGCACCGCGCCGCTCATGGCCAGTTCGGCGGCCACCCGCACGTACTGGTAGGCGGCGTCCCCGGCCACCGCGGACAGCCGCCCCCAGGGCAGGTCGGCGGGGAGCAGGTCCAGGTCGATCACATTGATCCGCCCCGGGGTGAACTCGGCCTCCTCGGGTCCGGAGACGGGGACGATCTCGCAGTCGAGGTCCCGCAGCCGGGCGGCCTGGCGCAGCCGCGCCGCGTCCCCGATGGCCACCGGGCGGCAGCGCCGCAGCGTGGCCTGGTCGAGCAGGGCGGGGACGACCACCTCCGGCCCGATGCCCGCGCCGTCGCCCATGGTGACCGCGATGAGGGGGAGCGGGCCGTCGGCGTGGGAGGCGGGAATGGGGGATGGGTTCATGGACGGACCTTCCGTTGAGTCGGGTGGGGGCGCAGCGCGTGGACGATCTGCCGCAGTGAGTCGGCGTCGCCGAAGCTGCCCGGGCGGGTCACGACGGATCGCCCGTCGGGGGTACGGAGGTGTACGGCGCCGTGGTGCACCTGGCCGACGGGGTGGAGCTCGGTGACGCCGAGCGTGTCCAGCACCCGCCGGGCGGTCTCCCCGCCGGTCAGGACCAGGTCGACAGTGCCGTCGTGGCGGGCGAGAGCGGCGGCGACGGCGCGGGCGAGGCCGTGCACCAGCCGTCGGGGCGCGAGGGCGGCCGGGGCCGGGCCGGGCGCGGGGGTGAGGACGGTCACCGCGTCGTCGTGGAGCGGCGGCGGTGCCATCGGCGCGGCCGAGCCGTCCGCGCACAGGGCGTCGAGGGGGAGCCGCAGGACGATGGCGCCGTCGGCGGCCAGTCGCCGGATCTGTTCGGCGGCCGAGGGTTCGGCCGTGCCGACCACGACCAGCAGCGGCCGCGTGCCGGTCGTGACCGCTGTGGCCCGGGGTGGCGCGGCGGTCTCGGTGGCGGTCTCGGCCTGGAGCGGCTCGCCGCCCGTCAGGTGGCGGCCGACGGCGGCGGCCAGGCCGCCGGAGCCGACCAGGCGGGTGCCGGGCCCGTCGGCCAGCGCGGCCTCGACGATCGCGTCCAGGTCGGCGTCGGTCTCCGCGTCGCAGACGGCCACCCGCCCCTCGGCCAGGGCGGACCGCAGTGCGGTCAGCAGGGTGCGCCGGGAGGTCCGTACGGCCGTGAGCGGGATGAGCGCGCTGCGGGCCGGGCCGAGCGCGCCCCGCACCGAGCGCGGCGGGGGCGCCGGCTCGGCGCGCCAGGCGTCGCTGTGGTGCAGCGGGGTGGCGCCGAGGTGGACGACGCCCGCGCGCACCGCGCGCCCGGCGGCGGGCAGCGCGGGTGCGACGACCACGCCGGCTCCGTCCGCGGCGAGGGCGGCCACCTCGGCGGCGACATTGCCCCGCAGCAGCGAGTCGATCTTCTTCAGCACCAGGGGGTCGCCCGGGGGCGGCAGGGCCAGTGCGGCGCGGACCGCCTCGGCCGCCTCGGCGGCGGGCAGATGGCGCGAGTCGAGGTCCAGTACGGTCGCCTCGCCCGGGTGGCGCGGGGCGGCGGAGTCCCCAACAAGTACGACCCGACTGCGCGTTGTGCGCGATTCAAGCCCGGCGGCTGTCTCGGCCGCGCCGGACAGGTCGTCCGCGATGGCGAGCAGCCGTCTGCTGGGCTTCGGTTCCACCGGTACCTCCTCGAACGACCAGCGACAGCACGGAACGGGCACGGAACGGGCACGGAACGGCATGGAACCGCGGGGAAGCGGAGGACGGCGGCACGCGCCGCCCCGACGATCTCGATGATGACACACCTTGCGCGAAGTGTGCGAGAGGTATTGCGTGAAACGCGCATCCGTGTCACGGTGACCGCCGCGACACTAAGACCGCCCGGCGGCGATCCGGGCGGATCGAGCGAGCCGGTCGCTCCCCTGAAATGCCGAGAGGTCGACGATGACCCGTATCTCATCCGGTCCGCCCCCCAGCCGGCGGACCCTGCTGCGCCTGGGCGCGAGTGCCACAGCCGGCCTCGCCCTCGGCCCCCTGGCCGGGTGCGCGGGGCCCACCGGTGCCCCCGGCCCCGGCACCATCAGCCTGGGGCTGAACCGCTCCCTGGTCAGCCTGGACAACAAGCTCAACCAGTTCGACGCGGCGGTCACGGTGCAGCGCGCCGTCCGCCAGGGGCTCACCCGGATCGGCAAGGGCCTGCAGACCGAGCTGGTGCTCGCCGACCGCTTCGAGATGACCGAGCCCACCCGCTGGACGGTGCGGCTGCGGGCCGGAGTGCGGTACTCCGACGGCACCCCGGTCACGGTCAAGGACGTGGCCACCGCCCTGAAGATGTACGCGGGCGTCAACGGGTCCTTCCTGATCGGCCTGTTCCCCGAGCTGCCCACCGTCGAGCCGGTGAACGAGCGCACGTTCCATCTGCGCACCGAACACCCGGTGCCGATCCTCGACCAGCTGATGGCCAACATCCTGATCACTCCGGCCGCCAAGAACCGCCCCGAGGAGCTGTCCGGCGGGGTGGGCTCGGGCCCCTACATCGTCACCTCGGCGAACTCCGGCACCGGCGAATACTCCCTGGCCGCCAACCGCAACTACTGGGGACGGCGCCCCGCCGTCGAGAAGGTGCGGGTGCGCTTCGTCCCCGAGGAGTCCAGCCGCGTCGTCGCGGTGCGCAGCGGCGAGCTCGACGTGATCGACACCATCACCCCCGACTCCGCGGAGCAGCTGCGCGGACTGCCCGGCGTGCGGCTCGACCGCACCTCGGGCACCCGGGTCAACCAGCTCTTCTTCAACTTCCGCAAACTGCGGGGACATCCGCTGGCCGACCCCCGGGTGCGCGAGGCGCTGAGCTACGCCATCGACGGGGAGGCCCTGGTGCGCGATGTGCTCACCGGCTCCGCCCAGCAGGCCGAGGGCGTGGTCCCGCTGGCCCTGCGGGGCGCGGTGCGCACCGGGTCCTACGTCCACGACCCCGGCAAGGCCCGCAAACGACTGGCCGCGCTGGGCGCCGACGACCTCAAAGTGAAGATCATCTGGGAGTCGGGCGAGTTCCCCGCGGACACCTCGGTGATGGAGGCCGTGCTGGAGATGTTGCGCGCCGTCGGCGTCCGCGCCTCCCTGCAGCAGTTCCAGCCGGGCGGCGACATCCTGCAGTGGCGGCAGGGCCGCCGCGGCGACTGGGACGTCCTCGGCAACGGCTACTCCGTCCCCACCGGCTACGCCAGCACCAGCCTCCAGGGCATGTACGGAGGCACCCCCGAGAAGGAGAAGACCCGGGACACCTACCAGGGCTATGTCTTCCCCGAGATCGCGGCCAAGCTGGCCGACGCCTCCGCCGAGAGCGACGAGAAGGTCCGCGACAAGAAGCTCGCCGCCGTCCAGAAAGCGATCTGGGACACCCGACCCTGCCTGTGGGCCTTCATCCCCAATGTGGTGCTGGCCCGCCGCACCCGCGTAACTGACGTGCGGCTCCTGCAGGTCAACTCCTACGACGTCGCCGCCGTGCGCCTGGAGGGCTGAGGCGTGATCCGCTATCTGCTCCGCCGGCTGGGCCAGAGCGTCCTGACCGTCTTCCTCACCCTCTCCACCGTCTTCGTGCTGGTGCGCATGGCGCCCGGCGACCCCGCCGCGGCCCTGGCCGGCCCCAACCCGACCAGCGCGGACCTGGCGCGGATCCGCGAACAGTTCGGCCTCGACGACAGCCTGCTGACGCAGTACGGGGTCTTCCTGCGCGACCTGTTCACCGGTGACCTCGGGACCAGCTACTCCTTCCACACCCCCGCCCTCGACGTGGTGCTCGACCGCGTCCCGTACACCATCACCCTCTCCGCCGCCGCGATCGCGCTCACCACCCTCGTCGCCGTACCGCTCGGCGTATGGATGGCCCGCCGCGCCGACACCAAGCGCGAGCTGGGCGCCAACGTCCTCACCATCGCCGGACAGTCCATGCCGGACTTCTGGATCGGTGTCATGCTGCTGACCGTCTTCGCCGTGCTGGTGCCGGTGCTCCCCGCCTCGGGGTTCACCACCTGGGGCGGCCTGGTCCTGCCGACCGTCACCGTGGCGATCCTCCAGATGGCGCTGATCTCCCGGCTGGTCCGCCGCGAGATGGTCGCGGCCCTCGCCTCCCCGTACATCACCGTCGCCCGCTCCCGCGGCGTCTCGGAGCGCGCGCTGACCTGGCGCTACGCCCTGGGCAACTCCGCCATCCCGGTGCTGACCGCGCTCGGCACCCGGTTCGCCGCGATGCTCAACGGCGTCGTGGTGGTCGAGGTGGTCTTCGGCTGGCCCGGCGTCGGCTCCCTCGTCGTCCGCGCCCTGGAGACCCGTGACTACCCGCTCATCCAGGCCACCGTCCTGGTCACCGCCGCCCTGGCGGTCCTCGTCCAACTCCTCATCGACCTGGCCTACCCGCTGCTCGACCCGCGGGTACGCCTGGGAAAGGCGGCCTGAGACATGAAAGGCGCCCTCGAACCCCCGGCCCCGGCCACGACGGCTCACCCGCCCCGCCCGAGCGCGGTCACCGCGAAGGACCTGGGGCGCGCCACCGCCACCCGGCGCCGCCGCAGCGCGAGCCTGAAACTGTGGATCGGCGCCGTGTGCACCCTGCTGGTGGTGGTCCCCGTCGCCCTCGCCCAGGTGCTGCCGCTGGCCGGCGCGGACGACCAGGATCTCTCCGCGCGCCGGCTGCCGCCGCTGACCGACGGCCACCTCTTCGGCACCGACCAGCTCGGCCGCGACCTGCTCTCGCGTGTGCTGCACGGCGGCCAGGTGTCACTGTCCATCGGCGTGCTGGCGGTCGTCGTCTCCGGCCTCATCGGCATCGTCGCCGGCGCCGCGGCCGGATACTTCGGCCGCTGGGTCGACGCGGTCGTCTCCCGGCTGCTGGAGGCGCAGATGTCGCTGCCGCTGCTGATGATGCTGCTGCTGGTCGTCGCCCTCTTCGGCCCCTCCGTCACCGTCATCACCTGCGTGATCGCGGTCGCCCAGTGGCCCGAGGTGGCCCGGCTCACCCGGTCGCTGGTCCTGGTCGAGCGGGAGAAGCCGTACGTGGCCGCCGCCCGGGTGCTCGGACTGCGCCAGGCCGCCATCCTGGGCCGCCACATCATCCCCAACATCGTCCGTCAGGCGTCCCTGGTCGTCCTCCTGCTGCTCGCCCAGGCGGTGCTGCTGGAGAGCGCGCTGAGCTACCTCGGCGCCGGGCCCCAGCGGCCGTTCGCCACCTGGGGGCGGATCATCTCCGACGGCCAGGACTACATCACCACCTCCTGGTGGCTGGTGACCCTGCCCGGCCTGGTCATCGTGCTCCTGGTGGTCGGGGTCAACCTGCTGGGCGACGGTCTGCGCGACCGTACCCGCCGACGTGTCGTGGAGGCGGTGTCCTCATGAGCCGGACGAGCGAATTGGGCGAGACGGCCCCCCTGCTGGAAGTCGAGGACCTGCAGATCGAGCTGATCACCGACCGCGGCGTGGTCCGCGCCGTCGACGGGGTCGGCTTCACCATCGCCCCGGGCGAGACGGTCACGCTCATCGGCGAGTCCGGCTCCGGCAAGTCCACCACCGCCATGGGCCTGCTGCGCCTGCTGCCCGAGGGGCTGGCCGTGCTGTCGGGCACCGCCCGTGTGCTCGGCTGCGACATCATCGCCGACCCCAAGGCCATCCGGCGGATCCGCGGCCGCGGCGTCTCCCTCATCCCGCAGGACCCGATGACCGCGCTCAGCCCCGTGCACACCATCGGCCACCAGCTGGGCGAGGCGCTGCGGCTGCGCCACCCCGGGCTGTCCAAGGCCGAGGCGCGCACCCGCGGCATCGAACTCCTCGGCCGGGTGCGGATCCCGCGCCCCGAGACCCGCTGGGGCGCCTATCCGCACCAGTTCTCCGGTGGCATGCTGCAGCGTGTCCTCATCGCCATCGCCCTGGCCGCCGAGCCGAAGCTGCTGGTCGCCGACGAACCGACCTCGGCCCTGGACGTCACCGTGCAGGCCGGCGTCCTGGACCTGCTCATGGAGCTGCAGGAGCGCACCGGCATCGGCATCCTGATGATCACCCACGACCTGGGCGTGGCCCGCCTGGTGTCCGACCGCATCCACGTCATGCGCGACGGCCGGTTCGTGGAGTCCGGCCCCGTCGAGCGGATCGTCGACCACCCCGCCGACCCGTACACCCGCGGCCTGCTCGCCGCCGTCCCGACCCTGGGCCCCTGGGACGAAGGGGGGCACCTCCCAGCGGTAGCTGGGGGAGCCCCCCAGGCCCCCGCCGCCGCACCCCGGGAGGCGCTGTGACCACACCCCTGCTGGCCGTCGAGGACCTCGTCGTCGAATACCCCGTCCAGGGCGGGAAGTTGCGCGCCGTGGACGGCGTCGGCTTCACCGTCGAGCGCGGCGGGTCGCTCGCCGTCGTCGGCGAGTCCGGTTGCGGCAAGTCCACCATCGCCCGCTCCCTCGTCCGGCTGCTGCGCCCCACGGCGGGCCGCATCCTGCTCGACGGCACCGACATCGCCACCCTGCCGGAGCGGCGGCTGCGCCCGCTGCGCCGCCGGGTGCAGATGGTCTTCCAGGACCCGTACGGCTCCCTGGACCCCCATCTGACGGCCGAGGAAACCGTGGCCGAGCCACTGCTGCTGGCCGGCGTCACCTCCAAGGCCGAGCGCGCCCGCCGGGCCGCGGTCCTGATCGACCAGGTCGGGCTGCCCGCCGGGGCGCTCCACCGGCGCCCCGGCGAGTTCTCCGGAGGGCAGCGGCAGCGGATCGGCATCGCCCGTGCCCTGGCCAGCGACCCCGAGCTGCTGGTCTGCGACGAGGCCACCTCCGCCCTGGACGTCTCCGTTCAGGCGCAGGTGCTCCAGCTGCTGCGCGATCTGCAGGCCGAGCGACAGCTCGCCTACATCGTCATCTCCCACAACCTCGGCGTGGTCCGAGAGATCAGCTCCGAAGTGGTGGTGATGCGGGGCGGACGGGTCATCGAGTCCGGCCCCACGGAGACGGTCCTCGCCGCGCCCGCCGAGCCGTACACCAGGGCGCTGCGGCGCGCCGCGCTCGACCCGACGACGATGCGGGGGCGCAAGCCGCGCGCCCTGGTCTCCGCGATCGCCACCGCGGCCGCGGAGTCACCGGCCCCGGCGATGTCACCGGACACCGCGATGTCGCCGGACCCCGCCACCCCGTCCTGACCCACCATCCCGTCACCCCCGGCGCGCCTCGTGCGCCGGGGCGCAGGCCGAAGGAGCCACCCCCTGATGACCCACCCCGACACCACCTCCCGGACCTCGCCCGGCGCGGTGGAGCTGCCCGGCGTACCGGTGCCGCTCTCCCGCCTGGTGCTGGGCACCATGACCTTCGGCGACACGGTCGACCGCGCCGGTGCCGCCGCGATGCTGGACGCGGCGCTCGACGCCGGGGTGACCGGTGTGGACACCGCCAACGCATACGCCGGCGGGATCACCGAGACGATCCTGGCCGAGCTGCTGCCCGGCCGCCGGGACCGGATCGTGCTGGCCACCAAGGCCGGGATGCCGCATCCCGACCACGGCGACCACTCCCCGCTGTCCGCGCGCGGGCTGCGGGCGGCCCTCGAAGGCAGCCTCCGGCGGCTGAACACCGACCACGTCGACCTCTTCTACCTGCACCAGCCCGACCGGTCGGCCCCGCTCACGGAGACCCTCGGCACCGTCGCCGAGTTCGTCGCCGAGGGCAAGGTCCTGGCCCTGGGCGTGTCCAACTACGCGGCCTGGCAGATCGCGGAGGTCGGCCACACCGCGGAGCGGGTGGGCGCGCCGCGGCCGGTGGTCGCCCAGCAGCTGTACAACCTGCTGGCCCGGCGGGTGGAGGAGGAGTATCTGGAGTACGCGGCCACCAGCGGGGTGCGCACCATGGTCTACAACCCGCTTGGCGGCGGGCTGCTGACCGGGCGCCATGTCTTCGGACAGACGCCGGAGTCGGGACGGTTCGGCGACTCCCGGCTGGCCGAGATGTACCGGCGGCGGTACTGGGACCCCCGGCTGTTCGAGGCCGTCCAGGACCTGGCCCAGATCGCCGAGGGCGCGGGCCTCGGGCTCGTCGAGCTGTCGCTGCGGTGGCTGCTCGGCCGGGACGGGGTGGACGCGCTGCTGCTCGGCGGTTCGCGCGTCGAGCACCTGCGGGCCAATGTGGCGGCGGCCCAGGCGGGTCCGCTACCGGCCGACGTGGTCGCGGCCTGCGACGAGGTCGGCGCCCGGCTGCGGGGGCCGATGCCGGCGTACAACCGGTGAGTTTGCCCCTCTTTTGCGGCTCGGTTCGCCTCCGGGGCGCCTCAGCCTCCCCCAGCCACCGCTGGGAGGTGCCCCCTGTCGCGGCGCACATCAGCGCCTCCGGTGCGGGCGGCCGCGCCCCTTCGGCTCGCCCCCAGCTACCGCTGGGCGGTGCCCCCGGCCATCCGTACGGCAAGAGCGCCCGTACCTGACACCCACATCCGCACCACCGAAGGAGCCCGCGGCATGACCGCCGACCACGACACCACCCCGGCGCAGGCCGAGGAGGAGCTGCGGACCGACGGGCGGGTGCGCGAGCGCCCGGACGACCCGGCGCGCGCCGAGGCGTTCCTGCCGGCTCCCGCCGTGCAGAACCACGCCGCCAACCTGGCCGTCCTCCCCGGGGGCGACCTCGGGTGCGTGTGGTTCGGCGGCACGCAGGAGGGCGTCGCCGACATCTGCGTGTGGTTCTCCCGGCTCGCCCCGGGCGCGGACACCTGGACCGACCCGGTACGGCTCTCGGACGACCCGGCGCGCTCGGAGCAGAACCCCGTGCTCTTCTCCGCGCCGACCGGTGAACTGTGGCTGCTGCACACCGCCCAGCAGGCGGGCCATCAGGACACCGCCGAGGTGCGGCTGCGGACTTCGGCGGACGAGGGCGCCACCTGGGGGCCGGCGCGCACGCTGTTCCCGGCCACCGCGGTGGGCGGTGTCTTCGTACGCCAGCCCCTGGTCGTACCTGAAGACGGCCGGTGGCTGCTGCCGGTGTTCCACTGCGTCGCCACCCCGGGCACCGCGTGGGTGGGGGACCACGACACCAGTGCGGTGATGATCAGCGACGACCAGGGGCTGACCTGGCGGGAGCGGCCGGTGCCCGGGTCCACCGGATGTGTGCACATGAACGTCCACGCGCTGCCCGACGGCACCCTGCTCGCCCTCTTCCGCAGCCGGTGGGCGGACGCGGTGTACCGCTCGCACTCGAGCGACGGGGGCGAGACCTGGAGCGAGCCGGTGGCGACGGAGCTGCCCAACAACAACTCCTCGATTCAGTACGTCCCGCTCGCCGACGGACGGCTCGCGCTGGTCTACAACCACAGCAGCGCCGCGGACGCCACCGCGCGCCGGGTCTCGCTCTACGACGAGATCGACGACGACGGCCGGGCGGGCGAGTCCCCGGCCACCACCGCCCCGCCCGAGGTGGCCGACGGCGGCAGGACCGCCTTCTGGGGTGCGCCGCGGGCTCCGATGAGCCTCGCCCTCTCGTCCGACGGCGGTCACACCTGGCCGCACCGCCGGGATCTCGACACCGGCGACGGGCACTGCCTGACCAACAACTCGCGCGACCGCCTCAACCGCGAGCTGTCCTACCCCTCCGTGACCCAGACACCGGACGGGGCGCTGCACATCGCGTACACCTACCACCGCCGGGCCATCAAGTACGTACGGGTGGCGCCGGATTGGGCGGGCGATGTCTGAGCCCCGCCACGCGGTGGTCACCGGAGCCAGCTCCGGCATCGGCGCCGCCATCGCCGCCCGGCTGTTGGACGAGGGGTGGCGGATCACCGGGATCAGCCGTACGGAGCCGGTGTCCGCCGAACGGATGCGCTGGATCCCGGTCGATCTGGCGCGTCCGGAGGCGCTGCGGGGCGCGCTGGCCCCGGTGGCCGGGGTGGACGCGATCGTGCACGCGGCGGGTGTCCAGCGCTCCGCGCGGCTCGGTGGGCTGTCGGCGGCCGACGGGGATCTGATGTGGCGGGTTCATGCGCAGGCGGCCGAGGTCCTGGTCGACACCTTGGTGGACCGGATCGCGGACGGCGGACGGGTGGTGCTCGTGGGCAGCCGCACCATGACCGGTGTGCCGGGCAAGAGCCAGTACGCGGCCACCAAGGCGGCGCTGGCGGCCATGGCCCGGTCCTGGGCGGCGGAGCTGGCACCCCGCGCGGTCACGGTGAACGTGGTGGCGCCCGGCCCCACGGACACCCCGATGCTGCGGGACCCCGGCCGCAGCGCGACCCCTCCGGTCGTGCCGCCGCTGGGCAGGCTCGTACGTCCCGAGGAGGTCGCCGGGCTGACGTCGTTTCTGCTCGGCCCGGAGGGCGGCTCGACCACCGGTCAGACGCTGGTGATGTGCGGGGGCGCGTCGCTGTAATCCCCCGGGGGAGTCAGGGGCGGAGCCGTTCCCTCGAAGGGCTTTGGTCATGACCCTGTCACAAAACCTCTCCCGGTCGTTCACCTGTGGCGGATCGGCACTCTGACACGCTTTCGGCGATCGAACGTGAATCGGGGAGAGGACCGCCTGTGCACATGACCCGTGTGACCCGCTGGAAATCCCTGGCACTGCTGGCCTGCGCGGCGGCCATGACCGCCACCGCGCAGACCCCCGCCACCGCCGGCACCACGCTCACCAACTCGACGCGGGCCGCTGGATATGACGACACGTACTACAAAGACGCGATCGGCAAGACGGGGCAGCCGCTCAAGGACGCGCTGCACAAGATCATCAGCACCAACACCAAGATCTCCTACAGCCAGGTGTGGGAGGCCCTCAAGAACACCGACGAGGACCCCGGCAACTCCGCCAACGTCATCCTGCTCTACAGCGGCCGGTCGCAGAGCAAGAGTTCCAACGGCGGCAACGCCAACGACTGGAACCGGGAACACGTCTGGGCCAAGTCACACGGCGACTTCGGCACCGCGACCGGTCCGGGCACCGATCTGCACCATCTGCGCCCCGAGGATGTGTCGGTCAACAGCACACGCGGCAACAAGGACTTCGACGAGGGCGGTTCCCAGGTGTCCGAGGCACCCGGCAACTACACCGACTCCGACTCCTTTGAGCCCCGCGATGCCGTCAAGGGCGATGTGGCCCGCATGATCTTCTACATGGCGGTGCGCTACGAGGGCGGCGACGGCTTCGCCGACCTCGAGGTCAACGACAAGGCGGGCAACGGCAGTCAGCCGTATCTGGGGCGGCTGTCCGTGCTGCGCAAGTGGAACGCCGAGGACCCGCCGGACGCCTTCGAGCAGCGGCGCAACCAGGTGATATACGACGACTACCAGCACAACCGGAACCCGTTCGTCGACCACCCCGAGTGGGTCGGCGAGATCTGGTAGCCACGCGTCCGCAAGGCCCCGCCCCAGCCCCGCCCCCAGCCCCGCCCCCGGCCCCGTTCTCAGCCCTGCCGGGCCATCGGGAACAGCTCCGCGGCGATGGGGCGGGTCTGGAGCGAGGGCAGCAGCAGCGCCCACAGATCGGCCAGATGGTCCTCGATGGACCGGCGCCGGTCCAGGGCCTCGGAGACGGTGTGCACGCCGAAGAAGGCGCAGACGACGGTCCGGGCGGCGCGCTCGGGGTCGATGTGCGGGGCGAGGTCGCCCTCGGCGTGCGCCCGCTCCAGCATCGCGGTCACGGCGTCGATCCACCCGACGAAGGGCGGCGGGAGCGGCGCCGCGATGAGGGTGCGCTCCGTCCACAGCCGCGCCCCCGCCCGTACGACGATGTCGTCGCGGAAGGCGCGGGCCACCGCGAAGCTCAACCGCACCAGCTGCTCCAGGGCCGGGGTGCCGGTGGCAGTGGCCGTGGTAGGAGCGGTGTTGGTGTACTGCTCGATCAGCGGCGGCCAGGTGGCGAAGTGTCCCTCGACGACGGCGAGCGCGAGTCTCTCCTTGCTCGCGTAGTGGAAGTAGATGGCGCCGCTGGTATGGCCGGACCGGGCGGCGATGTCGCTGATGCTGGTGCCGGCGTAGCCCCGTTCGTCGAAGAGAGAAGCCGCCGCTTCCAGAAGGGATCGGCGTGTCTGCTCGGCCCGCTCTTGCACGTGGTGTCCGTCCTCGTTCCGTCGCGTGGGGTGCGTTGTCGGGGTGAACTTAGCGGACTTGTCGCATGTCATGGAGGCGAAGACCCACAGGTCCACGATTATTAGTATTTTATGGCGATCATGGGTGAGGTGCGTGGCTTCCCGGAGCCGTGGGAACTCGCGGCGCGGCGGCTGAGCTGGTCCCGCACCGTGGCGCGCGAGGCGGTGCACCGCGCCTCGGTGGCCGAAGTGCTGCTGACCGACGTCCGCGCGCTGGGCGGCGACCGGTTCGTGGCCGCGGCGCAGTGGCCCCGCTCCCATCCCACCTTCCCGCATGGCCAAGACGGCCGCCACCATCCCCTGATGGTCGCCGAAACCCTGCGCCAGCTGGGCATCTATCTGCCCTCCCGCCACTTCGCCACCCCCGCGGGGGCGCACTTCGTGATCAGGGACATCTCCTTCGCGCTCGACCCGGCCGCCGAGCCGCGGGCCGAACACGGGGCCACGGACGTGGTCTGCCGCGCCGCGGTGACCGAGGTGCGCGCGACGCCCTGCGGCCGGTTCGTCTCCGGCCTGCGGCTCGACATCCACCTTCTCGCGGGCGGGGTGCCCTTCGCGTGGGCCGGTGGCACGGCGCGCTTCCTCGCCCCGGAGGCGTACGAGACGGCCCGCCGCGCGGCGCCGCAGCCGGCCGCGCGGCCGCGGTCCGGTGCCCTCGCGCGGCCCACGCCGCGGTCCGTGGCGGTGCCGGCGGCGCGCGACGTCCTGGTGGTGCGGGAGGCGGGCGCGCTGCGGCTGGACCCGGCGGACCCCCGCCACCCCTTCTTCTTCGACCACTGGAGCGACCATGTGCCGGGTCTGGTGCTGCTGGAAGCCGCCCGCCAGGCCGTGGCGTTGGCGACGGAGGGTGTTCTCACCCGCCCCGTCGGCTGCCGGCTCCGCGCCCTCCGCTTCACCGAATTCGCCCCGCCCGCCTGGGTGGAGTGCGTCCCGCACGGCAGGACCTGTGTCTTCCGGTTGAGGCAGGCGGGGGAATGGACCGCGGTCGGCGCACTGCAGTACCTCTGAGCGACGAACAAAGTTCCTGGCGAGCACACCGCTGACGAGCAAAAGATCGACGAACAAAACGCCGACACATAGTAGTTTCTTGCTTACTGCGGGTCATCAAACTAACGTAGTGATCGTTATCTTTCGGGCAGGCGAGTCTCCGCCTGTACGGCTTCCCGCATCGCGCACGCCATCAGGCGCTCGCGCGTCGGACGGCAGCGGTTGGCGCTCTCGCGCCTGAGCCGCCAGGAACCCCACTGCGCTGCTCTTCCGCAGGTACAGGCACCCCCTGCGCCGATTCGTCCACTCCCATGGAACGGCAGGCAGATGACAGCCGACACGCTTTTCGCTTGGACCCCCACCGCCATCGTCTTCGACTGCGACGGCACCCTCATGGACTCCGAACGCCACTGGGAAAAGGCGCGCGAAGTGGTGCTCAGCCGCCACGGCAGCGCCCCCGACCGGAAGTTCGCGCAAGCCACCAAGGGCCTCCACTACACCGAGTGCGGCCGCATGCTGGCCGAGTACGCCGGGTCCCCCGCCCTCGCCGGGCAGATGACCGAACAACTCCTCGCCAGCTTCCGTCAACTGGTGGCCGACGACCCGGTCACCATGCCGGGCGCCACCGAACTCGTGCGCAAGGCCGCCGCGTTCGCGCCGCTGGCCGTCGCGAGCAACTGCCCGCGCGACGTGGTCGAGACCGGGCTGTCCCGCGCGGGGCTGCTGCGGTACTTCGGCCATGTGCTGGTCCCGGAGGGGGAGGTGCGCCCCAAGCCGTATCCGGACGTCTATCTGGAGGCCGCCCGCCTGTGTGGTGCGGCCCCCGGCGACGCCCTGGCGGTGGAGGACTCCCACTGCGGCTTCCTGTCCGCGTCCCGGGCCGGGCTCAGAGTCCTCGCGGTGGGCCCGCGTAAACCCCCGCACGACGCCGGCGACGCCGACGAAACCCCACCGGTGGATCTGTGGGTCGCGAGCCTCGCCGATCCGGACCTGGTCAAGTGGGCGGACAGTCGCAGACCCTGACCTGCAGTCAGTCGTGCTGAGTGTGTTCTGCGTGGCCCGTCCCGGGCTCCATCTCCATGCCCTCGTGGGAGGTCCCGGTCTCGATGGTGCCGCCGAGCTTGACGCGCAGCGGCTTCAGGGAGTCCTCCGACGGGGCCGTCACCGACCAGCGGTAGCCCACCAGGTAGGTGCCGCCGTAGTCCTTGGACTCCGACAGCCAGGCGCGCTTTCCCTTGTCCGTGGCGAAGGTGACCACGGTGTACTGAGCCTTGCCGGCCTTGCACGCCGCCTGGCGCAGCTCCTCGGCGTCGGTGACGACGTTCGCCTTGCAGCCGATGGCATCGGCGATCTTCCTCAGCGACGCGGGTTCGGCGGAGTCCGCGCCGGAGTTGTCGCCGGAGTTCCCGGCGGACGGGGAGGCCTTCTTCTGCGCGTGGCTCACGTGGCTCTGCCCCTCACTCCCGGCGCAGCCGCTCACCAGCAGCACCGCGCAGAGCGCGGTGGCACGCAGTACGTGTGACACGTCAACCTCCCGATGGTGGTCCGGCGGGGTGGCCCGGTGCGCCCGTGGCCTCGGGCCCCCCGCTCGGTGGACCGCTGCTTCTGTACGGACCGCTGTCTGTGTATCACTCCGAGGCGGCCACGCCGGCCTTCTTGGCCTTGTCGGTGACCGCGAACCACAGCCCCTGCTTGCCCTGTCCGTTGGTGTCGCCGGGCTTGGTGTCCCCGGTGAACGTGTACAGCAGCCAGCAGTCGAAGGCCAGCTGCTTGGAGCCGTCGGGCCGGGTGAAGGTGGTGAGCTTCTTGGGATCGACCCCGGCGACCTTGCTGGTGTCGACGGGCTTGACGGGCTTCCAGGTCTCCAGGCAGGCGTTCAGGCAGCCGGTCTTCATCGGCCAGGCGCTGTCCTTGTCGAACCGGTAGACGGTCATGCCCTGACCGTCCACGACGATCTTCCCGAGCTTGGCGTTGTCGTTGACCGAGAGCTGGAGACTGTCGTCCTGGGCGGCCTTCTTCCCGGCCGGCTTGCCGTCGGGCGCCAGCGCGTTCCAGGTGCCGCCCACGCCATGGCCCTTGGTGTCCCCGGCCTTGGTGTCCCCGGCGTAGCGGTACACCGGCCAGCCGCCCAGCGTCAGCTGCTTGGTGCCGTCGGCACGGAGGACCGAGCCGAGCCCGTTCTTGTCGATCCCGGTGCTGACGGTGGCGTCGCTCGCGGGCACCGGCGGCCACTTGGTGGCGCAGGCGTCGTTGCAGCTGGACTTGGGGGAGGCGCCGGAAGTGTCCTCGTCGAACCGGTAGAGCGTCCAGCCCTTGCTGTCGGTGACGACCGAGCCCAGCTTCGGGACGTCCCGCACGGACAGCTGCTTGGCCGGGCCGGTCAGCGCGTCCTTGCCGGACCCCGAGGCGGCGTCGCCGGTGTCACCCCCGGCCTCGTTCCCGGTGCCGGCGCTGGTGCCGTAGCCCGACGAGCCCGGAGTCGCGCCGACGCCCACGGTCTGGGTGCCGCCGATGGGCTGGACGTTGGTGCTGCCCGCGGACTTGTTCTCCGTGCTGCCGCACGCCGCGGTCAACAGGACCATCGCGACGGAGGCCCCGGCGAACGCGATCTGCCGCTTCTTCATGCCCACTCCTTCAAGCTTGCGGTCCGGCGGTTGTTTTGCGCCGACGTCACTTGCATACGGAGGGGGTCTCGGCGGGCGTTCATGGGCTTCGGAATTTGTCATCAGACGCAAAAACACGGTGTCCGTTGAGCGCAAACGAAGCGACGGCCGTTCCATGACGGCCGTCGAGAAGTGAGAGGTGTCAGGCTGGGGTTGAGGCCGGTTTACGCCTCGATGCGCAGCGCGAGCGCGGGGCAGCGCCGTACCGCGCGGACGGCCTGCCCGCGCAGCTGGCGCGGCACGCCGTACTTGGCCTTGTGCGGATAGCCGTCGATGCCGAGCTCGATCACCTCGGGGAGGATGTCCGCGCACAGCCCATGGCCCTGGCACAGCGTCCAGTCCACGAGAAGCTGCTCCGAGGCGTCCCGGTCGTCCCGCCGGGTGGCGGAGGGGCCGGGCGGCAGGGCCAGCGGCCCGGAGGAGGCGCCGTCGGTCAGCGGCAGCACCCCGAGCGTGGGGCGGCCGCACCCGGCGCCGAGCGCGTGTTCCCGGAACTCGTCCGGAAACGCCTCCAGCGCGGTGGTCACAAAGCCGGCCGTGCCGTCGGGGTGGCTGCAGGCGCCACGGCGCTTCACCGACTGGATGTACCCGTTGACACTGTCCAACGCGGCCTGCCCACCGCCGCGTTCGACCTGACCGATGGCGTCCGCGAGCGCGGGCAGCCCGATGAAGCAGGGTCCGCACTGGTTGGCCGTCTCGCCCGCCAGCCAGCGCGCCACCCGCGCGGTCTCGCCGACCGGGCAGGTGTTCTCCGGGATCGGCAGCACCGCTCCGGCCCCGAGACGCGCGTTGTACTTCTCCATGGACTCCCGGGAGATGTTGACCGACGCGAGGCTGTCGGGCAGCAGCCACTTGCCGTGGTAGCCGCCCACCAGAACCCCCTGGCCCGGGGTGAGACCGCACAGCTCCAGAACGTAGGTGAGCGGCACCCCGAACGGGGTCTCCATGACGTACTTCCCGCCCACCGTCAGCAGGGTGGTGCCGGGTTCGGTGGGCAGCCCCACCGAGCGGAACGGCAGGGCGCCCATCCGTGCGGCCACGGCGAGTTGGGCGAAGGTCTCGGTGTTCGACAGCAGGGTCGGCAGTCCGCCCAGGCCGCTGTCGCTGGTGCGGATCTTGCGGCCGTTGGGGATGGCCGGGGCGCCGCTGATGCCGTTGATGACGGCGCCGCCCTCGCCGGCCACGAAGCGGTCGTCCGTCACGCTCACCTGCACCCGCGGCCCGCTCGGGCCACGCTCGGCGATGGCGGCGCTCAGCGACTCCTCGACGTCCGGCCGGTGGACGGCGATGGCCACATCGTCGGCGCCCAGCGCGGTGGCGGCCAGCACGGCGCCGTCGATGACCAGATGCGGGGTGTGCAGCAGCAGGGCGGTGTCCTTGAGGCAACTGGGCTCGCCCTCACTGCCGTTGACCACCACCGCGCAGCGCCCGTCCCGGCGGCCTGCGGACTCCATGACGGCCGTCACCTTCTTGGCGAACGGAAAACCCGCGCCGCCTCGGCCGCGCAGGTCGATGTTCTCCGCGAGGGCCACCAGCTCGTCCGCGCGCAGCGCGGGCATCGAGCCATGGACCGTCAGGTGTCCGACGCGGTCGAGCCGGTACGTCTCATCCAGCCCGGCCAGCAGCCGGGGCGGATCGATGCAGGCCAGTCTGGGTTTGGTCGAGATCACGCGCCCCACCCGCGCGAGGCGCCGAGGGGTTCACCGTCACGGGAGGAGGCCCCGCCGGCCGTCGGGGGCGAGGAGGGCACGGGCCTGCGGGGCCGGCCGCCCTGCGCACCGCCCACCGCGCTCATCTGGCCGGTGACGATGGCGCCGCGCTCGCTGCGCTCGGCCCGTCGGGTGGCGAGCCGGATCCACAAGGTGATGGCCACGGCGGCCAGCGCCATGACATATCCGGCGGTCGCCCAGTCCTTCGCGGCGCGGCCACTTTTCAGACCGTGGATCAGCGCGGCGCACCACGCGGGGTACGCGGCCACATGCAGCGCCCGCCACCAGCGGTACCGCCAGCGGGACTTGCCGGCGGAGGCGAAAGAGCTGCGTACCGCTCCCGTCACCGCCGCCGTGATGAACAGGTATCCAGCCAAGGTGCCAAGTCCGATCAGCACAGGTTTATTTGCGTCAGCGAACGGTATCACGATGGCTGCGGCGCTCGTGTGACTCTCTGCCACCTTCACCCACACATGGAGAGCGAGAAAGAGCAGGCCGGCCACCGCGGCGCCACGGTGGACACCCTGGGCGAGCAGCCGGTGGTGCGAGTGGAGGATCAGCCGGTCGGTGGCCGCGAGGCCCCACAGTACGGCGCTGCTCAGCGAGACCAGCGCGAGGACACCGGCCCCGAAGTCGAGGAAGGCCCAAGTCTTGGAAAACGCACCGGCGTTGCCGGCGACGATCAGTGAGACGATGACCGCCGCGACAGCGGCGTACAGCGCGGTGTGGCGCGGCCAGCCGATGCCGGCCCGGACCGGGCGGGCGCGGCGGTCGGCTCGTCGTCCGCCGGATCCTCCGAGTCCTTGTGGCATGGTTGATCCGCCGTGGCGAGCCCTGCGGCGCGGCCCCGGAATCGGGGGAGTCGGCGGCTGGGGCATGGGCATCGAAAGCCTCCCGATCGCGCCTGATCGCGCGAGTGACGAGTACGTCAAGTCGTCTTTGGGTACGGCAGCATCTCCGAACTACACGTGATCTCCATAAGATTTGTCGTAACGTGACAACTTCTTGTGGACGACCACTGCCCACACCGCCGCGGGCTGCTCCACTGTCATTTCGATGGCAAAGACCCGGCAAAGCGCCGGGACCGGTAGGGGAGGGGCTCCTCCAAGATTCATCGGAGGACCCTCGACTCCCTTTTCCGGAGCGGACGACCGGCGACGGAGGCAACCTCCACGGGCCTGACCGACCCCCCAACGGCCAGGCCTCCCCCCGGCAAGAACGAGGTAATGATGGGCGAACTCGCGAACCGCATCTGGTCCCCCCGTCCCCCCCGTGGCGAGCGGACCCGCGTCCTGCGCAATGAACTCCCGTCCCTGGCCGAAGAAGTGGTTGAGACCCTTCGGCGCAGAATTCCGGGATTCGCCGACCTCTTGGAGGACACTGAGCGTGACAAGGTCCGATGGACAGTCGAACAGGCTCTCCTGACGGCACTCGGCTACCGGACCCCTGGTGAGGAGGCCGCCGAGCAAGCGGTGGCCGACGGCGCCCGGGGCCGTGGCCCCCTGACCGAAGTACCGCCCGAGCGGGCCAGGCGCGACCTCTTCGAGGCCCTGGTCGGCGAGGCACCCGTATCCGAGCGTGCCCTGGCCGAACTGTCCCGGGCCGCCCGCTGGCCCCTGCCCGAAACGGTCCAGGCCATCGCCCTGCCCACCCCGGGCGAGGCGCCGCAACTGGCCGCGGTGTTCGGCGACACTCTGATCGGCGCCGTCGGCGACGAGCTGTGCCTGCTGATCCCCGACCCCGACTCGGATGCCGGCACCGGCACGGGCCCGGACACCGGCCCGGACACCCCCCTGGCCGACCCGGGAGCAACCGCCGAGCCGGACCCCGACCGGGACCCCGGCACCGAGCCGGCCTCCGCGCGCGGTGCGCTGGAGGCCGCGCTGCGCGGCCGTACCGCCGCCGTCGGCCACGTCGTTCCGCTGAACGACGCGGCCTCCTCGGTGCGGTGGGCCCGGCGGCTGCTGACCATGACCCATGCGCGCAGCGGCCCCGAGGCCCGGATCCTCTTCGTGGACGACCACCTCTCGACGCTGCTGCTGCTCCAGGACGAGTCGCTGGTACGGGCGTTGGCCTCCCGGTGGCTCAAGCCGCTGGCCGGGCTGACCCCTCGGCAGAGCGAGCGGCTGCAGATGACCCTGCTCGCCTGGCTCGAGGGCGGTGGCGCGCCCGAGGCGGCCAAGGCGCTCAAGGTGCATCCGCAGACGGTGCGCTACCGGCTGCGGCAGATCGAGAAGCTCTTCGGGCCGGGCCTGCGGGACCCGCGGATACGCTTCGAGCTGGAGATGGCGCTGCGTGGCCGCCGGCTGATGGCGCAGATGGACCGGATCCGGCGCCACTACTCCCGGGTGGTCACCCGCAGGGGGCGCGGAGCGCCGACCGGCCTGCGGCCCGTGGGCGGCATGGCGAGGGAGGCGCGCGTCAACGGACTGTGAGCCCGGGGCCATGAGCCCCGCACACGGAACTGCCGGCCGCGATCCGCGGCCGGCAGTTCCATGTGCGTGCTCGCCGCCCCGGCGCTCAGCCCCGAGACCCCGCGGACTCCGTGGCCCGAGTGGTCACCGGCATGGCCGCGTTGAGGGCGAGCAGCTCGGTGTACGCCTGCGAGCAGAGGCCACACTCGGCCAGATGGCGCGCGAGGCCGCGGCCGCGCACGGCGCCACGCCGCACCGCCGCGCCGATCAGGGAGCCGAAGTGGCGGCAGCGGTCGTTGTCCGCGGACACGGATTGCACATGAGCGCGCAGATACGCCTCGCGCAGCCCCTCACGGGCCCGGAAGGCCAAGGAGGTGAGACCGCTGGGGGACAGGCCCATCAGCGCGGCGACGTGATGCGGGGAGTCGCCCTCCACCAGCGTGTGCCACAGCACGGTCCGCCACCGCGCGGGGAGGGTCTGGAAACTGCGGATCAGTAGCCTGTGGTCCTCGTCGGCCAGCAGGCGCTGCTGGGGGTCCGCCTCGGCCGACTGCTGCCGCCAGGACTCGAAGTCCGCGGTGAGCAGCACCTGACGGTCGCCGGCGCTCCACTCGATCGCGGTGTGGCGGATGACGGTCAGCAGGTACGGGCGCCAGGGGCCACGCGGACCCCCACCCGACCGGACGGCATGGAACGTACGGATGAACGCCTCGGACACGAGGTCCTCGGCGTCGTGGAGGGTGCGGCAACAGGTGCGGGCGTAGGCGAGCGCCGCCTCGCGGTGGCGGCGGTAGAGGGTCTCACCGGCCGTCGGGCTCGCGGTCCCGAGCCGGTACCCCTCCTTGAGCCGCCGGATGAGTTCCTGGTCCGAAGGCGATGGCTCGCGGCCCCGGGGACCCGGCCCCGCCCGCGCGCCTGATCGCTTGGGCGAGTGCTCGGGTAACGGCCCGGGACCGGACCCGTCGGCTAAGTGCTCGGGGTCGGATTCGCCCGGATGGTCCGCACGGTCCGGACGGTCCGGGTGTCCGGCCGCCGGATCGCCGGCGGCCGCGGCAGCTTCGTGCTGCGCAGTCTCGTGCTGCGCCGGAACGCGGCGTGGGGGGGGGGCCGCGCGGGGGGGGGCCGGGCGGGGGGGGGGGGGGGGGGGGGGGGGCGAGCTCCGGGGCCGAGGTGAGGACCCGCTGGTGCAGCAGCCTCAGGCGCGGCCCGGGGTCGACGCCCAGCTCCTCGGCCAGCCTGCGCCGGAAG
>NZ_JARAXF010000030.1:0-126426 GCF_033793745.1 Streptomyces sp. ME19-01-6 | reverse complement strand
CCGAACTCGTCGGCGTATGGGGAGATGAAGCCCCAGCGGCGCGACCTCACTTCATCTCCTTGGCGAAACACTGGGCCGCCCGGCGAAGGATCTCCCGTTCCAGCTGCCACTCCTTCTCTGCCTTCAGCAGCCGGGTGTTCTCCGCACGCAACCGGGCCACCTCGGCCTCCTGGGAGCCGTCCTGCCCCGGACCACCCGCCGCGGCCTGGCGGTACCACCGCCCTCGGCCGCTCGCACCCACAGCCGCAGCGTCTCGCGGGTGATGCCCAGATCAGCGGCGACATCCTTCATCGACCGCTGCCCCACCGAGGCCCTCCACAACCCCACCGCATCCGCCCGGAACTCCGGGCTGTATATCCGCCCTGCCATGTGAACCATCTTCCCGGACCATCAAGATCCGCCATCAGAGTGTCTACACCGCAGGGGGCACCTCAGTGAGGACCATGACGGGCGTCTCGGCGTGGCTCGTGTGGGCGGCGGGGAGGACGGCGGTGCGGACGTCGAGCCGGCGATGTTACGACCCAGGTTTGTTCGCGAACACCCACCGGTTGCCCGCCAGTGCATCGTTCTGCTCGGGCAGCGGGCCGCGCCCGTGCCGACGGGTGAAGTCGAAGGGGGTATGGACTGATGTGGACCAGCCCTTGCGCGCCAGATCACCTGCGGAGTCGGGCCGCGGCTCTCCATCGAACAGGTTGAGCAGGTCGATGCCGATCTGGTGTTTCGTCGAGGTGTAGAGCGGGCTGTCGCGGTATTCCAGCAAGTCCTTGTCGATCTTGACCTCGAACGCCAGAGTGCTTCCCCGCGCGCTCAACCGGTCCACCGTGTCGATGAGGTACGTCTCGGAGGCGTGGGGCAGGTAGAACAGCAGCCCCTCGGCCAGCCAGACGCTCGGTGCGGCCGGCTCGAAGCCGGAATCGGTCAGCGCTGTGGCCCAGTCGGCGCGCAGATCGACCGGGATCGGAACGCGCGTTGCCTTTGGGCTGGCCGGCAGTCCGCCGAGTACTTTGTGTTTGAACGCCAGCACGCCTTCCCTGTCGATCTCGAAGACCACGCAGCCGGGGGGCCAGTCGAGCCGGAACGCCCGCGAATCCAGCCCGGCCCCGAGCAGGACGACTTGGTGGGCGCTGCCCGCGTGCACGGACCGGAGGAGAAAGTCGTCGAGGACCCTTGTCCGCAGACCGAAGTAACGCGCGAATCGTCCCCACAGCGGGTTCGCGTCTCCGTCCGCAACCTGTTGTATGCGGACCGGCCAGCTGGCGGACGCCGGCGCGGCGAGCACAAAGTGCTCTGCGTAGACGTCTCGTGCCAGGCTGTCGTGGCGGTGGGTCTCGATCGCCCGTGCCGCGGCGACCATGAGAGCGGTCAGGCCGACACCCCCTTCCACGCCTTCCACACCGGTGTTGCGATGCGCTGTGCCGGCCATGTGTCCTCCTTTGGCGCGAGCCAGACCACGAACAGCAAGGAATACGGATGACGATCCGCGGTGAACGCACGACGTACAGTTTTGGGCGGCCTGTTCCTCGGGGCGTATCCGATGGCGCGCAGCCCTGCGGTCACCCGGTTCACAACCTCCGGCCGGTTGGGTGCAGGCCGGATCGCCGCCCGGGCCGGCCAGGCGGTGCGGTGTTTGTGGCCGCCCGTCAGGGGGCGGCCGGTCAGACGGGCAGCGGTGCTGAACGCCTCGCTCATCGGCCCCTGCTCTCCGGAACCAGGACGGGTTTGACCACGCGGCCCGCGTCGCAGTCGCGTTCGGCCTCGTTGATGTCGGTGAGCGGGTAGGTACGGATCAGCTGGTCGAAGGGAAACCGCTCGGCCTGCCACAGTCCGGTCAGCCGCGGAATCAGCAGTCTGGGCACCGCGTCCCCCTCGCAGATGTGGGAGATCCTCCGGCCCCGGTCCAGTGCCCCTGGTTCGAGCGGCAGTGCGGTGTGGAGCCGCGCCACCAGGCCGAGGTGGCCGGTCGGGCGCAGGGCCCGAAGCGCGTTGTTGATCAGATGGGCAAAGCCCGTGGTGTCCAGCGCGAACTGCGCGCCGCCGTCGGTCAGTTGCGCAATGCGGCCGGGCAGGTCGGCCGATGCAGAGTGCAGCGGGATCGCACCGAGCCGCTCGGCGAGGGCGAGCCGTCCGGGGTGCCGGTCGATGGCCACGGCTACCGCCCCGATTGCGGTGGCCGCCATCACCGCGGCCAGGCCCACTGCTCCCGCGCCGAAGACCGCGATGCCCTCGCCGGGTCCGGCGCCGAAGGAGTTGAAGATGGCTCCGGCGCCGGTGAGGAAGCCGCAGCCGAGCGGTCCGAGGAGTTCGATGGGCAGCGAGGGATCGACCCGGACGGCGTTGCGGGCCGGGACCATCGCGTACTGGGCGAACGAGGACTGGCCGAACCACCGGGGGGCCAGTTCGCCCCCGGCCGCGTCGGTGAACCGCGCCGCCATCTCCTTGCGCCCTCCGAAGAGGTTGAGCGAGGCGAAGGAGTCACAGTAGGCGGGGGCCGCGCCCAGGCAGTTCCGGCAGTGTCCGCAGGAATCGAAGCTCAGCACGACATGGTCGCCGACATTCAGGCCGGTGTCCGGGCCGCCTGTCTCCACCACGACCCCGGCCCCCTCGTGGCCGAGCACCGCCGGCAGCGGTGAGCGGCCCGCTGAACGCCTCACCGCGAGATCGGTCCGGCACATCCCGCAGCCCGCGATCCGGACCAGGACCTCGCCGTCGGCCGGCCCCGCGTTCAAGATCACCTCCTCGACAGCGAATCGGCTCTCGTACGAGCGCAGTACCGCCGCAGCGAACCTCACTGTCACGCCTCATCCGGACGGTGCACCACGAACGGCCTGAGCTTCCCGTAGAGCCCCCACGGCCCGCCCGCGACGCCGACACCGCTTTCCTTGATGCCCGCGAACGGCTGGGCGAGGGACAGTTCGGCATGGTGGTCGATCCAGGCTGTCCCGCACTCCAGCCGGTCGGCCACCGCGTCGGCCAGGCCGAGGTCGCAGCCGGCCAGCCCGAAACCGGTGTCGTTGGCCGCCTCAACGGCTTCGTCGAGGCTCCCGTACGGCAGCACCGGCAGGATGGGACCGAACTGCTCCTCCGTCACCACGGAGCTGTCGAAGGGGACATCGGCCAGGATGGCGGGGGCGTAGAAGTTGCCCGGCCCATCCAGCCAGTGGCCACCGGCCACGGCTCTGGCACCCTCTGCCCGGGCCCGGGTCGTGTAGCGCTCGACCCGGGCCGGCGCAGGGGCGTTGTTGACCGGCCCCAACTGCGATCCCGGGTCGAGCCCGGCTCCGACGACTGCGGTCTTCGCGCGCTGCGCGAGGGCCTCGACCACCTGGGAGTAGAGCCGGGCGGGGGCGTGGACGCGTTTGACCGCCATGCAGACCTGCCCGCAGTTGCGGAACGCCGCCCAGAACAGCCCGTCCGCGATCCGCTCCACATCCATGTCCTCCAGCAGGATGGCGGCGTCGTTACCGCCCAGCTCCAGGGTGACCCGGGCGAGCGAGGCCGCCGCGCCCTTGGCGACGGCCCGTCCGGTGGGGACCGAACCGGTGAAGGTCACATGGCGGATCCCCGGATGGGACGCGAGACGGGCGCCGAGGGGTTCGCGGCCGGTGACAACCGTCAATACGTCCTCGGGCAGGGCCGTGGAGATGACGGACGCCAGCAGCCGTGTGGCCAGGGGCGTGAACGGGGACGGCTCGAGCACCACCGTGTTGCCTGCGGCGAGCGCGGGCGCGAACTCCGCCGACGTGAGCTGGAGGGGATAGTTCCATGGCACGATCGCGGCGACGGGCCCCAGTGGCCGCCGGCGGATCTCGCTGCGTACCGGCTGGCCGTCTGTGATCGGCTGGGGTCCGGGGACCAGCTCGGCGAAGTAGCGCAGGCGCACCGCCGCGCGGGCGATCTCCGCGTACGACTCGGCCAGGGGTTTGCCCTGTTCACGGGTGAGCAACGGAGCGAGGCCGACCCCGGCCGCCTCCACGGCGTCGGCTGCCGCGAGCAACGTGGTGGTGCGGGCGCCAGGGTCGGCTCGCCGGCTGTGCCTGGCCTCCTGGGCCTGGTTGACGACGGCGTCCAACTTGTCCGGCTGCTGGTGGGGAGCCATCTGGAAGGCCTCGCCCGTTGCCGGATGGAGGACGGGCAAGCGCTCGCCGTGTATTCCGGGTGTGCGAGAGGGCTGAGGTATCGGCATGCCGGCGGTCAGCTCGCGGTAACGATGGCAGCTGCGTATTCCCGGGCACACCGGTCCATCTCCGCCCGGAAGGCGGCCACCAGATGCGGCTGAATCCTTCCGGCGTTGCGGTCGCCCCCCTCGCAGACCGCCCCGCGCACCCCCACGATGTCCGTGCCGATGCGGGTCAGCGCGCCGAGGTCTCCCGCTTTGATGCTGCCCGCCAGAGCGGCGAGCAGATCGGCCTCGTGGGCCAGCCGGACGAACTTTGCGCAGACGTCGGGCGGAACGTGGTCGAACAGCCGTGTCCCGTCCTTGATCGCGGTGTCGAGCATGGCCGCATCGGAGCCGGAGCGCAGGGCGATGTCCGGCAGCGCGAGCGGGCTGACGCAGCCGATCCGGTGGGCGTCGGCGTAGCCGGAGGCGACGACGAACGCGTCCGGCCGGTAGTCCTTCACCGCCCGGACAACCCCTCGCATGACCTCGATGGCCTGTTCGGGCGTCGTGCATCCGTAGAGGCCGACCTTGATATATGTGGCTCCGGAGACAGCGGCACCGAGCGCCGCCTGGGCCACCGTGCCGGGCTTGTACGGCACGTCTCCCACGGTGGCGGACACCGGCTTTCCCGCGGGGACCGCGTCGCGGATCTCCCTGATGACCCACGGGAAGTTCGCGCCGAGCGAGCCCTCGTCGGGCTTCTTGACATCGACAATGTCGAGGTGCTCCGCCGCCTTTGCGCAGTCGAGGGCCTCTTCGACGCTGTCCGGGGAGATGAGAAGCAACAACGTGGATTCCTTCCACCGCGTGTCTACCTGCCAAGGGCAGGCGCGGAGTCGTTTGGATCACGTGCGGTCTGCTCATCATTGCTGCGGCCTGTGGCCATCGGCAGGGCGCGCGGAGTCCGAACGGGGCACTGCCCTGGCTGTGCGCGCCCCTCCAGCACGCCGTCTGCACCGGTTCGAACCAGCCGCACGCAGTGCACCCGTTGCCGCACAGTCGGCGCAGCGCGAGATGCACAAGGGCGTAGCTGTTGTGTTTGTTTAATGATCTTGATCGTGGCCTGCTGTTGTTCAGCTGTATTGAGTGGTGTGTTCGCCGTGTGAGGGCAGCCGGTGTGGGGTTGGTGGGTCGGTGACGGGTGGTATGTGGGCTGAGCTGGCTGTTTGTGCTGCGCAGTGATGTTGGGTGTGGTGGCGGTTTTGCGCGGGGTAGTTGGCGCGCCTATAGGTGCCGGTGTTGTCGGTCGGTCTTGGGGCAGGTGGGCGACGACGAGCCGGTAGGAGTCGGTGACGAGCTCCCTGACGAGCTCCTTGTCGACGCCTTCTCCGCTTTCCAGGGTGATCCAGTGCTTCTTGTTCATGTGGTAGCCGGGGGTGATGTGGCTGTACTGCTCCCGCAGGGCGTGGGCCTCGTCGGGGTCCGCCTTGAGGATCACGACGGGCCGCCCCGGGATTTCGGTCATCAGCATGAACACCTTGCCGCCTACCTTGAAGACCTCCCAGGCGGGACCGAAGGGATGATCCAGCCGGGCTCCGGGGAGTTCCTCCGCGCAGTCGGCGGCGGTCTTGTGCAGGGCCGATCCGTTCATGAATGGTGAGCTCAGGTGGTGACGGACTGTGGCATCGAAGGAGGCGGGGGGATCGCCACCGCGGGCGCTGCGGCACGTTCCATCCTTCCGTCGAAGCCGACTGGAAGGCGGTAGGCTGCGGACACGTGATGGTCGACAAGCGACACCCCGACCCGAGCGGAACCGCCACCGGACCAGCTGCGGTTCCGCTGTACGGTTTCCAGCCCCCGGTCGGTACTCCCTACGGCCTTGAGGTGAGTACCGTCGAGGATTTCTTCGCCCAGCACGACGACTGGCCGTGGAACCCGCCCCGTCCGGGCCGTGCCACCTTCCACTACCTCATCGCGGTCACCGAGGGTGAGCTGCGGCACGACGTCGACCACGTCACGCGGACCGTCGCCCCCGGCCAGTGGCTGTGGGTGCGTCCCGGGCACGTGCAGTGCTGGCATCCGCCCGGCGCGGCCCGCGGCCCGTTCATCCTGTTCGAACCGGACGTGCTGCGGCCCGACCTCGCCCGTCTCCTGGCCCCGCTCACCGCGCACGAGGCCCCTGCCGTCCTCAGCCCGCACCCCGACGACACCGCCTGGCTCCAGCAGACCGCACTCCAGCTCCTGGACGAACACCGCGCACTGGGCGCCGCCCCCTCGGCATCCACCACGCCCTGCCGGCGCAGCCTGCTCGAATCGCTGCTGCTGCGCCTGGCCAACTCCCCGGGCATCGCCCCCATCGGCACGGCCACGGCCGGCACGGGCCGTGCCGACAGATACGGGCGCTTCCTGGACGCCTTGGAGCTGCACTTTCGCGAGCTGCACCAAGCCGCGGACTACGCCGAGTTGCTCGGCTGCTCGGTCCGCACCCTCAGCCGCGCCGCCCGGGACGCCACCGGCAAGGGAGTACGCGAGCTCATCGACGAGCGGCGCCTCCTGGAAGCCCGGCGCCTCCTGGAAGCCCGGCGCCTCCTGAAGCCCGGCGCCTCCTGAAGCCCGGCGCCTGCTGGCAGGCGCCCGGTGGGATGCCCGGACTGTGGCCGACCGTTGTCGACCGTCGCGCATCGTGGTGGCTGGTTGTCGTTTCCCAGTTGCCCAGGTCTCAGTCGTCCAGGACGACGACGTGCTTGCCCGGCGTGGTGGCGGACTCGACGTCGGCGTGGGCGTCACGGACCTGTTCCAGGCCGTGGTAGACCTTCGCGACCGGGACTTTGAGACGCCCTGCGGCGATGGCCTGGAGCTGGCGGGCGAAGACGTCGGCCGGGAGGTCGGCGGCCTGACCGCCGTAGGACGTCAGCCGCACCCCGCTGGGGATCATGAA
This sequence comes from Streptomyces sp. ME19-01-6, assembly GCF_033793745.1. Classification (NCBI taxonomy): domain Bacteria; kingdom Bacillati; phylum Actinomycetota; class Actinomycetes; order Kitasatosporales; family Streptomycetaceae; genus Streptomyces; species Streptomyces sp. ME19-01-6. The sequence continues at coordinate 119,389 of NZ_JARAXF010000030.1, read as the reverse complement.
CGGGGGTGAAATCGGGGATCGTCCACTGGCCCGCCAGGGCTCCGGTGAAGCACCGGCTGTTCGTGGTGTTGCGCGGGCCGACCCGGGGTCGGCCGCTGTCCGCCGACGGCCTGGACGAGATCCTCGACGGCGTCCGGAAACGGACCGGATTCGCGAAGTTGACGTGCCATCAACTACGGCACACCTGCCTGACTCGGCTGCGGGAGGCAGGCATGGCTCTGGAAGCGGTACAGGCCCAGGCCGGACACCGCTCCATCGAATCGACCAGGAGCTACATCCACCTGGCCAACGCCTGGCTCGTCGAGCAGTACCTGCAGGCCAGTGCCGCCATCGACGCCGACCGGGCGGAGCCCTGATGCGCCGGGCCCGCGCCGCAGCCCTGCCGATCGTGCGTTCGGACCTCGTCGAGTTCTACCTCGCCCACCGGGCCGCGCAAGGCATGAACACCGACCACAAGGTCCGCTGGGGAGCCCGCGCTCTGCTCGCCGCAGTCCCCGACCTGGCCGACTTCTGTCGCCTGCCGCTGGAACGCCAGCTTGCCTTCAACCACGGAACCCACCGGTTCATCAGCTGGCTTTCGGTCACCGGACGTCTGCAGCCTGGGGTGGACTACCTGGTCGCACGGCGCCCGCGACTGGGCATCGTGCTCGCCCGCACGGCGCCGGAACTGCACCTGCGGTTCATGGAAACAGCCCGCACGCTCGGCTTTCGCGACACGGTGGCCATGACCCAGTTCAACCTGCTGGCCCACTTCGTCGCGCTGTTCGGAAAGCAGCCGCACGAGCTGCAGCAAAGCGACTGGGACGAAGGACGCCGCCTGCTGCTGGAGGCCGCGCGGCGCATCCCCAACCGAGGCGTCAAGGCCCTGTCGACCGCCCTGTTCAACCTGGAAGCAATGCTGTTCCACGGAGAGTTGACCGACCAGCTCCCGCGCCGACGCTCCCCGGACCACTCCGACATGCGAGCCCGGGAATGGGCCCGTGTCCCGGCCGGGATGGCGGACACCATGCACCACTACCTGCAGCAGATCGCCGGAACAATGCGGCCGGGCACCGTGAAGAACGCCGAGCTGACGCTGCGGGAATTCGCCCTCCTGGTCGCCGCCGAAGACACGGACGTCACCTGCGTCGCCGAACTCAAGCGACGGCATATCGAACGCTATCGCCAGTGGCTGCTGGAGCGGCCAGCCGCCCGCGGCGGCCCGCTGCACCGGCACACCGTCCGCGACCGCCTCAGCAAACTCCGCGGATTTTTCCGCCGCCTGGACGAGTGGGACGCCGCCGACCGGCCACCCCGCCAGCTGGTGTTCGACAGCGACTTCCCGATCGCAGACGAGCCGCTGCCCCGCTTCCTGGACGACGCAGCAGCCGCCAAGCTGCTGGCCGCCGCCCGCCAAGACCCCGATCCGTTCGCCCGGCTCGCCATCGAGATCCTCGCCCGCACCGGGATGCGCCGCAGCGAGATGCTCGGCCTCACCATCGACGCGGTCGTGCAGATAGGTTCCGCCTACTGGCTCCGCGTCCCGGTCGGCAAGATGCACACCGACCGCTACGTCCCCCTGCACCCGCAGCTGAAGACGTTGCTGGACGACTGGCTGCTCCACCGGCCCGAGGGCCTGCGCTCGAACCTGCTGTTCACCGACCACGGCCGCCCAGTCAACGCCTCCCGCATCGAGACCGCCGTCCGCAAAGCCTCCGAGCGAGCCGGACTCGGCAGAGTAACCCCGCACCAGCTCCGCCATACTCTGGCCACCCAGGCGATCAACCGGGGCATGTCCTTGGAGGCCATCGCCGCACTCCTTGGACACCGGTCCCTGTCCATGACACGTGTTTACGCCCGGATCGCCGACCGGACCGTCGCCGACGAGTACTTCACCGTCTCGGAAAAGGTCGAGGCACTCTACGATGCCCCGCCTCAGCTGCCGGCCGACGCCGAGGGAACGGAGATGGCCAAGCTCCGCAGGGAGATGCGCCGCCGGATGCTCGGCAACGGCTACTGCGCTCGCCCCGTCGAGATGGACTGCCACTTCGAGTCGATCTGCGAGTCCTGCACGTTCTTCGTCACCACGATAGAGTTCCGGCCCACCCTCGAACGCCAGCGAGACGACGCGGCGGCCAAGGGACAGCTCGCACGGGAACAGATCTTCGACGGCCTGCTGTCGCGCCTCGACGAGCAGGCCGGCTGAATCCACGATCCGCCCTCAGCCGGCCCTGGAGAGGGATCAACTCGGTGGACGTCCGAGCAGGTCAGGTGGCACGCTCCACCGCGTGACCGCCCTTCGAACCCTGGCCCAGTTCGCCTCCACAGCAGCCATCGGCCCGCTGCACTGCCACGCGACTTTGAATGAGATCGCGGCGACGCTCTGGCCGCCGCGGGATTTCGGTCGAGTGAGCAAGCGGCGGCGTTGGCCCCATCTTTTCGCCTACGGAGACGCCGAGCTCTGCGTCTGTCGCTGCCGTCGCATCACGCTGATCAGCGTGCAGACCTGGCGAGACGCCATCGAGCTTCCTGTCCCCGGAACGACGACACTCGCCACGTTCGCCGGGCCTCCCACCCACACTCAAGTCACGGCGCAGCTCAACGCAGTCGGTTGCCGCCTGAGTCCTGTGACACTCCACCAACCACCCGGACAGCTGGCCCTGCAGGTCGAGACGACAGGCGTCACTTTCACCTTCCGGGCCGAGGCCGACTCCGAGCCCCTCCTGGAGAGTGCTGGCCACTGGATCAGCAGCCACGAGTGCACACCCCCGGCAACCGACGCTCCAAATGACGGCTTCGGCGCGTGATCGAACCCGGCCGACCGATCGACTGATGACGTGCAACGTTCCCGGAGCTTGACAACGAGACCCGCATATTAGAGGGGTGCCGATGTCGATCGTCTATGACCGCACCAAGACGGTGGTCCGTCGGCATGTCGCCCCTGGTGAGGCCGTTCCGCTGCATCCGGAAGCGGTGGCGTTCGCCGGGCACTACGACTTCGACATCGACGTCCTGGCGGCCTACCGTCCTACCGGCAAAGGCCGGGTCGAGCGGCAGGTTGACATCGTCCGTGACCACGTCCTGGCCGGCCGGGCCTTCGCTTCCATCGAGGAGATGGACTCCGCGTTCATGGCCTGGGTGCCTCTGCGGCGGGCGCGAACCCACCGCACCCACGGCGAGGTCATCGGCCTGCGGGCGGTCAGAGATCACATGGCCTTGCGGCCGCTGCCCGAGACGCCCTATGTCGTCACCCAGCGGCACCTGCGGCCGGTCGGCAAGGACTGCCTCGTCGCCTTCGCCGGAAACCTCTACTCGGTTCCGGCCCGCAAGGTTCGTCCCCGCCAGCTGATCGAGGTCCGGGCCACGAAGTCCCAGGTCATGCTGCATGCGACCATCACTGATGACGACGGCTCGACGTTGCTGGCCGCCCACCCGCGAGCGGTCGGCAAAGGGGTCCGCGTCGTCGACGAAGAGCACTGGGACGGTCTGCCCGACGGCAGGAACCGCCGTGTCACCACCGGCGACATCGTGCCCCTGCCCCGCCACGAGGCACCCCTGGGCGAGGAAGCCGGCCCCCTGCAGGCCCTGCTGACCCGAGCCGCGGCCGCCAGCATCCAGGTCGGCCGACGCCCACTGTCGGTCTATGACGAACTGACCGGCACCCGCCCCTTCACCAACCAAGCGACGAAGAACCGTCTTGAGCGAGCTGACCGGCAACCGCATCCGCACCACGGCCGCGAAACTCGGCCTGCCCCACTTGGCTGAGGCTCTCAATCAGTACGCTCAGCGGGCTGATGAAGCCAAAATGGGCTACCTCGACTTCCTCGACCTGGTGCTTTCCGAGGAACTGGCCGTCCGAGACGACCGTCGCTTCCGCCAGGGCCTGCGGCTGTCGAAACTCCCGCACCACAAGACGCTGGACGACTACGACTTCTCCTTCCAGCCCGACCTCGACCCACGCAAGGTCAAGGATTTGGCCACCCTGTCGTTCGTTGAGGCCAAAGCGAACGCCCGCCCTGCTCGGCCCCGCCCGGAGTCGGCAAGACCCACACCGCCGTCGCCCTCGCCGTCGCGGCGTGTCGGGCCGGCTACCCGACCTACTTCACCAGCCTCGACGACATGGTCCGCAACCTCACGGCCGCCGAAGCCGCAGGCCGCCTGACCAGTAAACTCGGCACCTACCTCCGCCCGAGCGTCCTGGTGGTGGACGACCTTCAGCGAATGGGGCCAGGTCTTCAGCGACGAAGTGCTCGCCACTGCGATCCTCGACCGGCTTCTCCACCACTGCGACGTGATCTCGATCAACGGCCCCAGCTACCGGCTCAAGAACCGCCTCGCCGCCATCGAACGAGTCACCCAAGCGGCCTGACCAGCAAGAACACGGAGCCTTTCAGCGGATAACCGTGATCTCCGGAAGGGGCTGCTGCCACTCACCCAGCTCCTCAACGAGAACCCGGCGGGCCAACCGCCGGGCCAGAGCCCACCCCTCATCGGTGGACAGCGCATGCCTTGTCCATCGATCAGCGTTGTCCCCGCCGCTCATCCCACTGATGATCGCGTCGATCTCCTGCAGGTCAGCCATGACTCCGCGATCGACTTGCCCTTCCTCCACCAACGACCAGGCCATGCGGAAGGCGTGATCGAAGTCCAGGGCGATCTCGTCCGTCATCACTGCATGCCTGACCAGCCAGGCCACCTGGGCCTGGGCATCGGCCGCCAACACGGTCAGCGACTCGATCAACAGGCGCCGACGGAACGAAGGATCAGAACTCTCCACACCTCGATCGTCGCACGCATCCACCTCTCGCGAGCCCACAGACGAACATCCGGCTGAGTAGATTTATCCGTACCTACCTGAGCACTTTCGCGAGTACGCCGACACCTGCTGAGCATTCTCGTGGAGCACATGGAGAATCGGTACAGCCATCTCCACGCGCTCTTGGAACAAGCTGCTGGTGCTGCCCGCGGAGCAATCGTCGCCGTCGACGGCTGTGTATACCAGCGGCTGTGGAGCCGGGCCGATGAACGACGCGTCAGGCTCGGGGGAAGCGCGAACGTCCGTGTCCGCGACCAAAGCAGCGGCAAGTCCATCAACGTCACGGCAGCCGAGGACGCCGCTTTCCGGGAGTGGGCGATCGTCGAAGTTCTCCGTCATTCGGGCGTCCGCATCGAAGAGGCACTCGAACTCACTCATCTCAGTATCCGGCAGTACCAGCGGCCAGGCGGGGAAGTAATTGCCCTACTCGTGGTCGCCCCATCCAAGAGTGACCGGGAACGCGTCATCCCGATGTCCGCGGAGCTATTCGGCGTCATCGCCTCCATCATCCGGCGTCACACGCGCGACGGCCGCACAATCCCACTCTTGCCGCGCTACGACCCTCACGAGCGCCGCAGCAGTGCGCCCATGCCGTTCCTGTTTCAACGGCGGATCGGCACGAACCACGAGGTCATCTCCGATACCACTGTCGTCAACATGCTCAAACGCCGTTGCGGAGAACTCGCAGAAGACCATCCCGCCTTCCACTCCGCCGACTTCACCCCACATGATTTCCGCCGGCTCCTCGCCACCGACCTGGTGAACCATCTCCCGATCCATGTCGGTGCTGCTCTGCTCGGCCACTTGAATCTGCAAACAACTCGTGGCTACGTCGCCGTGTTCAACGAAGATGTCGTCCGCCACTATCAGGGATTTTTCGACCGTCGCCGCCAGGCTCGCCCCGCAGACGAGTACCGTCCGGTCACTGACACCGAGTGGCGAGGATTTGAAGAGCCAGCGGCTGGCTCGCATCGCGTCGGTCAACCTCGGCATGCCGGGTCTCCGGTCTGCCGAGGGCGACCGATGATCAGAACTCGTCGATCAAACGTCGGCAAGGATCGCAGCTTTCAGTCGATCGTACTCGTCGACAGCAACGGGCACACCGTCGAAGCAGTCCTCCCAGAAGCCGGCGCGCTGCCATTCACGCGGTGCCAAGGTCAGCCTGCCCGTCCTCCAGTTGTGCGACCCAGCAGCTTGGCATTCGACTGCTCACGACCGTGAACATGGCTGCGTCCCAAAGCCCTGGGCTGTCCCGGTACTCCGAGGTGTCGAGCAGCTCAGGGATACGGGCCAGCACTCGGGGGTTCGCAGTAGTGAGGACTTCCAGCACCGGGTACTCCGCTCCGACGCGAATGGAGGGGTGATCAGCCACGACCTCGGACGATCACGCGGGCAGCCTACGCAGGCGCAAGGTCTGCTCGACCCGTCGGGTTGCAAAGTGCAGAGAAGGTTCCTGGCCGGGTGGGGGCTGGCATGGGACCGGGTCACGCGGGTGGATAGCCGGGACTTCGCCCGCTGGATGCAGGTGGCGCCGAAGCCGGTCCGCGTCCACTGGCGCCGTCGGACCTCCAGCGGCACTGCCGCGGCTTCGGTACGGCCTCTGGTAGGCGTGCCGAATCCGGTGACCGGCCGGGCCGCGCCGGGAGCGATGTACTCGGCGCGGACGCGGGTGCACAGCGAGGCTGTGCTGCGGTCGTTCTACGCTTTCCACCTGGAGGAGGGCACGGGCCCGATCATCAATCCGTTTCCCGCAGGGCGGGACCGCCGACCGGCTGCCGCGGGCGGTTCGGCCCAGAGATCGGGCGGAGGCCGCTACCGGCCGTCGGTCCCGGCCCGGCTGCCGCGGCGGATCCCTGATCACAGGTTCAACGAGCTGTTCGCCGCTCTGCGCTACCACCGGGACCGGGCCCTGCTGGCGTTCTGGGTCTCCAACGGCGCTCGTGCCGAAGAACTGCTGACGAGCTGCCAGAGTGACCCGCTGCCGGGCGATCAGCTGCTCGGAGTGATCCGCAAAGGAACACGGGCATATCAGCAGCTGCCGTCGTTCCCGGACGCCTTCGTGTGGCTGCGGCTCTACCAGGAGGAGGCATGGCGGGCGGGGGTGCCGCGGGATCCGACGGCGAAATTGTGGCGGACACTACGGCGGTTCCGTCCCCTGACCTACCACGCGGCACGGGCCATGCTGAACCGGGCCAACGCCCTGCTGGGTGCGAACTGGACACTTCACGATCTGCGGCATACCGCCACGTACCGGATGCACGGGATCCGAAGCTGGCGCTGACGGACGTCCAGTGGGTCCTAGGCCACGCTCATCTGACGACCACCCAGATCTACGTGCCAGCTGGCCGCGACGAAATCGTCGAGGCCGTACGGGCGCACCATGGTCGCCAGGAACGGCTGGCCCGGCTCCCGGCGGTGCCCGCCGCCGGATACCGGGCCCAGGCCCTCACCGACCTGTTCGGAGGATCCTGGTGAAGGCCCGTCTCCGGCATCTGACCGGCGCGGCGGCCGCTGGCCCCGGCGAGCGGCTGCGGGTGCCCCAGGCCGCAGGCGGGCCATTGGAACAGGCCCGCGCCCGGTTTCCCGCCCGCGAGGCCGGGACGCGGTGGCCGATGACGTACAAGCCCGCACAGGAAATCCTCGCCACGCTGCGGATGCCGCCGTACCACCCGGCCGTCGCCAACACCGGCTGGTACCGGCTGACGGGGGCCGCGCGATCCTCACCTGGCTGGCCGGTTTTCCCGGGACGAGCTGGCAGGAGCGATGGGAAGCCTCGCCGGCGGCGGCCTGTCCGCGCCGGTGGGCCGAGCAGGGAGCAACCTGGATCGCCTCGGCCACCGGCGTGACGCGGTGGGGCACCGTGCAGTCCGGACTGCTGACACTGGCCGGGGCCGACGTCGTGCGCATGCCGCTGAGTTGGCTGGTCAGCCATCGCAGCATGCATCTGCGGGAGTTTGCCGAGGAGGTTCGTGCCCCGGACGGGTTCGCCCAGCTGGAGGCGCACGTCGATCCAGGGCGATGGTCGGCGCTTGCGGGTGGCAAAGCCCGTCTGGCGCTGGCCAGGATCCTCCTCGCCAAGGGGGGCGGCCTGGCGGACATCACCGTCGGCGACGCGATCGAGTATGACACCGTGGTGCGCGAGGCGGGAGGCACCAGAAGCGGGTGCGCGAGCACCCTGTTCTACTCCTGGCTGCGCGAGCTGGGCCATCTGCCCCCGACGCGCCCACGACACTGCGGCTTTGCTGGGCCGGCTCACCGGTCAGCTCACCTGCGAACAGCTGGTGGACCGGCACGGGGTGGAGAGTGCGCAGGTCCGGGGGCTGCTGATCGACTACCTGGAGGAGCGGCGGCACCGGCTGGACTACAGCACGCTGGACAACCTGGCCCGCAACCTGACCCGGGACTTCTGGTCTGATCTGGAACGGCACCACCCCGGCATCGCTTCCCTGGATCTGCCACCGGAGGTGGTCACCGCCTGGAAGGAACGCCTGCGCACGCGGATCCAGCGGCGCAGACGCCTGGACGGCACCGTGGAGGAGACGGTGGTCGAGCGGGCCGACCGGGCCCTGCTGATGATGGCGGTGCGCGCGTTCTATCTCGACATCGCACGCTGGGCGGTGGAGGAGCCGGCCCGCTGGGGGCCATGGGCGGCGCCGTGCCCGATCAAGGAAGCGGAGACCCTGGACGCCAAGCGCACCAAGCGGGTCAAAGCCCGCATGGACCAGCGCACCCGCGAACGTCTCCCTGCCCTGGAAACCTTTGCCCGGGCCGCAGCCGACCGCCACCGCCACCGCCTGGCTGGTCTGGACGCCCTGCGCGCAGTGCCGCCGGGCGCGACCTTCACAGTCGGCGGCGCTGTCTTCGTCCGCACCAAGAACGGCGGTGCCGGCGCCCGCGACGCGGCCGGGACGCTCCTGCACTTCGACCCCGCCGAGCACCGCGCTTTCTGGGCCTGGGCAGCGGTGGAGTTCCTTGCGACACACCGGCGCCCGCATCGAGGAGATGCTGGAGACCAGTCACCATGCCCTGGTCCAGTACCGCCTGCCCACGACCGGCGAAATCGTCCCCCTGCTCCAGATCGCCCCTTCCAAGACCGACCAGGAGCGCGTCCTGCTCGTCAGCCCCGAACTCGCCGACGTCCTGGCCGCCATCGTCCGCCGGGTCCGCGACCCGCGTACCGGTGCCATCCCGCTGCTGGCCGCCTACGACTACGAAGAACGCACCTGGAACCCGCCCGCTCCGCTGCTGTTCCAGTGGGACCGCGCCGGAGAGCCCTCTCGCATGAGCGGCGAATTCATCCGTTGCGCGCTGGCCGAGGTCCTCGCCTTCATCGGCCTCACCGACACAACCGGCCGACCCATGGACTTCGCGCCGCACGACTTCCGGCGCATGTTCATCACCGACGCCATCCGCTCCGGTCTGCCACCCCACATCGCCCAGGTCATCGTCGGCCACAACAACATCAACACCACCATGGGTTACAACGCCGTCTACCCCACCGAGACCATCGAAGCCCACCGCGCCTTCATCACCCGCCGCCGCACCCTGCGCCCCGCCGGGGAGTACCGCACCCCCACCGATACCGAGTGGGAGGACTTCCTTGGTCACTTCGAGCGCCGAAAGGTTGCTGTCGGCACCTGCGCCCGCGCGTACGGAACAGCGTGCATCCACGAGCACGCTTGCGTCAGATGCTCACTCCTTCGGCCTGACCCGGCCCAACGGGCGCGGCTTGCCGAGATCCACGACAACTTTATCGCCCGAATCGCCGAAGCCGAGACGGAAGGCTGGCTCGGCGAGATCGAAGGTCTCCAGGTCAGCCTGGCTGGCGCCGAGGAGAAGCTCCGCCAGCTCGATCGGGGCCACGGGCAGCAGACGGCCGTGGACCTTGGCATCCCTGCTATGCGCGGTGATTGAGCGCTGACGATGCTGCGGACGCCCAGGTCGGCGCGACGGACCGGGGTGGTCTGGTCGACTATGACGGTGCAGCCTGCCCAGTGTCCGCCGCACTCTTCGACCATGGACCGCCAGCCGACGCCTGGCTGCCCGTCTCGATCCAGTCGTCGCCCGTAGACGATCCATCTGGTCCGGGTCACGAACGAGGCCACAAGGGCACGATCCCTCAAAGGGCTGCGCAGCCGTCAGAGCCACGTGGATTGGGCCACGACCCCGACGGCGCGTCGCCGATCCTCACAGCAGGGGCGCTCCTGTCGCTGCGCGGACCTCGGCTGCCGTGACTCCCGGCGCGATCTCCCGCAGGGCGAGCCCTTCGGGATCTCCCGCAGGGCGAGCCCTTCGGCGGTCACGTCGATGACCGCGAGATCGGTGATGATCTGCTGGACCACACCCCGGCCGGTCAGCGGCAGGGTGCACTGGGGAAGGATCTTCGGGGAGCCGTCCTTGGCGACGTGCTCCATGAGCACGATGACCCGCCGGGCTCCGTGGACGAGGTCCATGGCGCCGCCCATGCCCTTGACCAGTTTGCCGGGGACGGCCCAGTTGGCCAGGTCGCCGTACTGCGCGACCTGCATGGCGCCCAGGACCGCGACGTCGAGATGACCGCCACGGATCATTCCGAACGACAGGGCCGAGTCGAAGAATGAGGCTCCCGGCAGCGTGGTGACGGTCTCCTTGCCCGCGTTGATCAGGTCCGGGTCGACCTCGGCGGCGGACGGGTACGGGCCGGTGCCGAGGATGCCGTTCTCGCTGTGCAGCACGACGCGGACACCGGCCGGCACGTGCTGAGGGATGAGCGTCGGGAGACCGATGCCGAGATTGACGTACTGGCCGTCGCGGAGCTCGGCGGCGGCGCGGGCGGCCATCTGGTGCCGGGTCAGACTCATGCCGCCGCTCCCGGGTTGCTGACGGTGCGCTTCTCGATACGCTTCTCCACCCCGGGAGCGTGTACTACGTACTGCACGAACACTCCTGGGAGATGTATGTCGTCCGGCGCGATCTCGCCCGGCTCGACCAGATCCTCGACCTCCGCGATCGTGATCCGGCCCGCCATGGCGCACAGCGGGTTGAAGTTCCGTGCGGACTTGTCGAATACGAGGTTGCCGTGCCGGTCGCCCTTGGCGGCGGCGACGAGGGCGAAGTCGGTGACGATGGCCTCCTCCAGCACGTGGGGCCGTCCTGCGAACTCCCGGGTCTCCTTGGCGGGTGAGGCCACCATGACGGTGCCGTCGGCGGCGTAGCGCCACGGCAGGCCGCCCTCGGCGATCTGGGTGCCTACCCCGGCGGGGGTGTAGAACGCCGGGATGCCGCAACCGCCGGCGCGGAGGCGCTCGGCGAGCGAACCCTGCGGGCACAGCTCGACTTCGAGTTCGCCCGACAGGTACTGGCGGGCGAACTCCTTGTTCTCTCCCACGTACGAGCTGGTGGCGCGGGCGATCCGGTGGTCGGCCAGCAGCGGGCCCAGTCCCCAGTCGTCGACGCCGCAGTTGTTGGACACGACCTGAAGGTCGCTGACACCTGTGCGTTGCACGGCGGCGATGAGTGTCGTGGGTATGCCGCAGAGACCGAAGCCGCCCACGGCGATACTGGCCCCGTCTGCGATGCCGACGACCGCGTCGTCGGCTGTGATCACTTTGTCCATGGTCGTGCGTCTTTCGTTTGTTGACCCTCTGGAGACGACGCCGGCGGTGCGTCCGTTCGTCGAAGAACGTGCGTTGACCGACCGGGATGCCGGGTGCAGCCAGTCCGGCCCGGGTGACGGGCCGGACTGGCTGCACCCCTGGCGACGTCCGGTTCGAAGGCGAGTGCTACCGGTTGCTGGTTGTGGTGCCGTCTGGAGCCGACGGGGCAGCGCCGCCCTGGCCGGCCGGTCCTGTGCGGACCTTTATGCGGACACCACGTTGTTGCGCAGTCGGCCGATCCCTTCGATCTCGGCCTCTACGACGTCACCCGGCCGCAGGTACGTGCTGGAGACGAATCCCACGCCGGAGGGAGTGCCGGTGAGGATCACGTCGCCGGCTTCGAGAGGCGTGGAGGCGGAGACGGCCGCGATGATCTCGGGCACGGAGAACACCATGTTCTGGGTGTTGCTGTCCTGGCGCAGTTCGCTGTTGAGCCGGGTGGTGACGCGCAAGGAGAGCGATTGAGTGAAGTCCTCGATCGTGACCAGGGCGGGCCCCATGGGTTTGAAGGCGGGAAAGCTCTTGCTGCGCAAGATGCCCGAGGGATCGACGAGGACGCCGCCGGTCATCGCGGCGAGCTGCACATCGCGGGCGGAGACGTCGTTGGCGACGGTCAGCCCCGCGACGTGGCTCCACGCCTGTGAAGCGGGGATGTCCTTGCCCGGCTTGCCGATGACGACGGCGAGTTCGGCTTCGTAGTCGACATGGTCGGGCGCCTCGGCCGGCAGGATGATGCTGGAGTGCGGGCCGACCACCATGTCGCCGCCGATGGAGCCGAACATCACCGAAGTCGGCAGTGCCAGCCCGACCTCCGCGGCGTGGTCCCTGTAGTTCAGCCCTACGAGCACTACTTTCCCGGGGGTGCCCACGGGGGGCAGCAGCCTGGTCTCCTCGGCCTGGAGGGGAAGCCTTCTGCGGACCGGCGCCGTCCGTGCCAGGCCGATGTCGTCTTTGAGCAGGGATCCGGCATCGGGGTGAGGAAGATCGAGTACGAGGAGCTCGTCGCCCTCACCCCGGGCCAGCCCGTACTGGGTACGGTAGAGACGCAAGCTCATGCACTTCCCGCGAGTATGGTCGTCGTCCTGCGCGACAGGCGCCACACATGCTGCTCGTCGCGTACGAACCGGTCGGTCAGCCGCGAAACCGCCCGAGGGGACGTTCCGTCCGTGCCGAGATGGAACAACTGCAGGACTGTCTCCGTCTTGGCCACGTCGGGGGTCAGGAGCCGGAACAGTGGCTCCCCGGGCAGGTGCAGACGCCTGATGCCGTCGGTCTCCCGCTGGGCCAGGGCGGCGCGCAGCGCGTCGCCGGAGATGACGGTGTTGCCGAGGACCAGTTCCCCGTCGTCGGTGAACAGCTCCAGCGCCTTGGTGGCCTGGCCGCTGTCGACCAGCCGCAACGACGTGGTGACGATGTCCAGGCAGGCGGTGCGCGCCTTCAGGAAGTCGACATCGGACTCCTGGCCGACCACCGGGGCCTGCGCGGTCACCACGTCGGGGTCACCAGCGCGGCCTGGGACTCTCCGGCCCTCAGCCTCGTGAGCATCTCGTCCGGGTCGAAGGGGACGCCGACGGGGTTCCTCCGGAAGGAGTCCGACTCCATGAAGGCGGTGCCCTCGTCTGCGGTGTCGAAGTTGTCGATCTGCAACTCGATGTTGTTGCCGTCCGGGTCGGCGTAGTACAGCGAGGTGGTCGTCCCGTGGTTGATCACGGTGACAGGCTTGATCCCGTTCCCCGCGAGCCGCTCGTAGTTCTCAAGCAGATCGAGCAGCGATCCATAGGTGAAGGCGATGTGCATCAGGCCGTGCGGCGGCAGGGTGGACAGATCGACCGGAAGCTCGGCCGTGTCCTTGCCCGAGCCCGCGAGTTCCTCAGCGCCGTCACCGCCGTGCTCCGCCGCCAGCTTGGCGATCCCGTCGGGGTCGGTCAGCGCGATCCGGTGGTGCTCGTCGTCGTACGTGAGGAACGCCAGAGCCGGATTCTCGTGTACGACCCGCGCCTGCAGCACATCGAGGTACCAGTCCCGCATCTGCGGCATCTGCCGCGTCCACAAGACCACGTGCGCCAGCTTCTCCGGTGAGGCCATGGCCTTCTCCTTCTCCGTCGGTTCTTGCCATGACCGCGCTCGTGCGGTCATGGCGGGTCGGGGCACGGTCGTGACGTTCGGGACCGGGCAGTTCAAAATCGGCACGTGCGGCGTACCGGGAAGGCCCGCGAGGGGCAGCAACCCAGTCGTCTCGTCAAGCGAAGTCACTATGATTTGCGCTGTCACTTCGTAAAAACTAGTGACGCGTGCAAACGTAGCTCCGAGCTCACGTATGCGCAAGCAGCCGCATTCCGCATGGCCCAACCGCTCGCAGTCGGCACACGCCCCGTTCCGCGCCGTTCCGCCGTGGAGCGCATGGAAGCCATGGCGGACCGAGGCCGCGCACAATGACCCCGCGGCGCCTGGCGGCCGGCTCCTGCGCACGCGCCGCGCGGCCTTTCACCGAAGTCGTGGACACCTGGCGTCCGTGCTGCCGGGCCGGGGGTAAGTCGTCGACGTCAAGACGACCCGTGGCGAGCCGCCGGTCGGACAGGGCGATGGCGCGGCGCAGCGGTGTCATCGCCCTGCGCTGAAACCGTCTCGGGCGGTCTGCCGGGCGGGTCCGCGCAGGGCTGCCCAGGGCCATCCCGACGCGCTGCCGTGCGCGGCCAGACGGTCGGTGAAGAGTGCCCACGGGCGATTGACGGCGCCCGACCTGCCGGGAAACGAATTCGCCGAGTGAGTCCTGGCGGGTTCCGTGGCACACGAAGGCCAGAACTGCGGAAATAGTAGTCGATAGTGGATGACGAGTGGCTCGGGTAATCTGAGGGCATGCGAGACAAGCAGATCCCAGCCCGAGAGGACGAACGGGCCTGCAGCGTTGCCCTGACCCGTGCTTTCGAGTTCCTCGGAAAACGCTGGAACGGCATCCTGCTGGCCACCCTGATGGACGGAGGGCCGGCGGGCTATGCCGAGCTGAGGCGTGCGGTCAACGGGATCAGCGACTCGGTGTTGTCCGACCGCCTCAGCCAGCTGGGCGCTGCGGGCCTGATCGAACGCGTCATCGATGGAGGCCCTCCGATCTCGGTCACGTACCAGCTGACGCCCAGAGGGCAAGCACTACTGCCCGCCCTGCAGGAGCTCAGCGCCTGGGCAGAGAAGAATCTTGACACCGCAGACGACTGATAAGAGCTCCGTGCATGAGGCCGGGAATGGTTCCCCTCGCGCCGGCCTCTGAGGCGCGGCCGTAATGATGGCGGTCGGCGAGCATCCACAGACAGCCGGTTGGCGAGCGGGCCGGGGAGTGCCTCGGAGACGGCCTCTTTCTCCAAACTCTGGCCGTGCTGCAGGAGTTGATCGGTGGCATGGCGGTCGGTGCGCTGGTTTCGCGCAGGACGGCTGGCACCGGTCCAGCTGTGGGGTGTCGGCCATGTCCAGGCGGTCGCACGGCGCCCGGTCGCGGCTGTAGACGGGCAGCAGGAACGCTTGCAGTTGTCGTAGCTGGTCAGGGCCGGGTAGCCATGGATGCCCCCGGCCTGGCGGTGGGTGCGGATGGCCCTGGCGAGACGCGTCTTGGCTGGCGTTGATCGCGCGCCGGACGGCAGGACCGGAGCTTCCCGTCCCCATGGCGAAGTCGTCGCGGAGGGACGTGCGGATGCCGGCAGGGCCCGGGCGGTCTCGGCCTCGAGCAGTCATGGATGCTGCCGCGGCCAATGGCGGAGTCGGGTATTGGAAGTGCCCGCACTGGATGGCAGGGCGAACAGCCCGCCCGGAGGCGCGCGATGCACCAGGCCGTCGACCGCCGGAAGCGCGCCACCCTGATCGCCCGTGCGGGTCGTCCGGTACCACCTTGTGCCCACCACCCAGGCACCGGGGAGAACTCGGAGGCTCACGACGCGAAGTCCTCGATCCAGTGGCACATCGCCTCGTAGCCGAAGAATGGCCGGAGTGGGTACGGCTACGAGGATGGTGCGGACGCTCGCGTCGAACAGCAGCCCACTCGTCGGGGCGCGACACTCCAGCACGCGGATCGCGGCGACCAGGGAAGGGGAAGCGGTCCAGGAGGTCCCCGCCCCGACCGGCGGAGCAGCGGGTACCGGCATCCCCCGTCACCCGGTGCCTGTCGGCATCCAGTACGTACGCCACCCGGCACGCATCCGCCCCTGTTCGATCCGCTTCACCCGGCCGAGTCAACAGGGAAGACGACTGAGACCACCACCACATAGAAGTCACTAGTTTTTATGGAGTAACATCTAGAAGCAGAGCTACTCAATCAAGTGAAGGTGCCCGTGATGTTCATCGCCACCCTGGTGATTTCCATACCGCTGACCCTCGTTCTGATCGTCTCGGCGATGGGGAAGGTGCGGCGCGATCCGATGCAGATGAGCACCATGCATGCGGTGGGTTTCCCGGCCGACAAGCTGTGGTTGCTGGCGGCCGCCGAAGTGGCCGGGGCCGTCGGTCTCGCCATCGGCCTCTTCTGGTGGCCGCTCGGCGCGGCAGCGGCGGTGGGCGTGATTCTGTACTTCGTCGGAGCAACGGCCGCGCACCTGCGGATACGGGACTTCAACGTCACGGCGCCGGTGGTGCTCCTGCTGGCAGGAGCGGCCGCTCTGGTCCTCCGCCTGCTCTCTGCTTGAACCGCACCCTGACCGATTTCGGTGAGGCCGGGACGGCGGAACGAGTCACGGCTGCTGCGGTCCCGGCCAGCAGGACGCGCCGTCTGCAGCGCTCACGCAGGTCCCCGCGGCACGCATGGCAGAAATGTCATCCCGACCGAACCGGCCGACGTGCAGCCGGTCACCCGTTACTGCCCCTGTTCTTCTCGTGTCATGAAGAGCACTCACACCAACGGCGTCGACCGTCCGTCGACCGTCCAGGGCGAAGAAACCGAACGAAGCCAGCCACCCCCCATCCCGCCATCGGAGGTCACCCATGGTCACCGCTACGAACCCCGTCCAGTTCGGGGTGTTCCTCAGCCCTCAGTCCATCGACATCGGCCGCCTGCGCGAACAAGTACAGACCGCCGAAACAGCCGGCAAGCGCTGATCCGGCCGGCACGTCACCGTTTACCGACGGCGTACGCCTGTATGTGCCGG
This sequence comes from Streptomyces sp. ME19-01-6, assembly GCF_033793745.1. NCBI lineage: Bacteria > Bacillati > Actinomycetota > Actinomycetes > Kitasatosporales > Streptomycetaceae > Streptomyces > Streptomyces sp. ME19-01-6. The sequence goes on along the minus strand of NZ_JARAXF010000030.1, from coordinate 102,836 downwards.
GCGCGCACGTCGTTTCCACGCAGCAACTCGGCGCCGTTCCCGAGGCGCTCGCGCACACCGTCGCCGCCCGCGGGATCGTGTGCGTGTACGGGGATACCGGGCACGGCAAGACGGTAGCGGTGCATCAGGCTCTGCGCCTGCTTCCGCGCCGCACGCCGGTGCATCGTGCGCTGGTGTCGGTGAAGCCGGCTTTGCCGCAGCTGCGGGCCGCGCTGCTCACCGCGTTCGGTCTGTCCGCCCCGTCGTTGACGAACCGCACGGACGCCGCCGACCGTGCCCTGCTCCAGGCATTCCAAGCCCCCGGTGCGCTGGTCATCGACGACGTGCAGCGCATTGCCGCGCCCGAACTGGACTACCTGCGCCTGCTCGTCGACGCGCCCACCACCCAGACCTCCCTCATCCTGTGCGGCGCGGGCGCCGAGCGCACCCTCGCGCGTGCTCCCGCGCTGGCCTCCAGAATGCTGACCTGGCAGCAGGTGCCCCGCCTGGACACCGGCCAGGTCCCCGCCGTGCTGCGCCTGTTCCACCCGCTGTGGGACGCCGCGATAGACGCTGACCTGCTGCACGCCGATGCCACCTGGGCGAAGGGGAACTTTCGCACCTGGGCGGAGATCACCTCCCATGCGTACGCGGCCCTGGCCCGTCACCCCGAGACCGCGGTGGACAGGGCCTTGCTGTCGCGTGCCTGCTCGCGCCTCGGCCCCACCCCCTGACCGACCTCTCACGGGCCGAAGGGCTTCCATGACCGCGACCACCCCCGACCACAGCCCCGCACGAGAGCCGTCACGGCCCCTGCCCGAACCCGCCCTGGATGCCGTGTCGTTGACCGTGCTGCGGGCTCCGGCCGTACGCCGTCTGCTCGAGCTGCGCGCCCAGCGCCGGCTCACCCGCGCCCACGTCCACACCACCGCCCAGTGCCTGAACGTCTCCGACCGCACCGTGTGGCGGTGGCTGGCGGACGCGGCCGCCACGCCTGAGAGTGCCATGCGTCCGGGAGCTCACGGGCCGCCACGCCCCTGCCGGGTGGCGCCCCGCCCTCGTCTGTGCCGCTGCTGGACCCCGTTCCGTCGCTGCCGACGTTCCTGCGGGCCCTGCGCCGGGATCTCACGCCGGGGGAGCGGGCCGGATACCGCAAGGGCCCGGAGGCCGCCCGCGCCTTGGATGTGTTCGCCAAGCGGCCCCGGACCTGGCGCAATCACGTCTGGGAGGCCGACCACGTCCAGGCCCCGCTGCGGGTCGACGCCGACGGCGACCTCGTCCCCCCGTACGTCACGTGGTTCATCGACTGTGCGACCAAGGTCATCACCGGCCTCGCTGTTACCCCCGGCTGCCCGACGTGTGCCTCGATCCTGGCTGCGCTGCGCTCCGCCGTCGTGCGCACCGACCCCTACGGACCCTTCGGCGGACTGCCCGAGCACGTGCGGTTGGACCGGGGCAAGGACTTCCTCTCGCGCACCGTGTCCACCGCGCTGACTGCGCTGGACGCGGACATCACGGTCCTGCCGCCCTACAGCCCCCACCTCAAAGGCACGGTGGAAAACCTCAACCTCAACGCCACCCGCATGCTCTTCGCCGCCCTGCCCGGCTACACCCCCAAAAAGCCGCGCCGCCGCCCCGACCGGCGGCCAGCCCTGCCACCGATGTCCTTCCAGGCGTTCACCGAAGAACTGCTTGCCTGGGTGACCTGGTGGAACACCGTGCACCAACCCGCCGAGCTGCACGGCGCCACCCCGATACAGGCGTGGCAGGCCGACCCGACCCCGCTGAGAGACATCCCGCCGGCGGACGTGTGGTCCTTCACGCTCGAAGACGATGGCCGGACGCGCACCATCACCAGCCACGGCGTGCGGTTCAGGAACCGGGACTACATCGCCGACTGGATGGCTGGCCAGGCCGGCCGCGAGGTCACGGTGCGCTTCATGCCCCACCACGACCACGAGATCGAAGTCTGCACACCCCACGGCCGTCATCTGGGCAGCGCACACCTCGCCGACCAGGCCACGCCCGAACAACTCGGCGCTCTGCGCCGTGCCCGCACGTCACGAGCCCGGCGCCTGCGGGCCGAGGCCAAAGCAGCCGAGAAGCTGCGCCACGCGCGGTTCGCTCCCGCCACCGAGGCAGCCGAGGCGCGCCGCCTGGACGCCGTTACCGCCTGTGATGTCTCCCGGGAACTGGCCCGGCACCACCACAGCGACCTGGCAGCGCTGGCGCTGCCCGACCTGATCCCGCCCGCTGCGCCACCGGCTGACTGGGCCACCCCCGACACCCTCAAAGCCCGCACCCGACCTACCGGACCACCAGAGCGCGAGGACTCCCCGTGACCGGTCACCTGCCGCCCGTCCGTACCGACCAGTACATTTCCCTGCCCGATGCCCGCCTGGTCACCACCCGTGCGCTGCTGGGCGCCCGGGAGAACCTCACCGACACCATCGCCGCCCGCGCCATGATGTGCGTCCATGGCGGCTCCGGCTTCGGCTTCGGCAAGACCGTGGCCGTCGCCAGCTGCCTGCGCGAACTCGAACCTGCTGAGGAGATCCGCCGCATCACCTTCCACGCCCGCCCCACCACCCGCGCGGTGCGCCACGAACTGTTCACCGCCCTCGAACTGCCGGGCCACACTCGGGGCTTGGGTGCGCAGTCTCACCGTGCTGGGGGCTGTGCAGGTGAGACTGCGCGTTTGCCATTAGCAGGTCAGGGTCTTACCCCCAGAACGCGAGGGCTTGCCGGCCGAGCGAGGCCTGGCCGGCGGTGTTGGCGTGGCAGCCGTCTGCGACCTCATTGTTCTGGAGTCGGAACGCCCCGGGGTAGGTGACGTTCTGCGTGCTGTCGGCGGCCGCTTGCTTGGCGAGGTCGTCTGTCAGCTGTGGGCCGTTGGCGCCGGCCAGGAAACACACGTTGCCGCCGGGATAGAGCGGCTGACCGGTGATGTAGATCTTCGCACCGGAGGCGGCGTGCTGGCGCGCGTTGGCGATGAGCTCTTTCACCTCATTGTAGGTGGCGCCTGGGTTCTGGAAGATGCAGATCTGCACCCATACGGCAGTCGGCTTCCCGTACTGGCTTGCCTGCTGGTCGAACTTCTGCCAGGCGGCGGAGTTCGTATCGGTCCACGACTGGACCACCAGGCCGCCCGTTCCGTAGGGGCCCCACATGGTCTGTCCACCGACCGCTCGGTACCCCTGGGCGACGTTCTCGCCCATCGAGCAGCCGATGAACCCCATGGTGTTCGCCTGAACACGATCCGGAGCGGATTGGTGCGCGGCTGCGCCTGACGCGGACATGACAATCAGCGCAACTGCGGCGATGAGCGCGCCGACGGCGCGGATGACGCGACACTCACGGACCAGGGCTCGGACTCCTGAGCCGGTTGCGCGTCGGGCAGATGGTCTGGTCATCGAGTAACCCTTCATGGTTCGTCTCGGGGGAGGGGGTGACCGGCAGGCGTTGGTGGCCGGTCTGCGCCCGACGATAGGGGTGGGCATGTGAGGGGTCAACGAACACTTAATGGAGCACGGGGCGTTTCCGGACTGTGTCGGCGGTGTGGCGTGCCCGAGCTTCGGTGACCGTGGAGTCTGCCCTGCGGTGGTGGTGTACTCAATCGACTCGTCCACGTGGCAGGTGTGCTCGGGGCATTGACGGGCTGCCATGTGGCGGCGCGCTACTCTGCCGAGTTGGCGGTCGGCAGACCCATATAGGTGGTCAATCCGCTATATCCGAAAGGACAGCATGGGGGCCTTGGTGTCCTCTGGCTGTGATGCGCGTCAAGTGGCCCTCGGCCGGTCCGGCGATTGCTGCGGGACGTGCGTGGGAGCCTGCGCGACCCCTGGTTGCTGGGAGCGGTGAACCTGTTGACGGAACCCTGCGGTGGTGGAAGCATGCGGCCCCTCGGAAATGGCGAAAAAGAGTTCGTATGGCGAACCCCGTTTGGTGTGCACATCCATGAAGGGAAGGAGATCCCGGTGGAGCCGCACACGACCAGCGAGAGTCTGAACGCTTCAGCCGTCGCCGGAGAAGTCCGTGGCTGGCAGCCGTACCATACGCTTTGGGCCGTGCTGCTGGCCGGCTGGGTTTTCAGCTACGCCGATCGCACCATCACCGGACCGGTCGTGACTTGGTTGATCGACAACAAGATCGGCATGATCGGCGCCTCCAGCCATCCGCACGCACTGGGTGGTCTGATCGGCAGCCTCTTCTTCGCGGGCTACATGCTCACCCAGTACCCCGGTGGCTATCTCGGCGATCGGTTGGCTCGGTGAGGGGGTCCTCTACTCCAACGACCGCACCCTGATCGCTCGGCACTCCCCACCCGGCAAGGTCAGCCTCGGAATGGGCGTGGTCATCACCGGGTTGGCACTGGGCCTCACGATCGCCACGATCAGTGCCCCGTACATGATCGATCTCGGGGTCGATGTCCTCGGTAAAGATGATGCTTGGCGCATGCCGTTCCTGATCCTCGGGAGTGTCACTCTGCTCTTCGGCCTGGTCATGATGCCGTATCTACGCCGGCTCGGAGGGCTGCTGAGAATGGGCGGAGCCACGTTGCGGCTCGGTACCACCTCTGTCCTCTTCTGCGCCGCCATCATGGCCGTCTACCTCGTCGCCGACGGCGCGGGCATGCCCACCTGGGGCGTGGCCGTCACCGAGACCGCTTTGGCACTGGTCCTGGTGGGCGTCATCTTCTCCCGGCGTGCGGGGGACGCCGGCGCCATCGTCCGTAATCGGGACGCGATGCTGCTGAGCGTCGCGGCCATCGCCATCCTGTGGAACCTGTGGTTCTTCAGCTTCTGGTCGGTGTCCATCGTCGCCGACGCCGCCCACAGCTCCTTCACCGAGGCCGCACTGGTCGCCACCTTCAACGCCGGAGCCGGCATCATCGGCTTCCCGGCCGGCGGCCGGCTCTCTGACTGGGCCAGGACACGCGGCTGGGGACGTCGGCCTCTGCTGGTCTGGTTCACCTTGCTCCAGGGCGTGCTGGTGCTGTTGTTCGGGTTCTACCTACAGGCTGCGGGGAAGCCGTCGCTGGTGGTCATGTCGGTGCTGCTGTTCACCGCCAGCTTGTTCTTCAATGCCCTGCAACCCATGGCCCACGCACTCGTCGCCGAGCTGGTCGAGGAACACCAGCGGGGTGCGGCGTTCGGCATGTGGAACCTGGTCGGGGAGATCGGCGCGGTCATCAGCCCGGCGCTCGGCGGCGCGCTCTTCGACGCGTACGGCACTTGGGTGGGGGCCGTGTACATCGATGGAGCGCTCATGATCGCCGGCGCGGTGCTCTACGTGTTCGTGCGGGAGGGGCGAGCAGTTGCTCTTGCCCCGGGCTGACCGGGGGCCGACTTTCGGAGTCCGGCTCCCTCAAACTTCTGGAACACGCGTGAAACGGCCTGCAACGCGAAGGTCTGCGGTGATGGCGTCGCCCGTCGCCCGTAGCTCGGGCAGTACCTCCGTCATGATCTCCTGCGTGCTGCGCCGGCCGGTGTGCGTGGCGACGTTGACCGCGGCGACCACGCGGCCGGTGCGGTCCCGGACCGGGACGGCGATGGACCGCAGTCCTTCCTCCAATTCCTGGTCGACCAGCGAGTATCCGCTGGCCACCACCTGGTCCAGAACGGCCGCCAGCTCCTCACGATCCGTCACGGTGTACGGGGTCAGGAAAGTCATCCGGGCACGCTCCAAGAGCCTGGCCCGGTCGGCGGTGGGGAGGGCGCCGAGTAGAACTCGACCTATCGAGGTGGCATGAGCCGGGAATCGGGTTCCGACGGTGACGTCCACGCTCATGATCCGCCGCGTCGCCACGCGGGCGGTGTAGCGCACTTCGTCCCCGTCGAGCACCGCAAGGGAGGTCGAATCATGCACCCGCTCGGTGAGTGCCTCCAGATGGGGCTGGGCGATCTGCGGTAGCCGGAGGCGGGACAGGGGTGCGTAGCCGAGCGCCAGTACGCGGGGTTTGAGGCGGAAGGTTCCGGCGTCGGCCGTCACGTACCCGAGGTGGGCCAGTGTGATCAGGGCCCGGCGGGCAGTGGCCTTGGCCTGCCCGGTCGCCTGGGCGACGGCGGTGAGGGTCAGTTCCTCGCGCCCCGTGCCGAAGGCGGTGAGCACGGTGAGCCCGCGGGCGAGCGATCCGACGAAGTCCTGACCGAGCTCCTGCTTCGAGGCGGAGATCCATGACGCCCGGTGCGCACCGTGCGGCTCCGGCTCCGGCTGTTCTGCCTCGCGCAGCCGCCGCTCCATCACGGCGACCGTCGCGCGCACCGTGGGCAGCAGCCGCTCACGCAGGTCCTCGGCGCTGTGCCGGCTGGTGTGGCTGACCAGGCTCGTCGCGCAGGCCACGGTTCCGTCCGGGGCGTGCACCGGCACGGAGAGCGCGACCAGGCCCGGCTCGATGAGCTGGTCGTCCAGCGCCCAGCCCTGCTCGCCCGCCTGCCGCGCCCACACGGTGAACTCCGCGTCCGTCGGCACCCGGGTGGCATCACCCGGGGGCAACGCGGGAAACCCCAGGCCGTCTGGATCGGCCGCCCGGCGCCGCCGCCACCGTGCCCAGTCCGCCTCGTTCCAGCCCGCGGCGAGAAGGGGGCCCGGCCCGCAGCGCTCGACAGGCAGCAGGTCCCCGACGCGGAAGCTGACGGACAGCGCGCGGCGCCGCGTGGTCTGGTGGATGAAGCGGACGCCGTCGCCGTCGGCCACCGCGAGCGAGACCGACTCGTCCAGCTCACCGGCGAGTTCGTGGGCGTAGGGGGCGAGGAGATCCGGCAGGCGCAGCGCCTCCAGGTAGGCGTTGCCGAGTTCCATCAGCGACGGGGCGAGCAGCACCGTCCGGCCGTCCATGCGGAGGTACCCCATCCGGGCCAGGGTGCCGGCGATCCGGTCGAGGGTGGAGCGGGCCAGGCCCGTCGCCCGCTCCAGCTCGGGCAGGCTCAGCGCCCCGCCGGCGTCGTCGAGGGCGCGCAGCACCACCGTGCCGCGGATCAACGGCGCGACCGCTTCGGCCGGTGTCGCCTCGGTAGGTGCCGCAACCAGGCTGGGCGGCAGGGGCATGGGGGCCTCCGTGCTGCTGTATCAGCAAGGTCGCGGTGCCGGCCGTCGACCTCGTCACCATCGCGCGGGCGGCCCGCGCCGGACAGGCGCCATCTTTCCAGTCCGGCCAGTCATCCGAGAAGTGAGCAGTGATTGGAGGGTGACGGTCAAGACGTTGCCCGATCCGGATCCCACGACCGGATCGGTGTGTACGCCTCCTTCGGAGGTCGGGTTTCGGCTGCCACCACTGGCCCTGCAAGCGCAAGGATCGGACTGGATCCGCTGCGGGTGCATGCCGGCCACTCTCCGAACTACCTGGAAGCTGTGGTGGTGGGTCGGAGTGCGGTCAGCATGCCGAAGGCCGGGTGGCCACCAAACGTTGCGAACGTGTGTCAGCGCCGCGCGGTGGACGTGCCGCCCACGTTCAGGGCGTCGTCGAGGAACTCCGCGATGGTGTCCCAGCTGAGGTCGGGAGCACCCGTGCTGGTGGACTCCTGACAGCCGGTGGTGGTGCGGACGGTCTGCGCGCCGTAGTGCGAGGGATTGAGCACGTCCTGCGCGCCGTGACCTGCGTCCGGGACAGAGAAGAAGCGGGCGTTGCCGCACTTTGCCTTGATCGCGTCGTAGAGCAGGACGCTCTGCCCGTGCGGTACCAGTAGGTCCGCCTGCCCGTGTGCGAGCAGCATGGGCGGGTCATTCTGGTCCACATACGTGATCGGGTTGGCCTGCCCCACCTTGTCCGGGCAGGTCTGGATCGCGCAGCCCATGAGCATGGACTCGGGGGAGTTGGCGGCATCGTGGTCGAGCCCGCCTGGTAGGCGCTGGGCGTTCATCTGGAGGAAGTCGGTGGGGCCGAACAGTCCGACCCCGGCCTGGACGGAGCTGGATACACCAGTCGTGCCGATGTCCCCCTCCAGCGAGGCCACGCCGCCGGTCATGGTGGCCATGTCGGCGACCCATCCCCCCGACGAGTCACCCATGAGGGCGAAGCGGTCTGGGTCGAGCCGGTATTGGGCGGCGTGCGCGCGCAGCCAGCGGACGGCCGCCTTGATGTCGTAAACCTGCGCAGGGAAGACGGCCTGGGAACTGGACATCACGAGCGGCCACAGTGTGTTGCCGGTGTCCGGGAGATAGAGGTCGAGGAGGTGTCCTTTGCTGCCCGCGGGTTGAGCCGGAGCGTACTCGATGTTGCTGATCGTCTGGGCGGCCCGGGACGGAGCGGCGGTCGCATGATTCGAAGTGCTGATTGCGGTCAGTGCGGCAAGGGCCACACCGACGATCAATCGCGTACGGGTGCGGGTGTACATCGTCGTCCTTTCAGCCCACCGGCGCCACGGCCGGCGACAAGAGCAGCGGTTGGAAAATGTGACGTTGACATGACAAGAAGCTGCTTGTCGTCCGTGCGGGCGAGGTCTAAGACGTCGTTTCAGTTGGTGAGTCGGCGGTAGTTGATGACGGCGGCGGCTATGCCGACGAAGGCGAGGAAGTGTTCTGCCTTGTGTTCGTAGCGGCGGTGTAAGCGGCGGAGCCGGCGAGCCAGGACACGGTTCGCTCGACGACGCAGCGGTGGCGGCCCAGCCGGGTGGAGGATTCGATGCCCTTGCGGGCGATGCGGTGGCGGATGCCTCACTTGCTCAGCCATCGGCGCAGGTGGGGGTAGTTGTATCCCTTGCCGGCGCGAAGCTTGGCCGGGCGTCGGCGGCGTGGGCCACGGCGGGAGCGGATCGGTGGGATGCCGCGCACGAGCGGCTTGAGGCCGAGGCTGTCGTGCATGTTGGCGCCGGAGCTGATGTTCCACCGCCGCCTGGCGCGCGACTACGAGACCCTGCCCGCCCGCTCCGAAGCCATGATCCACCTCGCCGTGACCGACCTGATAGCCCGCCGTCTCACCGGCGAAGCCACCATCTCCTGGTGCGACCGGACACTCAAGGATCAAACACCAATTCTGGATGAAACATCGGGAGAAAACGACCTCTTATGCGGCAGGGCTGCGAAGGCGTTCGATCGCCACGCCCAGCCACGGTGCCGCCGGGCCGCTGTTCCTCGGCGGCGACTCCGGTCAGGAGAGCATGGTCGAACGGCAGCCAGTCACGCGATCCGGTCGGCCTGAGCCGTACTCCGACCGAGGTGAGCACCACTCGGGCCATGGCGTGATCGCGCCACTACGGTAGGGCAGCATCCTCTGCCTCTTGGCGCCGGCGGGCATCGAGGCGGCCGTTGGACACCCACCGCCGGCCGAAGGTCGGGTGGTCCTCGAAGTACCCGCTGGTCGAGGGAGGGTAGGCAACCTCTGTTCCATAGAAGCGGGCGGCAGAGCAGGTCACGTCGGCGAAGACCACCTCACCATCGGCCAGCGGAACGTCATCCACCTGGAGTGGCTGAAGTTCGCCCCCGCCCTGGAGGTGAGCTGCAAGCGCGGACGCCGCCTGTACAGCATCGGCGCAGACGGCGTCCTCCGCCCGGTCGCGTCGGCGAGACCACGTGATCGTTCCTTCCTGATCGAACTGACCGGCCGGGGCCTGGACGGCGCGGACGTACAGGCCCCGGGGCCACTCATGAGATGAGATCACTGGAGGGCACTGGAAGCGGCGGCGGGTGTCCTCGCCGCACCCTCGGCCTCTTTCCTCAGCCGGGCCAGCAGCAGCCCAAGCCGGTCGTTGCTGATCGCCCGGTGCTTGCGCACAGCACCCGCCACCACGTCACGACTGATTCGTCCGGCCTGCTCAGTCGCGGCCTGCGCGATCGGCAGCAGCTCCACCAACCACTCGTCGTCGGCCTCCCGATCCTGCGGGCAGTCCGCATCGTCCGGGACGGACGGCTTCTCGCCGTCCACAGGGGCACGGACCGCCGACGGGTTCGAGGGCTCTGCCGCTGCCGGAGATGCCGTGGCTGTCCCGTGGTCCGCCGGTTCAGCGTCCCGTCCGTCCGCGGTCCGGGTGACCTCCTCCGCGCCGTCCGTGCCGTGGACGCTTGCGGACCGGAGCCGGTTCCGCGCCCCCTCTTGCCGCGCTCCCTCTCATGTTTCAGCAGGTCAGTCCTTCTGGTCCCTGTCGGGTAACGCCTTGCCGGCGTGAAAACATGATCGCGGCGCCCGCTCGCCGACTCCGGTAGCTCGTTGGGACACCAAGCCCGCCGGTCAGTCTGGTGCAGGGGCCGCTGCGGGGCCCTGCCTTGTTGCCGTAGAGCACGCCGGTCAGATTTCGTCTTCCCCGTGGCCCCTTGGGACGGGCGCCGCCTGTACGAACGGAACGACCGGAAAGGGGCACTCGCCCGTGGCGGATGCGGATGCCGAGGAGAGCGCGCAGGGTCCGGAACTGGTGGGAGCGGGTCGCGGCGATCGATATCGCCAAGGCGTCCGGGATGGTGTGCACCCGAGTACCGCACGAGGACAAACCCGGCCGGAGGGTGCAGCGGGTGTGGCACGTGGCCGCGACCAGCGGCGCCATCCTGGATCTCGCGGACCACCTGATACGCCAGGGCATCACCCGGGTGGTGATGGAGGCCACCTCGACGTACTGGAAGCCCTTCTTCTTCCTCCTGGAGGCGCGGGGGCTTGAGTGCTGGCTAGTCAACGCGCGGGATGTGAAGAACGTCCCCGGCCGCCCGAAGACTGACAAGCTCGATTCGGTGTGGCTGGCCAAGCTCGCCGAACGCGGCATGCTCAGGGCCTCGTTCGTGCCCCCGAAGCCGGTGCGCGAGCTGCGGGACCTGACCCGCTCCCGCGCGGTCCTCACCCACGAGCGCACCCGGCACAAACAGCGGGCGGAGAAACTCCTGGAGGACGCGCAGATCAAACTGTCCTCGGTGATCTCCGACATCTTCGGGGTCTCCGGCTGCGCCATGCTCGAAGCGCTGATCGCGGGCGAACGCAGTCCCAGAGCGCTGGCGGGCCTCGCGCACGGCACCCTCAAGGCTTCTCCCGCCGCGCTGGAAGAGGCACTGGCCGGCGGGTTCGAGGAACACCACGCGTTCATGCTGCGGATGCTGCTGGACACCATCGATTACCTCACCATGCAGATCGACAAGCTCACCGTCCGCATCACCACCCGTCTCGGCGAACTCTCCACGACCCCCGACGACCAGGACGGTGACCACGACGACGACCGGCCCGGTCAGGGCATGCTGATGCCGCTGACCGACATCGAGCGCCTGGACGAGATACCCGGGGTCGGGCCGTCCACCGCCCAGGTCATCCTCGCCGAGATCGGCACCGACATGAGCGTGTTCCTTACCGCCGACCACCTGGCCTCCTGGGCCCGCCTGTCTCCCCGCACCTTCCAGTCCGGCCCCAAAAACACCTCCGGGCCCGCGGGTAAAGGCAACCCCTGGCTGCGCGGAGCACTCGGCGAAGCCGCCGTCTCCGCGGCCCGCACCGACACGTTCCTCGGCGCCCGCTACCGCCGCATCGTCAAACGCCGAGGCCACCTCAAGGCCCTGGTCGCCGTCGCCCGCTCCATCCTGGTCACGGTCTGGCACCTCATGAACGACCCCACCGCCCGCTACCGCGACCTCGGCCCCGACTGGCACACCAAGACCCTCGACCCCGCCCGCAAGACCCGCGACCTCATCCGCCAGCTCACCGCCCTCGGCCACGACGTCACCCACCCCGGCAGGTACCTGACACACCGGCCCACACCCCGAACGACCAGCAACCCCCGGAACCGCCCAAGCCCCCGGGGGCTACCTCGCCATGCCTATCTGACCGTCGAGTTTTCCGGTCAGAGCACAGGCACGCGAACAGGCGTCCCCCTCCAGCGGGATGATGGTGGAAGTGACCGCGTACTTCGGATTCACCTGCACGGGCAGCTCGGACGACGGCCGCATACGCACCATCACCACCCCGATTCGCCCACCTACGCGAAGCAGATCCTGGAGCTTCAGGAAGCCGGAGCGACGGAGGAAGACTTGCATCCGATCGTCGCGGAGGCCATTACCGAGTCGCATTTCACGGAATGGGGCACCCGGGCCGATGGCCTGCGCGCGGATTTCACGCACGTCCAGTCCATAGATTTTCAGTTCTGACACGTGCGAATTCCGGCCTGCTATAAAATAATCCGTGAGCCGTGGCGCGATATTTGCCACATAGGCAGGCCTGTTGTCACCGTGGCCGGGTTGGTGGGCGTTGCAGCCAGTTGAGCGCTGAGGCGGATTGAGGCGGCAGGGGAGTCAGTGGCTGGTGGCAGGATCACCGGTATGGGTTTCGTACGCACTACTCCGCCGCGTCCTGTCGAGGTGACCGCGGTCTTTCCCGAGCTGGCTCCTCTGGCGCGACCTGCGATGCGGCTGCATCCGCGTCCGGGGTCGCCTTCGGTCAGGGACAGCTCGGTCGGCGGGCCGTTGCTGTGGCCGGCTGGGGAGCCGTGGCCGCACTGCGAAGACGCGCACCTGCACGTAGACACTGGATTCCGCCGGTCACCGACCGAAGTGCGGCTCCAGAGACGCTTGCAGTCCCGGTGGCGCCCTGATGACCGACCTTCCGCGTTCACACCCGAGGAAGAAGCGCTCAAGGAGCGCAATGCCGCGTGGCTCGCTGAACGGCTCGACGCCGGCCCTCCATGGCCCGCCGAATGCCCGGTCCCGATGTTGCCCGTGGCTCAGCTGTTCCTGCGTGACATACCCCTGTTGCGGCCGCCCGGGCAAGCCGATCTGCTTCAGATCCTCTGGTGCCCGTACGAGCACGAACCGGATTACAAGCCGGCGACCGCACTGTTCTGGCGGTCGGCCGCGGAGGTCGGCGACATCCTCGCCGCACCACCGGAACCGTACGAGGCGGACTATCCGGGTTACGTGCCAGAGCCGTGCGTGCTGGCGCCAGAAGCAATCACCGAGTACCCCAACAGCCTGGATCTGAGCCCGGAGCTGCAGCGGATGCTGGAGAACTGGAACAGGTGGCAGGCAGCTGGCGCGGACGTGGACAGCTCCTACGCGGAGCATCCGCGCGACTTCTATTCCATTCATCTGGGCAACGCACCCGGCTGGAAGGTCGGCGGCTGGCCCCCTTGGGGCCGCACCGACCCTAACTCCCGGTACTGCGCTGTGAGCGAGGAGCAGATGGTCCCGCTACTGACGATCGCTTCCTGGGAGTGGGACGGCGGTGAAGGTCGCAGCTGGGCGCCGCAGGAAGACCAGGCCGCCGCCCTCGCGGACTCCTACTACCCGGGCCAGGACCCCTCGCAGCCAACGAGGGTAGAAGTAGGCAGCACGGACAACATGCAGATCTACGTCTGCCCGGCCTCCCCCGAGCATCCGCACACCGACCTGATCCAATGAACTGTCGGGCCTGTCACACACCCTCCCGTAGCCGGTGACAGAAGCGCTGTGTCGGCGGCCACTTCACATTCTCCAAGTATGGCCAGATACATGATCACAGTCGGTGATCGATGAGTGCTGGGACACAGCGGGGTTCCAGGAACACCTGGTAAGCACGGCGCATGGAGGAACTTGCACGACTCAGCGATATCGAGCAGGCCGCGGCCGGCCACGGGCAGTTGATCTGGGCCGCCCAGGGACAAGGCGGCGAGAGCCTGGGGCCGGGGGTGCGGGCCTGGCGCCACGGTGCGGCGTTGGCGGTGGCCAGCCCAAACCGGCAACAGGACCGGCTCGCAGTCAAGGGTGACAGCGCCGACGCGGTCGTATTGGTGCGGCGGGTCCTGGAGGAGGTCGGCCCGTCCTACCGGCTCTTGGGGGAGGCTGCCTTGATCGATGCGCTGGTGCGGCAGCTGCCCGGCCTGGTGCCTGTCCACAACTTCTTCTGGATGGAGACCACGTCCCCTTCCGGTGTCGCCACCGCAGGCGTGCGGTGGCTGGACGCCCGCGAGGAGAAGGAGGCGACGTCGCTGTTCGATCGCTTCTTCCCCGACTCCTATGCGCAGCCGGGGCGCGCGGGCGTGCGCAGCTGGGCCGGGGTCGTCGGAGAGGTGGACGGCAGCGCCGGTGTGGAGCCGCTGGCGGTCGCGGCGGACGCGTGGTCTGCGGCCGGGTGCGGGTTCATGGGTGGGGTGGTCACCCACCCCTCTGCCCGCGGCCGCGGTCTTGCCCGGGCCGTGTCCGGCTTCGTCCTGGACGCCCTCGTCAACCGCTACGGCCGCGCCGCGCTTATGGTGCTCACCAGCAATGCGCCGGCCATCGCCACGTATGAACGCCTCGGCATGGCCAAGCGTCGGTTCGGAGCGGCGCACATTCCGGCCCGGTGAGGCCAGGGCTCCGCTGCGGCAAGCCGACGCGGCCCCCTCAAGCGGAGTGATCACTGGCGGCCAGATAACTCCCCGCCAGCTGGGCCGCCAGTGGGGGATCTCAACTGGCCACTATCACAGAACCGCGCCCAGTTTGCACGGGCCCTCTACGAACGGCTGGACCGCCTCACAGACCCCCTCCCGGCCGCTCCATAGCCCGCAAGGGGAGCGGCCCCGGATCCCAGTGCCTACACGCACTCCAGTGTGATGCCGCAACCATCGGGCCATCCCTACTGCGCCACCTGCCCCTAATCGGCAGCGCGTGAGACAGCGGCCCCACTACAGTGGAGGGGCGCCCCTACAGGCACTCCTCTTCACTTTTGCACTCAGAGGACACAGGCGAATGCGCGTGATGCGGCGACGAGCGCCCGGCGTCGAGCTGGAGCACTGAGACAGCGGACCCCGCTCCTCAGCTCCGACTCGCAGTCCGGCTCGGGGCGCACCCCATCACCCCGCCACCCGAATCTTCGGATCCCTGAGAGCTGCCCCGATGCCTGTTCCGCCTACCAGCGGCCGTCTGCAATGGACTGACGTCCCCCCGCCGCTGCGCGCCCTGCTTTAAGACGCCCTGGGTGCGCCCGTCACCGACACGGTCACCCCCGGCGGCGGCTTCGGCCACCAGCTGGCTGCCGCGCTCCGCCTGGACGGTGGCCGCCGGGTCTTCGTCAAAGCGGCCCCCGACGACGACCCGCTGACCGCCGCCAACCTCCACGAGGCCGCCGTCCTGGACGCGCTGCCGCTCGGGGCCCCGGCCCCGGACCTCCTCGGCATCCACCACGCGGCCGGCTGGACCGCCGTGGTCATCGCCCACCTGGACGGCCCGCACCCCGACCTGTCCCTGCGCTCCGGCGACGCCGGGCAGACCTGGGCTCTCCTGGACAAGCTCACCTCCAGCCCCGCCCCGCCGCCGTACGCCGCGGCGGTGAGCACCGCCCCCTCGACAGCGGCGGCTCTGCACGGCTGGGACGAACTCCACTCCGAACCGCCGGCCGACCTCGCCCCCGCCGCCCGCGACCACCTGCCGCGACCACCACCTTGGCGTGACCTTCGTGGACTGGGCACACGCGACCACCGGCCCGGCCTGTGTTTCGTTGTCGGTCGCTGGTCTTCTGAGTCAGGACTTGTGAGCCGGTCTGGTACGACGCCTCGCCCGCGGGTGCTCCGGCCGTCGAGCTCGGCTGCCCGCTGTCGCCGAAGCACACGCGTGAGCCGGCCTGGGCACGCTGGGAGATTTGTGGCCACGCACGCCCTTGCCCGGCGCTGCCGTGTCCGCGACCGCCACGGTCCTCAGTCATGATCCGGCAGCAGCCGGATCATGTTCCAGGCGAGAGGAACGAGTTCACAGCGGAGCACCTCGCCGTCGACCGTGGTACCCGTGGCCGGATGCGGGACGACCCGGTCAGGTTCGGTCGAGGTGTTGCGGGCGTCCGGGTCCGCGTCCGTCAGCACGCTGTGCTCGGCGACCCGGGACACGCCGGCACCGTGCAGTGCGACCTCCAGCGGCAGCGACCGGTTCTGGCTGCGGTTGACGGCGAACACGGTCACCGCTCCGCTGGTTTCGTCCAGTACCGCCGTGGCGTGCAGAAGCGGTACGTCTCCGTACTTGGCGGTCGTCTGTACGGGGCTTCGCGGCTCGACCCGCAACACTCGGCCGCGGCCGTGTCGTGACGCGTCTGCCGCCAGGCGGGGCCGCCCGGCTCGGTCATGATCGGGGCGATGACGTTGACCAGCTGGGCTAGGCAGGCGACCGAGACGCGGTCGGCGTGGCGCAGCAGGGCGATCAGCATCGAGCCGAAGACCACCGCGTCGGTGACCGAGTAGCTGCCCTCCGACTGCCTTGGCGCCTCGGGCCAGTCCGGCGGGTTCTCGTCGAAGTCCTGCTGGAAGCGCGACAGGTACCAGACGTTCCACTCGTCGAAGGAGATGTTGATCTTCTTCTTGGACTTCAGTCGGGCGCCCACGTGGTCGCAGGTGGCCACCACGTTCTCGATGAAGGCCTCCATGTCCACGGCCGAGGCGAGGAAGGAGTCGCGGTCGCCGCCGGTCTCCTCGTAGTAGGCGTGCATGGAGATGTGGTCGACGAGGTCGTAGGTGTGCTCCAGCACGGTCGACTCCCAGGCGCCGAAGGTCGGCATGCTCTGGCTGGAGCTGCCGCAGGCGACCAGCTGCAGGTCCTTGTCGATCACGCGCATCGCCCGGGCGGTGGCGGCGGCCAGCTTGCCGTAGTCCTCGGCGCTCTTGTGACCGGTCTGCCAGGGGCCGTCCATCTCGTTGCCCAGGCACCAGAGCCTGATGCCGAACGGGTCCTTGTCGCCGTGCGCCGCGCGCAGGTCGGACAGCGCGGTGCCGGAAGGATGGTTGGCGTACTCCAGCAGCTCGAGGGCTTCCGCCACACCGCGGGTGCCGAGGTTGAGCGCCATCATCGGTTCCCCGTCGTGACCGAGCTTGCGCAGGAAGCCCATGAACTCCGACAGGCCGAAGGCGTTGGTCTCGGTCGTGCGCCAGGCCAGGTCGAGCCGGTGAGGCCGCAGCTCCACCGGACCGACGCTGTCCTCCCACTTGTAGCCCGAGACGAAGTTCCCGCCCGGGTAGCGGATGGTGGTCACTCCCAGCTCGCGGACCAGGTCCAGGACGTCGGTGCGCAGTCCTGCCTCGTCGGCGGCGGGATGGCCCGGTTCGTAGATGCCGGTGTAGACGCAGCGCCTCAGGTGCTCCACGAAGGAGTCGAACAGGCGCCGGGTCCACCGTGCCGACGGTGAAGGCGGGATCGAGGGTGAAACGGGCGGGAACGGTGGGCGGGTGGGACATGACGGCTTTCGCGCATGGGCATGACGGCGGGACAGACGTGGTGGACGGGATCAGGCTCGGGCGACGACCGCGGCGAAAGTCCAGGATTCGGGCGGTAGGAGCAGGGTCGAGACCCGTTCGCCGGGGTGGATCTGCTGAAGGGGTTCCAGCGCGAGGTCGCGGGGGTCGCGGGGGTCGGCCGCGGTGAGGGTGCGCGCGGCCTTGACGTCGAAGGCGCCGAAGGCGGCGTGGTCGATGGTGAGTTCGACTGGTTCGCTGCCCCGGTTGGTGGCGAAGACCGCCGCCCGACCGCTCTCCCGGTCGTGGGTGACCGCGGTCGCCACCTGGGGGACGACGCCGTGGGAGGAGGTCTCGAACAGCGGCGCGGAGAGCCTGGTGCGCAGGGCGTGTCCGCGGGCGGCCTGTGCGGCGGTGGCGAACGGATGGAAGATCGCCTGCTTGCTCGCACCGCCACCCGGCTCCGTGACGATCGGTGCGCTGACATTGACGAGGAGGGAGAGGCAGCCGATCTTGACGCGGTCGGCGTGGTTGAGAATGCCGATGATCAGGTCGCCGAGGACGACGGCGTCCAGAGCCCCGTAGGGGTCTTCGGTGATCCGGGGCGCGTGGCCGATCTCGTGGTTCTGGCCCTCGCCGACGGGCGAGGCGCCGGCGGCCGACGACCACACGTTCCACTCGTCCAGCGAGATCATCATGCGACGCGAGGAGCCCAGTCTGGCGCTGACGGCGTCACAGGTGTTGGTGACGTCCGTGATGAAGCGCTCCAGGCGCTGCCCGGAGGCGAGGTAGTCCCGGCGGTCGTCGGTCCCGTCGTAGTAGGCGTGCATGGACATGTAGTCGGCGACGTCCAGGGTGAGTTCGGCAACGGTCGCCTCCCAGGCGCCGAAGGTCGGCATGTGCCGGAACGAGGAGCCGCAGGCGACCAGTTCGATACCGGGGTCGACCAGGCGCATGGCCTTGCCGGCCTCGGCGGCGCGGCGGCCGTACTCGGTGGCCGTGGTGTGGCCGATCTGCCAGGGGCCGTCCATCTCGTTGCCCAGGCACCAGGTCCGCACCGCGTGCGGGGTGGGATTCCCGTTGGCGGCGCGCTCGCGGGCGAGGGTCGTGCCGTCGGGGAGGTTGCAGTACTCGACCAGTGCGGCGGCTTCCTTCGGCCCGGCCGTGCCGAGGTTGACGGCCATCATGGACTCGATGCCGTTGCGGCGCGCCCAGGGCAGGAACTCGTCGATGCCGACGAGGTTCGGCTCCAGTGAGCGCCAGGCGAGGTCGAGGCGGGTCGGGCGGTCGGCGGCCGGGCCGATGCCGTCGCGCCAGTCGTAGCCGGAGACGAAGTTGCCACCCGGGTAGCGGACGACGCTGACGCCGAGTTCGCGGATCAGGGTGCTGACGTCGCCGCGGAAGCCGGCTTCGTCGGAGGTGGGGTGGCCGGGCTCGTAGATCCCGGAGTAGACGCAGCGGCCCATGTGCTCCACAAAGCTGCCGAAGACCCGCGGATCGATTTCGCCGACGTCGAACAGGGGATGGACGGTGAGGTGGGCGTGCTGCCGTGTGGTCACGTTCGGAGCCATTCCTTCGGCGATGGGCAGGGGGGCAGAGGAGGGCAGGGGGCAGGGGCAGGGGGCAGGCAGACGGTTGCGACGACGACGGGGGCGACCGCGAGTGGTCAGCGACTGCTGCCGGCGAGCAGGCCACGGATGAAGTGGCGCTGCAGGAACATGAAGAGCAGCACGGTAGGGATGGTCGCGAAGGTGCAGGCGGCCATCAGCTGGCCCCACATGTCGGCGCTGCTGACGCCGGCCTGCGCGCCGCTGACGTTCGAGGACAGTCCCGCGAGGAGGACGGCGAGGGTCTCGTGCCGCTGGTCGTTGATGGCGACGATCGGCCAGACCAGGTCGTTGTAGATGTTGAACAGGGACAGCACGGCGAGGGCGGCGAGGGCGGGTCGCAGTACCGGGACCACCACCGACCAGAAGGCGCGCAGCGGTCCGCAGCCGTCGATCCGCGCGGCGTCCAGCAGTTCGTCGGGGATCTCGCTGATGGTCTGCCGCATCCAGAACACGCTGAACGCGTCGACCGCGCCGGGGAGGATCAGCGCCTGGAAGGAGTTGATCCAGTTCAGCTGGCTCATCTCCAGCAGCAGCGGGATGATCAGCACCAGCGTCGGCAGCATCAGGGTGAGCAGCACCAGCCCGAACAGGGCGTTCTTGAAGGGGAAGTCGAACTTCGCGAAGCCGTAGCCGGCCAGTGGGCTGAAGACGAGCAGCAGCCCGCCCTTGCCCGCGACCACGATGCCGGTGTTGAGCAGGGCGCGCAGGATCGGCGTGTTGTCGAACATGCCGGACCAGTTGCGCCATGTCGCCGTGGCGGGGTCGAAGCCGAGGGGGTCGTTGAGGATGCTCGTGCCCGGTTTGAAGGAGGAGCCGACCATCCAGACGATCGGGAGCAGGAAGGCGGCCGCGGCGAGCAGCATGCAGGCGTAGCCGAGCACGGTACGGACGAGGCGCAGGGCGGAGCCGGTGGCGGGCGCGGGAGTGGTGGCGACGGCGGACGGGCGGCGGGTCAGGGTGGAGGTCATCGGCTCAGTCCTCCCGGGGGCGCAGGACACGGACCGCGATCAGTGACAACAGGAGGACGAGGAGCACCAGGAGGAAGGAGTTCGCCGCACCCGTGCCGAGGTCGGAGGCCGAGATGTGTTGGTAGAGGTACAGGCCCGAGGTGGTCGAGGAGTTGTACGGACCGCCCTTGGTCATCAAGAACGGCTCCAGGAACATCTGGGAGATGCCGAGGGTGGAGAGCACGAGGAAGAAGCCGACGGCGCGGCGTACCAGCGGGAGCGTGACGGAGAAGAAGGTGCGCACCGGGCCGGCCCCGTCGAGAGCCGACGCCTCGTACACCTCGGGCGGGATGCCCTGCACCGCGGCCAGCATGATGATCAGGGCGTAGCCGCTGGTCTTCCACAGGATGAAGAGGGCGATGGCCGGCTTCGCCCAGGCGGTCGTGGTCAGCCAGCCGATCTGGGGGCCGCCGAGCGTGCCGAGTATCCGGTTCAGCAGGCCGAACTGGTCATCGAAGATGAGGAGGAAGGCCTGCGCCATCGCCGCGAGCGGTGTCACGTAGGGCAGGATGACGACGGTGCGCAGGGCCTTCTTGAACCTCAGACGCGAGCGGGTCAGGAGGCTGGCGACCGCGACCCCGCCGAGGGTCTGGGCCGGCACGATCAGCAGCCACATCAGCCCGGTGTTGCCGAGTGAGGACCAGAAGCCGGAGTCCCTCAGCAGGTAGGTGTAGTTCGACCAGCCCACCCAGCGCAGCGCGCCCGCGCCGTGCCAGTTGCTGAAGCTGAGCTCCAGGGCGTAGCCGAGCGGATAGGCCGTGAAGGCGGCGAAGAGCAGCAGGAACGGTGCGATCAGACCGAGTCCCCACCAGCCTTCCCGTCGGGCTGGGACCGAGCGGCGGCCGATGCGCCGGCCCCGGGGGCGCGGTGCCGGGGTCTGCTCACCGGCCCTCGGCGCCCGCGTGTTCCAGGTCAGGTTCGCCATGGCGGTCAGGCCCGGTCGATGAGGTTGGTCTGGATGTCGGACGCGGACTTCTTGATGACGTCGTCGACGCTCATGTTCCCGTCCATCAGCTTCTGCAGGTTCGCGCCGAGGTAGGTGGTGGCGGCCTGGTTGAACCAGGACGGGATGCGGTAGCCCGACGGGATGGCGAGGGAGGCCTTGGTGGCCACCTCCCACAGGTTCTGCCGGCCCAGGCCGGGCAGCGGCTTGAAGAGCGGGGTGGCCGGGTCGAGCGCGGACTTCACCGACGGCAGCGCGGTGTTCAGGCCGTTGGGGTAGACGCTGTTGCTGCCGAAGACGGCCTTGTAGCCCTCCGGACTGTAGATCGCGTGCTCGTAGAAGAGCCACGCCAGATCGGGGTGGGCCGCCTTGGCGGGGATGACGAAGGAGCTGCCTCCCATGACGCCCGAGCGGGCTCCGCCCGGCGTCCACGCGGGTAGTTGCGCCACCCGCCAGTGGCCGGTGCTCTTCTTGAAGGTGCCCTGGACCAGGAAGTTGTACCAGATCGCCCAGGGAACCAGGGAGACCGTGCCGCCGTCGGCCTGAGCGATCTGCGTGGTGCCGGCGAACTTGCTGCGGGCTCCCAGGCCCTCGTCAACGACCTTCTTGATCCAGGTCAGCGCGGTCCGGAAGGCTGCGGTGTCGAGGGTGAGCTTGCCCTTGGCGTCGACCAGGCCGGTGCCCTGCTGCTGGTTGACCAGCATCATCAGCCACTGCGTGGCCAGGTTCGGGTCCTGCTCCAGCGGGATCGGACGGGCCTTGGCGTCCCGGCCCTTGATCTCCCGGGCGGCGTCCAGCAGAGCGTCGTACGAGGTGAGCTGCGCGGGGTCGACCTTGGCGGCGGCCAGGATGTCCTCGCGGTAGTAGAGCAGGCCCGGGTCGGTGTCCCAGGGGACGCCGACCAGGCGGCCGTCGCTGGTGTTGCTGTCCAGCTTGTACTGCACGGTGTCGGCGCGGTACTTCGCCATCTGCGCGGTGAGGTCGGTGAGGTGCTCGGCCTGGCCCAGCACATTGCCGTCACCGAAGAACGAGCCGTCGGGCACGCCCGCACCGGAGATCAGCGCCGGAGGCAGCTTGGTGTCGATGTCGACGCCGACGAGCTTCAAAGTCACGTTCGGGTGCTTCTTGTTGAACGAGGGCACCACACCGCGGAACACCTTCAGCAGGTCGTCGTCGCGGAACCAGAGGGTGGCGGTGCCCTTCGCGTTCGCGGGTGCGGTCGAACCGAGGGCCTTCGGGGCCGCGGAGGTGCCGGGAGCGCAGGCGCTGAGGGTACCGGTCGCGGCGGCCCCGATCCCGGCTGCGCCGAGCAGGCGCAGCAGGGAGCGGCGGGAGGTGCCTACGGCGGGACGAGCGCCGGGTGCGGCTGCTCTGTTGGCGGAGCTGTTGGATGACATGCGGGTCTCCTTCGACTGCCGCTGACCTCAGCTGGGCAGGTGGGTGCGTGTGGCGTGTGGCGTGTGTGGATGTGGGGGAGCGGCCCGCGCGCAGACTGTGCCGCAGGGTGTGCGGCAACGAGGGCGGACGGCACGGGCACTGGCGAAGGTGCCGGGACGAAGCGGCTCCATCCAGTGCCGGAGTACGGCCCGTGCCTGCGAATTCTGCCGTCCGGGACCCGGTGGGGAGCGTCGGTCGGCCGGTCAGGTTCCAACGTTGTACCTTTACTTCGGCAGCCGCGTCAATGGGCTGGTGGACACCTGGACGACGTCTTGCCGCAACATCCGGGCCCGGGATGCCCGGGTGGCGGTACCTTCAGAGGCGCCGAACCCGGACGTACCGCGACCGACGAGGACCGGGTCGTGGTCATCGGCAGCCGTGCCACCACGGCGACCACGGCGACCACGACTGAGAACGAGCCCGGAGGACCAGATGGCCCAGCCCACCCTGCACGATGTCGCGGCGCGGGCCGGAGTGTCGATCAAGACGGTGTCGAACGTGCTCCGCGGCGTCGAGAACAGGGTGTCCGTCCGGACCGCCGCGCGGGTGCACCAGGTGATCGAGGAGATCGGCTACCGCCCGAACCTGTCGGCCCGCAGGTTGCGCACCGGACACTCCCAGGTGATAGCACTGGCTGTGCCGGACCTGGGCAACCCCTATTTCGCGGAGGTCGCCACCGCGATGATCGGCGCGGCCCGGAAGGCCGGCTACACCTTGCTGATCGAGGAGACGGGAGGCGAGGCGGGAGCGGAACTCGGCGCCGCCGAGCATCTGCGCGATCCGCTCATCGAAGGGGTCATCATGTCGCCGCTGGCCCTCGCCGGCGAGGCACTCGCGCAGCGCACCAGGTCCATGCCGATCGTGCTGCTGGGCGAGCACGAGCCCGACGCCACGTTCGGGCACGTCATGGTCGATCATGTCGCGATCGACAACGCGGCCGCCTCGCGAGCGCTCACCGGCCACCTCCTGGACCAGGGCTTCCGCCGGATCGCGGTGATCGGCCGCCAGGACCACGCCCCCCACGCCACGGCCACCGCACTGCAGCGCCTGAAGGGGTATCGGGAAGCGCTGTCCGAGCGAGGACTGGCCTTCGACGAGGCCTTGGCCCCGGCCGTCCCCGGCGCTCATTACAGCAAGGAAGCAGGAGCTCGCGCCGCCGCTCGGATCTTCACCCAGGGCGAGCGGCCCGAGGCGCTGTACTGCTTCGCTGACGTCCTGGCCATCGGCGCCCTGCGCGCCGCTCACGACCACGGTCTGCACGCACCGCACGACTTCGCCCTGGCCGGTTTCGACGGCATCGACGAAGGGCGTTTCACCATCCCGACCCTGACCACGGTCCGACCGGACTACGCCGACATGGCGCGACAGGCGGTGTCCGCCCTCGTCGAACGCATGACCTCCGAGAGCCCCGCCCCGCCGCGCGACCTCCGCTGCGGCTGGGAGCTCATCGTCAGGGAGAGCACCGGGGCCGCGCGGACCTCTGGCTGAGTGATACCGCACACGTCGCCTGCCCCGCCTGCCCCGCCTGCCCCGCCTGCCCCGCCTGCCCCGCCTGCCCCGCCCGGGAGCTCCGGGGCGGGCAAGGCAGGGTCGGGCTCTGACGGTGGGGTCGAGTTCCGCGGTGGGCCGTAGAGCGGTCGGCCGATGACGGCAGGGCGCGGTCGGTTGTCGGCGGCGGTGGCGGCGGCGTCAGTACCGTCGTTGAGATCGGGACATGCGGTGGCGCAGATCTATTGACGCTCACCGGCAGCCGGGTACAACGTTGGAACCAGGCGTGGTGGTCGGGTGATCCTCGCCCCCGCTGTCGCGGTTCGTTCTTTTTGATCGGTGTGTGGGGTGTTGAGCTGGGCTGATCAGTTGGCTGGTTGGGGCTGGCGGTGTGCTGTGTGCTGGCGAGGTGTTTGGCGTTGTTGGCGGGGCAGGGCTGGGTGGGCCTGTGGACTGCGGGTTTCTCGTTCTGGGTTGGTCTCGTAGGTGTTGATCAGTTTTGTCGGTTGGTCGGTCATGTTCGCTGGGTGGCTGTTGTAGCGGCACAGGGGTGTGGGCCCGTGGATGCCAAGGGTGGTCATCAGGTGTTGTTGGTGGGGGTTGAGCTGGTCCCAGGTGCGTTGTTGGGTGCGGATCCATTTGGTGGTCTGGTTGGGGAAGGGCAGGCCGGTGCTGTAGTACGCGTGGGCTTGGTGCCAGCTGTGGTTCCAGGTGGCTCGCCAGGGTGGGTTCCACCACGGGTCGAGTGCAGCGAGTTGCGCGTCGTGGGGCCAGGGCCTGTCGTCGCCCAGTCGTCCTGCGTGGCTGCTGTGGCTACGAGCTGGGGTTTCCCTTTTTTGTGAGTGGTCTTCCTGGTGGGCGGGGTCCTCGGAGTGCGGGGATGAGCGCGGCAGTAGCTGTCTGACCTGCGCTTATGCGCTGTGTGCAGGTTGATCGAGCGTAGTGCAGTTTTCCTGGGTCGCTACTTGAGGTGCCATTGGGGTGGCGTGCTCTGCGGTGTGGTGGCTAGAACCCGGGTCCTGGGTCGCCGCCGGCCTGTTGGCATTCCGTGGCAGCGTCGAGCCATTCACCTGCTGGTTCGATGGCCTGCTCGCGTTCAATGCCGGAGTCCACTTTTCCGTCAGCGGGGCGGGCTTCGTCGGCGATGTCGCGTGCCCGCTGGCACGGATCTGATGAGGGTCCGGACAGCTCAGCGAGACCGCCGATGACGCTGAACGAGAGGGCGATGATCGCCGCCCCGGCCATCATCAGGCCTGCGCTCCGGTCCTGTATGAGGCGCGGCAAGTGGCGCTGCCAGCGGAAGTACGGGATGCGGTCCCGGCTGTTCACGGTGCTCTCTATTGGGTGGCAGGCGACTTGAGGTATGGATCCTGCCGAAAGTACCTGCTGACTCGGACGTCAGGAGGCGTTGGGGTTGGTGAGGTCGTCTCGGGTGAGGGTGACGCGGGTGGCTTTGCCGGCTTTGCTGGCGGTGGTGGTGGGTGGCAGGACGCGGACGTGGATGAAGTAGACGCGGGCGCCGGAGAGTTCGGTGTATGGGGGCCAGGCTCCGGGGGTGCCGTCGGTCGGCAGCTCGAGGAGCTTGTCGCTGATGTTGTAGATGACGAGGTAGGCGGTGTGTTGCCCGTAATCGTGGGCGTACTTGACGACCTGGTGCAGCCCTCAGGCACGGCTGGTCCCGAATGACCGTGCCTGGTGGATCGGCATCACGGTGGGGATCAGCGTGCAGATGTGGGCAGGCCGGACCCTCGAAGACGGGACGTACGGGGACCCCACCGCGCAGAGCCCCCAGTTCTGGGCGTCCGATCACGACGCCGTCATCGGCGCGGCCCAGCAACTGCGGGACCAGATGGAGGACATCGAGCGGCCAGGGACCGTAGCCCAGTGGCCGAGCGCCGTGGCCCGGGCAGAGGAGATCACCGTACGGGACCAGTCCGTCCCCAACTCCTGGGACTACCAGGCCGTCCGCAACATCCTGGCGGTCACCCTGGCCGGGCTCGCCCACCGCCAGCAGGTTCCGGTCCACGCCGTCACCGCCACCTGCCTCCTCGAACTCCTCGACCGCGGCCCTTCGGCTGTCTGCGCACTCGCCGACGAGCTCGGCCTGAGCTCCAGCTCGGCCACCGGGCCGGCCGCTGAGGAATGGAAGTGGCTGACCCGCCCCTGGCCGTCCGAACCACCGGCCGCCAACGGCGACGGAATGCCGCGCGGCATCGGGCCGGGGCTCACGGAGCCCGCCGTCCTGGTGTGCACCAGCTGGGCCGCCCTGGCAGCCCACCGTGCAGAACAGCCGCCAGACGGCCCAGAAGAGTGAGACTCCGCTCCGGACATCTCGCGGACCCTGGGGGATCAGCCATGACATCCCTGGGGCCGGGCGTGACGGGGCCGCCTCTCCAACGACGGCGTGCCCAGCGGTCACGCGGTGGCCGGCTGCAGCTCCCCTCACCTCCGGACCATCGAGCATGCCAAGGAGCACCACCGACACCGACAGCGCGTGACCCAGCACCACCACTACAGTGGAGGGGCACCCCTACGGGCGCCCCTTTGCACTTCTGCACTCAGAGGACACAGGCGAATGCGCGTGATGCGGCGACGAGCGCCCGGCGTCGAGCTGGAGCACTGAGGACCTCGTTCCTCAGCCCCGACTCGCGGTCCGGCTCGGCGCGCACCCCATCACCCCGCCCACCGATTTTCCGGACCTCTGAAAGCTGCCCCGATGCCTGTACCGCCCACCAGCGGCCGTCTGCAATGGACCGACGTCCCCACGCCCCTGCGCGCCCGCCTCGAAGACGCCTTGGGCGCACCCGTCACCGACACGGTCACCCCCGCAGGCGGCTTCGGTCACCAGCTCGCCGCCGTTCTCCGTCTGGCCGACGGCAAACGGGCCTTCGTCAAGGCGGCCCCCGACGACGATCCGCTGACCGCCGCCAACGTCCACGAGGCCGCAGTCCTCGGCTCACTGCCGCCCGGCGCCCCGGCACCGGAGCTACTGGGCATCCACCGCGCCGCCGACTGGACCGCCGTCGTCATCGCCCACCTGGACGGCCCTCACCCCGACCTCTCCCCGGCCTCCGGCGACGCCGAACAGACCTGGGCGCTGCTGGACAAGCTCACCTCCAGCCCCGCCCCGACCCCATATGCCGCGGCGGTGAGCACCACGCCCTCCACCACGGCGGCCCTGCACGGCTGGGACGAACTGCTCTCCGATCCGCCGGCCGACCTCGCCCCCACCGCCCGTGCTTACCTGCCGCAGCTCGCCGAACTGGAAGCCGCCTGGCCCGCCCTCGCCCACGGCAACCGCATCGTCCACGGAGACCTGCGGGCCGACAACATGGTCCGCGACCACCACCTTGGCGTGACCTTCGTGGACTGGGCACACGCGACCACCGGTCCGGCCTGCATCGACGCCGCCTCCCTCGCCCCGCAGCTCATCCTCGCCGGACACACGCCCGCAGACATCGCCCGTCTGCTCCGCGACCACCCCGCCACTGCCGGAAGTCCCGACACCACCACAGCGTTCCTCGCCGCACTCACCGGCCACTGGCACCGCAACGCCCGCAAGCCCGCACCCCCCGGCGCCCCGGGACTGCGCGCCTACCAGCGCCGCGCTGCGGCCGCCGGCCTTGCGCTCCTCGGCTACCGCCTGAGCTGAAACCGCCGCTGTCTCGCTCTCGTGTCAGTGGCTGGCCGGTCCCGTGTCAGTGACCTGGGCCTCTCGCGTCAGCAGAGGCCCAGGCGTCAGCCCACCCACCCGATGTCACGGACCTCGATCGCCCCGGCCGTGCGGCATGTACTGGATCCAGCACCGCCGTCCGAACGCCTCCCGGATCTCCTCCACGGAGCCCGGGTCACAGACATCGGGCCAGGCTCGCGGATCCATCCGCGCGACCTCCACGAGTGCCAGCACCTCCCGCCAGGCCCGGTCGTCGGCAGCTGCGCCATGACCTCGACCGCGAGTTCCTCCACCACTACGCCGTACCGCATCCCGCACACCCCCGTGTGATCCGATTCGGGCAGCAGCGTACGAAGGAACCGCCGTTCGCGTTCCGGCCTGTGGATAACCCAGATCGGGGAGGTCCAGGCGACGGACGGCGTCCAGGGGTACATGTACCGGTATGGCGCGTGAGCGGGTGCGGTGGCCGTCCGTGGTGGACCGGGCGCGGGAGATCGTGAACGGGTACGCGCCGATGAAGGTCACGCTGCGCCAGGTCATGTACCGCCTGGTCTCCGAGGGGACGCTGCCGCACACGGCGCCGATGTACCGCCGTCTGTCCGCGCAGCTGGCCAAGGCCCGCAGGGAGGGCCGGTTCCCCGACCTGATCGACACCGTCCGGGAGGTCCACGTCCCGCCGGCCTGGCCGGGCGCGGACGCGTTCGTCGCGGAGATGCCCGACTGGTTCCGCCTCGACCGCACCGAGGGCCAGGAGCACGCCCTGTACGTCGCGGCGGAGAAGGACACCCTGCGCCAGCAGCTGACCGGCTGGCTCGCCGACGCGGGTATCCCGGGTCCTGGTGGTCCGCGGCTTCGGCTCGCAGTCGTACGCCGACGTCGTCCCCGACCGCGTCACCGCCGACCCGCGCGACGCCGTGCTCCTGGTGGTCGTTCTCTCGGGCTTCTCCACGTGTGGTGTGACGTCGCACTAGCTGTGTGACCTGGGGTTTTCTCTAGCATCTCTGGGGCTGTCGCGATTGTTGCGACACGTTGCACTGAGATCGGAGGAGACCCTTGCGGGCCTTTCCTGTTCAACTCCCATCCGGCGTCCGCTACTGGACCGTGGTGGACGACGACCTGGCCGTGGTCCCGGAGGCAGACGCCTTCCTGCGGCACGTGCGGTTCGGCAGAGACCAGGCCGAATTGACGACCCGTACGTACGCCGGGCACATCGCGCTGTACCTGCGGTGGTGCATACGGACGGGCCGGGACTGGCGGGTGGCCGCCGAGGAGCTGGGGCTGTTCGTCGTCTGGCTGAAGTTCGGCTCGAAGGTGGTCACGGGCATCGAGCGCCCGGTGGGCAGCGGGCTGGTGTATCCGGGGCCGGGGGCTGACGCCGTACGCGAGCCGGCCCGGATCCGGAACGTGCTCACAGGGGTGCGGCAGTTCCTGCTGCACGGCATCACCACGAAGGCGGTGCCCTCGCCGGTGATGGCCCAGCTCTACGAGGTGGCGGACTCGTGGGACCTGCCCGAGGAGGCTCGCGGGGAGGAGCTGACCGGCTACCGGATGCGGCCGCGGCATCGGGTGCAGGTCCCGCGCAAGAAGGGCGAGCGGGCCACCGACCGCGAGATCGTGGTTGTTCCTGGCCTGCCGCACCGCCCGGGACCGGTTCATCGTGCTGCTGCTCGGCCGGGCCGGGCTGCGGCCGGGAGGCGCGGCCGGCCTGCGTCGGGAGGACATGCACTTCATGCCGGACTCGACGCCGCTCGGCTGCCCGAAGCGGGGCTCTCATCTGCACACGCTGCGGCGGGACAACGTCAACGGGGCCTGGGCCAAGCGGCAGCCGACTGCCGCGCCGGGCCGTTGGAAGCCTGTCGACCGCCTGGTGGTCCTCGCCTATGACCAGTACGTGATGGAGCGGATGGCGCTGCCGCACGGCCCAGGCAGCGATTTCGTGCTGGTGAACCTGTTCGCCGAGCCGCTCGGCGCCCCGATGACCACCGACTCGATCACCGAGTTGTTAGGGCGGTAGTCGAAGCGTGCCGGGCTGAGCCGGAACGTCACACCGCGGATGCTGCGCCGGGCGGCCGGCAGCAATCTCGCGGACGCGGGTGGTGGGCAGGACGAGATCGCCGCGCTGTTGGACCACTCCCGGCTGTCCAGCGCGGAGCCGTATCTGACACCGGCTCCCGACCGTCTGCGGGACGCGGTGGACGCGGTGCCCTCGTCCCGCGAGTTCACCGGGGGTGCCCGATGAGTCGCATGCTCACGCCCGTGGTCACCGCTCCGGCCCCGGGAACGGACGCGTCCGACGCCGAGGTGACCACCTTCCTGTGGTCCATGATCAGGGAGGACTTCCTCGCCGAGGCAGGCTGGAACGCCGAGCGCCGCGTGATGACGCCGGTGGGGCACCCCACCATGGGCGGCAGACGCTGTCCGGTGCCCAACTGCCAGTCCCCGGTGCGCGGGAAGAAGCTGTGCAGCACCTGCTACAGCCGGCACCGGAAGTCCGGCATGCCCGTGGAGGAGTTCGTCCGCATTCCCCGCATCTCGCGGCATCTTCATCTGGGCACCGAGAACTGCCGGGTCTTGGGCTGCGAACGCCCGTGGATCAGCTCGGGCAACGAGCCGATATGCCGGGCCCACCGCTGGCAGATGATCAAGCAGGGCGGCACGCTGGAGGAGTTCCTCGCCGATCCGTCCGTGAAGGGCCTGCCCGGCCTGGAGGACTGCTCGGTGCTGGCCTGCAACCGTCAGGCCGTCAACGAGAGTGGCACACGCCTGTGCCACCCGCACGGCAAGCAGCTCCCGGCCCTGCGCCGCGAGAGAGGGTTCGACGAGGAGCGGTGGCTGCGGACCGCGCAGTCGGGCAGCTTCGGCGTCGAGATCAGCTTCAGGGGTCTTCCTGAACTCATCGTCGCTCAGCTGCTGTTCGGACTCCAGCACCGCTGCCACCGCGGTGCCCGCACCGAGGCCGGCAACTTCCGTGCGCTGATCGACAAGACGATCCGCCCCTCGCTCGCCCGCCGCCTGGAGGACGTCCCCGACCCCGTCGCGAACGAAGACGCCCTGATCCTGCTGAACCGGACCCGCATCTACGCGATCCGGGCCGTGAAGACCCCCGAGGGCGAGTACGCCAAGGACGAATGGGACCTGGTCGCCTTCGGCCACCGCGGCACCCTGGTCTTCACCGTGATCCACCAGCCCTGGCTGCGCGAGAGCGCCAAACGCTGGGCCCGCGGACTACCTCTCCAAGGTCCGCTCCAAGAGCACCGCGTCCCACGCTCAGCAGCACCTCCACGGCCTGGCCAAGCTCTCCGACACCCTGCGCGCCCGCCCCGACCGCGGCACGGACAAGAGCGAGTTGTCCCGCGCCGACATCGAGAACTTCCTCAACCGGATGGCGTTCCTCGACGCCAACGGCCGGTTCACCACGAACACCCGCATCAGCTACGTCCGCATGGCCCGCAACGTCCTCAAACAGTGCCGGGTCATGGGGCTGACCCGCCCCGAAGGACCCCTGGCGGGTCTGCCGGACGACTTCGTCATCACCCGCCTCGACGTCCCCAAGCCTCCGGAGCCCTCGGAGGAGGGCCAGGACCTGCCGCCCGAGGTGATGCGCCAGCTCTGCGCCCACCTCGACTCGTTCGAGGCGATGACCTGCTTGGAGATACGTCTGAGCGTCGAGCTGCTGATGGACACGGGCCGCCGGCCCGAAGAGATCTGCCGCCTGGAACTGAACTGCCTCACCCGCGACAGCCAGGGCAAGCCCGTGCTGCTCTACAACAACTGGAAGGAACAGCGGATCGGGCGCCAGCTGCCCATCCACGAGCCGACCGCGAAACTGATCACCGAACAGCAAAAACGCGTACGCGAACGCTTCCCCGACCGGCCGCCATCGGCACTGGTCCTGCTGCCCGCACAGAATCTGAACCTCCGCGGGGACCGGTCGATCGACTCCAACCACCTCAGCGCCATGCACCGCGAATGGGTCGAGAAGCTGCCCGACTTCGTCCTCGACGACGGCACCGTCTTCGACAAGGAGAAGATCTTTCCCTACACCTACCGGCACTCCTTCGCCCAGCGCCACGCGGACGCCGGCGTCCCCGTCGACGTCCTGGCCGAACTCATGGACCACGACAGCCTCGAATCCACCCGTTCCTACTACCGCGTCAAGGAAGTACGCCTGCGCGAGGCGGTCGAGCGCGTCACCCAGCTGCAGTTCGACCGCCACGGCACCCGCATCTGGGGAGCCGTCACCACCGTGCTGGACGCCGAACGCACCCGCCGCGCCATCGGCGCGGTCGTCGTCCCCTTCGGTACCTGCTCAGAGCCCACCAACGTGGCCGCCGGCGGCTCAGCCTGCCCGCTCCGGTTCCGCTGCGTGGGCTGCGACCACTTCTCCACCGACGTCTCCTACCTCCCCGACCTGCGCACCTACCTCGACGACCTCCTGCGGCAGCGGGAGAAGCTGCGGTCGATGGCCGAGGCAGACGACTGGGCCCGCGCCGAGGCCATGCCCTCGGACGCGGAGATCACCCGCATCCGACGTCTGATCCAGCGTGTCACCGAGGACGTCGAGACGCTCACCGAAGCCGAACGCGCCGAGATCCAGCGGGCCGCCCAGGTCGTCCGCCAGATGCGGCAGAACTTCCTCGGCATGCCCCGCATCCGCCAGCCCCTGCCCGACCTCCGACCGGAGCGACCCGCATGACCGCACCCGACCCCTCCGTCCAGGCGATGATCGAGGGACGCCGGGCCGACACCGGACGACGGCGCCAGCGCGTGCTCACCGCCCTGGCCCAGGCCGCGAAGGACGGATCGGACGTCAGCGTCGCAGCGATCGCCCGCCGCGCCGGCGTCGACCGTACCTTCCTCTACCGCCACCGCGACCTGCTCGGCCAGGTCCACGCCCAGGCCGACCGAGCCGCCCACCGTCCCCGGGGGCCGCAGCCCGGCCGTCAGCAGGGCCTCCCTGCAAGCCGATCTGCTGGCCGCCGACGCCCGAACCGCCCGGCTCGCCGCTCAGGTCCGCCGTCTCGAAGCCCGCCTCAGCGAAGTCTTGGGCGAGCAGGTCTGGCGAAAGTCCGGTATCGGCGGTCCCGAGGACACCGAGCAGTTCAAGGCTCGGATCACGACTCTCGAGCAGCAGGTGATCGATCTGGAGCTGAAGCTCCAGGAGCGTGACGACGACCTTGCCGCTGCACGCGCGGCGAACCGCGAGCTGATGGCCCAGCTCAACCGCCACGCCGATTGATCAAGCAGTTTGTGATCAGCTGAAGAACACGTGGGTTCTCGAGGCGGTGACGGTGGCACCGCCTCGGGCGTTCACTGGAGGTATGGCGAGTGATCAGCTTGCCGCCGTCGAAGCCGCGTGTATCCGCTCCCACCGTCTCGGCTCCCTTGACGGACTGGGAGTCCAGGATCACCGCCACGGTGCGGGAATTGAGATCGTCGTGGACCCGGACCAACTCGTGCAGTTCGGCATGGATACGGGCCAGGGCCCCGCGGCCACCCGATCGATAAGCATCTCTCAAGATCGAAAAGACAACAGCTTCTCATCCCGCTCGACAACCTTTGGACCGCGCTGCGTCGGCAGGACGCAACGCCTACCGCATCGTCGCGCGGCGCAACCGACACACGTCGCCGCAGGGCACGGCCGTCGGGCGGAGCCGTGTAACGGCCTGGCCATGAACGCCGTAAGAGCCGATACTGGAGGGCCGCGTGCTGGACGTGTGCGGTCGGGTGGCTCGGTCAACCAATTCGGCGCGACGACGGGGCGGTCATGAACGGGGTGGAACTTGTGCTTGCCGCGCTGTCGGCGGGCGCCGCGGCGGGGCTCACGGACACCGCGAGCAGTGCGGTGCGCGAGGCGTACGCGGGGTTGCGCGAGTTGGTGCGGCTGAGACTCGCCGCTCGTGGCGAGGGCGGTGTGCGAGTCCTGGAAGCCGGCGAGAGCGGCGAAGCTGGCGAGGTCGGGTCCGATGCGTGGCGGGACCGGCTGCGTGAACTGCTCGTCGCGGTCGGCATCGACAGCGACGAGGAAATCCTCGCCGCGGCACGGTCGTTGCTCCGGGACATAGGCCTCGCCGAACCACGGGACGGGGCGGGCTTCGTGGACGCCCGACAGGCCAAGGGCGTACAGATCGGCGATCACAACACGCAGACCAACACGTTCAACTGACGGCCGCGCGCGTGGATATGGACGATCCGAGGCCCAGCGGTGGTAGCGGCGTGGGCGCAGGCCCGCGTGGTAGCGGCGAATCGATCACGTACCAGGGCGTCCAGTTCGGCGACCACAACGCTCAGTACAACTACTTCGGCCCGGTGGTGCGCACCCTCTTCATCGGGCCCGTGGAACGGTTGCAGGACGTCTGCTTCGACCCCGCTCCGTTGGAGCGCGACCTGGACCTCGCCCGCTTCGTCGGGCGGGACTGGCTGATCGAACGGATCGACGGATTCATCGCGGCCAACCCGCGCGGGTACGTGCTGGTCCAGGCCGAGGCAGGGGTCGGCAAATCCACGCTCGCTGCCCACCTGGTGTGGACCCGTCCCTGGCTCCAGCACTTCACGCGCCTGCCCGGTGGGCGTTCCGGGGAGGCGGCGCGCAAGAGCCTGGCCGCCCAGCTGATCGCACAGTGGCGGCTTGCCGAGCAGTGGGCGCCGGACGGCATCATTCCGCCCACGTCCGGTCGACCGGAGTGGTTCAGCCGCTTGCTCCACGCTGCCGCCCACGAACGCAATCGGAGCGCACCCGGCGAGCCCATCGTCCTGGTGATCGACGGCCTTGACGAGATCGACGACGGGCCCGAAGTCGACGGCAGCGGCCCTCCGTTGGGGCTGCTCGGGAGCTTGCCCGACGGGGTGTTCGTGATCGCGACGAGCCGATTCGGCTTCGGCCGCGCCCTGCACGGCATGCGCCGCCCGATCGCCTGGCTGGAGATCGAGGTCGACGGTCGGCAGAACCTGGAGGACATACGTCGGTTCATCTCCGTGGTCACCCACCCCGACAGCGGAGACGAGCGCCTCCTGCGGGCCGTGCGCGACGGCGGGACCGAACTGGAGTGGTTTCGGCGGGCCGTGGCGCAGTCCTGTGCCGGGGTGTGGATCTACCTTCAGTACGTGCTGGACGAGATCCGGGACGGCGTACGGGGGCCGCGCAGCGTGGCCGAGCTTCCCTCCGACCTCGCCGGGTACTACGCGCAGCAGATCGAGCGCTGGCGAGGCGCGCCGCACGACGAAGCGGCCCAGCGGCAGTGGGCCCAGGTCATACGGCCGCTGCTCGGCGTGCTCGCGGCCGCCCGGGCCCCGCTGACCGCCGAGCAGCTCAGCCTGTTCGCCCGGATGCCGTCGACCGAGGCGGTACGCGTGTTCGCCGAGGAGACGATCCGCCCGTTCCTCTACCGCCAGGACGACGCATCCGGAGAGCCGCGCTACGCGATCCGGCACCAGAGCCTGCGCGACCTCATGGAGGGCCGACTCCAGGCAGGCCGGCCGGACGTGGCAGGCATGGCCCGCGCGCTCACCACGCAGGTGCACGCCGCCCATCGCGCGATCACGGAGGCGCTCACCCCGCCGGGCACCGAGGACGAGCGTGACTGGAGCGACGCCGGGGCCTACGCGCGCACCCACCTCGCTGCGCACGCCGCCGCGGCGGGAGTGCTCGACGCCCTCGTCTGCGACCCGGGGTTCCTGCTGGTCGCAGGACCCGACGCGGTCCTGGCCCAACGAGGCGGCCTGCACACTGCCGACGGTAGGCACGCGCTCGCCGCGTTCGAACTGAGCCTGCACGACTGGACGCCGAACGCGCGGTCCCAGAATCTGACCAGGTTGGCCGCCAACGCCGCCCGGCTCGGCTCGGACGCTCTCGTCGCCGCGTGCCGACGCCGCGCGGACGGGGAATGGCCGATCCGCTGGGCGTCCTGGGGCGGTCGGCAGCACCTCAAGCTGGTCGGCGGCGACGACGTGGTGGACTCCGTGGTCCTCGGCCTCGTCGGCCCGCGCCCGGTGGTCGTCTCTGGATGTTTCGACGGCACGGTGCGGATCTGGGACGCCGTCAGCGGCGCGCGGCTCGGCGCCCTGCCGGCCCTCGACTCGGCCGTGATGTCCGTGGCGTTGGGGAGGGTCGCGGACCACGATCTGATCGTCGCCGGTGACGAGGAGGGGTGGATACGAGTGTGGGACGCGACCGACCGCAAACCGGTCGGTGTCCCCCTCGCCGGTCATGACGGCGCCGTGAACGCGGTGGCGTTCGGCCGCGTGGGCGACCGGGACGTGATCGTCAGCGGCGGTGGGGACGGCGCAGTACGGGTGTGGGAAGCGGCCACGCGCGAACCGCTCGGTGCCACTCTGGCAGCTCACGACGGCGCCGTGAACGCGGTGGCGTTCGGCCGCGTGGGCGACCGGGACGTGATCGTCAGCGGGGCCGAGGACAGCACTGTACGCATCTGGGACCCGGTCACCCACCGGCAGATCGGCAGCCCATTCATCGGGCACGACGGTGCGGTGCGCGCGGTGGTGATCGGCAGGGTCGCGGGGCGCGACGTGATCGTCACGAACGCCTACGACCTCCGGAGGTCCGCCGGCTCTGCCTCGGCCGGCGGCGTGCGCGTCTGGGACGCGGCCACCGGGCGGTGCACCGACATTTCCCTTGACTACCACGCGAGCGTGGCCACCCTCGCCGTCGGCCGGATCGATGGCCGGGATGTGATCGTCACGGGTGCCTTCGACCTGACCGTACGCATCTGGGACGCCGCCACCGGCGCACAACTGGGCGCACCGCTGGCCGGGCACACCTCGTCCGTCGTGGCCGTGGCGATCGACCGCGTCCAGGGCCGTGACGTGATCGTCTCCGGATCCGGCGACGGCACGGTGCGGATCTGGGACGCCACCCTCGCTTCCCCGGCCACCGCGTCCGCGGCCGGCCACCGGCTGCCCGTGGAGTCCGTGGCGATCGGGCGGGCGGGGGAGCGCGACGTGGTCGTCTCCGGGGCGCGCGACGGGACGGTGCTGATCTGGGACGCCGCCACGGGCGCCCAGATCAGCGCCCTGGCAGGGCACTTCGCGCCGGTGCACGCAGTGGCGCTCGGCCGAGCCGCCGACCGCGAGGTGATCATCACCAGCTCCGAGGACGGGACCGCGTGCGTCTGGGATGCCGCGACCGGGGACGTCGTCCATGTCCTCGGCGGTCACGACAGCGGTGTGCGGGCCCTGGCGACCGGTCGGGCCGGTGACCGCGACGTGATCGTGAGCGGAGGCCTGCACGGAGACGAGAAGGTCCGGGTGTGGGATGCTGTCCGCGGTGACCTGATCCGAACGCTGCGTGTCCGCGCCGGATCCCGGACGGTGGCGCTCGGCCGTGCCGGGAACCGCGACGTCATCGTCTGCGGCTCGGGCGAGGGCCACATCCACGTATGGGACGCCGCCACCGGGGAGCTGACCGTTCCCGCGATGCCGGCATTCACCGCCCCTCGCCTGATCGGCCATGCCAGGGACGTGCTGTGCGTGGCGATCGGACGGAACGGCGACCGCGACGTGATCGCGTCCGGAACCTGGGAGAGCACCGTGCGGCTCTGGGACGCGGTCACGGGCCAGCCGCTGGGCGAGCCGCTCGTCGGCCACGGCAAGGGCGTCTGCTCGGTGGCGTTCGGCCGCTTCGGCGACCGCGACCTGGTGATCTCGGGTTCGGTCGACAGCACGGTCCGTCTCTGGGACGCCCTGACCGGCGCCCCGGTCGGCACCGCGCTGACCGGGCATCACGGCACGGTGTACGCGGTGGCGACGGGGCGTGTCGGCGACTGCGACCTCGTCGTGTCGGGTTCGGAGGACACCACGGTCATCGCGTACGAACATTCTCCGCGGCGGGAGTGGCCGAGGTGAGCCTCCTGCGCGTCAGGTGCCGCGGCCCTTGACGTCACGCACCATGCCCTCGATCGACGTCGTCATATTGCGCCGAACAGACGCCCCGCACGATCGCCGCGGAATGCTCTGGATCGGCCCGCACCGCAGCCCGCTGTCGCCCGGGCCATGGGTGAACGACTGCCGCACCACCGTGCGGTTGGGAAGCTCGGCGGCGGGGCGGAGGCCGTAGCGCCATGTGGCAAGCAGCTCAGGGAACCCCACGGAGCCGCCGTACACGTCCTATACGAAGGTGAACGGCCTTTTGGCGGCGACGACCTCGCAGACGACCTGCGTGACCAGGCCGTGGAGGAAACGGTTGCGGGCTTCGTAGCGGGCGCCGACCGCCGGCCCGCTGTGTCCGTCGAGCCAGGCCGCGTCGGTGCACTCGGGGCTCCAGTCGCCGATCCGGGACAGGTCCGTGATCGCTTCCCAGAGCCGGAACTTCATGGCCTTGAGCTAAAGCCCGGGGTCTCGTGCTTGCCGGGCCTGTCGAGCCGGAACCCGAAATCCCGTCACGCTCGTGATCAGGAGCCGGCGGACTGCGGACAGCCTCCCGCCGAGTGAATTCTGCGCCGGGCTCCGTGCACCACACGTGTTGCACCAGATATGATCACCGCGACCGCCTCTGAGCTGCGTGAACACCAACCGCACGCTCGCGGAGCCCCGGAGAATGGTCGGCGACTTCGACTGCTCAGGCGAGGACATCGAGCGGGACTGGGTAGCGCGCACGGGCTGCTGGAGCCACACCGAGCGGGTGCTGCTGACCTACGAGCAGGTGCGCGCCTACGAGCTGCCCGCGACCGAGGGCAAGCGCGGCGATCCGAGGTGGCCGGCCTTCGCCCGCCGCTACGGCTTCGACCCCCGCCGCCCGGTGCAGTGGGAGGTGGAGGCGCTGGAGCCGGCCGAACTCCAGCGCCTGGTCCTGGCCGCCGTCGACCCGTACGTTGACCGCGACGTCCTCGCCCGGCAGGTCGCCCGCGAGGAAGCGCAACGCCGCGCCCTGGCCGCCTTTCTGGACGGCTGGGACGCGGCGGGCGGAGGAGCACGGTCGTAGCGCTGGACGGGTGCCCGCAGACTCAGACGGGTGCCGGTGCCGGGCGCAGTGACGCGAGCGGGGAGCGCCGGCCTTTCTCCACCGCGCGGACGTGCTCCCAGCCGACCTCGGGGTGGGAGGCGACGACCGCGTCGACGGACGCCGTGGCGTAGAGCGCGACGTCGACGGCCCCGGGTCCTTCTCGCGGGTTGGGGTGTCCTCGGTTGCCCCAGCAGGAGTCCTCCCGCCCCTCAGGTACGACCCTGTCCGGCCCTTCTCGAGGGTCTGGCCGGCCACGGCGGCGTGCGGGACCTGGCCGTCGTGGAGGCGGGCAGCGGCCGGCGGCCCGGCGCTTGGCTGCGGCCTGCGTGTCCGCGGCGCAGGGGGCCGCACTCGTGCGCGCCGCACAGGATCAGAGCCGGACGAAGGCGTCCGGTGGTTCCGGGACCCGTCCCGGACCAGTGGCGGTATACCTCGGTTACCGACGCACCATCCGAGTGAAAGGGAGTCTGATGAGCAGACTTTTCGGTGTTCTGGCGCTTTCCGGCGTGACGCTGGCCGCTTTGGCGGTGGCCCCGTCTGCCTCCGCGCAGGACGACGGTCAGGCCAAGCGGTCCGCGGCCACCTGCTACGCGCAATCCTGCCACGGGCAGGACCCGCAAACGACCGGGTGTGCTGCCGATGCCTTCTCCCCCGACACCAAGTACATCGACGGCAGGAAGCTCGAACTGCGGTACAGCCCGACCTGCCGGGCGGCGTGGGGGCGTATCAGCGGCGGCGGCCAAGACTACGTGTCCATCCACAGCAGCTCGGGGGCGGAGTTCTGGAACAGCCCCGCCTATCACTCGTACACGGCCATGGTCAACGACGCAGGCCTGTTCGCCTACGCCTGCACGACGGTCGGAAACGACACGTGCACGCACACCTATTAGCGGAAGGCAGCGGCGTGATCGGGCGGCGCGCTGCGGTCCTGGCACTCCTGGCCGCAGCGTGACCGCCTGATCTGCGCTGACCGGCCCGCCCACGACGCTGGAGCAGCAGTGAGCGGGCCGGGACGACCCGGTACAGGGTGCGGCGCCCGCCCGTGGGTCAGCGGCGGGGGGCGGTGTCCCGGCCGGTCGCGGCCGCGGCGCCCGGCCAGGAGGTGTCGACAGGACGGGTGTCTCCGTCGGCGCTGGACAGCGTCCCCTGCTGCCGCCCGGGCGATCGGGCACTGGGTCGCATGGGGTTTCCCGTTGGCCTGTCTGACGCAGATAGCAGCGGTGAGCGACCTTGCGCAGCCACGCCCGCGGTTCCCGAATACTGTCCCATTTCTCGATGGCCACGGTGAACGCCTCATGAGCGGCATCGGCAGCCGCGGCCGGGGATCGGGGCGCGCTCAGCCGGTTGCGCGTCGCCGGGGCCGCCGCGCCGCGCCGTCCGTCAGCGCGGTGACGACCGCGCTACGCGTAGTGCGCTCGGGGTCGGTCGTGCGGTCGGAAGGACGCTTCCGGCAGGGCCGGGGAGCGTCGCTTTCCGGCGCAGTGCGGGCACCCTGATCCGGCGATGGCGCGGTGGCTCACCTTTGCTTCCCAGTGGTGGCCCTCGGTGCAGCGCCATCCCAGTCGAACGCTCGAATTGACGAGTAGTTCACCGACATCAGCCGGGGCGGTGTCCTGGTCTATCTGCGCGAACAGCTCCGGTATGTCGGCCAAGAGACCGGCAGAGATATCACGGCCGGCGCGGGCGCAGGCGGGACAGCCGGTCCCGCGGCTGCGGTTGGATATGCGCGCCTGATACTCATGGCCGACCGGGCATAGCCACCAGACCATGCGCCGGGACCCGGGCCCCACGCTGTCCGGCGGGACGTCGTTGCGAGGATGCCACTCGTTCACCAAGTGAGGGGCGCGGTCGCTGAGCTTGGCTTGGCCGCGCGGCACATAACCGGCGCACTGCGGGCAGCCGCTGCCCGCGATGCGCGAGTGCACCTGGGCGTTCCAGACGTGACCGTCGTGACACTGCCAGAACGCCGCTTTGTGAGAGCCAGGGCCGATCAGGGACAGATCAAGGTCGGCGTTCAGGGTCGGGTGCCACTGCGCGGCGATGACCGGATGTTCGACGATCAGGAAGCGGGTGCGGCGTGTCATGAGCACGGACAATAGGTCGCCTCACTGACAGTCCGTTGCTGTTGTGACGAAGCGGGCTTGTTGGCAAGGAGCGCCCTGCTTCGTCGCTGGCGAACCGAGGGCGGGGGACCGCACCGGCCGTCTCCGGACGGCGAGTACACGGTCCGCCCCCACCTGAGCAGCGGCAACAAAATCATCCCTCCTGACGCCTGACCACGCGGTCGCACACCAACCGACGGGAAGCCGGAGCAACGCCATGGACCCACGCGGCGGGAACCACGAGCAGCAGGCCCGCTACTGCACGCCCAGGGTTGTGCTGGACGGAGACGGGCTCACCGAGGCGCAGGAGCAGCTGGCGTGGAAGCGGTACTCGAGGCCGTGCTGCTGGCCGGTCTGCCGCCGTACAACATCGAAGCGGCAGCGGACGGTGAGGGGACCGGGGTGGGCATGCCCCCGGTCCAGGGCCGCCGTCATGCGCTGCGGGTGCTGTGGCGACAGGACGCGACGGCTGCCCTCCACCTGCCCGCTGAGCTGTTCGACGCGCATCAGGCCGCCATGGACCAGGCCCTGCGCACCATCCTTTCCGTTCACCGGCTCTGGGCCGAAGACGGACCCGTAGGAGAGGCCCCAGTCGTGCTCGGTCTCACCCGACCCGGCAGCACGTGAGATCGAGCAGGTTCAGCAGGCGGCAGTTGCGGATCAGACCGGTCAGCGGACCGTTGCTTTGTGTGCGGCCCTGTTGTCAGTGCCCAGGAGCACAATGATGAGAAGTCACTCATCTGGAGCAACAGGAGCAGGATGGACAGACGACTCATCCGTACCGCGGTCTTCGGTAGCCCGGACTCTGACGAGCCGGCTCTGTGTCCCGAGACCGCTGAGGAGTTGGATGCTTTCCGGCGTGAGTACGAGAACGTCACCATCTGGTGCGGCACCATGTTCGAGGGCGGCTGTGGCCGTCAGCTCATGACCAGGCGGTGCACCGACAAGATCTGCCACTTCGCCCACTACGGAAGCAGTGGCTCCGACCACCAGTGCGGCCGCAAGCAGCGCGGTAAGGACAGCGCCGACCACCTCTTCACCAAGGCCCACTTGGCGTCATGGTTGCGAGCCCTCGACATCGCTGCTGAGTTCACCTACCCCGAGCCCCTCGGATCCGCTGTGGTGGTCCGCTTGGAGGACGGGCGGACTCTCC
The DNA here is from genome assembly GCF_033793745.1 of Streptomyces sp. ME19-01-6. Lineage (NCBI taxonomy): Bacteria > Bacillati > Actinomycetota > Actinomycetes > Kitasatosporales > Streptomycetaceae > Streptomyces > Streptomyces sp. ME19-01-6. The sequence continues at coordinate 61,424 of NZ_JARAXF010000030.1, read as the reverse complement.
TGGTCCACCTCGACCGAAACCGGCCCGTGGCCTGGGAGAACGGCGCGTGGGAGACCATCCTGGGACCCGGCGTACGCATAGCCCCCGGCGTCCTTGCCCAGCGCGGCTACATCCACCGGGTCCGCTTCGACGACCGCCCCGGAGGCGGCCGCACCATGCAATTCGGCACCGAGGTCCCCGGAGAAGGCAGCAAGTGGGGCAGCCTGAACGAAGTCGTCCTGACTTCCGAGAGCCTGGTCACCCCGACCAAGCCTGTCGCCATTCCCGCGCCGGCCGACGTGACGCAGCGGATGAGCGTTCCGGCCGAGCGGGCGATCGTTACTGTCGCCCCCTCCACCGGGCGTACGGCGCCGGCCGCACGGCAGGGTGATCCTGTCCGGCAGGCGTTGCTTCGTCTCGACATCGCCCTGCGCGACCATCCAGGGCGAATCCTGGCCGCGGTGGAGGTCATCCGACGGCTCCTGGAGACGGACCAGAAGTCGGAAGACGTCGCAAGGCTGCGTATCGCTCTGGGCCGCGGTGAGCGCTGGCTGGAGGAGCGCGCACGACTCCGGCGGGCTGTCGTGGAGCGATTGAAGGAACGGCCGACCCCCGAGCTGTACTGGCAGGCCGCTGACCTGGTGAAGGACCCTGACGCCTCCGCAGAAGAGAGGGAGGCCGTCGCGGCTGTCGAGGCCCGCGCTCGGCGTGCTCAGGAGCAGCAGCGAGCGGCCCGAGAGCGTGAGAGGGCCGAACGGCGCGAAGCCGAGGAGCGCGAACGGGCCGAGAGGCGCGAAACCGAGGAGCGCGAACGGGCCGAGACCAGGGAACGCTACGTCCACCAGGCCCGCGTTGAGAAGGTGGAGAAGTTCGCCCTGGCCGTCCGCGGTGCGCTGAAGAAGGCGGCCCGTGAGGGACGCACCACCACCTGGTCGGAAATCCAGCAGAAGACCGGCCTGCATCAATTGGGCCGCCTCGAACACGATGACAAGGTGGAACTGCTGGCGCTGGTTGAGAGCGCCACCGCCCCCGAGAACCCCCTGTGGTCGACCCTCCTCGCCGCTGCTGGCGACGGCGCCGGGCTACGCCTCCACCGCGACGTATCCAACCGTCTCAGCCGACCCCTGCCCGTCAGCGACGCGGACCTCATCAACCAGCTCGCCGCCGAACGCACCCAACTCCACCGCCAGTAGTAGCCGGGACTTACGGCCCGGCGACCCGCCCTGATCCGATCCTGGAACGCCACGGGCCCCGGGGTATCAACCACGACAACACCACTGCCCAGCAGATGCCGCTGCCCACCCACGCGATGGGCCGCCGTCGCTGTTGTGGCCCCAGTGGGGTTCCCCCATCGCGGTCTCGTGTCCTTCGTCCAGGACGCAGATCCGTCCCCAGCGGTGGTGCTTGCCTGGGCAGGTCCGGATGAGCACGGCCGTGTCACCGTCGCGGGCCGCCGGCTCGTAGCGGCCTTGGAAGGGCTGGAGGCGGGCGCGCAGCTCCAGGCCGAGTTGCTGCTCCACGCTGGGCAGCCAAGTGCAGGCAGTGCCTGGGCCCTTTGGTACTGCGTCGACGACCTCAAGCACCAGGTACGCAACCGGCCCCGCGCCGGGTCCGCCGGTGGATCTGCTTACTGAGTTCGGCACTTCAGGGTGACGATGATGAGCCGAGGGAGACGCGCCTGGCGCGGCGTTCAGTCCGCCTCGGCCTGGCCGAGGTGCGCCTTGCGATGGTTACTGGACCAGCCTAGGCGCTTGCGGTGTGCGACCTCGCCGCCGAGCTGCTCACTCCCTGCTGGAGGGCGCGGCAGGACGTAGGTGGACCACCGCGTCAGGTTTGATACCCGGGACTTCAGGCAGCGGCCCTCAGCGCGCGGGGTTCGAGTGATGGGATGCCCGAATTCCCCAGAGTCTGCTCGATTCCGCACTTGGTTGAGCGCTGAACGATGAGGCCGGGGTCGGCCCGGACCATCTTGGCTCAGCCCAGCGTGCCCATCAGGGCGGTGACGTAGGCATCCAGTCGCTCCTCCACGGCTCGCGTCGTCAGCTCTGTCCTCCCTGCCTCCCGCCATGGCCGCGACACCGACTGCACTTCTTCTGAGGCGGCCATCCCGTCCCGTACGAGCCAGTACAGCCGCTCGCTCGCGGCCGCGGCCAGCACCCCGCCGGCCTCCTCATACGCCTCGGGGAACCGCAGACCCCACTCCGGTCCGTGCAGCAGCGCGAGATTGACGGAGCAGTGCGCTACATCGAGATCCGCCGGGCCCCAGGAGGTCGATGCCCAGTCGACGACGCCGGTGATCCGGGCACCTGCCGGCCTTGAGGGCGGCACGTCGAACAGCACATTGCCGGGCTGGAAGTCCCGGTGCAGGAATCGCCCTTCATAGGGCGGCGCGGGCTTGCGGATCACGTCGATCGCCGCGGCCCATACCGTCGCGTCGGCGCCCTTCGGAGTCACGACGGTGTCGGCGGTCGTCAACGTCACGTACTTTCGTGGCCGCTCAGCGGGTCGCAACGCGTGGATCGCCACGAGCTGACGGGCCAGCAAAGGGACGCGCGTCTCCAGTCCCTCATCGTCGAGGACCGTCCGGCCCGCCAGATGTGTCATAAGGAGCGATGGATACTCGCAGTGCGCGGCGGTCAAATCAACCGCGACCAGTTCAGGAGCCGGCACACCGGTCCCCGGGAGCAGGGTCAGGGCGCCGGCCTCCCTGCTCAGCCCGTCCTCGGCGTGCTCCACGTAGAACGGGTTGACGTAGGTCCGCAGCACCAGGTCACGGGTGCCTGCGCCCCGCGTGCCGATGGTCAGCCTCCGCATTTCGGCAGTGATGCCGCCGTGCAGCGCCTCGGTTCTGATGATCCGTTCGCCGACCTCCAGGTGCCGGTTCACCCAAGCCAGTGTCAACGGTCGGACAGCCGCCGCCTCATCGTGGATGGTCACCGTGCCACCTCATCATCCGGACGGCGGAACCCGCGAATGCTTTACTGACTTCGGCGTTAGGGTCCGTCCGGTCTGTCGAGAGCGAGCCCTGTCCCGGCTAGGAATCCGCCGAGGAGGCGGTGCCGGTACTGCAGCGCCTTGAGCCGCCTGCGGAGCAGAGTCTCCAATTCGCTGAGGGTGCGGGCGGCCAGGTTGGCCAGGCTCCGCTTGATGTGTGCCCACAGGCCCTCCACCGGGTTGAGGTCGGGCGCATACCCGGGCAGCAGGACCACTGTCAGCCAGTCCCGCTCGGCCACGAGTGCCTTCATCGTCTTGGAGATGTGGGTGCTCAGCCGGTCCCACACCACGATCAGCGGGGCCTTCAGCAGTTGGTGGGCGCCATCCAGCAGGCGGATGTATTCCGTCTCGCCCAGAGAGCGACGCTCGCCCTTGCGGCCGGTATGCCGACGCAGCCGGTAGCACAGACGGGCGGGCAGGCCCGGCCGGAAGCACAGCAGGCCGGCCACCGAGAGCCGTCCGCGGCTGCGGCCGGACACCTTGGCCCTCGGGGTGATGCCGCGCCGGCCCCAGGTGCGGCCCTTGGGCGGCCGGCCGGTCACACCCGCTTCGTCCTCGAAGCAGATGAACGCACCGGTCGCCGCCCGGAGGGTTTTACCTCCTGCCAGGTCGCCTCCCGCCATGCGGTGATTGCGTCCTCGTCGCGTTCGGCGGCGGGCCGGGCCGGCATCTGGACGCTGTAGCCCATCCGGTGCAGCAGCCGAGTCACCCCGGAGACGCTGTAGGAGATGTGGAACTTCCGCCCGATCAGCGTGCGTACCCTTGCTGCGGTCCACACCTGGTCGTCCGCCCAGCCGTGCGCGGCCGGCCCCTCGTCGAGCCACCTCGCGAGCTTGGCCTGCAGGTGGGGGCCGAGCCGGCAGTCGTGGCCGGAAGGGCCTCTGGAACGCAGCGCCTCGCGCCCGCCCGTCCTCCAGGTGCAGCGCCACCGGTAGACCGACTTCTCACTCACCCGTAATTCCCGGGCGATGCACGGGGCTTCCACGCCCTCCTCGAAGAGGCGGGCGGCCCGCATCCGTACCTCTTCCCGGCGCCTGCGCTGCTCGGCGGTCAGCCCGCCCCCGTCCGGATACCGCATGCCTCCGGCGTACCAGCCCGGACGGACCGCGTCACCGGTCCCGACGCAAATCCAGACCCCGAAACGCCGAAGTCAGTAATCCTGTGATAGATGGGGGCGGTTCGGCCAGCACCGGGCGTCGGGGTCGCTTAAGTCCGTCATTCCTTCCTACCGTCGTGCGCAACGGCGGCCAGGGAACTGTCACCGGCTGCGGACCACGCGAACGAGTGCAGCGCACGCCCTGGGGGCGCATCCCACGCTGGCCGCGCTCAGGTCGCTGTCGGCGGTACTGCCCACGAGACCCAGCTTCTCCATTTCACCCAGGCCGAAGCCCGCGAGTGGGCCACCATCGAAGCCCTGCCACCTGCCAACCTGCAAACGAACTCGGAGGCTCTCTCCGGGCCCGCCACGACGCCCCGGGCCATCACGACGCAGCAGCAGCCACTGGCCGTAGTTGGGCAAGCGGAGCTGAACTTTTCCCGGCATACGAGTCAGCGCTTACTGCTCCTCGAAGGAGCCTGCTTCGTCGGTGGTCGGGGTTCCATCCGGTTCCAGGCCGGATGGCCAGAGCTCTTGCCAGATCGGAGGTAATTGTTGACCAGCGCCGATTCCTCGATTGGCTGCCAGAAGAGCGAGACGTTCGGCGTCAGCGCGTAGTCCGGAATCGAGGCGCATCTGGGCCAACACGTTCAGCCCGTGGCGACTACCGGCGGTTGCGGCGATTCTCACCAACCGTTCCGCTTCGTCATGAAGTCCGTGCCGCTCTTTCATGTACCCAAGCCGAGCCAGCGCGTCTACATCCCCTCTGCGAGTGGCTTCAACCGCGACGTACTCTGCATCACGTGAGCGCCCGGTTTGTTCGAGGAACTGAGACAATTTACTCAGGGCTTCCACCTCGCCGTGGTCGTCGGCTAGGACAGCGAGGCGAACTGCCTCTTTTAGCTCACCTCGCGACCCTCGGGAGCGAGCCAGATACGAATACCCTCTGGGGCTGCCACGACTCGCGGCGAGTTCTGCGTAGGCCTCAGCTTCGGTGTACTTCTGGCGCAGCATGCAAAGCTCGGCCAGGCGTCGAAGGGGCGATGCAGTGGGGGAGTTGCGAGCGAGGCGATCAGCCGCCGTCTCCCGTTCGGCCGCATGAAGCTGTTTGATGGTCTGCGAAAGGGTGTCAGTTGGGCATCGTTGCCTGAGTGTCAGTGACACAGCCTCAGTGACCTGCTGGTTGGAACTGACGGGTAGTGCCGACCTGTTGCTGACATGCGTGACGATAGCCCAAGTCATTCTCATGCCGACTGCTATAGACAGGTGCGAGTTGGTGCTGGTCAGAGGCTCCCTGCAGGTGTGAAGCTGTGCTCCGGCAGTGGGTTGTCGGGCGGTGGTGTCCCTACGACGGCTCTGCCTGGAGCGGCCAGTTCAGAGTGGCAAGCCCCGTTGGACCGCCGATGTGCACGTACTGCGTGCGGCCGGGGGTGTGGACGATGTTGGTGACCGGTGCCGCGGTGAGCAGGGAATGCACGAGACGCCCGGTGAAGGGCTCCCACAGCCGCATGCCGGTGCCGTTGCCTGCTGCCAGCAGACAGGTTCCCCGGACGTGGGGGAGCGGGGTCATGGCGGCGGTGTACGGGGTGTCCATCCGGCTGATCGGACTCCGGTCTCGAGGGTCCCAGATCACGATCTCGTGGGGCGTGGCGACGGCCACCGCGACACGGCCATCGGGCAGAGGGATGAGAGACAGCGAAGTGACTGCGGGGCGGTGGGGCAGCGTGCCGTCCTCGACGAGTTCGCCACTGGCCACGTCCCACACCAGCAGCCGGGAGCGCGCGGCCCCCATCACCAGGCAGCGGCCGGTGGGGGAGGGCAGCGCCAGCAGCGCGGTGATGCGCCGCCCGCCGTCGGGTAGTCCTGCCACCTCGCCGGTGGTGGCATCGACGACGACCGCTCCTGTGTTGCCAGCCACCACGACAGCGATCCGGTCGTCCGGAAGCCGCACGGCGCAGCAGCGGTTCTCCTTGAACGAGCCGCTTGCGATCGGCTTGGCGGCATCACGCCCGACGTGCCACAGATGGATGGTCTTTTCGTCGCCCACCACCACGGCGGTCTCGTCTTCCGGGCCGGGTACTGCCTCCAGGAACGTCACGGGCTTGGGGTGCTCGTAGTACTCCAAGCGTTGGCCGGTCGCAGTGTCGAGGATATCCACGATGTACGCAGTGGGGACGGCGAGCCGCTGCGCGCCGTCGGCCGGTGGCAGCGCGGTCATCATGCGTGCTGTGGCCAAAGCACGCGGCGGCTCGTTCACCGCAGTTCGGTGGATGCGAAACGTGCTCCGTCCGGCCCGATGCAGCAGGATGCCCTCGTCGCCGCTCACCGCAAGCTTCCAGTTTCCGTTCGGGGCTGAGACAGCGGCGAACATTGCCCGTGGCTGTGCCGGATACGTTCCCACCCGTCGTGCCTCGGACCGAGACACATCCCACACTTCGATGGACTCGTCCGTGACGACGCCCGCCAGGCGGGCACCGTCTGCATCGGTCACGCTCACCATGCGCTGGGTTGCGTCGGTCGGGCGGCCCGCCTTGTCGCTCCAGAAGTGGGTGGGGAAGATGCCGTCCCGGAAGGGATCGAACAGAGCCACCGGCTGGTTCTGGCCGAGTACTACTGCCAGCAGGTCGCCTCCGGATGGACCCCGTACGGCCGCGATGGACAGGTCCGTGGAGAACGGTACATCCAAGGGGAGCACGTCCTGCGTCAGGGGATCGAAGAGCACCCACCCGGCGCGATACAGCTTGAGGAGGTGGTAGCCGCGGCCTTGCGGGTCACGGACCCAGGTCAGCCGCTCCGGGAGGCGGGCACCGTCGGGCAGGCGTACCGGGCGGACCGTGTCTTCCGAGGGCTGCCACAGGAGCAGTTCGTTCCGCCTGCTGGCCACCACCATCGTCCACCGAGCATCACCATCGCGTGCCACGGTCACCATGCGCACGCTGTCCCGCTCCAGGCCCGCCAACTGGCGGCCCGAGAGCGGGTCGAACACCGCTGCGCTGCGAGGATGGGCCGCCACCAGGAAGGAACGTCCGCTGGTGCCCCTCGCGATGGTCAGGGCGTGTGCCACACCCGTATCGATGTGAGTGAGCTGCTGGCCCGTCGCGCTGTCCCAGACGCCGATGCCGCCGCGGGTGCTGGCGGCGAGCAGCTGCCGACCGTCCAGCGTCCTGAACGCGCACAGGGCATGCACCCGGCCGGAGGGGGAGGCCACCACGTTGGCACGCCCCTGCCAGCGCCCCCACTGCGTCTCCAAGGCCCCGCCGACGACGCGGGCGCAAGAAGGAGGCGACGGCACCGGGCTGTTGTCCCAGTCCGGTGCATCGTTCGCCGCCAGATGGAAGGCGATGCTGCTCAGGCGCGACGGGACATCGACGGATGCATCCAGGTAGGGCTCGATGAGCCCAGCCGCCGTGAGAACCCTGCGCTGGGTGTGGCCCACCGGCAGAGGCAGGCCCAGCCGTCCGCGCAGCGAGCCCGAGCTCTCCCAGACCGCCAGTTCCACCGGCATGATCGAATCGTCCAGGGCGTGGCCCAGTTCGGCGTGGGCCACCGTGTGGCGGCGCACATAGGGATGGGGCGCCAGGCGGCCGCCCTGCTCGGCCAGGCGGGCACAAGCCTCGGCGATGGCACGGTGGACCTGCTGCACGGGCTGCATGTCTTCCATTTCGGCAGCCCATGCCTCAGGAATGCCCGCAAGGGGATCCACGGCCAGCGATCCGGGCTCGGTCAACAGCACCTCGGCCACCCGCTGGTGGGCGGGCCGGTAGGTGACCCGGCCGTCCTCTTCACCGGCGGCTAGGTAACCGACCAGGCGGCTGTGGCGCACTGTGCGGATCACCGCGTCGATCTCGTCGGCGGGCGGTGCCGCCGGGCCGAGAACCGCGGCAGCCACCGTCGGCCACACTTCCGCCCACGGTAGGCCTGCGCCTTGGGCGAAGGCGGTGGCCCGCAGCACCGCCAGCAGCAGCCGCAGGCTGATGTGCTGGTCCCTGGCTACCTGCCGCAGGTCGTTGCTGAGCAGCGCTGTCGTTCCGGCCTGCAACCGGTCGTGCCAGAGGGGATCGTGCACGTCCTGCCGGCCGATCGCGGACCTCAGCTGGGTGGCGGCCAGCCGGGCGTCGAGGAACGACGGTGTCACCGCCTGCGCGATCACCGCCGCCACCTCGGCCGCCGCCGCATCATGACCGGCATACGGGCTGCTCTCGGTCGCTTGCAGAACCATCTCCACATAGGCGGTGATGTCGGCGACGGTCTGGCCCCCGTCCGTGCGCAGCAGGTCCAGCGGCACGCTGCTCTCGCCCATCCCCGCCTGCAGCACGGTGTACAGGAAACCCAGCAGCTGGTCGGCCGCCGCATCCTGCAGCTTGCCGCCCTCGATATCCTGGGCCGAACTACGCATTCCCAGTACCAACCGCACCGCCGGTTCCCCGTCCGCACTCCGCAGCCGGGCCAGCGGGGCGATCACATCGGACAGGCAGGCGGTCGGTTCCTGCGCCTCATCCAGACCGTCGACCACGAGTGTTACCGGCTCCCGCACCTCCGCGCAGACTGCGGCCACCCGGTCCAGCAGTGCCTGCAAGTGTGGCTCGCCCCCGACTCTCTCGGTGCCGAGGGCGGCCAGCAGATCCTCGACCAACGCCAGCGACGACTTTCCCCGCGCCAGCACGGCCGCGTCCACCGCACGCGGCCGCGGCCGCAGCGGTGTGGGAACCGCCTCCACAATGTCCGCGAACCGGGTAACGAACAGCGGATCGCTCAGCGTGACCAGCCGAGCCAGCAGCGCCGACTTGCCCGAGCCGGCCGCCCCGGTCACCACCAGCACCCCCGCCCCGGCATGGACGAACTCCACCAGTGCCTGCATCAGCGTCTGGCGCCCGCTGAAATACCAGCCCGGATCATCGTCATCGGTACGGCCCGAGGCGCGGGCCAGCCAGTACTGCTCCAGGGCGGACGCCGACAGCGACACCGGCTGCCGGGAGGCCTCCACGACCTGGTCCTTCGGCTGATAGTGCGGGTTGGGCAGGCACAGACTCCGCTCGTCGCGGCGCGAGTCCGGCCACACCCACAGCGCCCGCAGCAGGCCGGGGTTCTCATCCCCGACCGTGTTGAGGAGCTTCTCCCATTCCTCGAACGACAGATGGGACGCGGTGAAGCCGGCCGACTCATCCCTGACCTTGTCCAGCGCCAGCTTCAGCAGCCACGTGAACTCGCCCCGGTGCGGCTCCTGCTCGAAATCACCGCTGGTGATCACAGCGAGAGTCTTCAGGTCACGCCGCTGCGCGCACAACTCCTCAAGCAGCACGCCCAGTTCGCTCTTGAGGCTGCCGGCGAAGCAGGAGTCGACGAGCACCAGCACGTGCTCCGCCTCGCTGTCCATGACCTGCGTGATCAGCTCGCTGGTGGGAAACGCGGTGCCCAGCAGCCGGTCGGGGGCAGTGTGGCCGAAGGTCAGGTAATGGCGCCGGGAGTGGCCGCGCAGGCCGTGCCCGGTGATGTAGACGACCAGCGCCTGGTCCCACTGCGCCTGCGCGAGTTCCTGCTCGGTCAAAAACAGCCGCAAATCCTCCGGCTGCGTCAGCTCCTTGGGCCGCGCGACCTCGAACCGCCGCTCCGCGTCCATCGCGGGATCGGCCAGCCAGCCGGTGATCGTCTCCACCTGCTTCTGGATGCCTGTGGTGAAGGCTTCATCCTCGGTGAAGTACTCGTCGACCGCAACGACCACCAGCCGCCGAGGCCACGGCGCCATCCCGTTCAACCACGCCCCCTCACAACCCATCTTGCCCAGCAATCTAACCACCAGCAGGACAGGGGCTCAGCCGATGCAGCGCCACCGCCACCGGGGGCCGGATACGATCCCGGCAGTCACCACAGCCCCGCATCCTGCGGGGGCACATTCCGGGGGGAAAGATCAGCGTGCACATCGTCGGCATCCATGGCATCTGGCAGGGCAACACCAACGCCGTGAAACTCTCGGCCGACTGGGCCGGCGCCCTGGCCAAGGGCCTGCGCACCCACCACGGCCCCGCCTGCCCCATCCCACCGCTGACGGTGGCCTACTACGGCAACCTCTTCCGCACCCCGAGTAAACGCCTGGGCGCACAGGACGCCACCCCGCTCGTCGACGACGCCGACCCCTTCACCGACCAGGAAGAGGCATTCGTCCTCGACACCCTCGCCCTGTACGCCGCACCCGATCTCGATCCCGAACAGCTCGAGACCGAAACCCTCGGCCTGGGCATCCCCTACATCCCCCGCCCCATCGCCCAGGCCGTGGTCGCCGTCGACCACAAGATTGGCCGTGACATGGGGCGGCGCCTGCTGGGCTTCGTCCGCCAGGTCTACCGCTACCTGCACCACGACATCGGTGAGCGCATCCGCGCCGAGGTCCGATCCGAACTGCACCGCCCCGGGCCCCGCCTGGTCATTGCACACTCCCTGGGCAGCGTCATCGCCTTCGACATGCTCACCCGCGAGGACACCGGCCCCGGCCCTGACGGCCTGACCACCCTCGTCACCTGCGGATCCCCTCTGGCCTGGCCCACCATCCGTCATTCGCTGGGCCAGGAGGGCACTCTTGAACTGCCCGACGGCATCAACTGGTTGAACCTCCACGCTGCCGGTGACCTTGTCGCCCAGAGCGGACTGGCGGCCGTCGCTCCGGCCGTCCGCGACGAACTCGTCCGCAACGGCATCACCGATCCGCACACTGCCCTGCGCTACCTCGAGAAGCAGCCGCTCGCCGACCTCATCGTCGAAACCAGCGCCCTGTGAGCCCGAACCGCCACCGCCAGCAGTCCAACGGGCCGAGTGGGCGGGCGAACTCCGCAGCGATGCATGTCCAGTTCCACCGGCAGGGATGACATCTGCGGCCGGGCACAACTGCGCCCGGTGCCGCAGCGCTGAAGTGGCGCGGTACAACCGCTGTACGGCGCGTACGCAGCCACGGCTGTTTCCCGGCTGACGTGTCACCGGCTCACCGGGCGGGGGTGGCAGCCGACGACAACACCAGCAGGGCCGCCAACTCGTCCTGAGGCGGTTACGCTGCTGCCTCTTTGAGTAAGCGGGGGGCGAGCAGTGGAAGACTACGACCTGGATTCCCTGGTGGAATCCTGGCAGCCCAAGCAGACCAGTGATGTGATGCGGCGTGCCTTCGCCGAGCGCTGCCGATGGGTCGAGACCATGCTCCAGGTCCGCGCTGATGCCGAGATCCGTATGAGGGCTGCCAATTATTCGTCGGGACCGGCCATCGAAGCGATCTTCCGGGAAGAACTCGGCAGGATCCTGCCCCGGCGCTACCAGGTGACCTGCGGCACCTTGTCCGACCGCGGAGGCAACACAGCAGGAGACTGTGACGTTGTCGTCTTCAATGACACCTGGTTCCCGACTGTCAAGCAGCGCGCCACAGCGGACGACCGGCAGCACGTCATGCCGATCGAAGGCGCCTACGCCGTCATCGAAGTGAAGCAGACTCTCACCCAGCGCTCCCTGGACGAGGCGCTGGGCAAACTCGTCACCTGCCACCGGCTCGATCGTCCGCTCATGCCGGTGGGTCGCATGGTGGAAAACCGGAGTTTCGGAGGCAGCGGTAACCGCATCGGCAATCCCCTGTTCTCCGCGATCGTCGCCACCCGACGCGACCCCGACACACCGCTGAGTGACCTCGTCGAACGCTTCCTGGCCATCAACCGGCGCCTGAACCGCCTGGAGATGGTGCACTGCCTGTGCATCCTGGGTGAAGCCTGCTACCTGTGGGGCTGGGTTCCCCAGGGCAGCAGCGAAGCCAATGTCGCCACCTTCTTCGGTCCGCAGGACCTGCAACAGCCGCTCATGCTCATCGAGGGCACACCCGACCGAGCAGAGTCTCCTCTGGGCGTTCTCGTCTCCCGTCTGTTCGCCCACGTGACCAATTCAGTGCTGGGAGAGGTCCAGGACATTCCGTGGGAGTACGGGATCGGTCACGACCTGCAGCCCTACCAGCAGGGCATGTTCCAGACCCCGCCAGCGCAGGGGCCGTGGCAGTGACTGCCGCCCCTGCTGGGGGTGCTCCGGCGGCAACGCTGCCGGTCCTCATCGTGCCTTTCAGAGCCTGTACACCGCGGCGTGGGCGGTGCTCGCGCGGCGGTGTTCGCGGCTTTGCGGCATTGAGTCCACGGCCACCGGTTGCCGCGGGCCTACAGCCAGCCACTGGCGCTGGCAGCAGGCGGTCAGTGCGCAGATGAGTACGTGGAGCCGGAGGCGGACCGGGGAAGGGCAGCCGGCTGCCAGTGCACCTCGTCGGTGTCCCGCTGATGGTGCCAGGCCGCCAGGGTACGGCCGGCGACCAGCCGGTCGAGCAGTACTCCGGTCTGCTGGGGGGAGTGCCCGCACAGATGGGCAACAACGGCCATGTTGGCTGTGGCATCGGCCGCGGTGGTGTGGGCGGCCAGGACCAGCCCAGTCAGCCGTTCTGCGGGTTTTGCCATCGCCGGAACGATGAGTGAGGTGGGCTGCAGGGCCCAGTGGGCGGCGCGCCGACGGGCGCTGCGGCCCGGGCCCTGGTTCAGCGCCGCGTCGTCGAGCAGCCGCACCTGCAAAGGCGCTGCCCGGGGATCGGGCAGGTCGAGCCAGCCGTCCTGCACCAGCTCCTGCCACGCCTCGGTGTGCCGGTTCAGGCGCATGCCGCGCAGCAGGCCGGCTGGCAGCCGGGCGCAGCCGTGTGTGTCGGCGCGCAGGGCGCATTGCAGGGCCAGCAGCCGGGCGGCGGGGGAGGTGACGCAGCCGAGCGCGGAGGCGAGGTGGGTGAGCATCTCCCGTACCCGTTGCGGCTCGTCTCCGTGCACCCGCGGCCGGACGGGGGCTGAGGCGGCCGGTCGGTGAGGGCTGAGCAGAGTGTCCGGCACAACAGCGGTGTGGCTGGTTGCCGCCGCGCAGGCCGCGCATGCGTCGGCCAGCCGCCAGGTGCGGCCGCTGCGGTCGCGGGTCAGGGCCAGCAGCACCCGCCCGGCACAGCCGCGATGACGCGGATGCCAGACGCAGCCCCGCAGCCGGCACTGGCAGCTGCGCAGGTGCGGCGGCAACGCGTCCACACGGGCGTGGCAGGCCAGATGGGACAGGGCGGCCGACCGTGCGGAGGACGCCTGCAGAGGGAAGGTCTGGGCGGTACACGAGGGGCAGACGAGTGCGGGGCCGCCCGCCTGCGGACGCAGCTCCACTGTCCAGATACGCCGCACTGCGGCATGTGCGCCACCGAACCTCATGGGCCGGTCGTCCTCCCGTCCGTCTGTCCTTCTCGTGGCGGGGTTCACCATGACGGCCCCCGAGACGGACGCACTGTAGTGCAGATTCCCGCACCGCGGATTTCGCCCTCCCTCCGCCCTGGCGAAAGTGCAGAAACCCGCACTGACGGGGCAGGGGTCTGCACCGTCGGATGGTCAGGTGACGATCTTGCCGCCCGACCCCGACCTCACTGCGCTGCGCGTCGTGCTCGCGCGCCTGCGGGCCGAACGCGGTTGGACCTTCGACGAACTCGCCGACCGCAGCGGTCTGGCCCGGCGCACCCTCATCGACCTCGAACACGGCCGCACCACCGGCAGTGTCACCACCTGGCACACCCTCGCCCACACCTTCGACGTGCCCATCGAGCGCTTCCTGGGCGCCCTGTGCGACGACCACACCCCGCCCGGCACGGCCACTTCCTGAACCCCGCTCCGTCCCGCCACGCACCACGCCGGGAATCACCCGATCGGGCAAGCAGGCATAGAACAGCCATCCGCAGTAACGCTCATGCGTGCGGGCTCGTTGGGCCGGCCGTGGGACATATCCCCGACACGTTGCTCATGCCTGCGTGTCGCCTGGCACGGTCCGGGCCATGTGCCCCACGCCCGCCCCCGACGGCCGCCACTGGGACGGCAGCCCTCGCGCCCCCCACCGCCCCCGCCCGCTCCGGGTGGCCACCACCAGCCCCAGCCGCTTGCTGCGCGCCTGCCAAACCGGCCGCTGCCGCCGCTGTGGCTACCGCATCGACCTCTACCAGTGCCACGACCAGCGGCCCATCGCCCTGCACCCTGCCGAACTGGCCACCGCCGACGTCCCGGAATCCTGCCGCTGGCACCTCAGCGGCGGCATCGCCTACCCGCACGGCGACAACAGCGCCTGGTGCCGCATCCCACATGCCGTGCTCTGCCCCCACCGCACCCCCACCTGCCAGGCCGGCCCCCGCATCGAGGCGATCCGCCGCCAACTCGCCGTTCGCACCCGCCGCCTCATCGACACTGGGGTCCTCACCCCCGCCCCCCCCCGCGACCCCGCAGCCCGTCCCCCCGACCGGGGGACCCGACCGCCCCGTCGTCCAGCTGCTGCTGTGCCGCTACCTCGCCCAGCAGCGGCTCGAGGACCTGCGCTGCGTGGCCCAGACCCGCCACCGTCACCGCTGCCCCAACCCCGTTCTCGCCTCCGTCGGCCTTGCCGGGATGTGGAAACTGCTGCCCACCACTGCCCGGCACGGCCAACTTGCCTTGCCCGATGCCCTGATGGCCACCTACGACCTTAGCCACCTCTCCTACGGCGAACAGCTGCGCTGGCGCACCCAGCGCTGTCCGGCGCACGCTGCCGTCCCCGGCGCCGCCGACCTTGCCCTGGCCTGCTGGCAACCCTTCGACCCCCTCATGCACGCGGCACACATCCACACCCGGCTGCCTCACCCCCGCCCCGAAGGGGATGACTCGTCCCCTATCACGCTCTGGAAATCACACTGACCCGCCCCCTGCCCCCGCCCGTCCTGCACCGCGCCGCCCGCCTGCTGCCGCTCGCCGCCAACCACGACGCCACCCGCCTGATGGCCCTCGTGCCCGCCAAGACCCCCCACCGGGCCGCACGCCGACTACGCAACCGGCTCGGGGAGCAACTGCCCATCGACGTGATCACCACGCCCTACCCCGACGCAGACCACAAGGTGCTCCTCAACGTCGCCTTCCCGTCCACCGTGAACGCCGCCCTCACCGCTCAAGCCCATCGTGAGCACCAGAGCCCTGAACGCCTGGTGGAACTGGCCGTACACCGGGCCCTGGCCGAACTCGCCGATCAGGAAATCGACCGCTTCGACCGGGCTGTACGCCGGCTGCTGGCCCGCACCACCCCCGCCTACCTGCTGTCCGCCGTCGGGCACGCACTCACCCGGCTCCCCGAGAGGCCCACCCCGTGAACCCCACCGACGAACAGACGGCAGCCGCCGACGCCTTCCACGCCGGCCACCACCTCGCCCTGCAGGCCGGTGCTGGCACCGGAAAGACCACCACCCTCGCCTTCCTCGCCCGCGCCACGACCCGCCGCGGCCGCTACCTCGCCTACAACCGGGCCATCGCCCAGGACGCCCGCACCCGCTTCCCCAACACCGTGCAGTGCAAGACCGCCCACGCCCTCGCCTACGCCGCCGTCGGCCACCAATACACCCGCCGCTTGAACGCACCCCGCCGCCCCGCCTGGCAGACCGGACAGGCCCTCGGCCTGACCAAGGCCCTCCGCATCGGCGACCGCGAAATCTCCCAACGCGCCCTGTCCAACGCCGCCCTGCGCACCGTCGCCCGCTTCTGCCACACTGCGGACGAGGCCATCACCCGCCACCACGTCCCCCGCCTGCGCGGGCTGGACGATTCCGACCTGCACGCCCAACTCACCGCCCACATCGTGCCGTTCGCCCGCAAAGCCTGGGCCGACCTGCAGCACCCGGACGACGGCGCCGTTCGCTTCGACCACGACCACTACCTCAAGATCTGGGCTCTTGCCCGGCCCCGCATCCAGGCCGATTTCCTGCTGCTGGACGAGGCCCAGGACACCAATCCCGTCGTCGAACAGATCTTCCTCACCCAGCGCGAGCACGCCCAGCTGGTCATGGTCGGCGACTCTGCCCAGGCCATCTACCAGTGGCGCGGCGCCAAAGACGTCATGACCGGCTTCGACGGCACCCACCTGACCCTGTCCCAGTCCTTCCGCTTCGGCCCCGCCCTCGCCGCCGAGGCCAACCGCTGGCTGCACCTTGCCGACGCCCCCATCCGCCTCACCGGCACCCCCGCCGTGCCCACCGAACTCGGCCCCGTCGCCCAGCCGGACGCCGTGCTGTGCCGCACCAACGTCGGTGCCATGGCCCAGGTCATGACCCTCATGGCGGCCGGCTACCGGGTTGCCCTGGCCGGGGGAGGAGACAGCCTGCAGGCCCTGGCCCTCGCCGCCCGCGACCTGAAGGAGGGCCGCCGCACCCACCACCCCGAACTCATCCTCTTTCCCTCCTGGGGCGATCTGCAGGACTACGCCGCCCACGACCCGGCCGGACGCGACCTGCAGCCCCTGGTCAACCTCGTCGACACCCACGGCACTGATGCCATCCTCACGGCCGTCGCCCACCTTGCCCCCGAGCCGCACGCCCAGGTCACCGTCTCCACCGCCCACAAGGCGAAAGGACGTGAATGGTCCCGCGTGCTCATCGCGGACGACTTCGCCCGTCCCAAGGACAACACGCCCGACGAGCAGACAGGCCCCCCGCCGACACCCGATCCCATCGCCGACGCCGAAGCCCGCCTGGCCTATGTAGCGGTCACCCGCACCCGCCAACGCCTCGACCTGGGCGGACTGTCCTGGATCCACGACCATCCCGACGGCCCCCCGGTCGGCCACGACCGCCCCCGTCCACCGGCGCTGCCACAGCCTCCTGCCGCTGCCAGGACATGAAGCCGGGTGCCCGCCAGATCGGCCTGCTGGCCGGCCCGCACCCCTTCCGGGACGGCCAGGCTCGACGCGACACCCCGCTCCAGCGCGACGGACGATAGACACCTCGGCGATCCCGATGCGCCTGACACACGCTCACTGCTGCGGCTGGGGCTGGGGAAGGACAAAGACAAGTTTTGTGGTTTCCAGGCCCTTTGAGCCCGGTAGCGGTCATACTGGTCCAGGGACGCACGTGATGCGGGGGTGGAGGGGGACTTGCCGGATCAGCCTGACTTGTTCTCCGTGCAGCAGGAGGACGACGCGGAGGGTCTAGAGCACATACCGCCATTCGTGGCACCGGTCGCTGCTGCACCGAGCGCAGTGACACGCGATCCGGTGGCACTGCGCATCGCCGAGGCCGTCCGGGACGTGTTCGGCGACTTCGGCTCCGAACACGGCCTGAGCCGCGTGGAGATAGCCCAGGCCTGCGCCGCGGTGGCCTCCGCCGACGAGTTCGATTCGAGATTCCGGATCTTCATCAAACTTCGTCTGCTGGAGTCGCTGCACGGCAAGTCATACGACCAGCGGTATGTGTTCAACCCGACCAGCGGTGCCGCACTGCTGGTGTACGAGCGCCTGGGGGAGGCCGGCGGTGTCCAGGAGATCACCATGCTGCTGGACCGGGCCCGCGAAGGCCTTCTGAACGGCTCCCTGACCGAGGAACAACTGGCCGCCAAGATCGCCCAGGCCCGGCGGAGCCTTGCGAACTACACCAACCACCTGCTGCGGCTGGTGCGCACCAGGCCCATCGAAGAACTGCTCGGCCAACGTCACCACCACGCCCACACCACATCGCTCGAGGAAGCGAAACACCTCGTCCATGCCGTCGCCGAGCAGTACCCCGCACTGCGTTCCGGCGGCACCCGCCTGATCCGGGAAGCCCTGCGCTACACAGGAGCCGTCCACGAGTTCCACGACCGGCTCATGCAACAAGCCACCACCCGGCGCGACTTCAGCATGCTCCTACCCGAGCAGTACCTGACTGCGGCCCTTCGCTCCTCCACGGAAACGCTCGCGCAGGTGTTCGCCACGACCGTCTTCGATCCGCCCCACGTCCAGATCACCACGGGCCAGATCCTCACCGCCGCAGCCGACCACCAGCCCCCGCCGCCGCGGCAGCGCCTGCCGCGCCCCCCGACGCAGCCGCCCGGCCCGGATCCGGTCGAGACCGCACGCGCCAAGGCCGCGCTCGCACGGCAGCGGCGAGAGGCCACCGTGACCCTGCTCATGGCCGGAAAGGACGAAGCCGACGTCACCGCCCGCCTGCGTGCCCTGCCCTGGCAGGCAGCGGTCAAGCACCTGGTCGACATGCTGCGCGCCGCAGCCGACCCCGCCATCCCGCTCATGCTCGACATCTCCCGCGAGGTCATCGTGGACGCCGCAGGGCCGGTCACCTACGCCTCGCCGGTGACCGTGTACCGCATTCCCGACAGCCCACAAGACATGAACGACGACACCGAAGCCGCACCGCAGAGCCCCCATGAGTGACCCCTACCTGCTGGCACGGGCCCGAGCCCTGCGCACGGTCCCTGTCCCGGCGGACCGCGCAGAACTCACCCAGCTGCGCTGCGCCGCCGACGATGTGGAGCGCCGGCTGGTCGATGTCGTCACCCCCGACGGGACCCAGGAGCTGATGACCGGCTGGGCTCCCGATGTGGAACCGGCAAGTGGCGCGCTGGGCGACAACGACGTCCACCGAACCGCCTCGACCGTCCGCCTGCTCACGCTGGCCTGCTGCATCCGCCACTGCTGGCCTGACCCCAGCCAGCCGCTATACCCGGGACAACCCGCCGCACAGCAGGACGTCCTCGCCGCCCTGACTCCTCTCCAGGACACCCTCGCGCCCCGCGACGGGGCGGCCGTGCTGGGGCAGACCGGGCACTTCCTGACGGCCCTGCGGTTCCTGCGCGCATGCGGACACCTCGCGGCAGACGTCGGCGACGGCATGATCCGCCTCGGACCCATGGTCGCGCTGTGGTCCGAGCGCGATGTGGCCGAACTGCGTAACGGCTACGACATCCTGCCCGCTCCGAGGAAGGGGTGAGCCCGTGGACGTACCGGCACTGCAAGCCCTGTCCCACAACCGGCGGGCCGACGTCCGAGCGGCGGTCTGCGCCGTGGAGACCGCCGTGATCCCCGTACCGTCCGTCCACTTCCGTGCCCTCGCCGAGATCCCGCTGCGCATCGTGGTGGAACAGGTTCTGGCCGCATCCGGACGCACCCTGCTCGCGGTCGGCGGCGGCTACCTCTCCGGTTACACCGACGAGATCAGACAACGTCTGGCGCACGAAGGAATCGGAGTCCTGCCGCGAGACGACCGCGCCGTCCTCACCTTGATCCTTCTGTTCAGCGTCGCCATTCCCCGAGCGTCCGGCACCGCCCTGCCCGAGCAGCTGTGGACCCAGGGCACCCCCGTGCCCAGGGACCAGCTCAAGGGCTGCCAGGTGTCCGACGTCGTTCTCACCAGCGCGCTGCAGCGCCTCACCGACGCCGACCTGGTCCGGCGGACCAGAACGGGCTACGTCCTGGGCCACCAGTTTCTGCGGCTGACGGCGGCTGTGGGCGCCGAACTGTTCGAACAGCTGATCCTGCTAGCCGATCCCGACAGCGCTCTCTCCGAATCGATCCGCCGGCGCCGCGCCCACCCCACCGCGCCGACGGCCACTGCTCTTGATCACGAGGAGCACGACAGATCATGACCACCCCGCCCACCTCCGACCCGTCCCGGGGCATCGTCGGCGACCGCCAGCTCATCGCTGTCCAGGCCTTCGACATCGCCCGGCTCACGGCACACGCCGTCCCGATCATCCCGGAGACCTTCATCGCCGTCTCCGGTCTCGGCCCCAAAGACGACTCGAACGGCTCCGGCAAGACCAGCTTCCTCATCGCGGTCTCCCTGCTGCTGGCCGATCCGCAGTGGCGCCTGGAGACCAACGGGGGTCGGCACGCCAGCGGCATCCTGTTCCGCCCCGACGCAGCAGGCGTCGACCAGGCTCACCAGGCTTCCCCGGTCACCCACGGCTACATCGTCGGCGTCTTCGCCCACCCCGACGAACCGGCCGCGAACCCCCTGACCGTATGGGTCCGCATCGCGACCACCACCCCCTACCTGCAGGCCAACTGGACCGAAGGCCTGCACGTCGCCGACGCCCCCACCGATCACGAGCGCAGCATCCAGGCCGACGCCCTGTGGCGCGAACTGGGCACCCGCCAGCTCCTGTCCGCCCGCGCCATGGCCGAGAAGCTCTACGGCACCGCCCCGCGCTGCCTCACCTACCTCGACACCGCCCTGCGCCCGCCCGTGCCCTCACTGCTCAGCCAGCAGCTGACCGAGATGGAGCCCCAAGACATCGGCCGGTCCCTGATCGCCCTGTCAGGCATGACCCCCCTGCTGGAGGAGGAAGACGACCTGCGCGGCCAGGCCCTGCAGCATCGGATCAGCCTCGAGAAGGCCCAGGCCGAGCACACCCAGGCACTGCTCGCCGAAGAACAGGTGATGAGCGGTGTGCGCGCCCGCGAGACCGCCTGCCTCGCCCTCCAGCGCGGCCACGAGGCATGGCACCGCTACCTCGCGGCCTCCTACCGCGACGCCCACCACAGTGACCAGCGCGTTGCCGCGCTCATGGAGGAAGAGCAGCAGGCCGCCGAGAAAGCCGCGGTCCTCGTGCAGGATGCCGAGGACCGTCTGAACTTGCTCGGGTCCGCCGAAGAACTCGCCACCCAAAAAGGCGCAGCCCACCAGGCATGGTCCGACGCACGACAACTTGTCGGCGAACTGTCCAGGAAAATGACGGAGTTGACTACGCAACAGGCGATGCTGCGGAACCGGCGGGCCACCCTGCTGCCTGCGGCGCAGGGCTGGGACGGCAGCGACTGCACCGCCACTGCCGCCCGCCTGGACCAACGCCAACGCGAGCACGCCAAGGCAGAGCTGCAATGCGACGAGGCCGAGATCGCCGTCACCCATGCCCGCACCCACCTGCACGACGTCGAGCAGGGCCGCAGCGGTCAAGCCGGCCGCGCCATCGATCTGCTGGGCGAACACCGCATCCGTGCGCACGGCCTGCTCGACCAGCTCAACGTAGACGAGGGCGTACGCCCGGGGTGGGAACCGCGCCTTGCCCCCTGGCAGGACGCGATCGTCGTCGAACCCGAGCACGAAGACACAGCCCGGCGCCTGCTGCATGCCGCTCTGCCCGGCGCCCAGATCATCTCCTCCGACACCGGGCAGAAAGCCCTGCCCGAGGGCATTCACAGCACCCTGAACGTGACCCGCTTCCTCGCCACCCTCCAACAGCGCCTGATTCCCTCGTCCGACGGCTTGGCCGTCCGTGACCAGGCACTGGCGCTGACCGTGACGGGCGGCTTCCCCACCGCCCTGGCCGGACGCAAAGCCCAACTCCGACAGGCCCGCGCCAACCTCGCAGCCGCAGAACAAGCCTGCACCGAGGCCACCGAAGCCATGACCGCGGCCACCGCTGCCCTCACCCTGGCCCAGACCCTGCACGCAGCCGCCCAGGCGGCTGAAGAACTCGCACACCTTGGCACCCAGGAGAACGACCTCCAGGCCAAGATCGACGACCTTGCCAGCCGCTCCGCCAACGCCGCTCGCGACGAGCAGGAGTTCCAGCAGGTCTGGCAGGAGGCCGTGGCCCGGCACGCCTCCCACAAGCAGCTCCTCACCAGCGCAAAGCTCACCCTGGAAGCGGCCAGCAAGGCGCTCAAGGAACGCCAGCGCAACCTGGCCGCCCTCGAACGCCAGCGCGAGCAGGTCGCCGCCGCCCAGTGGCAGCAGCAGTGGGGCGCAACCCTCGAAGACGCCACCCGCCTCCTGGACCAGACATCGGACCAGACCCGTTCCTCCCGGCCGGCAGCCCTGCGCCGACAATCGGAAGACCAACTGCGCCGGGCCTACGAGCACTACGGCGTTGACGGCACCTCAGGCGCGGACGTCAGCCAAGACCTCCGCACGGGCCAGGAAATGATGCAGTCCTTCGCCGACACCGATCCCGCCGGCCTCCCCTCCCTCACCTTCGCCGACGTAGCAGCCCCGCTGGGCAACCGCCTCGCCGGCCATCGGGACCAAGACGAGGTCGCCGCAGCGCGCATCACCCACGACCAGCACGCCCGGCAGCAGGCCATCGCAGAACTCACCGACGGCGTCACCACCAGCGCCCGCAACCTGGAAACCCTCCAGGACATGATCGAAAAGCACCTCGACGGCCTCTTCGCTCAGATCAGCGCCGCATTCCACGACCTCGACCTGCGCAGCGACGGCCACGGAGCCAAACTCGAGCACATCAGCATCCGTCCCCAGGGCGCCGGGGACTGGCAGTGGCAGGTCATCCCACGATGGAAACGCTCCCGCAGCGGCGGATACGTCTCCTACCGAGAAAACGCCAACAGCGCCCAGGTCAAGGTGCACGCCATCCTGCTCGTCCTCGCGGCGCTCCTGGCCGACTCTCACACCCAGGGCAGAGTCCTGATCCTGGACGAACTCGGCAACAGCCTCGGGGAAGTCAACCGCAAGGACATGCTCGCTGCCCTGCGCGACGTCGCACGCGACCAGCACCTGACCATCCTCGGCACCTGCCAGGACAGCGTCCTCGCCGACGCCGCCGACGTCTGTGGGGAACTGCTGTGGTTCGTCCACGCATCAGCAGCCGACATCATCAACCAGCCCACCAGCGCATGGGCCTTCGACAGCAACGGCGCCCGCACCCAACTCACCGAAGACTGGATCACCGCAGGACGCTCCCATGCCTGACCTCACTCCCCGACCTCCTCTCCTCATCGGCGAGGCACACGGCCGCGAGACCGTTCCCCTGCGCAACCTGCCGCCAGGCATCACCGCCGTCACCCTGCCGCGGATCACCAAGGACAGCGACGACACCATCCACGTGCGCGTCCCCCGAGACCGCCGACGACGCGTCAGCCCCCGGCAGGTCGACCTTGTCGCCGACCACCCCGTCAGCCCCTACGACCCGCCACCCACCCTGACTACCCGACAACTGATCAAAGTCCTGCAGACCAAGACCGCCAAACGCTGGCCCACCATCCAGGCCGACCTCGGCGACAACGCCTGGCAGATCGTGGCCGACCTCATCCGCTGTGGCGCCGTCATCCTGCGCTGCGACGTCGTCAACGCCACCGGCTACAGTCCGCGCTCATGGACCCTGACCCGGTCATGGGCCGAACTCGCCGAGGACAAACTCGCCGAACTCCAGGGCCGCCAGCATCCTGAGGACCTGCACCGCGAGCTCCTCGACATCATGTCCGGCGTCCCTGAGCTCGCCCATGAGCACGCTCTGCTGGCCACGACGCCGCCCGGCCGGGTCCTGAAGATCCCCGAAGGCACCGCCACCAGGGCCGAGGACTGGCGCGTATACGAGATCGCCATCCGGGCCGCCGGCGTCTGGTGGCCCGCTCAAGGCGCACCACGCAAGATCACCGCGAAGGAGCTCGCCGGACGCAGCCTGCGCGACACCAAGAGCGCCTGGACCCCCGCCCGGCAGCAGGCCTTCTCCAACCTGATCGGCATCCCCTTCGATCAGGCCGTCGACAAGGCCGACACCGAACTACGCATCCGCGGCCCCCTGCAGTGGCGCGTCGGTACCGTTATCGCCGACGCGGCAGCCTGCCGCCCCTGGCTCGCGCTTCCCGCCCGCGGTGTCCGCGCCCTCGGCATGATCTCCTGCGACGCCCGAGGCGTCTTCCTGGTCGAGAACGAGGACACCTTCGAACAGGTCTGCAAGATCCCGGAGATCGCCGACACCTGGCTGTGCATCTGGGGCAAGGGCTATGCGACCGACGGCCTGGCCGAATTCCTCCGCGGCCTCGACGGCCTGCCCCTCGCGGCATGGGGCGACCTCGACGCCCACGGCATCCGCATCATCGGCAACCTCGCCGACCGCATCGGGCGGCCCGTCACACCCGTCGCGATGACCGTCGACCTCTACCGGGGCGGCACCAAGTACCGCCAGGAGCCCACGAAACTGAAGGAGAACCGCAAGCTCGCCGCCCAGCTGGCGTGCGACGGCATCGAGGCCCTGCGCGACCTGGCCGAAGAGATCGCCCGGACCGACGGGCACGGCTGCGAACAGGAGACGCTCTACGACGAAGTCCTCCCCGCACTCCCCGGTCTGCTAAAAGCCGTGCACGTGTCCGGCAGCTCCTGACCTCCCAGAAGCGGGCAGCGGCCAGCAGGTCGGTTCGGGCCGGGCGTGCCCGGCTCCAGCCTTCCTGCTCCAGCCGGTGGCCTGCTGCGAACATGGCATCAACACCCTGCCGCGTCTTTGGCGCAGGGCGAGTGCCTCGCTGCGCACGGCTCAAGGGACGAGGATGCCAGCGAGCAGGGACAAGTCGAGCTGAGGCAGACGTCCGGCGTGCGCGCGCAGATGCCGGGCTTCGGCCAGCATGACAGGGGAGAACAGGCTCTCCCTGGGCGAGCAGGCCATCAGACGGTGGTGGGCGCGGGCCCCGGCCAGCAGCGGGCGTGCCCAGGCAGGCACGGCATGCAAAGGGCAGTGCCGATGGCCGACCCCGTGGAGCTTGATGACGCAGACGTCGCCGGAGATGTCGAGGTCGCGGGTGAAGCGCAGGCTGCCCAGACCGGCCCGTGTGAAGGCCAGTACGCTTAGAGCTCCGGCGATGAGCGGGTGCGCGAGAGCGGCCAGAGCGGTGGCCTCCTCGGACGCGATCTCGAGGGCAGGGGTGGCCTGGTCCAGCTGCGCCGTGGCCAACGCACCGGCGCAAGGGTGAGCCCGCCGCCCGGGCCTCGTCGACGCGGCCCTGGTCCCGCGCGGCTGCGGGGTGGGTGACTGCCCCGTAGCCGTCGCCGCCGCTCCCGTGATCGCCGGGGGAGCGGGAGGGAAGGAGGGGCGCGCGGGTATCGGTCCCGGCTCGGCGAGGAGCGCCTTGAACTGGGTCCGGCCGCTGATGCGGCGCTCCACGCGGGCCAGCGCCGGCGGCAGTCCGCGCGGGGCCTTCTGCCACAGCAGCGTCAGCTGAGCCCCCGTCGACTCGCGCCAGGCGAGCAGTTGGTCGATGCGCCGAATGGTCAGCAGATGGGCCCGGGGGACCACAACGTGCCGCACCCCCATTGCGACGCCCCAGGCAGCCGCGGCGAGCCAGGCCGCGTTCACCGAGTCCAGCCACACATCGGGGGAGTCGGGCCCGGGGGCCAGCCGCTTGCCCAGCGCATACAGCATGTCGTGCGCCAGCGCGGCCGGACTTGCGCTGGCCGGCGTCGGCTGCACGGTGATGCGGCCTTCCCCGGGACGGTGGGCCTGCAGCGCCGCCCGCGTGTAGAACAGGTCGTCCCGCTCGTCCACCACGATCGTCACGTCGCTGTACGCCACTGCCACAACCCTCTCCCGGCCGCGCGCCGCCACACCGCCCCGGACCGGCCAGGCGCCAGGCCGGTCCGTACGGCGCACGGTTGCCGGCGGCGGCCCGGGCTTGCCGGGCCGCCGCGCCTGCGTGGGCGTTGCTACATGCCGCCGAGCTTGCTGTACACCCAGTTGACGAGGTCCTGCTTGACCTCGGTCAGCCCCTTCTTTTTCATGCCGTTGAGCATGTGCTTGGTGATGGTGGCCCAGTTGCGGAAGTTGCCGTGGGCCGCGGCCCGGTCGATGTTGCGGATCATCTGCGGGTCCACCCCGGTCCACAGGGGGTGGAACGCCGGCAGTGTGCCGACGACTTCGGCCTCGGGCATGCGCGTGAACTTCTGCCAGATGAAGATCCGTGACGCCAGCATCGGTTCACGCTTGAGGACCTTGTAGCAGCCATCGCCGCCGGCGAAGATCACCGCGATGTCGGTGTTGCGGTCGTCCCACAGGTGGCGCCAGTACTCGAACGAACTGCGGCCCATCCACTGGGCCTCGTCGCACACCAGCACCCGGAACGTCTGCGACAGCGTCTCCTTCAGGAGCGTGTCGAATTCGATCGGCCGGGTCGGCGGTTCCCCGGGCAGCCCCAGGGCGTGAAACAGTCCGTGGCGGATGTCGCGGGGGGTCGGCCCCGAGCGCAGCTCCAGGCGGTAGGTGTTGTCGGGGGCGATCTTGCGCAGCGCCGAGTTCACCGACATCGTCTTGCCGTATCCGGCCGCTCCGTAGGCGACCATCATGGCCTTGGCATCGATCGTCGCCTGGACGTCGTCCAGGGTCGTCATGAGCGCGTCGGTGGCCACCAGGTGCGCATCGAGGCGGTGGAAGTGGTCCTCGTCCTCTGCGGGCAGCCTGCCGTAGTCCATGTCACCGCTCACGCGTTCTCCTCAGGGGTGTCGTCCTCCGGCTCGTCCGCGGCCGGTGGGATCGGGCGGGCCCAGCCGTCCGGGACGGGCTGGTGCGGGATGTAGCCGGGATCGGCCCGCCGCAGGTCCGTGGCAGCCGAGTCGGCAAGTTCTGCCTCGGCCTCCGCCTCGGTCAGCGCACCCAGACGCTCGGGCGGGGCGGCGGTGGTGACGGCCTCGAAGCGCTCGCGGCGCAGCCGTGCCGCGGCCTTCATGTCCGCGCGAAGCCGCCGCGCCTTCGCGGTGCGCGCGCTGCGGACCTTACGGACCTGCTCCTCGCTGGCCGCCTCGGCCAGAACGGCGCTGCCCAGGTGTACGCCGTCCAGGCCGAAGACCTCGATGGTCAGGTCGTGGTGGGGCAGGTGGCGCACCGCGACACGGACACCGGCCTGGCCGACCATCCAGGGGGCGATGTAGTGGCGGTTGCGCCACCGCACGCCCTGCGTGGTGATGGTGCGGGTGCGGCCGTCGTCCTCGAGCCCGAAATGGGCCAGCTGTTCGGCGGGAACGTCATGCAGGGGAGTGGGATCGCACGACCACGCCTGCATCGGGGTACGGCCGCCCAGCGCCCTGGGCTGGTGCTCGGTGTTCCACCAGTGCACCCACTTCAGCAGCAGTTCTACGAACGCCTCGAAGGAGAGCGCGGGCTCGTCCGGATCCGCGGTACGCCCGCCGGTGAGCGTCTGCCGGTGCACGTAGCGCGGCATGGAGACGAACAGCATGTCCTCGACCGCGCCGTTGAGCGCTTCGATGGTGCCCTTCAGATGCGGGCTGTAGGCGGGAAGATCGACGACGGGCACGGCGAAGGCGCCCAGGGCCGAGGCCACGGTGGCACACAGGAACTCCTTGCCGCGGTCCACCCGGATCAGGCCCGGCAGGCCGCCGGCCGGCCCGAAGGGCTCGGTACGGTCCAGGGCCATCCGCAGGGCCGCCAGCACCGCATCCGCGCTGGGTGCATGGGGCGTCACAGCCACCCCCGTGATGACTTTGGTGTGGCAGTCGATGAACCAGGTCACCCAGGGCTGCACGAGCTGGTCCTCGAGCAGCACCCGCACGGGCACACACTTGTGGTCGCCCTCCCAGGCGGCGTTGCGGTGCGCGGGAGGACGCTGTGCGAACACGTCGAAGGCCCGCCGGGCGGCCTCCCCCTTGGCGAGCCCGGCCCGCTCCCCGGGCGTCAGGTCCCGGCGCAGCGCCCGGTGGATCGTCGACAGTGACGGGGCCGCAGGCATGCGGGGATCGTCCAGGGCCCGCTGCTTGAGCTCGCGGTGGACGGCGGAGGCGTTGCCTCCCCACAGCACCAGCAGCCGCCGGATCTCGGGGGTGACGCTGAACCGTGTCCGGGATGCCGCGTCGACGTGGCCGGTGGCGCGCGCGGTGGCGACCCACCGCCACACCGCCCGCTCCGAGCGGCCCACGGCCGTGGCGACCAGCTTCACGTGTGCGCTGGTCAGCTCGCCGCTCTGGTCCAGCGACAGCAACCGCGGCAGCGCGGCCAGCCGCCCCGAGCGGGCGGTGAACACCGCTTTGCCGGCACCCTGCGTGCCGGCAGAAGAGTCATTCATGCGGTCTGCTCCTTAAATGGATACGAAGCGCGGAAGGCCACAAGTGCCGTGCTTCCGCAGGGCGTTGGCGGTGTCCGGGCAGGACGGTGCGGGCAGCCCCTGGGCCGTCGCCAGGGCTGTGAGGCGGCGTCATGCCAGGGGAGGCGGGCACGGCCCAGCCGTCAGCCAGCGCCGGGTGCGAGCATCAGCACCTTCGCCAGGAAGGGGGGCGTGTTCCTCACAGCCCGGCTGCCCGAGGAGCACTCGTGCGCCGGGATACCGGGGAGGACCCGGCCCGGCCGCCCTGCTGCGGCGCCGTCGGGTGGACGGCTGCGGTCGGCGCTAAGCCAGTTCTTGTCAGCGCCGGCCGCAGGCATGCAGGGGCGCCCTGTGATGCGCCGGGAAGGAAGTACCGGGCCTGCCGGTCACCGCAACGCGGAGCCACCGGCGCCCGAAGAGGCTGTTCGGGGACTGGGAGATGGGCTCCTCGGCGACTGTGGTGGCCGGTTTGGTACTGCTCAGGTGTTTTCCAGCAGGCGCTGGATCCCGTCGTGGATGGCTGCGGTGCGTTGTTGCGGTGTGAGCCAGGCGGCCGTGGAGCCCTGGCCGGTTTTGTTGATGAGTAGGACGTTGTCGACGACCTCGGCCACCGGGAACAGGTGGCTGATGACGATGACCCTCTTGTCCTGGGCCACGCTGTCGCTCAGGACGGCGAGGGTGTCGCCCAGGCGGATGTTGTCCAGAGAGCCGAAACCTTCGTCCAGGAACAGGCTTTCCAGCTTGTTGTGGCTGGTGTTGTGGAGTTCGACGAGCGCCAGCGCCAGCGCGAGGGAGCTCTGGAAGGTCTCTCCGCCGGAGAGGGTCTCCGGGTCGCGCGCGTGATTGGTGGCGCGTTCAAGGATCTGGAAGTCATCGGTGAATGCGTAGTCACCCATGGAGATCTGCCGGAGGATCCTGCTGCCGTGCCTGAGCAGCGCATGGGTGCGCTGATCGGTGAGATAGGTGAGGAACTTCCCGTCGGTGAGCTGGTCGCTCACGCTCTTCCACACCGCGGCCTGCCGGCTGGCGGCTTCGAGGGCGGTGCCCAGCGCGTCGGCGTAGGGGATTTGGGACTGTGCGGTGCGCAGATCGGCCTTGGCCGTCTCGTGCGCGCCTTCGGCTTGGATGGTCTTGCGGCTGAGCGGGTCGAGGACGGCGGGGGCGAGCAGGTCGCTCTTCTCGGGCACCGGGAAGCCGGGGTCCGGGTCCGTCTCGTCGGCGGTGGCGCCGGCTTGGCGGATCAGCTCCTTCTCGAATGCGCGGACCTCGTCGTCGGCGTGCTGAGCGGCCTGCCCGAGAGTGCCGGTCAGACGCTGATGCAGCGAGGCGAGGGCCATGCAGTAGGTGTCGACGGCGGCCAGGTCGCCTGCGTCCGGAACGGGAGGCAGGTCGGGGGACGCCTCGGCCTCGAGAAGACCTGTGGCATCGGTGGCCGTGTCCGCCCAGCGCTCCAGCTGTTTGATGAGCTTGCGTGTGGGGGTCTCGACGGTGCGCCGGCGGCGTGCGTCCAGGGCCTGCAGGTTTTCGCTGTGCAGCGTGAGGGCCTTCTGGGCGTCGTCACGCTCCAGTGTCCTTTGCTCGAGCCGTTCGAGGCGCTGGCCGGCCGCCTCCTTAGCGGAGGCGATGTCCTGCAGGGAGGGCAGTTGTGATGGGGAGGGCTGGGCGGGGCGGATGGAGGGCGGCAGTTCGCTGACCTCCGTCAGCACACTCGCCAGCTCGGTCTCGTACTGCAGCCGGGTCTTGTCCAGCCGTTTGCGTTCACGCTGCAGGCGGCCGCGCTGACGCTTGAGCTCGGCCCGGGCCGCCTCGTTCTCGGCCTGCGCCGCCCCCAACTGCGCCTGGGCGCTTGTGTGGGCCGCGAGGGCCTCACCCTCTGCGTCGCGCAGCGGCTGGGTAAGTGCTTTGACCGCACGGGTGATCTGCGCCCGGCCTACTGGTTCGCCCTCGGCGAGGGCATGCGCCTGAGCCGTCGTCTGCCGGCCCAGCGCGTCCAGGGCGGTGGCCGTGGCGGGAGCACCGGCCGGGTGTACCGCATCCACCAGCTCCTGCACCTGGAGCAGCGCCGCGTCCATGCGCTCGCGGGCGGCCAGGTGTCCGCGGCGGTGCTTTTCGACCTTCCGCTCGGTTCCCTTCAGCTGGGCGGCCGCTTCAGCCTTGGCCTCCACCGCCGCTTCGACGGCGTTCGAGCGTGTGGTGACCTTGCGTTTGGCCTGAGTAAGTGCCTTGCCGTCCAACAGCGGCGGGGGAGCGAAGTCGCTGGGGACGGGCTGGGTGCACACCGTGCAGGCGTCCCCGGGCGCCAGACCGGCACCCGCCGCGTGGGCCGCCTCCCTGCGCTGCAGCGCTGCGAGGTCGTCCTGGGCCGCTTCCAGAGCGCCGCGCAGCTTCTTCAGCTCGCTCTCCAGGCCGGCGCTGTGGCCGCGCTGTTCCTCCACCGTCTCGAGCGTCGTGCGCTGTGTCTGCAGATGCCCGGCCGCGGCGTTGGCCTCCTGCAGCGCTGCCCGGACGGCCTCCTGGACCTGGTCGGTGTGCGTGCGCGCCTCGCTCACCATGCGCTCGGCCCGGCCGGCGGCCTCGACGAGGGCCGCGTTGCGCTGCTCGTGCTCTTCCAGTTCCTGTCGTGCCTGCGTGTGCTCCTGTTCGTGCTCGTCGTGCTGAAGCTGCTCCTGCTTCAGCCGCTGTTCGACGGCGTCCAGGCCGGCTGCACGCTCCGGCAGGCGGGACAGGACAGCGAACGCGCTGGACAGGGAGCGGAGCGTGTCACCGGCCTGTGCGGCCGTATCCAGCGTGCCCTGCGCCGCCTCCAGCTTCGCGGCCAAGTCGCGTCCGGTGGTCTCCTGCTCTGCTGCCTCGGCATCGAGTTCCCTCTTCTTCCGCGCCAGCGCGGCCATCGTGATGCTCGAATCCGCAACAGCGCGCTCACGCAGCAGCCGCGCCGCTTTGTCCAAGCCCGTCTTGCGGTGCTTGTGCTCGACGGCCCGGCTCTGGGCCGCGCGCAGCGCATCCAGTCGCTCGCGCCGGCGGGCCGCGATACCCCGGGTGCGTTCCAGATCCAGCAGCGCCTGGGAAGCGGCAGCATGAGGATCCGGCAGGAGAAGCGCGCGGGCCCTGGTTCCCTCGGTGATCTGCGTATTCAGGCGCTCCAGTCGCACGCCGGCCCGTTTGCGTACACGCTCGAGCTCGTTGATGCCGAAGATGTGCCGCAGGATGTCGGCACGCATGGCCCTGGGGGCCTTGAGGAGGGCGTCGAACTTCCCCTGGCGCAGCAGGACCGTGCTGACAAAGCCGTCCCAGTCCAGCCCGATGATCCGGGTCACCGCCTGCGTCGCCGCGGACTTGCCGTCGACCCGCAAGTCGGCGCTGTCGTCGGCCAGGGGCTCGAGCACGGCCTGCGGCCCCTTCTTGCCTTCCGCATGCAGGGTGCGGCGCACACTCCACTCGCGGCCGTTCGCCGAGAACTCGAACGCCACGTCCATGCTGGGGCATCCCTTGCCGATCAGCTCGTAGGCGGCCTTGGGGTCCTTGGACCACGAACACGTCCCGTACAGGGCGAAGATGATCGCCTCGAGGATGGTGGACTTGCCCACGCCGGTGTTGCCCAGGATGGCGAGCAGGCGCTTGCCGGTGAAGTCGATGCTGCAGGTGCCGGCGTAGCTGCGCACGCCCGTGAGGGTGAGCCGCAAGGGCTTCACGACGCCTCCTTCCAGGGATTTTCCAGCGCGGCGCGCAGCTGTTCCTCGGCCGGGACCGGGGTCAGCGTCTCGTCGTCGAGTTCGTTGAGCAGGTGGAGGAAGGCGGTGACGGTCGACTCCGCGGCATCTGCGTCCACTCCCTCACGGGCCAGGTAGGCCCGGAACGCGTCGGGGAGTTCCGGCTCATCGCCCAGGTCACCGTCCAGGACGGCGCCGGCGGCATCTTCCCGGGCCGGGGCCGGGTTGATGAGGATCGCGTTCGGGACGATCTCGGCGATCTTCTGGCTGAGGAGCCCGTCGGGCTCCTCGCCGGTGATCACCGGTTTGAGGAAGGTCCCGTCGTACTGGTCGGCCGCGGCCTTCAGTTCCTCGAGGGTTCCGGTGAAGTGGGTCAGCCGCCGGCCGCTGGAGAGCCGGCGCGGCAGCACCCGCACCGGCCGCCCCGGGTCGGCGTCGACGATCACGACGCTCTTGGTCTCGTCGGCTTCACCGAAGTCCATGGCCAGCGGGCTGCCCGCGTAGCGGGCGGCGAACTTCAGGCCCTCGATGGCCTGCGGGCGGTGGATGTGTCCGAGAGCGGCGTACGACACCACCGGAAGATCTTCGGGAGGGGTCTCGAAGGCCTCGTCCACGGCCCGTTCGCTCGGGGAGGTCCTGGCGCCTTTGACGAACACGTGGGCCGTGAACAGCAGAATGTCCCGGTCGGGGTCGTACCCCTCGTGCAAGGCCTCCGTCAGTTCCCCCTGCAGGCCGCGCATCGCCTCGGCGTAGTCGGCATACGACGTGCCGGAGGTGGAATCGCGCCGCCAGAACCGGTTCGGGTGCACGAAGGGCAGGACAGCCAGCCGGATGCGCTGCTCACCGCCGCAGGCCTCGAAGGTCATCACGCCCCCGTCGTGTACCGGGCGGAGCCGGTCGACAAAGAACAGGCCCCGGCCGCAGGAGGGACCGGTCATGAAGTGGAGGAACTCCAGGTAGTGGGGGGAGTCGTGGTTGCCGGCCACGACCACGGTGGGGGCGATGGCGGCGAGTTCGCGCAGGGCGCGCATGGCGCGGAACATGTCCCGGACGGTGGGACGGGAGGAGTGGAACAGATCGCCGCTGTGGACGATCAGGTCCGGCTGGCTCTCCTGGGCGATGGCCACGATCTCGGCAAGGACGGCGTCGAAGTCCTCGTCGCGTGGATGCCCGTGCAGGATGTGGCCCAGATGCCAGTCGGAGGTGTGGAGCAGTCTGCTCATGCCTTCATGCGCCCTTCTGGAAGCGAGGCGTAGGAGGGCACCGGTGGTGCCTTATGAGCCCGGGACTGTACACCAAAATAACTGGAGCAAAACTGGGCGTCCCGAGTGACTGCTAGCATCCCGGCATGGACGAGCATCTGATCGCTCTCGAGGAGCGCATGCAGCAACTGCAGGAGGCGGTCCGGCAGGCGCTCACGCAACACGATACTTGCCAAGTACGCCTTCTGGGTGCGGAATTGACACGCGCTCAACATGCCTGGGATGTTCTGTGCGGGCTCAGTGGCGCCCCGGACGCGGTCCGGCCGGAGTCCGCGCCGACGGTCACCGAACCCCACCGGGACGCACCCCTGCGCGACCGGGCACCTCACATGCCGCTCTTCGCAAATACCTGGAGTAAAACTGGAAGCCCCGAGTGACTGCTAGCATGCGGGCATGGACGAGCATCTGGTCGCACTCGAGAAGCGCATGCAACAGCTGCAAGAGGCGCTCCGGCAGGCGCTCACACAACAGGACAACGCCCAAGTGAACGTCCTGGGTGAGGAGCTGACACGCACCCGGCACGCCTGGAATGTGCTGTGCGGGCTCAGCGATGTCCCGGAGGTGGCCCAGCCGGAGGTCCAGCCAGAGACCCGGCCCGAGCCCGCGCTGGCAGTCGTCGACCCGAACCAGGGCGTGCCCGTACGCGACCAGGTCCACCAGGCGCTGGCCCTCCTCACCGTCCCCGCCTCGCCCAAACTGCTCAGCCAGGTCCACCAGGCGTTCTTCTCCAGCCCGCTGAACACGGCACGCATGACCACCCTGCGCCGCGACGAGGAACGCTCCTTCCGCTCCGCCCCCTACGGCCGCGCCTACTACATCTGCCCCGCGCTGACCTCCGACCTGCTCTCACCGGCCCGCGCGCTGCTCGCCCTGAGCACCTGGCCACTGGAGCAGCGCCTGGTGGGACCGCTCACCCAGCGCGTCCACTTCCTCACATCGGCCCTGCGGCTCGCGGACGCCGCCGAACACCTCGCCGGCGAGGCCGGGATGCCGCAGCCCGTCCAACAGCTCCTGCTGCACTACAGCCGCAACATCCACGGCGACACCCCCCGGGGCCCGCTCGACCTGGACGCGCTGCGCCGGGCCGCCGCAGCGGAACTGGCGATCCACGCCGACGACGACGCCGACACCCGCGCCGAAGCGGCCCAGCGGGCACGCCAGCAACTCGGCGACGCGGAGCAGATCTTCGGCAATATCCTGCGCAACACCGCCCGCCTGCGCCGTACTTCGTAAACCCACCCCTGCAACCAACACGGCTGTGCCCTGTCCCGCCAAGGAAAACAGTGAGCTCGCTCGACGCACGACTGGGCGCATTGCGCGGAACCGCCCCGCCCATCCCGCACAACGCACGCACCCTGGCGGCGCTGACCGCCAACCCGAGCTGCGACCGCCGCTCCCTGCTGGACGCGGCCGGCATCGACAAAGACGCCCTCGCCGCCCATCTGGACCTCCCGCGGCCGCTGAGAAAATCCCAGCTCGCCCTCGACTACGGCATCGCCTTCGAACGCAAGGTCACCGCCCAGGCCGGAGCCCCCCTGGTGCCGCTGCTCCGCAAAGCCCTGGGCCTGACCCTGCCCGAGGTGTCCTACGAGGACGTCAACAGCGTCGGCAGCGATGACGACAAGTCTTCCCCGCAACTACGCCACGCCCGCACCCGCTCCCTCATCCTCAGCGCAGCACACCGCAGGTCGAAGCCCCGCACCCTGCTCGACCACCCCGTACTGCGTCTGACCGTCGCCGGCCACCAGGTCTACCTCGAGCCCGACGTCATCGCCTTCCAGCTCGACGGGGTCTTCCACGTCGTCGAGATCAAATCCTTCCCCGTCATCCACGGACAGCCCGACCCCGTCAAGGCCACCGCAGCACTGACCCAGGCCGCCGCCTACGTCCTGGCTCTGCGGGAACTCCTCGCCGGCGACGGCCTCCCGCCAGACCGTGTCTCCGACACCGTGATCCTGGTCAACCCGCGCAACTTCACCCGCCACCCCACCGCCACGCCCTTCAGCGCGCACAAGCAGATCAAGAACCTGAGCCGCCACCTCGGCAGGCTGAGGCGCCTGCCCGAACTGCTGGACAACCTTCCCCCGGGCACCACCTTCGACCTGGCGCCCGGCCCCGACCAGAGACCGACCCGGCCCCGCGGTGAACTCGTTGCCGCACTCGTCACCGTGCGGCCGCACTACACCCCTGGCTGCCGCCACCACTGCGACCTGGCCTTTCACTGCCGCACCGAGGCCCTCAACCAGGGCAGGACCGCTGCCCTGGGCACCGCAGTCCGCGACGACCTCGCGGGAATCGACACCATCGCCAAAGCCCTGGACCTCACTGACGGACGCATGCACCCCTCACGGGACCAGCAAGACATCACCCAGGCCCTGCGCCACGCACAGCGCATCCACGCAGACCTCCACACGGACACCGCATGATCCAGCTCACCTCCCTCCTTCGGATGCGCGCCGCCCACGCCGGCAACGCCCAACGCGCCAGCCAACTGCGCCACCTCCACCTCAGCGACCAGCCGCTGATGCTGCTGGCGCTGAAGCAAACCGGCCCCGCCGCACGACCGCTGGCCGTCATGCTGGGCACCGACCCGCACCGCCCCCAGCTCCTGGTCGCGCCGCCCTCGGGCAGCACCGCCCCCATGCTCGCCGCCCTGGCAGACACGGTCACCGCCTACATCAACGCCTGCCAGCGGCACCGCGAACACCTGCCCGCCACCAACAACAAGCCGGCACGCTGGCGCTACACCGACGCCCCCCAGATCCTCGTCCCCAACCCCCAGACCGTGCAGCACCTGAAAGACCTCGGAGACGACCTGAGGTTCCGCAGCGTCGACGACCAGGCTCCCGGCTCCCGGGCCGTCCAGTGCCTGGGACACTGGCTCACCTATCTCACCGACCGCGCCGACCTCCCCGGCTCAGCCGCCCTCATCCCCATGACCAGTTTCCTCGGCATGCACTGGATCAGCGGCCAAAGCCCCTTCGAGGACGAGGACCTGGCCACCCTGCTGGCCTGGATCGACCCGCCCCGCCACGCAGCCTCGGGACGCGACGCCGCACTGGAGGCAGAAGACCCGGCCACCCACCGCCCGGCGGGACCAGCCACCGACGCCCCCTTCGACAACGACCACCTGGCGCCCCTGTTCGACGCCTATGCCCGCGCCCGGCGCCGGGCCCTGGACCACGAGCAGACCCGCACCCTGCAAGAACTCGACCGTCTGCTGGCCACCTACCTGCAGCCCACCTGGGATTTGATGTGGCAGGCCTATACGCTCCTGCAGGCCCTCCCCGAAGCCAAGAGCACTGCACGCCGCTGGGACCACGAACGCACCGTATTCACCGACGAATGCACCTACCTGACCCAGGACGGACGCCCCCGTCCGGCCCGCGACAATGCCATTGCCGCCGCCGTCCGCCTGGCCCGCATGGAACACGCAGCCGTCGCCTTCGCCGCCGAACGCACCGCCGACGACCCCTTCGTACGGGCAGAACTGCGCACCACCGGCAAAGCCTTCGGCGGCACCGTCACCACCATCGACGCGGAACACACCCTGCGCGGCCCCAGTGGACGTACCCAATGGCGGCCCCGGCTCACCGTGTCCACCCCGGACCCCGTGCCGATGGAACCCGGTCAGCTCCTGGCCTGCCACACCTACCGCAGCGCCCGCTACAAGATCTGCGAGGTCACCCCGGCCGACGGCGACACTCTCGTCGAACTTGAGATCACCGCCGGCATGGGCACCATGGACCGCCCCAACCACGCCGTCCTTCCCGACGCCGGCGCCTTCCTCGTCTTCACCATCGCACCCGCCCCCTACCGGATGCCCGAATTCCCCGCACGAGAGCAGACACCCTGGACCCACGGCGGGCCTCCCGCCGACCAGCCGGACCACAGCAACGAGGGCGAGGGCGAGGGCGAGGGCGAGGAAGAACAGTGACACCGCCTCACCGGCCGTCGCCGCAGCAGCAGATGGACCAGGCCGCCCGCGCCGTCCTGGAGCAACTGCCCACGCTCACCCACCGCGGACTCGTCGTGGACTCCCCGCCCGGCGCCGGCAAATCCACCCTGGTCGCCCGAGCCGCCGACACCCTCGCGCAATCCAGCACCCCCTGCCCCGTCATCGCCCAGACCAACAGCCAGGTCGACCACCTCGTGCGGCGATTCGCCCGGCACCACCCGCACCTGAGAACCGCCCGGCTCACCGCAACGGATTACACAGTCCCGCACGACCTGCAGGCACATCCCGGCATCCGCATCGGCACCCGCATCGAAGCCCTCGAAAAGACGGCCGACGTCATCGTGGGAACCGCCATGAAATGGGCCACGGTCACCGACCGCCGATGGCCATGGGCGATCATCGACGAGGCCTACCAGATGCGCTCCGACACGCTTTTGTGGACCGCCGGCATCTTCGAACGGGCCCTCTTCGTCGGAGACCCCGGCCAACTCGACCCCTTTTCCGAGGTCGCAACCGACCGCTTCCACGGCCTGTCCCACGACCCCATGAACAGCGCGGTCGCCGTCCTGCTCGCCAACAACCGCGACCTGCCCGTCCACTCCCTGCCCGTGTCCTGGCGCCTGCCGCCCTCAGCCGTCCCCCCGATCAGCAACGCCTTCTACCCCTCCACGACCTTCCACGCCGGAAGCAGTGAAGCCGACCGCACCCTCACGTTCTCCCCTCTCGACATCCGCACCCCCACCGACGAGGTCATCGAACACGCCGCCCGAACCGGATGGGCACTGTTCGAACTACCGGCCCGCATCACCGGCCAGCACGACGCCGAAGCCTTCCACACCACCCTCGGCATCGCCGACCGGCTGCTGACCCGACGCGCCATCACCACCTGCGAGGCAAACCCCGAAGGCCACGCCCTGCAGCCCGGTGACATCGCCATCGGCACCGCCCACCGCAGCCAGGCCCACGACATCCGCGCGCTCCTGGCCCGCCACTACCCCCAACTGCACGGCGTCACCGTCGACACCGCCAACCGGCTCCAAGGCTGCGAATTCCGCGTCACCATCGTCCTGCACCCCCTCTCCGGCCGCGGCGACGCCTCCGCCTTCCACCTGGAAGCCGGCCGCCTGTGCGTCCTCACCTCACGACACCGCCACGCCTGCATCGTCGTGGCCCGCGCCGGCATCGCCGAACTCCTCGACGCCCACCCCTCCAACGACCCCGTACACCCCGGAGCCGCCTCCAAGGTTGCCGACGGCTGGGAGGCCAACCATGCCGTCCTCGCCCACCTGACCGAGCACACCATCGACGCCCGGGCACAGCCCGGCCGCCGACGCGGATGAGCAGCACGCGCCGGCAGCGTGCGCATCAGCTGGGATGCGGGCACTGTGCATCAGGTTCTGGCCGTCAGGAAACGCCGTCAACAAGCCGGAACCGCTTGCCGACTGTTGGCAGGGTGGCTGGTTTGCACTGGCCCACCATCCCCAAAAAATAAGACAAACGTTCTGTTATTGAGTTAGTGGCTACAGTGCGCCGACTAGGTGGTTGGATGCCGGTGTCCGGTGATGCGACACGTCGTTGGGGATGCAGCGGCTCTGACCGGGCCGCCGACGTGAGGCGCGGTTCGAGGGATGGAGGGCCGGCCAGTGAGTGACCGCAGCGCGATCGAGTGGACCGAGGCGACGTGGAACCCGACGACGGGCTGCGACCGCATCTCCGCCGGATGCGATCACTGCTATGCGCTGACGCTGGCGAAGCGACTGAAGGCGATGGGCTCGGCCAAATACCAGGCCGACGGTGATCCGCGTACGTCCGGGCCGGGCTTCGGGCTGACGCTGCATCCGGACGCCCTGCGGGTGCCGTACGGGTGGAAGAGCCCGCGGACGGTGTTCGTCAACTCGATGAGCGACCTGTTCCATGCCCGGGTGCCACTCGACTATGTGCGGCAGGTCTTCGAGGTGATCACTGAGACGCCACAGCACACCTACCAGGTCCTCACCAAACGCGCCCGACGGCTGCGGCAGATCGCCGGGCGGCTGGAGTGGCCGGCGAATCTGTGGATGGGGGTCTCGGTGGAGAGCGCGAAGGAACTGCCCCGCATCGAGGATCTGCGCCAGGTGCCGGCCGCGGTGAGGTTCTTGTCGTGCGAGCCTTTGCTCGGCCCGCTGAGCGGCCTGGATCTGTCAGGCATCGACTGGGTGATCGTGGGGGGCGAATCCGGGCCGGGGGCCCGCCCCATGGACCTGGCCTG
The DNA here is from genome assembly GCF_033793745.1 of Streptomyces sp. ME19-01-6. Lineage (NCBI taxonomy): Bacteria > Bacillati > Actinomycetota > Actinomycetes > Kitasatosporales > Streptomycetaceae > Streptomyces > Streptomyces sp. ME19-01-6. The sequence continues at coordinate 22,570 of NZ_JARAXF010000030.1, read as the reverse complement.
GGCGGCGGACGTGGTGGCCAGGTCCCGACAATCCGGCTGCGCTGCGTTCGTGAAGCAGCTCGGGTCCCGTTGGGGCAAGGAACACAAGGAGATCAGCCAGTTCCCTGCCGCTCTGAGGGTCCGTGAATACCCCGAGGAACGGGTCCACGTCTGATCCGCAGACCAGAGTGCCCCTGGACGGATGCCGTTTCAGGCGGGAAGGCTGACCTGGCTCTTCGTCGTGAGTTTCCCACTGGAGAGCAGGGTCACCTGACCGTTTTGCCGCATCTCCCGTATGGCCTGCAGGGCGTGTTTCGGCATCCAGCGCGAGGTCTCGGCCAGCAGCCACTCGCCCACCGTCTCCACCGTCGCCGGCCCCATAGACAGGCGTTGCGCGACCAGTTCCAGAAGCTCGGTGTCGGCGAGCCCAGCCGCCTGGAACAGGTCGATCTGGCCGTCAGGGATGGCACCGCGTGTGCGCGGGTCGCGGAAACTTTCGCCGTCCCGGTCGTCGACCTTCCACATGGCGTCCTTCATCGCCTTCAGGCCGGCCGTGCTGCCGGTGCCGAAGACGAGGTAAAGAGGCTGTCCGGTACGGGGGACGAGCTCGAACTGCAGCTGGTAGGGGAAGCCCGACCGGCGCAGTGCGTCCCGGTAGGTCGACAGCCACACGCGCCACCGCTCGTCGGGGCGCAGTTCAGCATCCGCGGGCGCCCAGAACGCCCGGCCGCCGAAGACCGTGTCGAGAACATCCGGGTTGAGAAGCCGTTGTTGTACCGAACTTGATGGTCGTGTTTCCCCAGGTCAGGCATGACGTCGAGGTCGGCGAGGCAGGCTCGGGCTGTCGGGTTGTCTCGTCGGTGGAGGTGCCGGATGGCGTCGGTCGTGGGTCTGCTGGAGGAGCGGGAGCTGGCCGCGCGGGAGCGCGTGGAGGGGCTGCGGGAGGAAGCGGACCGGGTGCTGGCCGCGCTCGCGGAGGCGGAGACGGACTGGCAGGAGTGGCTGATCGCTCGGCAGCGTGTGAGCGAGGTCTTGACGGCACCCCGGCGCCCGGAGACCGGCGTGGTTGCCCCCGTCCCGGTCGAGGAGTCTTCCGTGCCGGAGCCGGAGCCAGTGGCCGAGGTGCCCTCCTCAAAGGTGCCCGCGGCGGGTCCTGCCCGGGCGGGTTCGATCGTCCCGGTGTGGCGGCCCGCGCTCACGGCGGATGTCCTCGCGATGGACTACCAGCGCATCCTTTCCGCGCTCGTGGAACGCCGGTCGGGTGGGGACGGGGTGATGACGTGCCAGGAGATCGCCGTCGCGCTCGGGCTGGAGCCGGTTCCGGCGTGCGTGGAGGGGGTACGGTCGAAGATGAAGCGGCTCGCGGACCGCGGCTGGGCCGCCGAGCCGGCGCCGGGCCGGTTCACGCTCGCCGACGGGCCAGCCTGCGGCTCATGAGCATCGTCATCGACCACAGCACCATCTGCTCGTGGACGGCGGACAGCTTCTCGTAGTCGCGCACCAGCCGGCGCGAGCGGAACAACCACGCGAACGTCCGCTCCACGCACCAGCGCCTCGGTAGCACCACGAACCCCGCGACGTCGTCGCTGCGCTTGACGATCTGCACGGTGAGACGGAGCTTCTCCTTCGCCCAGGTGACCAGGCGGCCCGCGTAGCCCCCGTCGGCCCACACCAGCACGACCTTCCTGTAGCGGTCCCGCACGCGCTTCAGCAGGGGTGCGGCCACGTGGCGGTCCTGGACGCTTGCGGTGGTCACCATGACCGCCAGCAGCAGGCCGAGGCAGTCCACCACGATGTGGCGCTTGCGCCCGGGCACCTTCTTCCCCGCGTCGTATCCCCTTGAGGACGCGGGCACGGTGGCCGCGGCCCGTACCGACTGCGAGTCGATGACGGCGGCGGTCGGCTCCGGATCGCGGCCGGCGTCCTCACGCACCAGACCGCGCAAGCGGTCGTGCAGCTCGGCCAGCAGCCCGGTCGCGCCCCACCGGCGCGCGAAGGCGTAGACGCGATCCCAGGCGGGGAAGTCACCCGGCATCGCCCGCCACGTGATGCCGCCCGCCACCAGGTAGCGCACGGCGTCCAACATCTGCCGGTGGCAGTACCCCTCGGGCTGCCCACCCCGGCCCTCCAGCCACGCCGGGACCGGCATCGCGTCCCGCACCACCGCCCACTCCGCGTCCGACATGTCCGAGGGATACCGCGGTTCGCGGTCCGGATGGTCACCCGCGTTCCCGAACCGGTGAGCGAGGCAGTCACACGACCGGGCGGCCGAGTTGGACTCCACCGGCACGGAACCGCAAGACTGCGACACAAGGGCCTCCTGGTCAGGTCGTTCGGACTTCGACAATCCCGAGCTGGACAGGAGGCCCCGCCTTCATGCGCGCCGGAACCAAAAATCACGCGACCGAGTCACCGCACTCGAACTGGCGCCCAACAAGATCGGTACGATAGTTGCGTGGCTCCATCGGTAGGGTGCCAGGTCGGGACGACCACACCCTGACAGGGGCGGTCCAGTGATTGCAGGGAGTGGAGCGATGGCATCGCAAGCGCTGCTGGTCATGGACGTTCAGCGAAGCGTTGTCCCGCGACTCGAGGGACGGGCGGACGGATATCTCGCCAGGATCGGCAGCGTGATCGCGGCAGCGCGGACGGCGCGAATCCCGCTGATCCACGTGGTGGTGCGGTTCCGGGACGGGCATCCGGAGATCAGCCCGGACAACAAACCCTTCGCCCCACTGCTCGGCACGGACGTACTGACCGAGTCCAATCCAATGACCGCCATCCATCCGGCGGTGGCGCCGCTGCCCGACGAGCCGGTGGTGGCGAAGCGCTTCTTCGGCGCGTTCTCCGGCACAGATCTGGACAACGTGCTGCGGGCCCGTGGTGTCGACACCCTTGTTCTGGCCGGCCTCGGCACCAGCGGTGTGGTCTTCGGCACCCTTCGCGAAGCGACTGAACGCCAGTACCGCCAAATCGTCCTGTCCGACGCCTGCGATGACCTCGACCCCGAAGTCCACCAGTTCCTCGTGGACCGTGTCTTCCCCCGCGAGGCTGACGTTCTGACCATCGACGACTGGACGAAGACGCTACCTCAGGGCTCCTGATACCCGGGCCGCTGTGCGGGCTCACACCCACAAGACACTTGCGTGGCGCGCTCCAGATGTTGCGTGGCGTCTGGACGCCAGCGAGCTGCGCAGGAGGCCTCGCCATTCACGCACGCCGCCACCAAAGATCACGCGACCGAGTCGCCGTGCTTGAACTTGTACCCAGCAAGTTCGCTACGACAACAGCTTCTGAGGTTCTCGCGACGGCTGAACCAGTTGGGGCCGAAGGTGGTGACGACCTCGCTGGAGGGATTGCGGGCGATGCGCCTCATCACGTCCAGCGGAACATTGACACTGCCCCAGCTGTCAAAGATACCGAGGATGGGGTGGCCCCAGGCACCCAGCCGGGTCAGCAGGGGCACGCTGTCGGCGCCGGCGTCGCCGCGCTGGACCTCGAGGTGGACCGGCAGGTCACGCAACGGCCCGAAGCGAGCGTGGAGTTCGCCCATCAGATGCTTGTGCCGGGCAGGGTCCTTCTCGATGAAGATCAGGTGCACGCGCCGCGGACTGAGGTGCATGCGGTCGACCGCGCTGTGGTTCAGCAGACGTTCGAGGATGAAGACGGGCGAGCCCGGCTCGCCGTCCTGGTAGCGGCCGGGACCGGCAAACGCGTCAAGGAGCGTGACGCGGGGGCGGGCATAACCAGTGCGCTGGGACGTCTGCAGCAGAATGGGCCACCAGGCATCCAAGTAGCGCTGATACAGGCGGTGTTTGGCGGCTGTCGCCGGTTCCAGCTTCCATAACACACCCATCCCGGCCCCCTCCAGGTCGATGGGCGGGCATGTGCCGGCCGCACCCCTAGGCCATTGATGGTGAGAGCAACCCGGTTCGGTGTAAAGAGCACGTACGAGCCGTCCGCTCCCGTTTGTGCACTGCAGATGCCGAAGCGCGGCGATGCTTCGATCGGTGGTTCGTGAGAGGCGGAAGGACAGGCCAACAGGCTCTTGCTGTGCCCGGTCAAACCACCTCTCCGGGACGCCGCCGGGCCGGTGGCCTCACCCGCGGCCGCGCACCACACCACAAACGATCATGATGCGACGCGCCGACCAGTCACTGTGGCAGGTGTCGCACACGCTCTTGCGCCATCCTCCCTGCCAGTCGTCGCGGGTGCGGATACGGCCGAGCGCGCCGCAGAACTCACAGGTGCGCTCCGCCTCCTCGTCGGCCGGGGCGATCAGACTCCCCAGGATGTCGCCGCTGCCCGGCGGCCCTTCCACGTAGACGCGCAGGCCGCCGAGCTTCTCTTTGAGATCGAGGAGACGGTAGCCGGGAAAGGCCGAGCGGATCTGTTCACGCCCCAGCAGATGTCGCCAGCCCGGCCCCACTGCGTGGATCCGCACAGGGATCTGTACCGGGCGCGCATCAGGGGCAGCGGGGCCGTCAGCCATTGCCCATCCTCGCGCACCGCGCGTTGCTGAGGCTCCGTGCTCTCCCAGTCGATGCTCTCCGACGATGCATGCATACACCTCGTTGAGCAGGCGCTCGCCAGCGGCGTCTGGCACGAGTTCTTCGTCGCTTGCCCCTACGACGAACTGGCCGACTTCCCGGGGCCCGACGACTACCAGACGTGGCTGCGTTCGCCGCCCCAGCCGTCGGAGCATGCACGCCGCGGCCAGGCGAAACGGGCTGCCCGGGTCCAGACCCGGGCCGGGCCTGGACCCGGCTACGAGCACGAGACAGACTCTCGATGGCAGAACGCAACTCACCGCGATGCCTCCGAGTCGGCCGACGTGGACGACCGCGCACACCGGCGGGGACCCGGGACGGAGGCCGCGCCGGTGTGCCGGCGCCCCGCTCACATCAGGCGCTGGGCACGCAACCGGGCCTTGGCACCACCGACCCGTCGTGCCCATCCACGCGCTCTCGTTGTCAGTTCCCCTCCGTAGCCTTGGCACAGAGTCATCTGCGACAGGAGGGCAACGTGGCCCGCAACTCCATCAATCAGCGCGCGATCGAGAAGCACCTCAAGGAGATCGCCAAGGGTTATGAACGCGCGGCCCGGCGAAACCCGATCCGCGTGCCGATCCAGATGGAGGCGTATGCAGAAGGAGGCGCGTTGCCCGGCCGTGACACCGCCGAAGGCGCTCCGGTCCTGTCCCGGCTCCTGCTCTGGCTGGAGGAGCAGGCCCAGCTCAGTTCCGGAAGCTACGTCAACGTGACTCGGTTCGTGGAGGAACACCAACTGGATGGCGAGGACCCGTTGGTGCTTGCCTTCGAGTTGGAGAAAGACGACCTGGTCAAAGTGCTGCGCGCCTATGGGGGCATGCCTCACGTGCATCTCACCGACGCCGGACGCGCCGCGATCCACCGGTTGAAGAAGCTGCGGACAGACCGCGCCGCTCGTCTCCGCTGCACCATGGACGCCTTCCTACGGTGGCTGTTCGACACCGCCGGCAACCAGCAGCCCGCCGACCCGGCCCTCTTTCTCACCTCGCCTGCTGCCTATTTCGCCGGGTCCGCCATTTCCAGCGACGATCTGCACGAGGCTCTCGCCCACCTGGTAGAGCACAAGCTGATCGAACTCATCGACACCGACCCGGCCACGGTCGCCATCACACCCCAGGGCGTCAGCTGCGCCCTGGCAGGAGGAAGCGTGCAGGACCACACCAACCAGCCCCGCCCCGGCACCACGTACAACAACTACATGCCGAACGCCAAGGGCGTCATCATCGGCGAGCAGCAGCACTTCACCCAGAACAACACCGACGGCGTCGACCCGACGCTGTTCGCCCAGCTTGCCGGGTACATCGGCCAGGTCAGCACCACCCTGGGCATGTCCGACGCGGACCGAGCCGAGCTGGAGCGCGTCGCTCAGGACCTCCACACTGAGGCGACCTCCGAGAACCCTGAGCCGGGCCGCCTGCGTCGGTTCGCCACCCAGCTCAAGGACAAGCTTCTGGAGGCCGGTACCACCATCGCGGCCACGATGGGCGTCCAGATGGCGGAGCAGGCCCTCGCCGCGTTGACCCAGTAGACCCGCCGGCAACACCGAAACTCCCGGGGATCAACCACCACATCCCCGGGCCCCCGGCTTGGGACCGCGTGGTTCAACGGGCACCGGTGTCATGGTGCGCCACCTGGTGAGGGCGACCGGGCCGGAGGCCCTCTACCTCTTCGCCAGCAGCTTGGCCGTGCTCACGCGGTCTGCGTCGACGAACGGGTTGCCGGTGACATCGAGGCCGAAGAGCGCGTAGATGTGGCGTAGTGCTTCGTAGGCATCGCGTTCCGGATCGCCCAGGGCCTGCCAGGTGTGGTTCCAGTCGTCGCTCGTGGCCGGCTGCGGAGCACCCCGGAACGGGAAGGCCGGGTCATCACCGGCGGCGAGTACGCGTCCGGGCGGCTGAGTGAAGTCCGAGGCGACGATCCGATGTGTCCATGAGCCGTCGACCAGCGGCAGCACATGCCGGTCGACCAAGCGGAAGTACTCCAGCGTGATCTCGGTCAGCACGAACACGCTGATCCTGCGTGCTCCGCCGTCGTAGTAGCGCTCCATGGCCCAACCCAGCATTTCCGAGGTCGCCGACGCGGCCCCAGTGACCGCCCCGTCCGACTCGACCAGCAGCCCGCGACGGGGAGCGTCGGCCAGCAGGAGACCGCCCTCGCGAGGCTCCGGACGCCTATACACAGAAGCCCAGTTGAAGGCATTGGCGTCCCGGAGCGTGTCCTGGTTGTCCAGGACGTCCCGCAGACCACCGTCGGCATACATGCCCGGGACAAGCCCGCGCGGATGATCGGGGACGCTCTGGAAGAAGAGCACCGGCGTCTCCTCCATACCCAGTGCGGCACGCAGGTCCTCCCGGCTCTTGACGCGGTCCGCGGCCGGAGCGGGCACGGCGGAGCCAGGTCGGCTATGTCGCACGCGCAGGCCGTCGTTCACGAGCCGGTACACCTCATCCGGCGGGAGGAAGGCGGTGGTGTCGCCGTTGCGGATCGGGATCGTCCAGCTGTTCCTGATGAACTGGCCGTCGTCGTTGATCCCGCGCGTGACGAGTGCCCACCGCTCCGACTCGGGCAGCGCCGGCACCTCGAGCACGAAGTAGTGCCCGGCCGCTTCCGGGTCGCCCTCGGGGTGGTCGTACCAGAAGAACTTGACCTTGAGCAGCGGGCGCACGTACTCCGTGAGGACGTCCTTGTAGGAGTCGGTGTTCACCACCTTCTTGTCGAAGGGCGTCACCTTCTCCACGACCTCGTAGAGCTCGTTCGGCCGCTTCTTCGCCTTGAAGCCGCACACGATCAGACCGCCGCCGGCGTTCGCGAACGCTGCTACATCCTTGGCGAGTTCGAACTTGCCCTTGTCGGTGCTCAGGTCGTACGGCCCGTTGGGAGGGACGCTCTTGAAGTCGACCCACTCGCTCTCCGGAGTGCCCACGATCTCGTACGGCTGCTGTGCGGTGAGGTAGGAGACGAGCTGAACCATGCTGTCGGCGGCCATGCCGCCGGAGCCTACGCGCTCGAGGCCATCGTCCGCACCGAGTATCGCGGCGCGCCGACCTGCGACAACTGCCGCGTACACGGGCGTGACAACTGTTGCGAGCCGAATGTCCGCCGTGGAGTTCGCCCACGTCACCGCAGGCGTACGGGCCTTGTGGGGAGCCGGTCTTGCGCGCTGGCGTCGCTGCCTCTGCACCAGCCCGTCGCCGTCTCGACGCGCCGACGGGAGGGGCCTGTCAGAGGCGTGCGGCATCATCGGCAGATGGCCTCCACACCTGCCCCGCCGACGTACCTGGATCGCCTCCGGTCGGACCTGGACCTGATGGAAGCGGACTTCCTGCAGGTCCTCGCGGACTCACAGATTCGCAACGTTGATCCGAACCGCCACTCCAACGGCATTGCTCACTTCGGAGCGCCGAAGTGGGGCTGGGTACCCAGCAGTCCCGAACTCGAAGCCCGAAGGATGGAGCTGCTGGGGCGAGTTCGTGAATGGGAACCGCTGTTCCGGCTCCTGTTCCCGCACCCGACACCGGAGGTCACCAAACGCCTCGACAAGAGCCTTGCCCTGCTGCAGCGCTGGCTTGAGCGCCCCCGGGACACCACCATTCCTGCCACCATCGAAGGGGCTGCCGACAAGATCAAGGAAGCGGCGGCCACGCTCCGGAAGCTGGGCGAGCTCTTGCCCGAGGACGAATGGCCGGTGCGCGTCACAGTCGACACGAACATGCTGATCGATGACCCCGACGTGGCGCTCTACACGTCCGCGCTCGGCAAGCGGTACATGGTCCACCTGTTCCCGGTGGTCCTGCGGGAACTGGACGACAAGAAGCTCGCCGGCCGCACCCCGGACCTCCGGGACGCCGCGAAGAAGGCGGACCGCCGCCTGAAGGGGCTGCGGACCAACGGCAACGTGCTGCGCGGCGTACGGGTGGCCGGTGACGTGCACGCCATCTTCGAGCACATCGAGCCCCAGGGCGACACCCTGCCGAACTGGCTCGACCTGGACGTGCCGGACGACCGCTTCGTGGCCTCGACATTGTTGCTGCAGTCCCGGCACCCAGGTTCTGCGGTCTATGTGGCCACGAGAGACATCAATCTTCAGACGAAGCTCGCTGCCGTCGGATTGCCGTTCTTCGAGGCGCCGTGATGGAAATGGGTGGCCCCGGTCTGGGGGACCGGGGCCACCCATGGCGGTGGGATCCGCGATCAGCTGCGCCGGGTCAGCGCTGCTGGATCCACCGGAGAATCCGCCGGTCGCGCTGGCGTCCAGGGCGCCGACGGCACCGCGGACGATGCCGTGGCCCGCTGTATGGGCGAGAGAGCGCAGGCGATGGCGGCGCCGCCGTCCACGAGCTGCCGCAGCCGGGTCCGGGCCGTTCGTGTCGTCCCGGGGTTGTCTGGCCGGGCCGTGGCTCCTCGATGGTGCTCATCGGTGGCCCGATGTCCGGCCCGGGTGTCTACCCGCCGCTGTGCCGCAGGAAGGCGGTGCGGCCAGCAGACGCCCGGGCCGGAGGTGAGGTGTGGCCAGAGATCAGGTGGCGCGCAGGCGGCTCACGGTGCCGGTGAGGTCGAAGAGCTGGTTGCGGGTGCCATCGAGCCACTGCTGGGTCACGGTGCCGGTCGGGCCGAGGTGGAGCGCGTAGGCGGTCAGCGCCGTATCAGCGAGGGCCAGTTGCTCCGAGACGTTCGTCTCGTGCTGATCATTCGTGATGATCTTCCCAGGGCGCCGGTTGTGCCAGGCATGACGCAGCCACTTGTCGGTGGCGGGCACCGGTTCGCCGTTCTTGGTGACCGGCTCGTAGCGGGTGCCGTTCGGCGGCGGGCTGTCCTGGACGACCTGGGGCGGGATGACAGCACCCTGGAACTGCCAGTAGGTGGCGACGATGGCTTCGGCCTGGCGTCGGCCCCATGCGGCTCGCGGAGTGGCGCCGTCGGTGAGCATGCGGTTGACGAAGGCACTGGCCTGGCCGCGCGGCCGGGTGCTGGCCTGGGAGCCGTAGGCGGCCTGCAGAATCCCGCTGGCGGTTGCCGCGATCAGCGTGCGAACGCGCGCCTCGGCCAGAGCCGCCGTCCGCAGCCGAGGCGTCGGATTGGCGGTGATGTCGTCGATCACTTCGTGGAACGATCGCTGCACGGGCTCCGTGGGCAGGCTGTTCGAACCGACCAGCAAGGACTGTGCCGCGGCCGCGTGGTACTCGGCCTTCGCGCGGGGCAGGCAACGCCGCACAAGGTGTGCGACGACCTCACCCCTGTTGTGCACCTGCGGGCTGCCGGCGCCGCCGTTCAGGCCAAGGTCCTCGTAGACACGCTGGGCGGCGGCTGTCCTCCGGCTGAACGCCCACACCGCGAGCAGGGCCAGGTACTCCAGCTCTAGTCCGGCGGGGCGGCCGGAGGGAAGCTTGAGGTACCGCGCGATCGTCCGGCCGTAACCGGGGACGGCATCCAGGACTCCGGCGTCGGCGAGTTGGTCCACGGCCTGCTCCGCGAGCCGCGCCGCCCCGGTCCCGCCCGGCAGCGAGGTGGCGTCGTTGTGGATCGACTCGTAGCGCCGGGTGATGGACGCGGAGAAGTCTGCGCGCTCCTGCTCCTGGTAACCGGCGACCACCACGGAGGCCGTGGTGGTCCAGCTGTTCACCGCCTCCAGAGCGAGCCTGGCCGGGATGCTGACCTCCCGGTCCCGGCCCTTGTGCCGGACGGTGAAGTCGACAGTGCCGGACGACGTATCCGTCTCGTCCAGCGCAGCCCGCGCGGCGCGTACCGCCGCGCCGAGGTGGTCCAGAATGAGGATCTGCTCCTGGGCGGGCAGGGTCGTGAATGCCAGGACGTCATAGGGGAGACCGGTTTCCTGGCAGAACCGGCACAGGGCGTCCAGCTTGGCGGCGACCCGGCCGTGGCCGTCGATCACCAGCAGGCCCCTTGCCAAGATCTTTCCGGAACTGTCCACGACGCGGGCCAGGGCTACGTCTGCTGGTCGGCGCTGGCCTTCGGTGGTGACCGTCGCGATGGAGCGGCCCGACATGCTGAGCCGTACCTGCTCGAGCGCCCACCGCTGCCGTGCCGCAGTCCAGTCCAGCGCCTGCGGGCCGGAGGCCAGGAGCTCCAGGACTGCGGTCTTGTCCGGTGCGGTCGCAGCAGGGAAGGGCCGTGCGCCGAGGATCTCCTCGGCGCCGCTGTAGTCGCTCTGCTCCAGGTCCCGGATGTTGGAGACGAGCAGGAGATCGAGAGTGTAGAGCCGGGTACTGGGGGCGAGGACCTGCCGGACACCGGCCAGTACGCCCCCGTTGAGGAAGCCCAGTTCCTCCCCGGTGCCGGCGAAGTCCGCGGGGAACAGCGGGCGTACGGCGCCCGGTTCCACGCATGCTCGGGCGAAGATCGCGCTGCCGTCGTTGTCTGGAGTCCAGTCCGCCTGGGAGACGGCGGGACAGCCGCGGATGTTCTTCTGCAGGTGCTCGGTGGCGTCCGTAGGGGCCCGCTCGGGGATCGTGGGCAGGACCATGTTGGCCGTGCTGTCCATCGGAGTTTCTGCCTTCGGTCGGCAGGACCGGAGCAGCACGTGCTACCCGGTCCGTGACGTGGAAGGGCGCACAGGGTTTTCCTGTGCTCCCGGCCAGATCGGATCCCGGCCGTAGCCGGGCCTGCGCCTGGGCCGGCCGCGCACGGAGGCATCAGGGTGCGATTCCGGCCTTGGCCGGACCTGGCGATCCCGAACCGTGCCCGTACGGGGCGCGATGAACGGTGAGCTTAGCGTAATAGCTGAACTCCGTACGCCATTTCGGTCAGCGGGAGTTGAGCGTCATCGCGGGGGCCAGGGGGCAGAACCTGTCGCCGGATCCCGGACTTTTGTCCTTCCGCTAGAGCAGCAACCATGTGGCCCCGCCGCTGTGATGGCTTATGGGGGGAGTGGTCATGCGCGGCCGCCCAAGGCCCAGCCCCGAGCGAGTCGGCTCGGGGGCGACCGAGTCTCCGGTTTGTGCCCCTGACGAAGAGCCCGAGGTCGGAGACCGAAAGGGGAAACGCAGACCGCCGGGCAGACTGCCCTCCGTACTCAGCTGAAGGCCGTGGCAAAACTGTCCCCCATGGAGCAGGCCGCCGCTCGAGCCTGACGACTCCCGGGCCGAGGGCCTGCTGCCCGTCGTACACCGGCACCCTCCGAAGGCAGGACCAGGCTCTGTGCCCCCCGAGCCCCCGACGTAACGTTACATAATTCGGGGACTGGCGTTACATAGCCCTGGCGAATATTATGTACCGTCAGCTAGGCTGAGTGGCAGCGTTACATTTTTGGCGGCGCGGTCGCTCCGCACCCGCTTGGCGGCCGACTGCCCGACCTGCCCCCTGCCGCTTCTGCTCTTGGAGTCCCCGGGTGTCCTCCTCGCGTTCATCCCGCACCGACGGTGAGGCGTCTTCCGGCGCTGCCGCGCCGGACAACCCCGCCCACACTGCCCCGCCCGCAGCCTCGAGGGAGCCGTCCGCCCCGGCTCTGCGTTGGGCGGGCAACTGGCCCCTGAGTTTCCCCACGTCTCCCGCCCCATTTGCAGCGGCCAAGGAAGCCTCCGAAGACGCCGGACACCGACACGGCGAGGACAGCCAACCCGAGCCAGTTGAGGCCCTGTTGACCAAGCCGGGAACAACCTCCACCGCCCCTGACGCGGGCACACCGCACGCCCGGGCGCGCACCGGCCCGGCGACGCTGCACGAGGCCCGCCGCACACTCAAGCAGCTGATCGACGCCGCCATCCAAGGGCACCCCACGCCTCTGACGCGCGGCCCGCACCATGCTCTGCTCACCACCCCCGCCCATGCGACCGAACTGGGCTGGGACCTCCTCCAAGCCCCCACCCACAGCTTCGCGGACGCGCGCAAACAGCTCGGGGATCTGATCCGGTACGGCGCCGAGGGGCACCCCCAGGTGCTGTGCCGCCACAGGACCCCCGTTGCCGTCCTGATCGCCGCGGCCGCGGACGGCACCCCCGCCCCGCCCGCAGCTCATGCCGATCCCGCGCCTGACACAGCGGCCCCGGCTGCAACATCAGCCGCGGACTCCACCCCACCCCCTGAGGGCCTGCAGGCAGTCCAGAATCCCCTTCCGACCGCACCGGCAGCCGAAGCCGCCGAAGACTTCGTCCCTGCGCCGGCAACTTCCCCTGCCGAAGCGGCTGTTGCCCCCACCACGTCCTCGGAACCGCAGCCGGAACCGGCGCCGGCAGCCCACGACACGCCTGCACCTGCCGATACGCCCCCCGCCTCACCCGGCACCACCTCAGCCCAACCGACCGCCCCCACCGGCTCGCCGGCCGTTACCGCTCCCGCACTCCAGCCCCTGGTCACACCGCCGGCCGCCTTCCCCGTACCCCCCTCGGCCCCGTCCGAGCCGGGCCCGCCGGCCCCCGCTCCCGCGATGCCCGGCACCGGTCACGAGCCCGCCTGGCCGACGCGCGTCCCACTGGCTACCCCTGCGCCGCGCACCCCGCGACGCCTGGCCGCACTCGCGCAAGCCCTGGACGCCGTCCTCCCGACCACCGCTCTCACCGGTGACACCACCACCCCCGCACCCCTGATGGGCCTGTCGACCGGCATCCGCACCTTGGACGACGTCCTCGGCGGTCTCCAGCCCGGCCGCTTCTATCTCGTCGCCGCCGCCCCGGGCGCCGGATCCAGCCTGATCGCCACTGCCGCCGCGCGCACCAGCGCCCTCGACCAGCACCAGCCCGTCCTGTATGCCGCCTCCGGACTCACCCGCGCCGACATCGCCGCACGCATCGTCGCCGCGCACCTGCCCGTCGACTACCGCCGCCTGCGAGCCGGCCGTCTCACCCCCACCGAGCAGGACGACACCGCGGCCCTCCACCACCACCTGGCCCAAGCCCCGCTCTACATCGACGACGGCACCGATCTGACCACCGATGCGATCGCCGAGAGCGTCCCGGATCTGCCGGGCCTGGCCCTCGTCGTGGTCGACCGCCTGCAGACCACCGAGGACCCCCGGCTGCCGCTGTCCGGCCCGGCCCAGATCGCCGACGCCGCCCAGGCCCTCGCTCACCTGGCCCGCACGCACGAGCTCCCCGTCCTCGCCGCCGTCGACACCGACGACCCCCGCCTGATCGCCGCGCTCAGCCTCGACATCACCATCACCCTGGCCCGCGACGCCGACCAGATCCACGCCACCGTCACCGAGCGCGACCTCGGCCCGCAGGCCACCCTCACCCTCCACGCCGACCTCGCCCACGCCCGCATCACCGACCCCACCCACCCCTACGCCAGCCCCACCATCCACACCCCGGCATCACAGACACCACCCCCGGCCGCGACCCCGCACACTCCCGCACAGACCCCCCAGACGCCTGCCCAAGCCCCCACCAGCCCGCCCCCGGACCCCACGCCCACCTGGCCCGCCCCAACAGCCCACACCGTCGCCGCGCCCAGGCCATCGCCCCACCGCACCACCGCCCCACCCCCGCCCCAAGGCGGCTACGCAAACCGGGACTACAGCTACTTCACCGGCATGATCACCCGCGCCGTCGACGAAGCCCTCCACGACCACGACGGCGACATCACCGCCGCAACCGAAGCCCTGGTGAAAAAGGCGGTACCGAACGCAATGGCCCTGTTCGAAGCAACCCGCGTCGGCGGAAACTACGAGCACACCGTCTACCCGGAAACCCTCGAATTCCTCCGCAAGAAAACCAAGGACGGCGCCGACGAAATCTGGGAAGGCCGCCACAACTGGACCAACACCCACCTCACGGACGCCCTCCAAAACGGAACCCACCCCCCGATCACCGTCAACGTCCTCGACACCAACGCCAGCTTCCTGTCCGCCTTCAAGACCCACCTGCCCATCGGCGCCCTGATCCACGACCCCCACGGCGGCTTCGACCCCAAACGCTCCGGCATCTACCGCCTCCCCGCCCGCCCCGCCTGGCACCACCCCGACCTGCCCGACCCGATCGGCAACCGCCGCGAAGACGGCCCCGTCCTCCTCGACGACGCCACCATCCGCCTCCTCATCCGCTGCGCCCACCTCGGCCTGTGCGAGGCCCCGCACATCACCGAATGCTGGACCTCCGGCGCCAGCGAAGGCCTCTTGGAAAAATTCCGCCGCGTCCTGACCGAGGCCCGCACCAAAGCCCTCGAAACCGACGACACGGTGACCGTCGAATACATCAAAGCCATGTACTCGAAATTCACGTCCACCATCGGAGAGTCAAGCGTCAACCGCGACATCCGCCGACCCGACTGGATGCACATCATCCGCTCCCAGGCATTCGCCAACCTCTGGTATAAATCCCACCGGGCCCACAGCAACGGCCTGACCGTCGTCCGCGTCCGCGGCACCGACGAACTCCACGTCGCCGGCGACTGGCGCACGGTATTCACCGAAGGCCGCCTCACCACCCAGATGAAACAAAAAGACCAGTACCCCCTGCCGAGGAAGAGCGCCCGATAGATGTCGACCGACGGATGGAAAAACTTCGGCAACTACGGCGCGGACCGCGACCCCGGAAACGTCCACGGCAAAATCGCCCTCGCCCGCGCCCTCGAAGACGCCCTCGAACGCATGATCATCGACGGCGGAATCAAATCCCCAGTCGGCACCCGCCGCGGCCTGAAAGCCCGCATGCGCTACCTCACCACCACCAAAGGCGGCCCCCAAGCCCTGGCCGACGCCGGCATCCACGCCACCCCCACAACGATCCGCGCCTGGACCCGCGGCACCCAACGCCCGCGCCCCGCCAACCTCGAAGCGATCGACACCGCCTACTGGAACCTCCGCGCCCACAACGTGCTCGCCAACCCCGGCGCCCTCAAGCAGCACCTCAACCGAGGCGGCCGCGGAACCCGCATCGAGATCCACCCCGTCAACCAAGCAGCCGTCGACGAGCCACGCCGCCGCGACAATCTGAGGATCCAGCACCGGCAGGTCCGCTACATCTGGGACGACGCCGTCGACGCCCTCGTCGCCAGCGACCTGGACACCATGGAAGACCTCTGGGACGACATCATCGCCGAACTCGACTCCGACTGGGGCGCCTACACCTACGTCTCCTACATCGGCATCGGCGCCTGACACGACCGCCTGCAGCCTGCCTGACCGGCTCAAGAAGCGTCCAGCGGCCCAAAGACTCCCGGGCCCTGTGGGTGCGGTTGCCGACTCCTCCGCCGGAAGAGAGCCATTCCCGGCACGAGCGGTTGGCCAGCCGCCCGGCGCCCCCGCAGTCGGCCCGACCGGCCGCCTCCCATCCAGGCCAGGCCGCATGCAGAGCGGATACCCCACTCCGTCCCCGAGCCACCGGCCCGGCTGGGGCTCGGCCCGCACTGTGCCCCAGGCCGACGGCCCAGATGCCGCGCGGCCGGATGCCGGTTCAGCGGCGCACAGGCCGCTCCTTGACCGATCGGAGCTGAGCGGCGGGATCGTCATAGGGGAGCAGGGAACTCTGCTCGACGAAGGACGTGATGACGGGCCACAGGCCCTCGCCCACGTCGGAGGGGTTGCCTTCGTGACGTTCGGTGACGGCTGCTGCCGCACCGGCCAGGAGGTCGGCGAGCTGGATGGAAGGGTGGTCGACAGAGTCGCCGCGGACAACGCCGGCGACATCGGCACCGCGTTCCCGTGTCAGCAGGGTCATGCCGACAGGAGCGCAGGCGTACTCTCGCACGGTCCGCAGGGCGTCGTCGGTGAGCATCTGCTGTTCATCGGTGAGGACACTGACACGGCCGACACGACGCTCCCACCGGCGGGCCGTCTGGGCAACTGCGGGGATGAGCATCTCCAGCTGCGGAAACACCGGGTCGGCCGGGTCCTCGTGGAAGGTGGCGGCGTAGTCGCGAGTCCCGCGCAGCCTGGCCAACAGAGCGGTGACCGCTTTCCTCGTCGAGGCCGCCCACGCCTGGTCGAGGACGGCCACGAACACGCCGAGCGCCTCGTCCTGCCGGCTCGTGCCGCGCCGGGAGGCCAGCGTCACGAACGCGGACATCAGCTCCTGGAACAGGGCGCCACGCAGAGCCCGCGGTCCTTCGAGCGCGAGCGTGCGCGCCAGAGCACGGGCCTTTCCGTCGGCGTACAGGTTCCCTCCTTCGTCGTGCTCCTTCTCTTCCAGCAGCAGGTCGACCACTTTCGCTGCTGCCGCGTACTCCTTGTCGGCCACGTACACCGAGCACCTGTCGTGGAGCGCACCGCCGGGCTCCCATAGCTGCTGCAGCAGCGACCACCGATTGGTGCGGTTCTTGAACAGGTCGAATTTCAGTTCCTTGGCCTGCCGGATTCCAGCCTGGTCCCGCAGCTGCTGTATGAGCGCGGCTGCTTCGACGTCATCGACGGCGACGGAGGCGTAGACCATGAACCGGCGCTGGCGGCCGACGAGTTGCTCCCCGTCCCAGCCGGACTCGTCGCAGGCGATCCACCGCCCACAATCCTCACCGTCTGTGGTGGCCTCGGGCTGGTTCAGCTGGGTGTACTTCTCTCCGGTCAGCGGCACAACGGCATTCTCCCTGCCGCCCGGAACCTGCCCGCACCGGGATCGAGGCGGGCAGGCCGCACCGTCGGTGAACAGGGCCCGGCCGTGGACAAGCAGGAGGCAGGCATGCCGAGTTCACCAGCCGGGCGCGGCCGTCTTCGACGGTGCGATTGGAGAATCACCGCTTCAGGCTGACAGCACCCCCGCCGTCGACCAACCGATGCGAGGGCGTCAAACCCGCTTCCCCCGCCCCCCCAACATCACCATCTGCGTGCGCCACCACCCACGCTCGCAGCGCCCTTCCACGCCGGGATCGCCGGGCGGACCGCACAGGCGTTGAGGCGGCGTGCGGTTGCCCCTCCAGAACTCTGTCACGCCGCCCCATGACTGTCCCGGTCCGCTGCCCGGCTATGCCGCCGTCACCGGCCGGATGCCTCCTAGACACCGGGCAGCCGCAGCAGCCCCAGTCCGGTGTCGGCCTGTTCGGCAAGCGGCGCCTCCAGCCAGGCGGCGAGCGCGGCGATCTCGGGGGGCCAGACACATCACGAGTGCGTGGGAGATACCGGACGGGTTGACCACCTGAGGGACGAGCTGGGAGAAGACGACCAGGGGCGAACCCGGACTCGTCGACCCTCGCCCGCAGGCGGGCGAGGACGGGGTTGTCGGGCATCAGCAGCCCGTGCATCACGTACAGGAAGCCGATCATGGCGAGTATCCGCGCCACACTGCGCGCCGCGGCGATCTCAAGGCGCCAAGGAAGTCATGGCTCATTGTCAGTGCCAGGCTCGATAATCCGGAGTCATGGTCAACGAGTTAGAGGGGCCGGCGGCTCGCCAGCGCGTCACCGCAGCGTACGCAGCTCACGAGTGGGCTCCGCACCCAGACGTCGACTTCGAAGATTTGAGAGCGGCGACGAGGCTGGCGTGGGCAGAGCTGGAACGCGCAGGCGCGCCATTGGACGCTCCCGGAGGGCGTCTCTACCTGCTCGGCTTTGTGGGCCCCGGTCCTGATCTGAAACTGGGCATGATCACGCGGAAGCCCAGCAGTCCGGACAACTCCGTGTTGAAGTATCTGAAGAGCCACGAGCGCAGGGCCAACGCCTACAGATGCTTCCTGGTACGCGGATGGATCTCGCGGCCGGTCAAGGCCATGGTGCGTGACTGGGAGGAGAAGGCTCTCAATGCCGTTGGGGCGCTCGACGGCACGTTCCGCGACGGCGAGTATTTCTATGACGTGGACTTCGATGCGGCCGTCGCGGCAGCGCAAGCCGCACGTAGGAACTCGCTTGCGCACTGAGTACATACGCTACCGGGCACACTCCGGGGCCAAGTCTGGCGATACCGTGGAAGCACATGCCAGGAAGCCCCGGATGAGCGAGCAGTCGGCCCCCACGCCCGACTGCCAGCCCCTCGATGAGCATGCCGCCGCGTCCGTCCGGGCGTACGCGGCCGACCGGCGCGCGAAGGTCGACGTCCTCGCCTCCGTGCTGGAGGAGATCGCGGACAACGGCTACCCAGCCGCAGAGTCGGGCGTGCCGTGGGAGGAAGCCCGGGACGCCCACTTGGAAGGCCTCGACGGCGAGCAGCCCAGTGTCGCCTGAGCACGCGCCACACGGCGAGAGACCCACCGCCCGGACCGCGCGATCGTCGCGATCAGCGTCAACCTGATGGTCTGCAGGGAAGTGCCCATTGTCCTTCGTCATCTGAGTGTTGGTGGCGCAGGCGTGGTGACCTGGTGGTTGACGCTGACGGGTGGTGCCCACCGTTGCTGACATGAGTAACGAAGGGTTATGCCAATCTCACGGACCACCAGCCTCCCCGGCCAACGGCCGGCCCCGTGCTGGAGATTTTCTGGAGGTTGTCATCGAGTACCCGTATGTCCGCATCACCGTGTTCGGCGTCAGCCGGGCGGACGTCCGCACCGAGTCCCCGCTGACCGAGGGGGACATTCGAAGCGCTTATGAGGAACAGCCCGCACACATCCGCGCCGAGGCCGGTTGTGTGACCGTGGCCTTCGACGACGCCGGACCGACGTGCACCTACCACAGCGAGCGCCCGGCGGACTGGGAGGGGCCGGAAGTTTGACCGCCGAGCGCTGCTGTGGCGGTCAGGCGGCGTGGGTGCCGGTCGTGGGCGGTGGCGGTGCCGGGACGCGGGCGCGTGCCAGCGCCGGGGGAGGGCCGGGCCGTTGCCGGTGGGTCTTGGTCTCGTAGAAGACCGTGCCGCCGTCGGGGGTGTGTGCGATGAGGTCGATGCCGTGGTCGTCGGTGTCGGGCCGGGTGGGGCCGGTGCCGTGGGTGAGGAGGCGGCTGGCGGTGAGCCAGTCGGGTGGGGTGGTGCCGTTGCGGTGTGCTTCCCGGCTGGCCGAGCGGTACATGACGGCGAGGGTGTCCGCGAACACCTGGACGCCCGTGGCCATGACGGTGGGGGCGTTGCGGATGCCGGGGTCCGCGGCGAGGGCTTCGATGGCCGGCCTGATGCCGGCGGCCAGCCGGTCGACGTCGTAGCGGCCGCGGTCTGCGGCGAGGACTTCCACGACCGGCTTGATGCCGGCGGCCAGCCGGGTGACGTCGTAGCGGGCGAGGTGTGCGGCGAGGGCTTCGATGGCGGGTCTGATGCCTGCGGCGAGTCGGTCGACGTCGTAGTGGGCGCCGGTGTCCGGTCCGCCGTGGGCGAGGGGGAGCGGGTGGGGGCGGCGGATCACGCGCTGTGTGAGCTGCGTGCGCGGGGGTGCGGGGCGGGTGCCGCGCTGGGCGGTGACGTGGCTGTAGGCGTCGAGGTACGGGCACTGTGCGGCCGGACGGATGCCGCACACGGTGAGGAACGTGATCAGCTGCTCGCGGCTGGTGGGCAGAGCCTTGCGGTTGACGATCCGCCAGGCGGTGGTGGGCGGCACCGGGGCGCGGCCCGGCCGGTCGAAGTCGCGCAGGGGCGGAGCGCCGGCCCGTTCGTACGCCGCGGCCAGGACGAGGCCGAGGTCGCGCTCGTCGCGGATGAAGGCGGGGGTCGGCGCCTGGAGTGCGCGGAGCTTGCCGCGCTGGGCGGCGCGGCCGAGGGCGTGCAGGCGGCGGGCCTTGTCCTGGGCGGCCGGGCCAGCGCCGCAGGTGCGGAGGTAGGCGTCGAGGACGGCCGGGGTGGGCGGGGCGGTGCCGGACTCGGCGCGCTGGACGGCGCCGCGGGAGATGTTGGCGGCGTCGGCCAGGGCGCGCTGGGTCAGCCGGGCGGCGTCTCGCAGGGCGGTGAGGTGCTCGGCGAGGCGGGCGTAGTGGCGGTCGGGGCCGACGGCGGGGGAACGGGGCATGTCGGCGCCTACTTGCCCGCGCCGGAGCGCACGGCGGCCTCGACGAAGAGGCTCATCAGGCGGCGGCCGCCGCCAGCGGCGGTGAGGGTGGCCGCGCCGATCGCCCCGCAGCCGCCCAGGAGGGCGAAGACGGTCTCCAGCTCGGTGCCGGCGAGGAACAGGCCGCTGCCGAGCCCGAGGACGGCGATCAGCAGGATCAGCGCGTGGGTGGGCCCGAACCGCCCGGCGGCGCCGTCCGGTTCGCCGCCGCCCGTCGGCGCCTCCGCGGCGGGTGCGCAGGTGCAGGCCGGGGCGGGCCCGGCCGGGTGGGGGAGAGGGGGAAGGCTCATGGTGCGCAGGACTCCATCCTGACGGGCGCCGCCGACGGCATGCCGGGGCTACTGGTCGCAAAGTGAGGCAGCCCTTAAGGCAGTTGGCCCTGCCGTTAGTCGGGCTGCGCGGCACACAGCCTTCCACGATCCGGTATCCCGCCGCCCCGCCCCGGTGCGGCTTTTGTCTGGTGTGCGGCTTGCTGGCCCTGTCGGTGTTCCCCGTCCCGCCGTGAAAATCCGCCGCCCGGCCGGCCCGCCAAAACCGGCCCGGTGACGACGGGTTGCGTGCCTGCCGCCCCTCTGGCGGCCCACCGTTTGTTCCGGCCGGCTTGCGGCCTAGGCCGTATCAGCAAGACGGTGGTCCCAGCACGACACCGGCGGCGAGGCTGCCGGTGTCCTCCTGACGGCTACTGGTCGCAAGCCCGCACCGCTTCAGGACTCCAGGCAGGCGCGTTGGCCCGCGCCCGCCGCCACGCCAGGCCGGCGCCGCTCTCGGTGCCGGCCTGACGTGCGTCCAGGGCGACGGCGGTGACTCCCGCGCGCCCCGGGCCTGCGGCGAGGCCGTCGCGCAACTGCTCGACCGGCCGCTGTGCCGCGGGGAGCGTCGTTGTGGCCGACGTTGCTGGTGACGACGATCCGGGCGGTTGGTGGTGTTCAGCGCGGTGTTCGGGGCCGTCCGGTGCCACCGGGAAATCCCGTACATCGTTCAGAATCTGCTCTTCCAAGAGCATCGCGCAGCGTCACCCTCGCACGCTGTCTCACCTCACCCGAGGGCCGTTCAGCTGCGCCCGGACGGCCCGCCCGAGGATCGCCGTACGCCCGGCCGCGCTCTCGTACGCGGGACGTCCTGCTGCTCGCTGCTCGTGCACGGTCCGGGCCCGACGGCGGTGTCGTACGCCTCGACGAGACGGCCCCCGCCACCGACGCCGCGGCCTCCGACGACCGGAGCACCGCGGTGTTGCTCCTCGCCGCGCTGCGCGACGCCTCCCCCGGCCCGGCGCCCGGCGCCGCCGCCCACACGGCGGCCGCCTTCCTGGCGGACCCGCCTTCCTGGGCGATCCGGCCGTCTTGTGGGCCGAGTTGGCCACTGGCAGCGGGGGAGCGGACGCGGCCGGCCTGCTGCTGGCCGCCATCGCCACCCGCACCCCGCCCCCCGCGCACCGACGGCCCCGTTCCGCCCGACGCCGCCGAACGACTGGCCGCGGCGGCCGACCTCTGGCGCGCAGCGCCCGCGCCCTCCTGGACGCCGCCGTAGCCCGGCCCGCAGACGAACACCCCGCCGCGCTAGGGGCGTTGAGGGAGTGCTGGTCAACTCCGGCGACATCGACGCCGCCCAGGCCTGAACCGTCGTACGACGGCGCCGAGCAGCTGCTCACGCGCGCCCAGCGGCGGAGGGGGCGCTGTTACGGCTGTGCGTGTGATGGTCTGCAGGGAAGTGCCCGTTATCCCTCGTCATCTGAGTGACGCTGATGGGTGGTGCCCACCGTGGCTGACATGAGTAACGAAGGGTCATGTAATTCTCACGCCGACCACTAGGAGAATACTATCCGGAGGGAATCAGAAGGAATATCCAACCCTTAACCAGAAAAGGATGCGACGCGAATGAATGAACCAGAAATATGCCTTTCTCTCGACTTCAAGGGGCGAGACATTCCGGCATAGGTATAGACCACCACTTCCAACACGGAGAGTAGTCGTTACATAAATTATGTACCGACCCCGAGAGCGGTACATAATGGGTACACATCAGATGCAGGAGGGGGCGCCGGAGGGCGGTGTTTCAATTCCAAGTCACGCCTAAGAGGCTAAATTAGCAGGTCAGAAGCGTACAAGGAGTCAATAGAGCCCCTTATGTAACGGACCGACGAGGGCGGCCATGGCCGGCCCCTAGCCAGCCTGTAACGCCGCGGAGCGGCGTTACAAACCGTCGCGGAGCGATGGTGCGACGTTCCGTCACGTAGTGACGGCACGTCATGTCTCCGGAGGAGACGGC
>NZ_JARAXF010000003.1:0-712388 GCF_033793745.1 Streptomyces sp. ME19-01-6 | reverse complement strand
GGGATTCCACCTCCACGCTCACGCTTCCCCGCCCAGGTGGGAAGAACCCGCGCCGGACCTTACGGTTCACATGGGATCGCTTAGCTGATCAGAGACGCTTGAGCAGCATCCGAACCGACGACCCTTCGACTACGGAGCGAACAGAAGCGGTCACCTTAGCGAATCGACGGGCGCTCTTTCCGCCCCTCGTCGAAACCATCGCCTGCATGGTCGGCGCGCTGCTCGCCGAGGCCCTGCACGAGACGGTCCACACGGTGGGCGTGCCGGAGTCCGCCGCCCGGGCGATGCTGCTCGGCCACACCCAGGTCGCCCTGGCCAACACGCTCAAGGGCGACAACCCGTTCTCGGACGCGTGCCTGATCGCGATGGACTACGGGCGTGAGTCGATCGTCCGGGACGACTGGAAGAAGGTCTTCCAGGACGACGAGCTCGACAAGGTCATCACCCGCATGCTCAAGACCAAGGAAATCCGCTGAGCGGCGTGAGTCTGTGCCTGCTCGTTCGGCGGCTGGGCGTACGGCCCAGCGCCGCTGGACGGCATGCGGCCCGGCCGTCTTCCCCGCCGTCTCGCGCCTTCGGCGTACTGCGTCGGCGACGGGGAAGGGGGCGGGGGCGGGCGGCCGGGCCCGGCGCGCCCGCTGAATCAGTCTGCGGCGAGCTGGTCGAAGGCGCCGGCCTTGACGGCGCGTATGAAGACGCCGAACGTGGCGGGGCTGGCGGCGAGTGTGGCGTTAGGCCCATCGCTCTCCCGCATTTTGACCGTACCGTCGTGGTCGTTGGCGACGTAGACGCAGTTGCCTGCGTTGCCGCTGTACGAGGACTTCCGCCAAATGTAGGTGGACACAGATGTTCCTCCGCTAGATGCCTTGCGCGATGCGGCGAATCATGTCGCGCGACTCAGTCGGCTTCAACGCGAGGGCTTCCATGCGGTCCAGCGTGCTGCGATACCTGGTCAGTTGAGGCTGGGTGTCCAGGAACTCGGAACCGTGGTCGGTATCGAGCTGCACCGTATCCAGGTGCGGCACCTCTCCACAGAGGTAGATGAGTCCCTGGCCGGAGTTGGGGAAGGCACCCGAGCCGAAGGGGATCACCAGCACGGTGATGTGTTCCCGCTCGCTCATCGTCAGCAGGTATTCGAGCTGCTTGCGGGCCACGCCCGGACCGCCGAATTCCATGCGCAGTGCGGCCTCGTGGATGGTCGCGGTCAGAGGCGTCGACTGGTCTCCGTGGAGCACCGCCTGCCGCTTGATGCGATGGGACACCCGATGCTCCACCTCGTGCAGGGCGAGGGGCGGCTCGACCGCGCTGACGATCGCGCGGGCATGGTCCCTGGTCTGCAACACCCCTGGCATGTGAATAACCGATGCGATCCGCATGGACCGGGCGTGGTGCTCCAGCTCGGCCATGTCGAGCATGCTCGGCGGCAGGATGTCCCGGTATTCGTCCCACCAGCCCCGAGTCCGGCCGCCCGTCATCTCGGCGAGCGCTTCGATCAGCGCCTGATCGGCACACCCGTACGCCCGCGCCATGGCACGTACCCGGTCGGCGCTCACCGCGTAGCCCCCGGACTCGATGCTGCTCACGCGCGACTGCGACGAACCGAGCAGTGCGCCTGCCTGCGTGGCGTTGAGGTCTGCCTGTTCCCGTAGCCGACGCAGTTCGGCGCCCAGCCGACGTTGCCGAATGGTCGGCGGGAGCTTGATCCGGGCCATCGCGCTTTCCCTCTCGCTCACACATGGTGCCGTTCACCCACACGAGGGGTGTTATGACGTATCCCATCAATTGAGTTCACTGAATCATAGCTCGTGGCTATGATGTAACTCACATGTATGGCCGGAGCGTTGCTTCGCTCGCGACTTGCCGCCCTAGCCCAACTCCTCCTCCGTGACAGGAGACTTCCATGGCCACCGTAGCCCCCCAAGACCCCAGCTCAGCGCCGTTCGACTTCGACCGGGAGGTATGCGCACTCGTGCTCGACACCGCACCCCGAATGTTCGCCGTGGTCCAGGAATGCGACATGGGGACGGAGTTCGCGGACGCGCACGTCGCGGCCTGGGGCATGGCGTACGAGGACGGCAGCGCGCACGTGATCGGCCTGGGCGGGGCGGTGACGATGTCGCTGGGCTCACCGGAGCGTGCGGTGTGGCACTACGGGCGCCGCAAGGGGGTCTCCGCGCGGCTGGTGTGGCTCGGCCCGGGATCGGGTGCCGCGTTCACACGGGCCGAGGCCGCGTGACGGCGTTGAACGGATCGATCGCCCCCTGGCGCGGAGCAGTCGCGTCAGGGGCGCATCCGACCCACCCGGCGCTCTTGGTTGCCGTACGGTGATCGGCGCGCCGCACTCGCGCAGGTCGCACCCTCCCGTCTGGCGGAGCTGCTTGTCGCGCGCCGGCCGTCGGTCACCGGCCGCAGGCGCGCACGGCTCCGGCACTCGCGGCCACCACCAGGGTGATGGCGATGAGGTCGATGCCCGTCAGGCCCTGGTGCAGGACGAGGTAGCCGGCCAGGGCGGCGACGGCCGGGGCCAGGCTCATCAGGACGGCAAAGGTGGCGGGAGCCAGTCGGCGCAGCGCCAGCATCTCCAGGGTGTAGGGCAGGGCGGAGGAGAGTACCGCGACCGCCGCGCCCAGGCCGAGGATGACCGGATCGAGCAGCCGGCCCCCGGCGTCGGCGAGACCCGCCGGGAGGCTGAGGACTGCTCCGACCGCCATCGCCAGGGCGAGGCCGTCGGCCTTGGGGAAGCGGGCGCCGATGCGGGCGGACAGCAGGATGTAGGCCGTCCACAGGACTGCAGCGCCCAGGGCGAAGCCGACGCCGACGCCGTCCAGGCTGTCCAGACCGCCGCGGCCGAGCAGTGCCACGCCGCCCAGAGCCAGTGCGGCCCACAGCCAGCTGGTGGCACGGCGGGCGGTGACCACGGACAGCACCAGCGGACCGAGCACTTCCAACGTGACCGCCGCTCCCAGGGGGATGCGGGCGATGGCCTGGTAGAAGAGGGTGTTCATGCCGGCCAGGGCGACTCCGAAGGCGACGATCACCGCCCAGTCGGCGCGGCGGTGGCCGCGCACCCTGGGCCGGCATACCGCCAGCAGCAGCACCGCAGAGACAGTCAGACGCAGCGCGACGATGCCCAGGGCGCCGGCCTGGGGGAACAGGGAAGCGGCCATCGCGGCGCCGAACTCCTGAGCGAGCAGGCCGCCCAGGACCAAGCTGGTTCCCAGCGCCGGGCCGCCGGCCGCCCAGCCCCGGGGCCCCTGTGTGGGCGGCACGGACCTGGCGGCTGTGTCGACGGCAGAGGGGGCGGAGGGGGGCGTGGCGGTCATGGAATCGACGCTACGGACGAATGAGTGTCCTGGGAAATGCCGATCCACCCGCGATTATGCTTGCAGGGTATGACCATGGAGCTGCGGCACCTGCGGGCCTTCCTCGCCATCGCCGAGGAGGGCGGTATCACGCGCGCCGCCGCTCGCCTGCACATCAGCCAGCCCGCTCTCTCCCGCACCCTGAGGGCGCTGGAGGAGCACCTCGGGATCCGGCTCATCGACCGCTCCACCCACTACCTGCAGCTGACCGACGCGGGGCAGGCGTTCCGCGTCCGGGCCGCCGCCGCCGTCGCCGCCGTCGACGCCGCCCTCGACCCCGGCCGCACTGAGGTCTGGCCGCTGCGCGTGGGGCACACTTGGTCGGCCCTGGGCCGCCACACCTCCACCGTGCTGCGCCGCTGGCAGCAGGCCCACCCCCGAACGCCGCTGGAGCTGCTGCGCATCGACGACCGCACCGCGGGCCTGGCCCAAGGGCGCGTGGACGCCGCGCTGCTGCGAGACCCGCTGACCATCCCCGGTGTCTCCAGCGTCTTGCTGTCGTACGAGCCGCGCGTCGCCGCCGTCCCGGCGGACAGCGCCCTGACCGCACGCGACGACCTGGTCCTGGCCGACCTGACGGGATACACGGTCGTGCTGAACACCGTCTCCGGCACCACCACACCCCAGCTGTGGCCCGACGCTGCCCACCCGGCCTCCACCTTGGAAGTGGCCAACACCGATGACTGGCTGGCCGCCATCGCCGCCGGTCGAGGCGTCGGCGTGAGCAGCGCCGCCACCGCCGAGATGCACCCCTACCCCGGGGTCGCCTACCGCCCGCTCGCCGACGCCCCCGCCCTTCCGCTCCACCTGGTCTGGAGCGAGCCCCCCGCCCATGCGGCGATCACCGAACTGGCCACCTTCATCAGCGAGTTCATCCATCAGTCGCCTCCAGCGCCCAACACTCCGGAGTAGGAGTCGCTCCCGAATTCGAACACGAAGCGGGCGTGGCGTGTCCGGCTGGGGTCAGCCGGGCGCGGACCCGTCCTCGTCATCGTCCAGTTCCGGCGCGTCCGGGTCGCGCAGCGGCCGCAGCGCGCCGGCGGCCGGGGTCGAGGCGGTGAAACTGTAGTGGCCGAGCAGGTTCAGGTTCTTGTGCTTGAGCGGGGAGTGCCGGGCGATGTCCTCGTCCCGGACTTCGTGTTCCTCGGCGCGGAGCCGGTCGACGGCGGCGTCGATGTACTTGTACGCCTGGTGGATGGTGCCGCGCTTGCCGTGGCACACGTCCCGGGCCGGCTTGTGGCGCGACTCCTGCACGGTGAGCTGGCGGTTCATCTGGCGGCGGTAGGTGTCGTCGACGGGGTTGACCACTTGCAGCAGCGGGGTGACCACCGTGGCCGCGGCCGTCGTCATGGCGGCGCGTGGCGCGATCTCCTCCAGCGCGGCCCACAGCGCGGCCACGTCCAGGTCCGCGCCGTGCTCCTCGACCAGTTCCAGCTCCTCGACCATCACCTCCCACGCAGGGGCGACCAGCCGGGACGCCTTCTCCAACTGCGGCAGTGTGGACAGCCGCTCCTTCTCCGTCTTCCGCTTCGCGGTGTTCAGCAGCCGGGCGGCCATGAGGACCTGGAACAGATCCAGGGCCTCGTCGATCGCCTTCGCCTCCGGGTGCCGCATCACCCCTCCGGCGTCTTCAGCGTCGCCACCAACGCGCCCGGCAGCGCCGGGTCCGCCCTCCGCGCGGCCCCCGCGACCGTGGCGCGCAGCCGCTTCTCCGCGACCGCGCGGGCCTCGGACACCTGCCGGGCCAGCACCGACACCCCGGGCAGCAGCACCCGGTGACGGCGCAGCCAGCCCACGGCCTGGCTGAACAAGGCGACCGGCCCCTCGGCGTGCGTCCACGCCCGGCCGTGCAGGAAGGTACGGAACCGCCGCGACCACTCCGCGTCCTCGTACCCGTGGTACTCGTAGGCGTCCCGGATCTCCCCGGTCTCCTATCCCTGATCCACGGTGCAAAGTAGCCGACCCTCGGCGTACTCCCGTTGCTTCGTCTCCGGCCTGTTCGTTAGGCCGAACGTAGCCGACGAACGAGACTTGTGCAGGGTCGGCGAGCGCGCGGTCAGAACCAGTGCAGGCAGTGCGGGGAGCGCTCGGCGCGGAAGAGGGCGTCAGCGAGGGTGGCAGCGCCCGGGCGGTGGGCCCGGATGTGTCCGGCACGCACGAGCGTGCTGGGGGCGGTGCCGCCGAGGTAGACCGAGCCCAGGTCGCTCACGTCCAGGGACAGGTCGGGCTCCCGATCCGTCGGGACGCAGTCGGCCTTGCTGTCCTGGACGGTCAGCAGGTAGCGGCCGTGCTCGCCGAGGAACGGGTCCTCGACGTCGAGGACGAGCTCGCCGTCCATGAACCAGCCGCGCGCGGTCAGCGCACGCGGGACGTCCAGCAGCCGCACCCAGAGCCAGTCCATGTCGCCGCTCACCTCGCCGGCGCGGAAGTCCGCGAACTGCCAGCGCAGCGGGTGCTCGGGCGGGACGTGCTGGAACACGACCTGAGAGACCAGGTCGTGCCCGAGTACGAACCGGGCCAGGGCCGTGAAGACGGCGTCGTCGGTGACGATGGTCTCGTCGACCGTCAGGGTGCCGGACTCGATCGAGTAGCTGGCGTACCCGTCCGGGACGCCGTCGGGGTCCCGGTGGACAGCGACGTAGCGCGGCGCCGACGAGATCGGGGGTTGTCCCGCGCGCAAGGCCCACCAGCGGTGCGGCCGGGACAGCGCGCCGGGCTGGGCGCGGCGATACCGGTCGTAGACCTCTTCCAGAATCTCGCCGCACTCGGCCCGACGCAGCACCTCGACCGAGCCGGTCGCTGGTGCGTCGGCCACTCCGCGAGCCCGGGGAACGGCGAGGGCGGCCTTGTGGCGTGGCACCGTCAGCCGCGCCGTGTAGGTCGCCGGTCCGTAGCCGAACCTGCCGTAGATCGAAGCCTCAGAGGCAAGCAGCACGGAGAGGAACTCCCCGCGGGCCCGCAACTCGGCGAGCTGATGCCGCATCATCGCGCTGAGCACGCCCTGGCGCCGGTGCGAGGGCAGGACGCCGACGGCGGTCACCCCGGCGGCCGGGACGAGGGTGTCACCGGGCAGGGTGAGTTCGAAGGAGTGCGCGGCGGCGGTGCCGACGGGCCGTCCGTCCGCCGTCAGGGCGAGCAGGCAGCGGTCCAATTCGAGCGCCGACCACCAGAGCCCGCCGCCCTCGACCGGGGTTTCCGGGAAGTGCCCGAACGCGGCATGGACTGTGTCGACGAAGACGTCAAGGTCCTCATCGGTCATGGAACGAATCTCCATTGCCGCCGCTGCCTCCTCGAAATACCGGCACCACGACTCGTGGTGTCCGGCCACAGTGCAGCGTTGACCCGTGGCCAGGGCAAGCGAATTACGGCCGGGCCCGCGGCCGCATCGACGGCCGCCGCCCTGTGGTGGACGCTGATAAGTGATGAATGATCCTCGCCGCCACGCCGAAGCCAGCCGATCCGCGAGATCGCCGCCGCAGTCAAGGTGTCGGTCGGCGTAGTGCACAAGACCCTCAACCCCGCCGCAGCGAAGCCCACCGACAAATGAGCGTCACCGGAAGCCGAGGGCCACGAAGGAGAGCCGGTGATGGCGGACGGCCTGGAGCCACGGGGTCATCACCTCGCCGCTGACGGTCGGCATACCGGTGGCAGCCTTGGCGTTGAGTCGGGCCTGGCACCAGCACAGACGGCAGTACTCCCACTTCAGCGGCTGGACTCGTCGGCAGCCGATGCAGACGGCCGTCTCGTGGCTGCGGCCGAGCAGGCGGCCATGGATGAGATCCGGGAGATCATGCAGACCGCACGCGCGCAGGTTGCCAATGGGTGACTGGGGCTGGGAGTGCAACCCAGAACGCCCACCATGTCATCGGCGAGACGCCGAATCTCGCCTTCGTCGCTCAGGTCGAAGCACGCGCGGATGAGCTGGTCCGCGCGGCAGCGGCTCTCTACCTCGACGGCACGACCTACCAGGGGCAGCCTGGCGCCGTTTGATGAGCCGGGCGCCGGGCTTGTGGCGAGCGCACGGCCCAGCGCCACTGGAGGGCATGCGGCCCAGCTGCCTTCCCCGTCGTCCGACGCCTTCGGCGCACTGCGCCTGAGGCTCGCGCTCTGGCCTATTCCAGCTCGTCGTCCTCGTCCTCGTCCTCGTCGTCCCCGTCCATCCGCTCGAACTCCTTCCACACGTCCGTTCCCGGACCCGCTACGAGAAGTTCGTCGTCGTCCCATGCGAAGTCGCTGGACTCGCTGAAGAACATGTTGCCGAGGTCAACCCCACGGGCGTCACCAGGGCCTGCGAGAGGCGCTCCCAGCCGTCGCTGTCGGTGAAGTCGGTTCGGATGACGGGCACCCCGGCGTCTTCATGTCGGGGCAGCGGAAGGGACACGAGGTCTCCTGGTAAAGGGTAGGGGAACGTCTCCGCCTGTGGGACTGCGACAGTGAATGGCGACGTATCACACGACCATGATCCATCACGTGAGATCGATTGGCGACGGACCGGCAGCCATGCCGGGCAGGGGGAGACACAGGAATGGCCATCTCCGAGCAGCGCACACAGTCACAGGCCGGCCCGTTGCTGCGGGAGTGGCGGGAACGGCGGGGCCTGAGCCAGGTCGATCTCGCGAACCGGGCACAGGTTTCCGCGCGGCACGTCAGCTTCCTGGAAACCGGCCGGGCCAAGCCCAGTCGAGCCATGGTGCTGCGTCTGGCCGAGCACCTCGATGTGCCGATGCGTGACCGCAACTCCGTGCTCCTCGCGGCCGGTTACGCCCCGCTGTACGAGGAGAAGCCGCTCGCCCACCCCCTGATGGCGCCGGTGCTCGACGCAGTCAGGCAAGTGCTGCGTGGCCATGAGCCCTACCCGGCGCTGGTGGTCGACGGCGAGTGGAGCATCGTCGACGCCAACGCCAGCTTCGCCTTGTTCACCGAAGGTGTGGCGCCGGAACTCCTGGAGCCCCCGGTGAACGCCCTCCGGCTGGTCCTGCACCCCAAGGGCATGGCCCCGGGCATCGTCAACCTCGGCGAGTGGCGGGCCAAGCTGTTGAACCGGCTGCGCCGCCGGGCGGCTGCCGACGGCAGGCTGCGGCCGCTGTACGAGGAGCTGCTGGAGTACCCCTGCGACCAAGAGGAGCCAGAGGTCGATGTGCCGGGCGCGGGGGACATCTGTATTCCGTTGCGGCTGCACCGGGGCGACCGCCAACTGTCCTTCTTCGCCACGCTCGCGACGTTCGGCACTCCTCGGGACATCACGGTGGCCGAGCTGATCATCGAGTCGTTCTTCCCCGCCGACCAGGCCACCGCCGAGGCCGTCCGCGCCCTCGGCAGCTCCTGAGTCGTCGGCTTTTCGTCATCCATCGACGCAGGTCAGAGGCGTCAAATGGGTCATTCCTACCTCGGAGGTAATTGCACTCCTTACCTGTGGGCGGGAGATTGACGGCACCGCATCCAGGTCGGCAGGCCCTTCGGCAGGTCCTGCCGAATCAGCCTGCCCGATCAGGAGTTCTGTCCATGGCCACATCCGCCGCCTCTGCCAGGTCTTCAGGCAGAGCCGCCCAGCTACCGACGGTCCCGTCAGGGCCGCATCCCGCCACGCTGCCCATCGTCCTCGTCGGTGTCTTCCTCAGCGGCCTGGACTTCTTCATCGTCAATGTCGCCATCCCGGCGATCCAGGCCGACCTGCACGCGAACGAGGCCCAGATCCAGCTGATCGTCGCCGGCTACGCGCTGATGTACGGCGTCGGGATGATCACTGGAGGTCGGCTCGGTGACCTCTTCGGCCGGCGCCGACTGTTCGTGATCGCACTGGTTTCCTTCACACTGGCCTCGGCGGCCTGCGGACTGGCACGCGACGCGGAATCACTGCTGGCGTTCCGTCTGGTTCAGGGCGCGGCAGCCGCACTGATGGCACCACAGGTGCTGGCCCTCATCTCCACTGTGTACACCGGGGCTGCCCGGGCCCGGGCCATCAACTGGTACGGCGCGGTCTCCGGTTTCGCCGCTGTGTTCGGGCAGCTCATCGGCGGCGTGCTGATCAAGGCCGATGCGTTCGGCATGGGCTGGCGCGCATGCTTCCTGACCAATCTGCCGATCGGGCTGGTGGCGTCCGCGCTGGCCATGAAGTACGTGCCGGAGTCGAAGGCGCCGGGCCGCCCCAGGCTGGACCTGGTCGGCATGGTGCTGGTGACGGTCGCGCTGATCGCGCTCTGCCTGCCCCTCATCGGGGGACGACAGCAGGGCTGGCCGGTGTGGGCGTGGGTCCTGCTGGCCTCCTCCGTCCCGCTGTTCACTCTGTTTGCCGTGCAGCAGAACAGGGTCCGCGCGAGCGGGGGCTCGCCCTCCCTGGACCTCAGGCTTTTCAAGGAGCGGGCCTTCACCGTCGGCCTGCTCGCCCAGCTGACCTTCTTCGCCGGTATGGCCTCGTACTTCCTGGTGCTCGCCCTCTACCTGCAAAAAGGCCGACTGCTGGAGCCGCTCGACTCCGGGCTGGTCTTCGGGGCGCTGGGACTCGGCTACATCATCACCTCCATGTCGGCGCGCAAGGTGGCCGCCAGGCTCGGCCCGCAGACCATCGCGGTCGGCTGTGCGATACGTATCGTCGCCCTGGTTCTGCAGATTTGGGCCGTCCACCACATCCGTGTCAGCGGCGGCATCGGCTGGCTCGTTCCCGGCCTGCTGCTGGACGGCGCCGGTATGGGGCTGGCCATCGCGCCGCTCGCCTCCACCGTGCTCGCCCGCGTCTCACCGCATCATGCGGGGGCCGCCTCGGGCGTGCTCACCACCGGCATCCAGGTCGGCAACGGGTTGGGGGTGGCCCTGATCGGCCTCGTCTTCTACGACGCGCTCGGCGGCAGCCCGATAGCCACGGACTATTCGGACGCGTTCGGGGCCTGTCTCTACTACGTCCTCCTCATCACGGCGCTGCTCGGGCTCCTGGTGCAGGCGCTGCCCAAGAGCCGGGCCGACGCTGCCAAGTAAGCGCTGCCAAGTAAGCAAAGAAAAGGGAGAGAGCCATGAGTGACCTGAACGAGTTCGCGACCCGCTACATCGCCCTGTGGAACGAGCCGGACCCCCACGCGCGCCGGAAGGCGATCACCGAACTCTTCGCGCCCGAGACCGCGCACTACACGCCGACGCAGGAGGTGCACGGGCACGCCGCGATGGAGGAGCGCGTCACTATCGCGTACGAGAAGTGGGTCAAGCCGGGCCTGTTCGCGTTCCGGGCCGTTCCGAACGCGAGCGGGCACCACGACGCGGTGCGTTTCAACTGGGAGATGTACACGGTCGCCACTGGCGAGATGGACTCGCGGGGATTCGACTTCATCACCCTCGACGAACACGGCCTGATCAGGACGGATCACCAGTTCGTCGACTGAGCCGGGGCGCAGGTCCTCGATCAGCCACGTCGTGCGCCGCGTTCGCGGATCGGACCTCCCAGTGGCCTTCCGGCGCCGACGGCGCGGCCCGGCCCCCGGCCCGCGCTCATGCGATGTCCCGCGGGTCGGGTGCCGGGCCGTAGTCCTCGCCCTGGCCCGGACACTGGCGAGAAAGCGGCATCATCAACTGGGCCACTGTTGGTGTCGCAATCCCGCCAGTATCTGGTCGGCGCTGTTGATGAGCTGGTGGTCGCACAGCTCATGGAGCGCCCGACAAAGAGCGGAAATTCATGCCCACGGACACCGCGATTCCCGCCGGAACCACTGAAGCAGCGAGCCGCTCAGCTATGACGTCATGGCTGGCGGTGGTCTCGGTGATGATGGGGATCTTCTCCATCGTCACCACGGAGATCCTGCCCATCGGCCTGCTGACCTCAATCGGCTCAAGCTTCACCGTCTCGGACGGAATGGCCGGGCTGATGATGACCATGCCCGGGTTCCTGGCCGCGCTCTCCGCCCCTCTGGTCACCGCGGCCACGGCGCGGATCGACCGCCGGCTGATGCTGTGTGCCTTCATTCTCTTGCTGGCCATGGCCAACTTCCTCGCCGCGGCGGCCTCCAGCTACTGGCTCGTTCTCGTGTCCCGGGTGCTGGTGGGGATCACCATCGGCGGCTTCTGGTCCATAGGAGCCGGTCTGGCGAGCCGACTCGTACCGGCCGACTCGGTGGGACGGGCGACGGCGGTCATTTTCTCGTCGGTGCCCCTGGGGTCGGTGCTCGGCGTTCCTCTGGGGACCTTCATCGGGGACGCCACGACCTGGCGGATGGCGTTCGTGGTCATGGGCGTTCTGGCCGTCGCCGTCTTCATCGCGCTGCTCGTGGTGCTTCCGCCGCTCCCACCCGAGCAGGCCACGCGTCTGACCGTGCTCGGTGGCATGCTCCGGAGCGTCAACACACGCTTCGCACTGGCCGCGACGTTTCTCATCGTGCTCGCGCACTTCGGCGCGTACACCTACATCAATCCATTCCTGGAGCAGGTCACCCGGGCGAGTTCCGGCCTGATCACCCTCTCCCTGTTCATTTACGGAGCCGCGGGAATCATCGGCAACTTCGTGGGCGGATCCCGCGCCGCCCGCTATCCGCGCGCCACCTTCGCGGTCGCGGCGGCGATGATTTCCACCGCGACCCTGCTTCTGCCGGTGCTCGGCCAATCGCGTGCCGGGGCGATCGCCCTCCTGGTGATCTGGGGAATGGCATACGGCGCCGTCCCGGTCTGCTCCCAAACCTGGTTCGCGAAGGCGGCGCCGCATGCGCCGGAGGCGTCAGCCGTGATGTTCACGGCGTCCTTTCAGGCCACGATTTCCTTCGGGGCATTGGCCGGAGGTGTCATCGTGGACCTGTCCTCCCCTTCGACGGTCATGACGTTCGGTGGCGTGACCGCTGCTTTGATGGTGCTGGTCGCTCGGCGTTCTCATCTGATCCACAGGAAGTAGGGGGAGATGTCGGACTATCGCTACGATCCGTGGACGGGCCGCCCCACGGAGTTCGGTGACCTCAGCCCGTTCACCCTTGAGCGGACTGAGTTCCGGAGTGTCTCCCAAGCGCCCGTCCACTGCTTCCCGGTAACCCTTCGGGGCGGGTTGATCGGCTACCTCTGGGCGTCGGACACAACGGACGCGGCCAGTTTCTATCCCAGGAGGGGCATGGGAGTCGCCGGTTGGGACGCCCGAGGGCCCTGGAGGCGGCGCTTGAAGGAAGCGCGGGACGCCGGGTTCTCCGCGTGGGAAGCGGTCCAGTACTGGGTGGGAGAGCCGGAGGATCCGAGGGGCGGGGGTGTGGCCGCTGACGCCGAGGGGCAGGTGCTGCCGGATTCACAGGCCGTCTACGGTCTCGCGAGCCAGACTGTCGACGAGTAGGGGCCGTGGGCCTCCCACGACCCCATGGCCGTAGCGGGCTCAGCGGCGGTCTGTGGCGCGAGGATGCCCCATTCCCGCGAAGGTGATCCAGCAGGTCTCGCGGGCGGTGTCCAGGAGGTACCAGACGCGTCCTCCACTGGTCACTTCGAGCTGCCACTGCTCACAGGTCTGCCCCCGGTGGGTCCCGTGCGCGACAGCTGTAGCGCATGCCGTGCCGCAGGAGGCGACTGCCGAGTTGCGGGACCTGCGGTCGGGTCAGCCGCCGGTGGAATAGGCGGCGATCACGCCGCGCATGTAGTCCGCGTCGGCACTGCTCTCGGCGTAGCCGACGGCCCAGATCTCGTGAGTGCCGGGCACCAGTTGCAGGTCGCTCAGTTGGAAGTGCTGGCTCCGGGCCGCCGTGTTGCTTGTCTCGGAGCGGTCGGCGACCGGCTTCGGCTCCTTGATCACATGGAGGGTGCCGTCGGCTGTGCGGTGCTGCCGGCCGCCCAGGACGAACCCGCCCGCGCCGTCCTGGGTCGCCGACATCGCGGGGTAGGGATGGATCTCCACCGAGCTGTCGAGGGCCTTGGGGGCCTTCCGCCAGCGCTTGCCGTCCCAGTGCAGCGCGAAGGACTCGTCGTGTGTTTCGGCGGTGTCTTCGTCCACGGTGTAGCTGTGCGAGCCGAACGCCCAGGCGTCGTCCCGGTCGATGGCGACTATCTCGGTGAGTGAGGCGTTCTCGTCCGGTTTCGGCTTGGGTGAGCGGTACTCGGGTGTCGTGGCCGACCGCCACTTCTTCCCGTCGAAGCGCATGATCGCGGGCTGATCCTCGCCGTAGCCCGCGGCCCAGACGTCGTCCGGGCCGCTCGCGGACAGCGCGTTGGCCTGGTCGGGCAGGAGGTGCCTGGTCCATCGCTTGCCGTCCCAGTGGCGCGCCACGGGGCCGTCCGCCCCCGAGTCCAGTGCCCACACGTCGTCGGGGGCCAGGACGGCGACATCCTGTACGCCGAAGTCGACCGAGGTCTTGCGCCATCGGTGGCCGTCCCAGCGCACTGCCTGAGGCTTGTTTCTCGCCTCGACGCCGTCGATCTCGATCTGGCTGGCGAACAGCCACACGTTGTCCGGGCCGGAGGCGGCCAATTGGGTGTTGGAGAGTTCCGCCCCGTTCTCGGGGCGCAGCGGCATCTCGGCACGCCGCCATGTGGCGCCGTGACGGCGCAGCAGGATGTAGGTGGCGGTGTCGCCCCCCAGCGCCTCACGCCCCAGGGCCCAGCCCTCGTCCTTGGACGCGGCGGCGATGGCGAACAGGCTCGCGTCATGGGACGGGGTGACGTAGTCGTACCGCCAGCGTGTCGAGCGCGGTTCGGTGGAGTCCTTGTCCTCGCCCCCGCCTCCGCCTTCGCTGCATCCGGTGGCCACCAGCAGCAGGGCCGCCGCCACCACCGCCGCCGCGCGGCGTGGCCGACGTGTTCCGGCCCCGCGCCGGGTCTCTTCTGGTTTGCCGGTGGCCCGGAGGGGGCCCAGGCGAGGTGGTGTCAGGTGGTCGTGCGTCATCGGTCTCTCCTCGGTGTGCCAAAACGTCAAACCAGGCGCCACAGGTGGATGGTCTTGTCCTGGAAGCCGATGGTGGCCAAAGTGCGGCCGTCGGGGCTGAAGGTGGTGTGGGCGATGGCCGCGGTTGCGGGGGCGGCGGCGGTTGCCGAGCTCGGCCCGCAGCCGCTCGCTGTCGAGCTTCCCGCCCACGGACGGGACGTTTCCGCCCGGTGTTGCGCCGCCCGCTCGTCCATGTCGCCGCTCTTCCGTGAAGTGTCACCCACCGCGTGCCGCAGGGTGACACGCTCATCCGCCCGGCCGTAGGGGCGCGTTGATGTTCCGGCGTCGCGTCACGCATGCGCCGCAGTTACCTCGGCGAAGGGTAGACGCGGGCGTTCGGGACCGGTCCCGGGCGCATCGCCGCGGGTAAGTGGACGGGTCAGTGGTGCAGCGGATTGCGGGTGGTGAGCGCGGGAAACCGGCTGAAGTCGCGGTCAGCTGACCACAGTTCGCGCACGCCATTGCTCACACACAGGGCCGCGATGCGGCCGTCGTGCACCATGGGGCCGGTGACTTTGCCCTCTTCCAGCGCCTGCCGCAGCGGCGGCCAGTAGGTGCCCGCCTCCGAGAGGAGGACCACTGTGGGGGAGGCGAGCCAGGCGTCGATCTGCGCGAGTGCCTGGGTTGTGGTGCTCGGCGGCTGGTAGATGCGCGGGTGTGTGGCGACCGAGAAGAACTCATGCAGGCATGGCCATGGCAATGCCCAGGGGGCTCGGCCCTCAGCCAGCCGTCTGACCTGTGCTGCCGCCGCATGGAACGGGCTGTCGGACCGGTGGGCGTACACCAGGAGGTTGGTGTCAACGGCGATCACAGACGGTCTCCGTATGCGAGACCGCGAAGCTGCTCCCAGCTCGCCCCTTGTGCTTCGGGCTGCAAGCCCTCGCCTCCCACGCTGGCGTCCTGGAGGGTGAAGGGGTGGCTGCGGTGCGCGTGCTGAGCCAGGACCGATCGCAGCCCTTCTTCGATCAGTGCCCTGAGTGTCGTTCCTTCCTCGCGCGCTGCCCGCCGAGCCTCGTCCAGCAGTGCGTCGGAGATCTCCACGGTTGTCTTCATATGGCTATCCATACTGGTGGGCCCATACTGCCATACGGGTGACGCTCTGTGGTTGTCCGCGTGCGGACCGTACGGGTCTGGGGTGTGGGCACCGTCCGGGCCGTGGCCGGACCGGGCGGACGTTGTCGGCGGGGGGCCGTACTCTGGAAGACCCCCGGCCCGTGTGACGTGTCGGGTCATTCGCGTTGTTCGCCTCCGGGATGGAATAGCCCCTTATGAGCCTTACCGGTCTGCTCGACGCCGTCGTACGGGACCCCGCGCTCGCCGAGGCGGTTCAGGCCGCCGCGAGCGGCGGGCGTCACCATGTCGACCTGGTCGGCCCGCCCGCCGCCCGACCCTTCGCCGTCGCCGCCCTGGCGCGCTCCGCCGGGCGGCCGGTGCTGGCGGTGACGGCTACGGGGCGGGAGGCCGAGGATCTGGCGGCCGCGCTGCGCTCGCTGCTGCCGCCGGACGGGGTGGTGGAGTACCCGTCGTGGGAGACGCTGCCGCACGAGCGGCTGTCGCCGCGGTCGGACACGGTCGGCCGGCGGCTGGCCGTGCTGCGGCGGCTGGCGCATCCGAGTGCGGACGACCCGGCGGCAGGCCCCGTGTCGGTGGTGGTCGCGCCGGTGCGGTCGGTGCTGCAGCCGCAGGTCAAGGGGTTGGGTGAGCTGGATCCTGTGAGTCTGCGGTCGGGGCAGAGCGCCGATCTGGGGGAGATCGTGGACGGGCTGGCGGCCGCCGCGTATGCGCGGGTGGAGCTGGTCGAGAAGCGCGGTGAGTTCGCGGTGCGCGGCGGGATCCTGGATGTCTTTCCGCCGACCGAGGAGCATCCGCTCCGGATCGAGTTCTGGGGCGACGACGTCGAGGAGATCCGCTACTTCAAGGTCGCCGACCAGAGATCCCTGGAGGTGGCCGAGCACGGGCTGTGGGCCGCGCCTTGCCGTGAGCTGCTGCTGACCGAGGAGGTGCGGGAGCGGGCCGCGGCGCTCGCGGAGGACCACCCGGAGCTGGGCGAGCTGCTGGGCAAGATCGCCGAGGGGATCGCGGTCGAGGGCATGGAGTCGCTCGCGCCGGTGCTCGTGGACGACATGGAGCTGCTGCTGGATGTGTTGCCGGCGGGCAGCATGGCCGTGGTCTGCGACCCGGAGCGGGTGCGGACCAGGGCGGCGGACCTGGTGGCGACGAGCCAGGAGTTTCTCCAGGCGTCCTGGGCGGCCACGGCCGGGGGCGGCGAGGCGCCGATCGACGTGGGCGCGGCCTCGCTGTGGAGCATCGCCGATGTCCGCGACCGGGCGCGCGAGCTGGGCATGATGTGGTGGTCGGTGAGCCCGTTCGCGGCCGCCGACGAGGATGTCGAGGAAGACACCCTGAAGCTGGGCATGCGCGCCCCCGAGAGCTACCGGGGCGACACCGCCCGCGCGCTCGCGGACACCAAGGGGTGGCTGGCCGACGGCTGGCACACGGTGTACGTGACCGAGGCCCACGGCCCGGCCTCCCGTACGGTCGAGGTGCTGGGCGGCGAGGGGATCGCGGCGCGGCTGGACGGGGACCTCACCGAGATCAAGCCGTCCGTGGTGCAGGTGGCCTGCGGCTCGATCGAGTACGGCTTCGTGGACCCCGGCCTCAAGCTGGCCGTGCTGACCGAGACCGACCTGTCCGGGCAGAAGGCGGCGGGCAAGGACGGGGCCCGGATGCCGGCCCGGCGGCGCAAGACCATCGACCCGCTGACCCTCCAGGCGGGCGACTTCATCGTCCATGAGCAGCACGGCGTCGGCCGCTATGTCGAGATGGTGCAGCGCACCGTCCAGGGCGCCACCCGCGAATACCTGGTCGTCGAGTACGCGCCCGCCAAGCGCGGCCAGCCCGGCGACCGGCTGTTCGTGCCGACCGACCAGCTGGAGCAGATCACCAAGTACGTGGGCGGCGAGGCCCCGACCCTGCACCGCCTCGGCGGCGCCGACTGGACCAAGACCAAGGCGCGCGCGAAGAAGGCAGTCAAGGAGATCGCGGCCGACCTGATCAAGCTCTACTCCGCCCGCATGGCCGCGCCCGGCCACGCCTTCGGCGCGGACTCCCCCTGGCAGCGCGAGCTGGAGGACGCCTTCCCGTACGCGGAGACCCCCGACCAGCTGACCACGATCGGCGAGGTCAAGGAGGACATGGAGAAGTCGGTCCCGATGGACCGGCTGATCTGCGGCGACGTCGGCTACGGCAAGACCGAGATCGCGGTCCGGGCGGCCTTCAAGGCGGTCCAGGACGGCAAGCAGGTCGCCGTGCTGGTGCCGACCACGCTGCTGGTGCAGCAGCACTTCGGCACCTTCACCGAGCGGTACGGCCAGTTCCCGGTGATCGTCAAGGCGCTGTCCCGCTTCCAGACGGACACCGAGGCGAAGGCGGTCCTGGAGGGGCTGCGGGAGGGCTCGGTCGACGTCGTCATCGGCACCCACCGCCTGTTCTCCTCCGAGACCAGGTTCAAGGACCTGGGCCTGGTCATCGTGGACGAGGAGCAGCGCTTCGGCGTCGAGCACAAGGAGCAGCTGAAGAAGCTCCGGGCGAATGTGGACGTGCTGACCATGTCCGCCACCCCCATCCCACGCACCCTGGAGATGGCGGTGACCGGCATCCGCGAGATGTCCACGATCACCACCCCGCCGGAGGAGCGCCACCCGGTGCTCACCTTCGTCGGCCCGTACGAGGAGAGGCAGATCGGTGCGGCCATCCGGCGCGAGCTGCTGCGCGAAGGCCAGGTCTTCTACATCCACAACCGGGTCGAGTCCATCGACCGGGCGGCGGCGCGGCTGCGCGAGATCGTCCCCGAGGCGCGGATCGCCACCGCCCACGGCCAGATGTCGGAGAACGTGCTGGAGCAGGTCGTCGTCGACTTCTGGGAGAAGAAGTTCGATGTGCTCGTCTCGACGACGATCGTCGAGTCCGGCATCGACATCTCCAACGCCAACACGCTGATCGTCGAGCGCGGCGACAACTTCGGCCTCTCCCAGCTGCACCAGCTGCGCGGCCGCGTCGGGCGGGGGCGCGAGCGGGGTTACGCGTACTTCCTCTACCCGCCCGAGAAGCCCCTGACCGAGACCGCCCATGAGCGGCTGGCCACCATCGCGCAGCACACCGAGATGGGCGCGGGCATGTATGTGGCGATGAAGGACCTGGAGATCCGCGGCGCGGGCAATCTGCTCGGCGGCGAGCAGTCCGGCCATATCGCGGGCGTCGGCTTCGACCTGTACGTACGCATGGTGGGCGAGGCCGTCGCCGACTACCGCGCCTCGCTGGAGGCGGGCGGGGAGCCGGAGGAGGCCCCGCTCGAGGTCAAGATCGAGCTCCCGGTCGACGCGCATGTCCCGCACGACTACGCGCCGGGGGAGCGGCTGCGCCTCCAGGCCTACCGGGCCATCGCCTCGGCGGGCAGCGAGGAGGACATCCGCCACGTCCGCGAGGAGCTCACCGACCGCTACGGCAAGCTGCCCGAGCCGGTGGAGAACCTGCTGCTGGTCGCGGGGCTGCGGCTGCTGGCGCGGGCCTGCGGGGTCGGCGACATCACGCTCCAGGGCTCCAACATCCGCTTCGGTCCGGTCGAGCTGCGCGAGTCGCAGGAGCTGCGGCTGGGGCGGCTCTACCCGCGGTCGGTGATCAAGCCCGCCACCAAGCAGGTGCTGGTGCCCCGGCCGGCGACGGCCCGGATCGGCGGGAAGCCGCTGGTGGGGCGGGAGCTGCTGGCGTGGACGGGGGAGTTTTTGACCACCATCCTGGGGGCGTAGGCGCAAGGCCTTCGGTTTGCGGTGAGTATGAGACAGCGACACGCCGTGGTGACGGCGTGTCGCTGTCTCATACTCACCGCAAAGTCACCGCTCGCCCGTGAGCTGCCGTGACGCCTCGACCGGGTCGCCGAGGACCTGGGCTATCTCGTACGCCTTGCGGCTGAACGACCGGAAGGCGTGCACGGCCTCGGCCGCGTCCACGATCTCGCAGTCGGCGCGGCCGAGCAGCTCGCGAGTGATCACGACGGCGTTCTTCGCGTGGACGTACCGGTCGACCAGGTGCTCCTGGAGCGCGTCCATGCCGGAGTCCGCCAGGAGCTTCCCGCAGTCCCGCGTCCACTGGGCCAGCCAGGCCGCCCGCTCCAGGTACTCGGCGGACTCACCGCTGCCGTCGTGGAGGGCGGCGTAGGTGGGGGCGAGGGCATCGAGGAGGCGGCGGAGGTAGGCGTCGTGGCGGCCCTTGATGTGCGGATGGTCCTTCTGGAACTCGAACCAGTCCGCCTCGACGCTCCCGAGCCACTCCAGGAGCACCGGATTCCGCTCGTAGTAGCCGCCCTCGACGCCCTGGAACACATGGCGCAGCAGCTCGAAGCTCAGCTCGGTGGACTCGGCCAGCAGGACCGCGTCGTACAGGTCCTTGCCCTCGGGGTGCATGTCCGTGATCAGCCACAGGATCTTCCAGGCGAGGGAGAGCTCGGGCGTCGCCGCGTTGAGCCGGATCGGGGGCTCGGTGGCCTCTCCGGGGCCGTCCGGGCCGGGGTGGCGGGGGATCGCGGTGAGGGCCGCGGGCGCGGGCAGCGGCTCGTTGAAGACGAAGTCGAGCTGGACCGTGCCCGGCGGGACGCCGTCCTCCCCGGGCGTCCACGGGATGACCAGGCGGCGGCCGGGGACGCGGTCGTACGTCCAGATCTCGTCGCTGACCGCGCCCCGGGAGTCGACACGGACGGGACCGCCCGCGCGCCGGGAGGCGAGGTCGGCGGCGCGCGCGATGCCGTCGATCATCCGGTCCGTACGCTCGTCCTCCAACTGCCAGGAGTCGGGCACCACGACGAAGTCCAGGTCCCCGGGCTCGCGCGCCGCCTCGCCGTACCAGGCCCTGAGCAGCACACTGCCGCGCAGCACCAGATGGTCGGCCCACGGCGAGTCCGCGACGGCGGCGAGGACGAGGTCGGTGGCGCGGCGGCGGGCGGCGTACCAGCGGCGGCCGGTCTCCGCGTCCTCGAACTGCGGCTCGCCGGCCCGCATCGCGCGGTGGTGGTGGGCCATCGACGGGTCGAACACCGGGCGCTGGAGCACGCCTTCGCCGAGGACCGGGCGCAGCGACTTCGGCAGACGCATCTGCTGGGCGGTCGCCTCGTCCAGCGCCTGCTGGGGGATGGTGCCGTCCTCCGGCCACGGGCCGTAGCCGAAGCCCGTCCATGACGACGACGCCGATGATGCCGGCTCTGCCTCTGTCATCGCGCTGCCTCCTCCTCGACTATCCAGCCCGCGTCCAGGCCCTCATCGCTGTCATACACGACGAATTCCCGCTCCATCGAGACAATTTCGTGGCCGCCGGCGCGCAGATCGGCGGTCAGCGCCCGCAGCCGGCGGCCCGCCGTGTCGCGGCCGACCAGGCGGCAGCGCTGGGTGACGAAGCGCTCGGCGCGCCCGTCGGGGCGCACCCGGCGGGCGTTGCGGGACAGGTGGGCGGCGTGGGCGGCGA
The DNA here is from genome assembly GCF_033793745.1 of Streptomyces sp. ME19-01-6. Classification (NCBI taxonomy): domain Bacteria; kingdom Bacillati; phylum Actinomycetota; class Actinomycetes; order Kitasatosporales; family Streptomycetaceae; genus Streptomyces; species Streptomyces sp. ME19-01-6. The sequence continues at coordinate 691,658 of NZ_JARAXF010000003.1, read as the reverse complement.
CGAGCTCGGTGAGTGCGTTGCGTACGTCGGGCGGAGGTGGCTCGGCCAGGAGCAGCTTGAGGTGGTGCTCGAAGTAGTAGCGCGGGCCGAGCGCCCGGCCGTCCTCGTCGGACACCGGCACCCCCGCCGCCCACGGCGCCGCCTCGATCTTCGTCCGTACGACCGTGAAGCCCGCGCCGGCCAGCCCGGCCGCGGCCGACTCGGCGGCGGAGCGGGCCGCCGGCAGGGTGCCGTCGGCGCGCAGGGTCAGCATCGGCTGGGAGGGCGCGCGGCCACGGTCGAGGACGATGTGGGTGAACTTCCAGGCCCGTTCGGCCGCGTACCGCTCCAGCGCACCGTACGGAACGGGGGAGTCCGCCCTCCCCGTGACAGGGCGGACCGTCACATGGATCTCGAACTCGCCGGTGACCGTGAACACATCGCAGATGTTCTCAGGCGGGCGGTTCAGGGCCGGGCGCCGGGCTCCCGCGGCGGCCGGGGCACGGCCGTCAGTGCCGTGCCCCGGCCACCGACAGGTAGGGGAAGACGTCGCTCGGCACCCCCGTGGCCGAGCTCGCGTCCAGCCCCAGCTTGACGGGCGCCCCGAGGACCAGCTCGAACATCACCTCGGGCACGCAGTCGGTCAGCCCGCGCCCATTGCGCCGGTCGACCGCGAAGACCGCCTCGCTGCCCACCTCGTACCGCAGCAGGTCGGGGAGGAACAGGTCCCGTACGCGGGCGGCGTGCGCCGCGGCGTCGGGCACCGCGCCCACGGCCGCCGCGGCCCGCTCGGCGGCCCGGAGGATCTCGGCTCCGTAGCGGTCTCGGTCCTCGGCGGGCTCGGTGGCGTTGAAGTCGATGTGCCGCTCGGCGTCCTCGAGGTCGAAGAGCGTGTTGAGCAGCGGGTTGGCGCAGCGGTTGATCTGTCGCCAGCCGCCCGCGTCGGTGGCGAGCACGGTGGAGCCCCAGAAGCCGATGGCGGCTCCGGCACCGCCGAAGGCCTCGTCCGGCACCTCCAGGACGATCGCCTGGACGGTGGTGCCGGCGAAGAGGTTGGCGGCCCGGGCGGGTTCGAAGTCCGTCAGGTCGGGCGCGGTGCCCTGCGCGATGCCGGTCTTCACAGCGGTGACGACCGTGCCCTCGATCCAGAACGGGTCCCCGGCCGGGCCCGCCCACGCGCGCAGTCCCTCCGGCGTCTGCGCGGGCTCGCCGGTGGTGCCGGTGAGCAGCACGGGGCCGTCCGCGAAGCGGTCGCGGGCGGCCGCGCCGTCGAGGCGGCTCAGCTCCCAGCGCTGGCTGCCGTCGGCGGCCGGGGCCGAGAAGGTGAAGCGGTAGGTGATGTCCTCGACGGCGTCGCCGTCGGTGTCCACCTTGATCTCGTAGCGGCTCTCGTCGTCGTGGAAGCCGCCGCCGCCCGACAGCGGGTTGACGTTGACGACGAAGACGGTGCCGGTGGTGCCGCGGAAGAGGTAGGTGTCGCTGATGTCGAGCCGCGGGTCCTGGCGGGCGAGCTCCGAGTCGTGGTGATGGCTCATCAGCGGTCCTGTGGTCCTGTTCTGTGTGCGGGGCCGGTGCCCGGAGGGCCGTGCCGACTCGGTTGCCGTACGTGAACGGGGGGCGTGCGTACGGCCCTCAGGGAGGCTTCGAGGTCGGCTCCGGCACGGTCCCCCGGGGCTTGCCCAGGACATTAGGCGCGGGCGGTGGGCGCCGCGAGGAACACTGTGCACAGTCACGGCGCGCGGCGGTTGCCCTTCGAACGGTGATCTCCGGTGTGGCGGCGGGGACGGCTCAGAGCGAGCCCGACGCCCGCACCGCCAGCCACAGTTCGTACTTCGCGCTCGGCGCGCGCAGCAGCGAGCGCCCCAGCACCTCTTCGGCCCTGGCCAGCCGCTTGCGCGCGCCGGGCAGCGAGATGCCGAGGGCGGCGGCGGCAGCTGGCAGCCGCGCGTCCGCGCGCAGCCAGGCGCGTACGGTCTCGGGGACGGCCGCGGGCCCGGCCTCGTCGAGGGGGCGGAGCTGGGCACGGGCCCACAGCCCGGCGGCGGGGGAGGACAGCAGGGCGTCGAGCGAGGCGGGGGCCGGGGGCTTTTCGGCGGGCGTCTCGGCGGTGCCGTGGGGTGCGCCGTGCAGCCGCAGCGCGAGCCAGGCCGCGGACTGGCCGGCCAGGCTGTGGCCGATGTCCAGGCCGAGCAGATCGCCGATGAGGCGGATGCGCGCGGCGAGCGTATTGCGGTGGATCTTGAGATGGCGGTTGGCGGCGCCGCCGAAGCTGAGCCATGAGCCGAGCGTGCCCAGCAGCTCCTGCGCGCCCGGGTCGGCGCGGCGCGGCGGGACGTACCGCAGGCAGGGCCCCAGCAACTCCCGTGCCCACCGCCGCGCCTCGGGGCTCGCGAGCGCCGTGATGTCGGTGTGCCTGCCGAAACCGGCGTACCGCTGGGGCGCGCCACGGGCCACGGCGAGGGCGTGGAACGCCTGCTCGTAGCCGACCGGGGTGTCCCGCAGCGGGTGCTCGGCGCTCGCGCCGACCCGGCACTCGGGGACCTGACGGGCGATCAGCCGGGCGAGCCCGTCCGCGCGCTTCGGCTCCTCGGCCCCCTCCCCCTCCGGTCCTGGGGGCACGAGGGCGATGAGGTGGTTGGAGCGTACGGGGCAGGGCACGATCCACGCCCGGCCCCGCGCCACACGGTCGATCCGGCCCGCGATCTCGGGCCGCCGATGGCCCGGACCCTCGACCACGTACACCCGGGCGAGGGCGGGCAGGGCCGGGCCCAGCGCCCCGGCGATCCGCTGTGCGGCGGGCACGCTGCCGACCATGAGGAGGTGCAGCACCGCCTCGCGGCTGTGCGCCTCGGCGGACTCGACGCGCCGGCGGGCCCGTTCCGCCTCCTCCAGCCGCCAGCACAGCGCGAGGGTGCGGGCGGCGTCGGCGAGCAGGACCCCGCAGCGCGGGTCATCGGGCCCGACGACGGTGAGGTACGGCGGCTCGCCCTCGCCTGCCGCAGCGGCGGCGGCCCCGAGCGCCCCGCCGGGTCCGAGCCGGACCAGGTGCACGGCGCGGCCCCCTTCGCCGCCGAGCACGGCGGAGGGCGCGCCGCGGCGGCGCAGTTCGACGGCGGCAGCGGCCGCGGCCGGCGCGGCGGCGGCCGGCGCGGCGGCCGGTTCAGCTGTGGCGAGCATCGTGCCCGTGGGGCCGACCAGCGCGGCGAGGCCGCCGGTGCGGCGGCTGAGCCAGGCGAGGATGGCACGTACGGACTCCGGCTCCCCGGCGAGACGGGCCAGCGCGAGCACGTCGTCGGCGCGGTCGGCCCGCGTTTCCGATGACGCTGGTCCCATGGGGGAAAACAGTAGTGCCGCGGCTTTCGGGCGGCGAGTGTGGCGTCGGCTAAGGTCGGCGGAGTGACCGCCGTCATAGCCGCCATGCTGACCGCCGTCGTCGGCGTGCTGGGCACGCTCTTCGCCCCCTTGCTCCAGCAGAGGATGACGGCCCGGCAGCGCGCCGAAGAGGCGCACGCCGAGGACCGGCGGCGCCGCCTCGAGGAGCGCCGGACCGCCTACACCGCCATGAACCGCGCCTCCCGGCAGTTCCACACGCTCCTCAAGGACGCCCTGCACCGGATCAGGGACGGCGTCTACACGGAGGAGGACCGCACCGGGCTGGAAGAGGCCCGCCGCGAGTACCGGGACAGCTACGCCCAGGCCCAGATGATCGTCCCCGAGAGGGTCCTGGAGGCGTCCCGCGGCCTCAACACCGTGCTCGCCGGGATCGACGCCATGGCCAAGCGGATCGACCGGGGCCTGGCGCGCGAGGGGGAGACCGCCGCCGCGGCGCTGGTCGAGCTCAAGGAGGCCGAGCCGAGGCTGTCGGCGATGCGTCGCGTAATGCGCGAGGACCTGGGCATCACGGACTGACGGGCCACGGGCCACGGGCGACCGGCCGGCCGTGCGGCCCTTGTGCCCGGCTATCCGATGACGGGGCCGAGGTACCCGCGCAGCGCCTTCTTCAACTCCCCCACCATCGCCTCGCGCTCGTCTCTCTCGACGGCGATCACCAGCGGGGTCAGGGCCTGGAAGATCTGGACCGCGACCCGGGCCGTGACCTGCCGCTCCGTCTCAGGCAGCCCGGGGGCGCGGGCGCCGATCATCGCCTCGATCCGGCCGAGCAGGGCCGCCTGGATGGGCCGGGCGGCGTCCGCGAGCCCTTCCGGCATGTCGGGGCGGGCGAAGAGGGCCTTGAAGCCGGGGTGGGCGATGTTGAAGGCGACGATGGGGTCGACGATCCGGTCGAGCACCTCGTCGAGGCCGATCGCGACGAAGTCGATGGAGTCGAAGGCGTCTTGGTGCGCGCTGCGCATCCGGGTGACGAAGCGGTCGGCCAGGGCCTGCGCGATGGCCTTCTTGTTCGGGAAGTACTGGTAGAGCGAGCCGGGGGAGATGCCCGCCTCGGCGGCGATGGCGATGGTGGTGGCCTTCTCGTAGCCGAGGCGCGCGAAGACCGTCGCCGAGGCGTCGAGGATCTGCTCCATCCGGCGCTCCCCCCTGGCCTGGCGCCGTCGCGGTCGTACTCCACCGGCCTCGTCGGTCATGGAGTGCCCCCTTCCCGCCGACTCCGTCCCCGGAACGGCCTTGAAAACGCGAATAATTATTCGTAATCTGTCGGCAAGCCAAACGCGAATGTCTATTCGTAAACGATACGTGATCTACCCGACCGGGGGACTTCATGCTGGGCACATTCATCGCACGAAGGGCCCGGTGGCTCGTCCTGCTGGGCCTCCTCACCGCCGTCGTCGCGGCTCTCGTCGGGGCCGGCGCGCTGGGCGCGCTCTCGCTCAACCGCTTCGAGGCGCCCGGGTCGGAGTCCATGCGGGCCCGCGACACCCTCGCCGAGGAGTACGGCACCGGCAGCCCCAATCTGGCCCTGCTGGTCACCGCGCGCCACGGCAACGTCGACAGCGCGCCGGTGGCGGCCGCGGGCCGGAGCCTCACCCGTGAGCTGGCCGACTACCCCGGGGTCACCCGGGCCTGGTCGTACTGGACCGACGCCTCGGACACCCTGCGCGACAAGGACGCCCGCCGCGCCCTCGTCCTGGCCTGGGCGCCGGGCGACGCCAACGAGGTGCGGCGGGAGCTGCTGCCCGGCTTGGCCGAGCGCTTCAACCGCACCGGTGACGTGATCGGCGTCGAGGTCGGCGGCGGCGACGAGGTCTTCCGGCAGACCATGGAACGGGCTCGGAAGGACTTCCTGCGCGCCGAGACGGTCATCCTGCCGCTGGTGTTCCTGCTGCTGTGGTGGGTCTACCGGCGGCTGTCCGCCGCGCTCGTCACTGTCGGCATCGGGATCTTCGCGGTGCTGGTTTCGCTGGCGCTGCTGCGCGCCGTCGTGGCGTTCACCGAGGTCTCCACCTTCGCCTCGAACATCGCGCTGGTCATGGGCATCGGCCTCGGTGTCGACTACGGGCTCTTCGTCGTCTTCAGGTTCCGGGAGGAGCTGCGGCGCGGTGCCGAGGTGCCCGTGGCGGTCGCGCGCACCGTACGGGGCGCGGGCCGCACCGTGCTCTTCAGCGGCGGCACCGTCGCCGCCTCGCTGTCGGTGTTGCTGGTCTTCCCCTTCCCGTTCCTCAGCTCCTTCGCGTACGCGGGCGTCGCCGTCGTCCTGGCGGCCGTCCTCGGCGCGACCGTGCTGCTGCCCGCCGCCCTCGTCCTGCTGGGGCACCGGGTCGAGCGGCGCGGGGCAGCGGCCGGGCGCGAGACGGCGGGCTTCTGGTTCCGCGCCGCCACGCACGTGATGCGCCGTCCGCTGCTGTCCGGCGGTGCCGCGCTCGCCGTGCTGGTGCTGCTCGGCTCCCCGTTCCTCGGCGTGCGCTTCGGGCTGCCGGACGACCGTGTGCTGCCCACCTCGGCCCCGGCCCGCCAGATGTACGACAAGGTCCGGGACGGCTTCACGGTCGAGGAGGCCGACGCCGTCCAGGTCGTCGCCCGCGACGGTGACGGCCGGGCAGCCGGGCCGTACGCCGCCGCACTGTCCCGGATCGGCGGCGTCGCGCGCGTCGACTCGGCCGCCGGTTCGTACGCCGCGGGGGAGCCCGTGTCCGCACCGTCCGGCACCTCCTTCGCCGCGCGGGACGGCAGCGGCACCCGGCTGGTGGTCATGCCCGCCTCGAAGCGGCTGGAGGCCGACCCCACCGGCCTGGTCCGCGACGTACGGGAGGTCCGGGCGCCGTTCGCCGTGCACGTCGGCGGCTATCCGGCGGAACTCACCGACTACCGCGACGGGGTGACGGACCGGCTGCCCCTGGTCGCCGGGCTGATCGTGCTGGTGACCTTCGCCGTGCTGTTCGTGATGACCGGCAGCGTCGTGGCACCGCTCAAGGCGTCCGTGCTCAATGTGCTCAGCCTGTCCGTGATGTTCGGCGCACTGGTCTTCGTCTTCCAGGACGGTCACCTCTCCGGCCCGCTCGGCTTCACCCCCACCGGCGTGATCGAGCCGAGCATCCCGATCCTGATGTTCTGCATCGCCTACGGGCTGTCCATGGACTACGAGGTGTTCCTGCTCTCGCGGATCAAGGAGGAGTACGACCGCACCGGCGACGCCGTGGCCTCCGTACCCCTCGGCATCGCGCGCAGCGCGCCGCTGGTCACGGCGGCCGCCGCGGTCCTGTCCTGCTCCTTCGCCGCCTACGCCACCGGCGATGTGGTCTTCCTCAAGCAGCTGGGGGTCGGCATGGCCCTGGCGGTGATCGTGGACGCCACGCTCATCCGCGGGGTGCTGGTGCCCGCCCTGATGCGGCTGGCCGGCCGGGCCAACTGGTGGGCGCCCGCGCCGCTGCGCCGACTGCACCGACGCATCGGCCTGAGCGAGGAACCCGCGCCCGAACCTGCCGCCGTCAGCTAGCCGGGCTCGACACCGGTACCCGCGCCTCGCCGCGGAAGACCTGCGCCATGTGCCAGTCGATGTGCTCCCCGGCGATCCGCGCGCTGCCCGGCCGTGGCCCGAGCACTGGCCGCCCGCCCAGCCGCAGCACATACGTGTGAGCGGCCTCGGAGCGGCCGGTGAAGTGCTGGGACACCAGGATCCGTCGCTTCCCGTCGAGGCCCAGCACGCCCTTGTCGAACAGCTTGTGGTGGAGGGAACACAGACACAGCCCGTTGGAGAGCTCGTCCGGTCCCGCGAAGGCCCACCACCGCACATGCGCGGCCTCCAGGCCCACCGGTACCGGACCGCCCGCGCCGCCGCCCGCCCCGCCGATCGCCCCGTCGTAGCCGCAGAACGCGCAGCGGCTCTCGTACGCCGCCAGCACCCGCTCCCGCATCTCGGCGGCCCCGTGGCGTATCCGGCGGGTGCCGCGCGCTCCGTCGGCTGCGGTCAGGTCAAGGCCGACGGCGTCGGCGAGGTCGGGGTGGAGGGAGGGCGCGAAGTGCTGGTCGAGGAGGAGCCCCGCGAGGCGGCCGAGCAGGGCGGGGTCGGCGGTCAGCGCGTCCCGCAGGCCGGGGGCGAGCCGCCCGGCCGCCCCGCTCGCGCGCAGCGCGCCCAGCGCCGTGCCCGGGCTGCCCCCGCCCGCGTCGGTCCGCACCTCCCACACCCCGTCGTTCACCAGGTGGTGGAACGGGTAGGCGGCGGTGGTGCTGCGCCTGGGCCCGTACTCCCGCAACAGCCGCTTGAGATCCGCCTCGACCTCGGTGAACCGCAGCGCCTGGCCCGCGTCCCGCTGGAACCGCCCCAGCGCGTACAGCATGAGCAGCGGCTTGTGCGGCGCCCGCTCCCCGTTCTGCGACCACTGCCGCAGCGTGCGTACGCGCTCGGCCCAGTCGGTCCCGTCGGTCCCCTCCATGCGGCCACGGTAGCGGGGGAGCCGGGTCTTGATCCCCTTCTCCGCCCCGCCCGCGCCGCTTACATTGGCCGGATGACCAAGGACCTGGTGATTAACGATCCCGTGATCAACGAGGCTTCGCCGCGCCGCCGTATCGGCGTGATGTTCGACCGGGACCGCAAGCCCGAGGAACTGTCCGCGTTCGCGCGGGCGGTGGAGGAGTACGGGGCGGACGACCTGTGGGTCGTCGAGGACCTGGGCTGGGCCGGGGGGATCGGCTCGGCGACGCTCGCGCTGGCGGCCACCGAGCGGCTGCGGGTCGGCATCGGGATCGCCCCGGCCCCGCTGCGCAACCCGGCGCTGCTCGCCATGGAACTGGCCACGGTGGCCCGGGTGTTCCCGGGCCGGTTCGTCGCGGGCGTCGGGCACGGCGTGCCGCCGTGGATGGCCCAGGTCGGCGCCGCGTCCCCGACCCCGCTCGCGCTGCTCGAAGAGACGATCACGGTGGTGCGCACCCTGCTGCGCGGCGGGACGGCCACCCTCGACGGCCGGGCCGTGCACATCGACGGCGTGACCCTGGTCCACCCGCCCGCAGAGCCCCCGCCGGTCGTCTCGGGTGTCGTACGCCCCCGCTCGCTGGAGCTGTCCGGCCGCGCCGCCGACGGCACGGTCATGGCCGAGGGCCAGGGCCCGGGCGCGATCGCCGCCGCGCTCGGCCACATCGCGAAAGGGCGCGCCGCCGCCGGTGCCACCCGGCCGCACGAGCTGATCGTCTTCACCCATCTGTGCGTGGCCGACGACCCCGGGCGCGTGGCGACGGCCACCGCGCCCGTGCGCGACGAGTACTCCGAATGGCTCGGCGTCCAGCGCGACGAGGTGTTCCTCGCGGCGGGCGACGCCGCCACCGTCGCCGAACGGGTCCGGGTCCTGTGGGAGGCGGGCGCGGAGACGGTCGTGCTGCGTCCGGTGGGGGAGGATCCGCTGGCCCAGGTGCGTACGGCGCTGGGGGCGTTGGTGCGCTGACGGCCGATCTCCGATTGCGGAGGATCCTGACACCGACTTAGCGTAAATGTAACAATTAGGGCATACGGGGCGTGTCGCCCCTGTGTCCTTCCCCTTCGAAGTCGTCGTGTGGAGGATCCATGTCGGTGATGACTGGCACTCAGCCCATGCAGCAGACCCAGCCCCAGATGGGCCAGCAGCAAATCGGCCAGATCGTGCAGCAGGCGATGCAACAGGCCTGCCAGCAGGCGAGCCAGCAGATCGCGCAGCGCATGCAGCACACCATCCAGCAGCTCCAGCAGATCAACCAGCAGGGCCTGGGGCAGCAGGCGCACCCGTACCTGGCCGTGGCGCTGCACTACTCGCTGCACAACGGGGTCCGGCAGGCCGTGGAGCAGGCCGTACAACAGGCGCTGCCGGTCGCGATCGCGACGCTGATCCAGCAGCAGGGTCAGCAGGGTCAGCAGGGCCAGCAGGGCCAGCAGGGCCAGCAGGGCTTCGGCCAGCAGCAGGGCTTCGGTCAGCAGGGCTATGGCCAGCAGGGCTTCGGCCAGCCGGGCATGGGCATGCAGCAGTTCGGCCAGCAGCCGTACCAGCAGTACCAGCAGCCGTTCGGCCTCGGCTGACGCGTGGGTTGACGCGGTGCGGTGTGCCCGGAGGAACGGTTCCCGAGCACACCGCATCACCGTGGGAGCGCGGCCCCCGGTCGCCGGAGCACAAGCGCAAGGACGACGTTGGCGTGGTGAAGGTGGACGTGATGCTCAAGAACAGGCCCGAGAACGACAGGGACGGCGCATCCGGAGGCGCGGGCGAGCCCGGGCGCGCGGGCGCGGGCAGGGAGGAGGGGCCGCGCAAGAAGAACGCGCGGCGCCCCATCGCGGTGCGGCCGCGCCGCGAGCGGTACCTGGTGACCCCGCTGCCCCAGCACCTGCTCCCGCCCGGAGTGGCCGCGCTCGACATGGACGCGGTGTGCGAGCGGCTGGGCCGGATGCCGGAGGTCACGGTGGTCCGCCGGCTCCGGCCCTCGGAGAGGCCGGACTCGGCGGGGCCGCCCGCCTCCTGTCCGGAGATCGCGGTGGTCGAGGCGGCCGAGGACCAGGTGCCCTCGATGCGGTCGGCGCACGTCCATGTGGAGCCGGACCTGCCGCTGACCAGGTCGGGCGCGGGCGCGGCCACCGGGCCGGTGGCGGGGATGATGCCGCTGGCCGACCCGGGGCTGGTCGCCCCGCTGGAAGCACCCGTGGAGATCGCGCTGCGGGTCTGCGGCCCGGACGAGGAGCCGCTGGCCGGGGCCGGGGTGTTCCTCATCGGGGCGTCCTGGCCGGCCCAGGGCATCACGGGCGCCGACGGGACGGCGACGCTGCTGCTGGCCACCGAGTCGGCGCAGTCCGTCCAGGCCCTGTACGTCCGCCCCGCGGGTGGCTATGTCGACCGCTGGATCCACCGTCCGGACCTCTCGGCGACCCAGGAGAACCTGGTCACCCTCACCCCGCTGGCCAAGGTGTACCCGGGACTTGAGGAGCGGCAGCAGTACGGCTGGGGCCAGCAGGCCATGCGTCTCGACCGGCTGCCGCCCACCTTCCGCGGCTTCGGGGTGAAGGTCGCGGTCATCGGCTCGGGCGTCGCCGCCGACCACCCCGACCTGAAGGACCGGGTGCGCTCCGGGGCGGATCTGGTCGGCGGAACGGAACAGGGCTGGGCCCAGGACACCATCGGCACCGGCACCCACGCGGCGGGCGTGATCGCCGCGGCCGACACCGGACCCGGCGTCATCGGCATCGCCGTCGACGCCCGGATCGAGGCCTGCCAGGTGCTGCCCGGCGGCCACTTCAGCGATCTGATCGCCGCGCTCGACCACTGCATCGAAACCGAGGTCGACATCGCCCATGTCGCGGTGGCCACCCCGTACTCCTCCGAACTGGTCTCCCGCAAGCTCGCCGACGCCCACGCCGCGGGCGTCGCCTGCGTCGCCCCGGCGGGCGACTTCGGCGGCCCGGTCGCCTTCCCCGGCTCGCTGCCCACCGTGTTCACCGTCGGCGCGCTGGGCGCCTTCGGCTCGTACCCGCCCGACACCTCCCAGGCGACCCACGCGGGCCCGCCGCTGACCCCGGAGGGCCTGTTCGCCGCGCGGTTCAGCGCGTACGGACCCGAGGTCGACGCGGTCGCCCCCGGCGTGGCGGTCCTGTCCTGCTCGCCGCGCGGCGGCTACGCGGCGCTGGACGGCACCGGTCCGGCCTCGGCCCATGTCGCCGGCCTCGCCGCCCTCGTCCTCGCCCATCACGAGGACTTCCGCGGCCAGCTGCCGCCCCGTGGACCCGGCCGGGTGCAGCGCCTGTTCGAGATCATCGCCGCCAGCTGCCGCCCCCTGGCCCTCCCCGGCTCCTGGGAAGCGGCCCGCACCGGCCGCGGCCTCCCCGACGCCCTCGTCGCCCTCGGCCTGGCCCCGGGCGTACAACTCGCCCCCACGGTCGCGTCCTACGCCCCGCCCATGGCCGGCTACGGCGCCTCCCCGCAGTGACGTCCGCGTGAGCGTGGCGGCTTGGGTCCGCGGCGGCGTTCGGCGGTCCGCCGCCGCGGGTGCGGGGCGAGCGCGCCTGGGAGCTCTGGGTTGAGCTCAAGGCCCTGGGGCTGTCGCCCGAGGAGGCGCCGACGCCCTGATGGTCAACATGCCCACCTGGTCAGCGGTCCCATATCTTGCGGTACGCCTGGCGGTAGCCCTCCGAGTCCCAGGACAGCGCGCCACCGCTGTTGGCGGCGGTGGTGATGTGGACGGGGGCGACGTATCCGCTGGCCGGCTGGCCGGCGAAGGCGCGGTTGAACTCGTCGACGATCTGCCAGCCCTGCTCGGAGAGCGGCTCGGGCACGGTCGCGGCCTGGTACTGCTTGCCGTTGACGCGCTCGAAGGCCGACGGATCGCCGTCACCGGCGCCGATGTTGTACGGGGCGCCGTCGCCGTCCTTCCCCGCGGCGCGCAGGGCGGGGGCGGCGTGGCGGAAGTACAGGTCGTTGATGGCGACGGAGTAGGTCCACTGGTCCCCGAAGCGCTTGAGCAGGGAGGAGGCCTCCTTGACGGAGCGGCTGTTGGCCTCGGGAATGGGGATGTTCTTGTACTCCAGCAGCTTGACGCCGGAGCAGGTGGCGAGCTCCTTCTTGATCATCTCGGACTTGTGCTTGGGGAAGCCGGACGTGGTGTCGGTGAACACGACCACGCCCGCGTGGCCGTTGGACCGGGCGATGATCCAGTCGGCGCTGATCTTCGCGACATCCTCGACCCTGGACGTCACGTTGCTGAAGAGCTTCGGATCCTTGCTGGGGCCGGGGGCGGTGGTGGCGTGCCAGCCGATCACCGGGATGCCCGCCGCGTCGGCCTGCTGGATCTCCTTGGGGACGATCTCGGGGCCGAAGCCGCTGATGACGATGCCGTCCGCCTTGGCGTCGATGGCCTCCTTGAAGGCGGCCTTGACGCCGGCGGTCGTGCCCTTGCCGTTGAGGATCCGGGCGTGCCAGCCGACGACCTTGGCGGCCTCCCCGACGCCTTGGGCGACTCCGGCGGGGCCAGGGTTGGCCAGGGTGTGGGCGATGTAGACGATGGTCTTGCCGCGCACGGCCTTGGGCCCGCTGGTGGGGCCGGTCCAGGGGGCGTCCACGTCCTCGGCCTTCGCGACGGCCCGCTTGGCTTTGGCGAGCACGGTGGGACAGCCGGGCTTGGCGGAGCCAGAACCGGAGACGTCGGTGTCGGAATCCGGATCGCAGCCGGCGGCGGTGGCCACGGCCAGGAGCGCGGCGGCGGTCGCGACCGCCTTGCGGGTGGAGTGCACGGGTCTCCTCGCGGGCAAGAGAGGGCTACGGCTTCGGGGTGGGGGAGGAACAGGGTACGGGCACCGGTTCTCTCGGGTGGCGGGGCCTCCGATGAGGGGCGTTCAAAGGGTGCTCAAGGGCGCCTTGTCCATGGGCAAATGCCGCAGAAAGCACATGTTTCCTGGTCTTAATCGCCTATGCCTTGCATGCCTGCGCGCAAACGGTAGTGTTCACCGCCGGTCGGACTGTGGCGCGATTCCATCGCTCGCACGCGGGCGTGAGTCGTCGCGCGTGCGGGTGACGCTGTGAGAGAGTCACGCTCCCCGGTCGTCGGCGGTCGGCACCAACAACACCTCGGTCACCGCTCAGAAGCATATGAAAGGAGGCCCGGGGTGTCTGTGGACACGGCGGATCCGTCGCTTGAATCCAAGCCCGAACCCGCATCCGATTCCGAACCCGACTCGTCCGACAGTGCGCCGCTGACGCCGCGCTCCCGCCGGAGGGCGGGAGCCCTCCTCGACCGATGGCCGTTCCGGCGGAAAATCAACGTCCTGGTGATCGTGCCCGTCGCGGTCGTCGGCGTGCTGCTGGCCGTCGGCGTCACCAGCCAGGTGAACGCGGCCCAGGACGCCGGCCGCACCGCCGACGTGGTGCGCGACAGCAAGCAGGTCGCGGAGCTGATCAACGACCTCCAGGCCGAACTCCGCCAGGCGCTGCTGCTGTCCGTGCAGCACGACGCGCTCCGGCCCGGCACCGCCCTGCCCTCGACCAACGCCTACCGCAAGGCGCAGGACACCACCGACGACCAGGCCAACGCCGTGCGTGAGGCCTTCGCCGAGCAGGGCCTGCCGAAGGAGGAGGCACAGGCTCTTGAGTACGTCCGGGGCCTCGCCGTGCTGCGCGACAAGGTCGAACGGGGCTCGGTTTCCGCCGCCGGCATCAGCCCGGCGTACGCGGGCGCGGTTGAGTACCTGATCGACGGCATCGGGCTCGACACCTCCTCCGGCACCTCGTCGTCCTCGGTCATCCGGCTGCTCGACGCGGCGCTGCGCGCCGACGCCGCCCACGCGGCCTTCGAGAGCGGGGTGTTCTCCGCGCAGACCCAGGACGCCAACGCCCTCACCGAGTACAGCCGCGCGGTCAGCGCCCAGGCGGTCTACGACTACCAGGCGGAACGGTTCGCCAGGATCGCCACCCGGGCCCAGGTCCTGGCCCTCAGCGGTATCGACCAAGAAGCCGAGCAGAACGGCATCTCGGACCAGTTCGCGGAGCTCGAGATCGACCCGACCTCCCTGCAGGGCCAGACGCCGCAGCAGCTGCGCAAGGCGATGGCCGCCGGAACCCGCCAGGCCGAGGCCCGCCTCGACATCACCCAGTCGCTCATCGGACAGATCGCCGACCAGGCCGACTCCCTCTCCAAAAGCGCCCTGCACAAGGCGCTGGCCATGCTCGCGCTCGCCCTGCTCGGCTTCGTCGTCTGGCTGACGTTCTCCGTCCTGGTCCGCCGCTCGGTCGTACGCCCCCTGACGGCCCTCACCGGCGCCGCGCACCAGGTGGTCGACGTGGCGGGCCAGGAACTCGCCCGGGTCGAGGACGACGACGAGTCGGCGGAGCGCACCCCGCTGCGCCCGCGTCCGATCCCGGTCCCGGTCCGCGACGAGATCGGCGACCTCGCCGAGGCCTTCAACCAGGTGCAGGTCACCGCAGCGGCGCTGCTGGAACGGCAGGTCCTCAGCCGCCGCAACGTCGCCGAGATGTTCGGCAACGTCGGACGCCGCGTCTCCAACCTGACCGCGCGCCAGCTCATGCTGATCGACGCCGTCGAACGCGAGGAGACCGACCCCGAGGTCCTGGAGCGGCTCTACCGCATCGACCACATCGCCGTACGCCTCCAGCGCAACGCCGACAGCCTGATGCTGCTCGCCGGCATCCGGGAGACCGACGTGGAGGCCCGGCCGACCACCCTGGCCAACGTCATCCGGGCGGGACTCGGCCGGATCGAGGGGTTCCAGCGGGTGGCCCTGCGGGCCGAGACGGAGATCACCGTCGCGCCCGACATCATCGCCGACCTGACGCTGATGCTCGCCGAACTGCTGGAGAACGCGGTCTCCTTCTCGCCCTCCCACACGCCCGTCGAGGTGGTCGTCCGGCCCGGCACCGACGTCAGCTCGGACGGCGGGGCGCTGATCGAAGTCATCGACCACGGCCTCGGGATGAGCGCGGAACGCCTCGACGAGGAGAACGCCCGGCTCGTCCGCCGCGAGCGGCTCGACCTCGTACCGAGCAAGGTGCTCGGCCTCTTCGTGGTCGGCAGCCTCGCCCGGCGCTGGGGCATCCGGGTCACCCTGAGCCGCACGCCCGGGGGCGGGGTCACCGGCTCCGTCTGGATCCCGGCCGCGCTGATGCTGACCGTGAGCCCGCTGGACCTGACGCCGACCACGGACGCGGGCACGGCGACGGACGCGGCCAAGGCCGGAACCGTATGGGAACTCCCGGCGAGGCCGGACCCCCTGACACAGCCCGAGCGGGAATCCGCCGCGCCCACGCCGCTGCCCGTGCGGACCCCCGTCACCGCGCCGGCGCAGTCGGGCGGGCTGCCCCGGCGCATCCCGAACCGCAAGAGCGCGGAGCGGACCGCGGCGACCGACGAGCGGGCCACCACCAGCGCCGCCGCCGACACGCCGCCGGCCGCCTCTGACGCACCGTCCCCCCGCTCGCTGCGCAGGCGGGTACGGGGAGCGACCCTCGCCACGACCACGACGTCGGCCGACCAGGTCATCCCGACCGGGCGCCGAACCGTCGACGCCGAGGCGGTCCGCAGCGAACTCGACGAGTTCGAGGCCGCTGTACGCAGGGCCCAGCGGGACAGCGCCGCCACCTCGACGGAACCAGCGGCGTCCCCACCACAGCGATCCAGGAAGGAGTCGGGCAGTGACCACGCCGACAGATAACGGCAGTTCCGAGGAGCGGGCGCAACCCACCGATCTGCGCGCCGCCGCAGCCGACTTCACTTGGCTGCTGGACCGGTTCGCCAGCGAGACCGCCGGAGTGGTGGACGCCATCGCGGTGTCCACCGACGGCCTGCTGATCGCCGTCTCCCAACTGCGCGAGCCGGCCGACTCGGAGCGGCTCGCCGCGATCGTCTCCGGCATCACCAGCCTCGCCGCGGGCGCCTCCGGAAACTACGGCCTCGGCGGCCTCAACAAGGTCATCATCGACCTGGAGGGCGGTCATGTGCTGGTGTCGGCCATCGGCAGCGGGGCCGTTCTCGGCGTGGTGGCCTCGAAGGAGGCGAAGCTGGGCAACATCGCCTATGAGATGGCCCTGTTCGCCAACCGGGCCGGAGCCGCGCTCACTCCTCAGCTGGTGCTGGAGCTGAAGAGGAACGCCGGCGCCGCCCCGGCCGGCTGACCCGTCCCACCACACAGGGGCAGAGGGCACAGGCATTCAGAAGGGGATCATGATGGCCGCCGGTGAACCAGTACCGCACGAGGCAGCGGGCAGCGCCTGGGAACCGCCGGAGCCGGCCGGCCGCGCCTCGGCGATCCGGCCGTTCCTGCTGACCGCCGGCCGGGTGTCGGGGAGCGGCGCCGGGCTGTCGCTCCCGCTCGAGTCGCAGGTGGTGGCGACCCCGACCGGGCTCTCCGCCCTGGACTCGCTCACCTTCGAACGCCACGACCTCGTCGCCGCCTGCCGGCGCCCGCAGTCGGTGGCCGAGCTCGCCGCCCGGCTGCGACTGCATCTCAACGTGGTCCGGGTGCTGGCGGGGGACCTGTGCACCGCCGGGCATCTGGTGGTGCATGTGCCGAACGCCAAGGCGACCCAGGACATCTCCGTACTGCGAAGGGTTATCGATGGTCTCCGTGCCGTCCCCGACTCCCGGGGCACACTCCGCGACAGCAGCTGAACAGCCATCGGCTGCGCAGCCGCCGCTGCCGGTCAAGCTGGTCATCGCCGGCGGCTTCGGGGTCGGCAAGACCACGGCCGTGGGCGCGATCTCCGAGATCCGTCCGCTGACCACCGAGGCCGCGATCACGGAGGTCGCCGCGGGCGTGGACGACCTCACGCACACCCCCGGCAAGACCACCACCACGGTCGCCATGGACTTCGGCTGCATCACCATCGACCCGACGCTGAAGCTCTATCTGTTCGGCACGCCGGGCCAGGACCGGTTCGGCTTCATGTGGGACGACGTGGTCGAGGGCGCCCTCGGCGGCCTGGTGATCGTGGACACCCGCCGCCTGGACGACTGTTACGCGGCGGTGGACTACTTCGAGCACAAGGACATCCCCTTCGCCGTCGCCGTCAATGCCTTCGACGGGGAGGTGCAGCACGACCTCGACGAGGTGCGGTGGGCGCTGGACGTCTCCGAGCACGTACCGCTGATCGTCTTCGACGCCCGGAAGATGGGCTCGGTCCGGGACGCGCTGCTGGTCGTCCTCGACGTCGCCCTCTCCCGAGCGCAGAGCACGGCCGCGAGCTGACGCCCTGAGGCCCCCGCTGCCGGTCGCCCGGTTGCCTGTTTGCCGCTGTGCCGCGTCGAGGCGCACCGGCACGATCAACGCCGGCCCCGCCTCAACCCGCCTGACTCGCCCAGCACACGGGGCGCGGAGGAGGATGGACGCATGACCGCCACATCACGCGCCCATTCGTTCAACGCGGCCGCCGCCCAGTACGCCGCGAACCGCCCTTCCTACCCGCCCGCCCTCCTGGACGCCGTCGAGGAACTCATGGGGCGCCCCCTCGCCGGCGCCCGTGTCGCCGACGTCGGTGCGGGCACCGGAATCGCCACGTCCCTGCTGCGCGAGCGCGGCGCCGACGTGACCGCCGTCGAGCCCGGCGGCGGCATGGCGGCCCAGTTCCGCCGTACGCTGCCCGACGCGCCGATCGTCCGAGGCGACGGCAACGCCCTGCCCCTCGCCGACGCGTCCCACGACCTCATCACCTACGCGCAGTCCTGGCACTGGACCGACACCACCCGCTCCGTCCCCGAGGCGCTGCGCGTCCTGCGCCCGGGCGGCGCGCTCGCGCTCTGGTGGAACACCAGCGCCCTCGATGTGCCGTGGATCGCCACGCAGGACGAGCGCATCGCACACCACTGCGGAGTGAAGTCCCCCTCAAAGGAGCGTCCCGGCGACGACCGCGCCATCCAGCTCGCGGGCCTCGCGGGCCTCGGGGTCACCCGCCGCCATGTGCGCTGGAGCCGCGTCGTCCCTCTCGACACGCATCTCGCCAACATCGGCAGCCACTCGGCGTTCCTCGTCCTCGGCGAAACCGGCGCCCGCGCCTTTCTCACCGAGGAGCGCGCCCGCATAGGCGAGATCTTCCCCGACGGGATGGTGGAGGAGACGTACGTGGTCGATCTCCTGGTCGCCATCCGGCCCTGAGCCCGCTGAATCCGGGGCCTTCCTACCCCGGGCCGTCCGCCTCGGCCGCGGCGCGGCTGGCCAGCCGTTCGTAACGCTGCCGGGCGGCTTGCGGAGTGCCGAGACCGAGTCCGAAGGCGACCTCCTGCCAGGTCATGCCGCGGCCCCGCGCCATCTGGAGGAGCCCGACTTCCAGTTCGTCCATCTCCCCGCGAACCAGCGGGACCAGGCTCAACGCGGCAGTGATATCGGCCTGATCCACCTCCGGCTCCCCGTCAACCGGCTGCGCCGCCCCACTGAGCAGGAACGACACGAGCCTGACGGCCTCGTGCGGCCCGATGAGCGAAGGATGAACCTGCCGGCGGCGCTGCTCGTCGGTGGCCGCGTGCCGCTCGGCGATGCGCAGCAAAGACGCGTACACGCGGTGGGCTCGCGCCTGGTCCGGCTGCG
The DNA here is from genome assembly GCF_033793745.1 of Streptomyces sp. ME19-01-6. Taxonomy (NCBI): domain Bacteria; kingdom Bacillati; phylum Actinomycetota; class Actinomycetes; order Kitasatosporales; family Streptomycetaceae; genus Streptomyces; species Streptomyces sp. ME19-01-6. The sequence goes on along the minus strand of NZ_JARAXF010000003.1, from coordinate 673,258 downwards.
GGGGTGTGAAGGGATCGGTGTGCTGATCGGGAGTTGGTGGCATGAGATCAGGGTGGCTCGCACACGAGGTGATGTCAACTAATCGTTGTAAACGATTCGTTCAAAGCCGGCAGGTCGATGTACTCCCTCGCTGTCAGAGGGGTTCGGCAAAATCGGCCGGGTGTCGGGGTGTTGCCCCCGGCCGCGTGCTGTTCTTGTTCCTGCCGGGATGGAGGTCCCATGCCGTACCCGAAGCTTCCCGAGCCTGAGCCCGGCGAAGTGCTGCTGATCTGTGCCTGTTACGAGGAGGGCAGGGCTCAGTGGGACGGGGTCCTTCGTGCCCTCGGCGGGCGGCGGGACGGGCAGGTGGTCGCCCTCGGGGACGGCGGGGTGCGGCTCCGCCTTGCGGAGCACCCCGAGTGGGACTACGTCCACGGTGGGAACTTCCCCGCGCTCGTCGAAGAGGGCGGTGCGGCGCCGCCTGTCGCCGTCGTCGTGGACATCCGCGCCGTGTACGGCGGTGATGCCGTGCTGCTGGTCGACCTGCGGGACATCCCCGGGCGGGGAGCCCGGGTCCCGACGGACGGACTCGGCCCCGTTCTGGCGGACCTGCTGGTCGGCTCCCTCCGCTTCGACGGACTCGTACGGGGGATGGACCGGTTCGGTATCTACCAGGGTGACGGCGGCACCCCGGCGGTCCTCACCCCGACCACGGTGGTCCGCGCCTCGTTTCCCCCGCTGCCGGCCACCGAGACGACGCTGCTGGTCCGCACCGACTTCACCGACGACCGGGGCTGGCGTGCCCTCGTGGACGCCCTGGGCAAGCCGGACGAGGGCAGTGGGGGGCCCACAGGTGAGGAGTTCTACGAGGACGTGGAGCTGTCCGCCCTCGTCGTCGACGATCGCCGGTTCGAGCATCTCCAGCCCGGTCAGATCCCCGCTGTGGTGCCGCCCGACGAGCACACCACCATGGTCGCGCTCGCGGATGCCGTGACCCTGGCGGACCCGGCCCACCCGCTGTTCGTGGTGGACCTGTACGACACTCCGGGCCAGGCGGCCCGCATCCCCCTCGCCGAGGCCGCGTCGATGGCCGTCAACCTGGAGATAGCCAATATGGACTTCGCCGACTTCGTGTAGACGGCCGGCCCCGCTCGGGAGTTCCGCCGGCGGTGGACTCTCCCACCGTGGGAGAGTCCACCATGATGGCGTGCAAGAGGTGCGAGCGCGCGGGCTGCGCCCGCAAGCGCCCGTACGTGAGGCCTGTCTCGTCGGGCCGGCACAGGCACCGCAAGAAGAACTGATGACCCGGCTGATCATCCCCGTCCAGGAGACCATGGCATGACCACGGTGAAAGACATCGATGCCCGCGGTACGCAGCACTGCGAAACCACAGCTCTGGGCGTGCTGCTGCGACACCAAGGACTCGATCTGTCCGAGCCCATGCTCTTCGGCCTCGGCTCCGGTCTCTCCTTCATCTACTGGGACAGCAAGAACATGGGCTTCCCCTTCCTCGGAGGACGGGTCAAGCCTTTCGACCTCACCAGAAACCTGGCCACCGGACTCGGGCTGGAGCTCTTGGTCCAGGAGACCACCTCCCCCCGCAGGGCGTGGGAGAACGTGGCAGCCCCCATCGACGCCGGCCACCCGGTCGGACTGCAACTCGACAGCTACTACCTGGACTACTTCGGGTCGAAGGTGCACTTCGGCGGTCATGTCGTCGCCATGTACGGCTACGACGCCCACGCCGCCCACCTGGTGGACACCGACCAGCAAGGCGGAGCGGTATCCACCAGCCTGACCAGCCTCGCCCAGGCCAGAGCCGCGCGCGGCCCGATGACCGCCAAGCACCGGTCCTTCACCCTCACCGCTCCGAGGAACCTGCCCTCCCCACAGCGCCAGATCATTCCCGCCATCACCGCCTGCGCCGACGCCTTCCTCAACCCGCCCATCGCCAACCTGGGGCACCGTGGAATCGAGAAGGCCGGGAAGCTGGTACGCACATGGCTCCAGCGGACCGACAACCCGCGACAGGACCTGCCTCAGGCAGCCCTCTTGATGGAGAAGGCCGGCACCGGCGGCGCCCTGTTCCGTAATCTCTACCGCGACTTCCTCGCCGAATGCACCCAACTACTCGACAGCACCCACCTGCGCACCGGCCACGGGCTGTACACCGAGGCAGCCACCCTGTGGACGGAAGCCGCAGCACTGATCACCAAAGCCGGCGAATCAGGCGATGCGCAGTACCTCGCACAGGCAGGCACCGTCCTGTGCGATCTTTCACGCATAGAGCGCGAGGCCATGCAGGCGCTGACCTGTCTGCAGGAGTGAGACACCCAGCGGAGCCGGCCCTGACAGGCGGCAGCGCTCAGCTGTCGGCCGGGGCCACGCCGATTGGGGCAGGAGACTCCCGTGCCGCCGAGCCTGTTGTGTCATGTGACCCGTTGGCGTGCTGCTCGTCGTTCACCTCATGCTTCGCGAAGAACAGGAAGGATGAGCAGTTTCGCGTCACGGTCGAGCAGGAAGTCTCCTAGGAGTTGGGGGTTGTCGCGCCTGGTGCCAGGGCTAGGAGTACTCGACGATGAGAGGCGAGGCCACCACAAGCTGGGACGGGCAGCGAACGTCATCCTCCGTCGACAGAAAAATTCGATCAGTGCTGTCGAAAGTTCCTACTACCTGGGCGTAGCCAAACAGTCTGGGGAAGCTAATGCTGTGCTGCTGGGCCCGTTCGGCCATCTTGATTACGCCATCCCGGAATCCTGCGGTACCTCGCAAATTTGACTCGTTGGATTCGGCTGCTGCTGCCTGAATCATGGCGGCGAGGCTATCGTGAGATGAATCTAGGTCGTGAACGTCTACGCCTGCCACGATGCCAGGGGGCGTAGTGAGATGATTTGGATTTCCGTAGAGCAGTAGCGCGATGTCGCCGGTGGATCCGGGATGAGGGCCAAAGAAGAGCATTCGGAGGTTGCCGACCCATACGAGGGCTTGTGCCAGCCTTGTCTCAAACTGAATCCAGGTGCCATCTGATACGTCCGGATCTTCGTAATGCAGTGCGGATTTTTTGAGATACTTAAAGACCTTGGATGACCTTCTGAGGACTGTTTCCGTCTCGCTGGCTTCAGTGCCGTCGGGTTCTGCTGTTGCAGATAGCGATGCGTTGATGCCTGGTACCGATATCTCGGCACTCACGTCCTTCATGGATACGCGGCGTTTCCTGTGCCCCATGAACTGTCGCGACTTGGTTTCGGAGAAGTACAGTACTTGGTGCACGCGGGTCCTCCACTCATGGAGCCTTAGCGGGATTGGTGCATTCTAGACCTGTCAATGGGGGTGAGTGGCTGAGGAAGTGGAACCAGCCGTCCGCCGCGTCCATGCGGCGCATGCCTCCCGGCCGGGGGCCGTTGCCGAAATCGCTGACGTCGACTCACAGCCCGGCCAGGCTGACCAGTTGCTCCGCGAGACGCTCCACTTCGGCCACCACGTGAGCGGGGATACCGCCTGCGACGTGGGCGTGATCAGGGTCGTACTCCCAGCGCCAGTCGGTGCTCACCGCGGTGGGAGGCCGAGCGCGGCGTATGCGTCGTCCAGGATCTTGCCGAGAGCGGATGCGGCGCGGCGGGTCTGCGTCGAGTCACCGATCTCGGCGGTGTCTTCCCAGTGACGGAACTCTTTCGCGACATTCGGCTGCCGCTGGATGTGGACGAGGGCGACGGCCTGGCGGAGGGCCGTGACGGTGGCAGGTGGCTGGGGGATGAGTGGCTGCCCGGCGCTGGAGGTGGTCATTGCTGCTCCCATGGGCGAGATTCTGATCCCTGGGAGCAGCGTATCGAGTCCAAGCTCGATCACATCGCCCGAATGAGTGAGGCGGAGACCCTCAGCTTCCAGCGGGGGCGATCCCTGTGGCCCATGCTGTGGACGCTGTCGCACTCTTGGGCATGCTGCGATGGGCTGGAGCATGGGCCGGCAGCGAACCTCAGTGGACAGCGGCACCGGGTATCAGGGCCACGAGTCCCGGGATGAAGCTGCTCACTGCCGCGAGCGTGACCAGCGTCGCCTTTCCGTCTGAGAACAGCCCGGAGCAAAACTCGCGCACTCTCCGCCGCACAATCAGCATCTTGAGCTTCTGCCACCGGTGCTGGCGGATGTGGCAGCCCATGCCAAGGCCATAAGGCTGACGCGCGGCGGAGCCAGCTCGCCCAGACGGTGTGGGGGATCCGGCCGTGGCGTCGTCCTGAGCCACGGCCGGTCGGGTCAGACGTGAACTTGGTCGGCTACTGATCCGTGGCTTCCGGCGCCGGAGCGATGCCTGTCGGGCAGGACGCCCCCCAGTTGGTTTCGAACGGGTCACCCAACTTGACGCCCGTGCCGCCGATACCGCAGTAGCCGGCCGGGTTTTTGTCCAGGTATTGCTGGTGATATGCCTCGGCCGCGTAGAAGGGACCGGCCGGGAGTATTTCGGTGGTGATGTCGCCGTAGCCGGACTTGGTGAGGACGGATTGGTACGCGGCGCGCGAGGCCTCCGCCTCGGACTGCTGCTCGGGGGAGTGGGTGTAGAGGGCCGAGCGGTACTGGGTGCCGACGTCGTTGCCCTGGCGGAAGCCCTGGGTCGGGTCGTGGGATTCCCAGAAGAGCTTCAGGAGGGCGGCGTACGAGGTGGTGGAGGGGTCGTAGACGACGCGGACCGCTTCGGTGTGGGCGGTCAGGCCGCTGCAGACCTCTTCATAGGTGGGGTTTTGGGTGTGGCCGCCCTGATAGCCGACGAGGGTGGTCCAGACGCCGGGGGCCTGCCAGAACTTGCGTTCGGCGCCCCAGAAACAGCCGAGGCCGAAGTCGGCGACGAGGAGGCCCTCGGGGTAGGGGCCGGTGAGGGGGTTGCCGAGGACGGTGTGGCGCTCGGGGACCGGGAAACCGGGTTCGGCGCGTCCCTTGAGCGCTTCCTCGGCCGAGGGGAGGTGGGACTTGTGGCGGCTGAACAGCATCGATGGCTCCCTGAGCTCCACGGGGCGGGTGCGGAGTGCACTCCTTACAACGGGCTGGGGCGGTGGGCCATTCCACGCCGCCCGTTCCCTCAGCGCGGCAGCGTCGCCGGGGTGCCGCCCCGGCCCTCCCAGCCCGCCACGGCCAGCGCCCGGTAGGCGGTGTATTCGGCCGCCGGGTCCGTGCCGTACGACCACGGGACCGCGCCCACGTGTCCGTCCACGTGGCGGAGCTGCTCCATCGCCTCCGCGTAGCGCTCGGCGCGCACCAGGAACCAGACCAGCAGGTGGCGGACGTGCGGCTGGACCGGGTGGTCGGCCGGGGCCTCGTGGACCGCGAAGAGGGCGCCTTCGATGGCGCGGGTGACGACCGCGCTCTCGTACAGGGTGCGCACCAGGTCGGCCTCCGGGAGGTGCTCGAAGACCGCGAAGAGGGGGAGGGCGGGCAGGAGGCTGTTGGCCGGGGCGGTGCCGGCGGCGGCGTGGGTGAAGGCGTCGGCGAGGTCCTGCGAGCCGTGCCACTTCTCGCACCAGTAGTGGAGCGCGGCGAGGTGGGCGCCCATGTGGTGCGGGGCGCGCTCGATGACCTTGGACCAGAGCTCTTCGAAGTCGGCCTGCCGGCACGCGAGGCCGCGGGCGACGCCGAGCTCGATGATGTACGGCACCGGGTCGCCGGGCGCCAGCCGCGCCGCCTCGGCGCAGACCGTACGGGCCTCCTCCAGGATCATCCGGAAGTCCGCCGACGACGGGTCGCGCAGCGCCTGGCGGACCAGGAACTCCGCGTGCACGGCGGCCGCGCCCGGGTCCTCGGGCGCCGCGACCCGCCAGGTGCGCAGCCACATGCCGCCCTGCCCCGGCGCCTGGGCCAGTTCGAAGACTGCCGCGCCCGCGAGCGTCTGCACCCGCTGCCAGCGCAGCTCGGAGCTCGCGTCGGTGGCGGCCAGCAGGCGGGCGGCGGGCTGCCAGTCCTGGGTGTGCTGGACCTTCTCCAGGGCTTCGATCAGCTCGCGGTCCGGGCCGGGCAGCCGTACGTCCAGCCGGTCGGGCGGTACGAAGCCGTACGCGTCCGGGTCGGTGGCGCGCACCGCGCCGCGCATGGTCTTGCCTTCGCCGCGGATCCCGCGCACGGCGGGCACGACGAGGAGACCGCCGATCATGATGATGGCGATGAGGAAGATCAGATACTCCATGTGTGTCCCCTGCTGCCCCTGCTGTCCCTCGGACCCGGTACCCCTAGTCGGAACGTCTGTGCCCCAGACTATGTGCCCGTGGGGGTCGTTGAACCCGCTGGTACCGCGGTGGGCATTACCCTCGGCCCCATGACCGAGCAGCACACCCAGCAGCCCGCACCGCACGACGGCGCGGGACACAGCGCGCAGAGCTTCGAGACCCTCGCCATCCACGCGGGGCAGGAGGCGGACCCGCTCACGGGTGCCGTCGTCCCCCCGATCTACCAGGTGTCCACCTACAAGCAGGACGGGGTGGGCGGGCTCCGCGGCGGATACGAGTACAGCCGCTCCGCCAACCCGACCCGCACCGCCCTCGAGGAGAACCTGGCGGCGCTGGAGGGCGGGCGCCGGGGCCTCGCCTTCGCGTCCGGTCTCGCCGCCGAGGACTGCCTGCTGCGCGCGCTTCTGGTGCCCGGTGACCATGTCGTCATCCCGAACGACGCCTACGGCGGCACGTTCCGCCTCTTCTCCAAGGTCGCCGAGCGGTGGGGGGTGGAGTGGTCGGTCGCCGACACCTCCGATCCGGCGGCGGTGCGGGCCGAGCTGCGGCCCCGTACGAAGGTGATCTGGGTGGAGACCCCGAGCAACCCGCTGCTCGGCATCACCGACATCGCCGCCGTCGCCGACATCGCCCGCACCGCCGGGGCCCGCCTCGTCGTCGACAACACCTTCGCCAGCCCCTATCTGCAGCAGCCGCTCGCGCTCGGCGCGGATGTCGTCGTGCACTCGACGACCAAGTACATGGGCGGCCACTCGGATGTGGTCGGCGGCGCGCTCGTGGTCGCCGACCCCGGCCTCGGCGATGAACTGGCCTTCCACCAGAACGCGATGGGCGCCGTCGCCGGGCCGTTCGACTCCTGGCTGGTGCTGCGCGGCGTCAAGACCCTCGCCGTACGGATGGACCGGCACAGCGCGAACGCCACGCGCGTCGCGGAGCTGCTGGTCGCGCACCCCAAGGTGACCGAGGTGTTCTACCCGGGGCTGTCCGGGCACGCGGGGCACGAGGTCGCGGCCAAGCAGATGCGGGCCTTCGGCGGCATGGTCTCCTTCCGCGTCGCGGGCGGCGAGCAGGCGGCGGTCGACGTCTGCGACCGGGCGCGGCTGTTCACGCTCGGTGAGTCGCTGGGCGGCGTCGAGTCGCTGATCGAGCACCCGGGCCGGATGACGCACGCCTCGGCGGCGGGGTCGGCCCTGGAGGTGCCCGCCGACCTGGTCCGCCTCTCGGTGGGCATCGAGGCGATCGACGACCTGCTCGCGGATCTCAGCCAGGCCCTCGCGTAGCGCGGTCCGCGGGCGCGGTCACCAGCCTTCAGCGGTCACCAGCCCTCCAGAGGAGGGGTGGTGTCGGTCGGCGGCGTCGTCCACGGCTGGACGATCGCGGCCCATACGGTGAAGGTGATGATCGCGGCGATCAGCAGGACCCAGCCGACGGCCCGTACGGCGCGGTGGCGGCGCAGCATCTGCCGCCCCCGCCCGGCCGCCCGGTCGGCCAGGTCCGGCGGCACGGCCGGGTACGGGCCGTCCAGCATGCGGCGGACCTCGTCCTCCTTGCGATCGGGGAAGCTCATGGCGCCGCCCCCGCCGCCCGTCGGGGCTCCGGGCGCGGGCGTCGCGTCCCGGAGGGGCGGCCGCGCATCAGCGCCACCGAGCGCGTACAGATCGCGCGCACCCGCTCGACGGGCAGTCCGAGGGCGGCCGCGGCCTGCTCCTCCGCCACGCCCTCGTGCAGCCGTAACACCAGCACCAGGCGTTCTTGCGGGGTGAGCCGCCCCAGGAGGCCGCCGCGCGGCCGGCGGTAGAGCCAGGCGCGGTGGGCGAAGAGGGCGGCGAGTTCCCGGCGGGTGTGGTCGTACGGGTCCTCTCCGCGCAGCCGGTCCCAGCGGGCGTAGGTGCGGGCGAGCGCGGCGGTCAGCAGGCGCTCGGCGGCGCTGTGTTCCCCCCGTGGTCCCGGTGGTTCCCCCGTGAGCAGGGTCGCCGCGCGCAGCAGTCGACCGCCCGCCCCCGCCGCGAACACCGCGAACTCCCGGGCCCGGCGGCTCTCCCGTGCTGCCCGCCTCTCGCGCACCCGCCCTCCGCCTCCCGTCCCCTCCAGGACGCGGGCCCCTTTTCCGGACACGAGCCCGCTTCAAGGACACGGCAGGCGCGGCCGCCCGGTCAAGAGGCGTGCCGCGGAGTGGCTCAGGATGCGGACGCCGCCTGGGGCACGGGGGAGTGCGCGGCGGCCAGCGCGACGTTGAAACGGGTGAGCAGGTCGCAGAAGATGTCCCGCTCCTCGACGGTCCAGCCGTCGGTGACCTGCGCCATCAGCGCGCGCCGCGAGCACCGCACCTCCTCCAGGCGGGCCTTGCCGCGCGGGGAGAGCTGCAGGACGACCGCGCGGCCGTCCTCGGGGTGGGAGGTGCGCTTGACCATGCCGGAGTCGACGAGCGGGGCGACCTGCCGGGTGACGGTGGACGAGTCGATGCCCATGCCCGCGGCGAGCGCCTTGACTCCCATCGGTCCTTCCTTGTCGAGCCGGTTGAGCAGCAGATACGCGGCGCGGTCCATGGAGTTGCGGGCCTGTCCGACGCCGCCGAGGCGGGTCTGTTCGGCGCGCCGGGCGAAGACCGCGACCTGGTGCTGCAGGAGGTCGAGTACGCCGGTGTCGAGGTGGGTCGTCATGTCCGATTGGGTGGGCATGGACTAAGGCTCACTTCATGCGGTGGTCTGTGGGATGGGGCACAGAGTACGCGGCTGGGGGCCCGCCCGTACGGGGGCTGCAGAAACCTGCCGCGCCGATCCGGCCCGCGCTGGTGCGCGTGGGGCGGGCTGCGAGACTTGGGACCATGGCTCCACGCACTACCTCCGCTTCCGGTACCTCGTCTTCCGCTGTCCCGGCGTCCGTGATCACGCTCGACGATGTGCGTGCGGCGCAGAAGATGCTGTCGGGGGTCTCTCGGGTCACCGCGCTCGAAGGCAGCCGCCATCTGTCCGGTCTGGTGGGCTCGCCGGTGCATCTGAAGTGCGAGAACCTGCAGCGTACGGGCTCCTTCAAGCTGCGCGGGGCGTATGTGCGGATCGCCGGGCTCAGTCCCGAGGAACGGGCCGCGGGCGTGGTGGCGGCCAGCGCCGGGAACCACGCGCAGGGCGTCGCGCTGGCCGCCTCGCTGCTGGGGGTGCGCTCGACCGTCTTCATGCCGCAGGGCGCGCCGCTGCCGAAGATCGCGGCCACCCGGGACTACGGCGCCGACGTACGGCTGCACGGCCAGATCGTGGACGAGACGATGCGCGCCGCGCAGGAGTACGCGCGGCGCACGGGCGCGGTCTTCATCCACCCCTTCGACCACCCGGACATCATCGCGGGGCAGGGCACGCTGGGCCTGGAGATCCTGGAACAGTGCCCGGAAGTGCGCACGGTCGTGGTGGGCGTCGGCGGAGGCGGGCTCGCGGCGGGGGTGGCGGTGGCGGTGAAGGCGCTGCGCCCGGACGTACGGGTGGTGGGGGTGCAGGCGGCGGGCGCCGCGGCGTATCCGCCCTCGCTGGCCGCCGGGCACCCGGTGTCGATCGAGTCGCCCACGACGATGGCCGACGGGATCAAGGTGGGGCGGCCCGGCGACGTGCCGTTCCGGATCATCGGCGAGCTCGTGGACGAGGTCCGTACGGTGTCCGAGGACGCGCTGGCCGCCGCGCTGCTGCTGTGTCTGGAGCGGGCGAAGCTGGTCGTCGAGCCGGCCGGCGCCTGCTCGGTGGCCGCGCTGCTCGCGGAGCCGGAGTCCTTCGAGGGGCCGGTGGTGGCGGTGCTCTCGGGCGGCAATGTGGATCCGCTGCTGATGCAGCGCATCCTGCGGCACGGCATGGCGGCGGCGGGGCGCTATCTCTCGCTGCGGCTGCGGCTCACGGACCGGCCGGGGGCGCTCGCCACCCTTTTGGCGGCACTGTCGGCGGTCGATGCGAATGTGCTGGACGTGGGTCACGTACGGACCGATCCGCGGCTCGGGCTCACCGAGGCCGAGGTGGAGCTGCACCTGGAGACGGAGGGGCCGGAGCACTGCGCCGAGGTGCGGGAGGCGCTGCGCGAGGCGGGCTACAGGGTGTTGCCGTAGGGGTCTTCTTCCCCTTGTCCCCTGCCCTCGCTGTTTTCCACAGGCATGGACAGGCGGGGTAATTCGGGCGAAAGTTAAATCCTTCTATGAGCACGCCCGATGGGGGACGCATATGCCAGGTGCCATCTATGCCGAGGGTCTGGTGAAGACCTTCGGCGATGTCAGAGCCTTGGACGGGGTCGATCTCGACGTACCGGAAGGGACCGTGCTCGGGCTGCTCGGGCCCAACGGGGCCGGGAAGACCACCGCGGTGCGCGTGCTGACCACGCTGCTGCAGCCGGACAGCGGAAAGGCGCGCGTCGCGGGCGTGGACGTGCTGCGCCAGCCCGATCGGGTGCGCCGCTCGATCGGGCTGTCCGGGCAGTTCGCCGCCGTGGACGAGTACCTGACCGGCCGTGAGAACCTGCGCATGGTGGGCCAGCTCTACCAGATGGGCGCGCGGGAGGCGAAGGCGCGCGCGAGCGAGCTGCTGGAGCGGTTCCACCTGGCGGACGCGGCCGACCGCGTCGCCAAGACGTACTCCGGCGGGATGCGCCGCCGGCTGGACCTGGCGGCCGCCCTGGTCGTCAGCCCGCCGGTGATGTTCATGGACGAGCCGACCACCGGCCTCGACCCGCGCAACCGGCAGGCGCTGTGGGAGGTCATCCAGGAGCTGGTGGCGGGCGGCACGACGCTGCTGCTGACGACCCAGTATCTGGAAGAGGCCGATCATCTGGCGCATGACATCTGTGTGATCGACCGCGGCCGGGTCATCGCGCGTGGCACCTCCGACCAGCTCAAGGCCCGTACGGGCGGGGAGCGGGTGGAGGTGGTGGTCCATGAGCCCGCCCATATCGAGGTCGCGGAGCAGGTGCTGCGGGGCTTCGGCAAGGGTGAGGTCGCCGTGCAGCGGCACACCCGCAAGGTCACCGTCCCGGTCGTCGGCGGGGCCAAGCTGCTCGCCGAGGTGATCCGGGAGCTGGATGCGCGCGGGGTGGAGATCGACGACATCGGGCTGCGCCGCCCGACCCTCGACGATGTGTTCATCTCGCTCACCGGCCACGGTGCCGAGGGAGACAGGGCCGAGGAGGAGGTCAAGTGATGGCCACAGTAGACGAGACAACACCCGAGTCGACTCCGGGGGCGACCGACGCGACTTCCGGCGAGACCGCTGGCGCGACCGCTGGGACGGCTCCTGGGCAGGCTCCGGCGCACGGTACGCGCGTCGCCGTGGCCCCCCGGGCGTGGAGCGGGCCCGTCCAGTCGGTCCGCGACTCGCTCGTCGTGGCCCGCCGGAATCTGATCCGCATGGTGCGGATTCCCGAGGTGGTGGTGTTCGGCCTGGTCCAGCCCATCATGTTCGTGGTGCTGTTCAGCTATGTCTTCGGCGGCGCGATCATGGTCCCGGGGCAGAGCAGCGCCGACGCGAACGTGTACCGGGAATTCCTGATGGCGGGGATCTTCGCGCAGACCGTGACCTTCGCGACGGCGGGCGCGGGCGCCGGGATCGCCGACGATATGCACAAGGGCCTGATCGACCGCTTCCGCTCGCTGCCGATGGCGCGCGGCGCGGTGCTCACCGGCCGCACGCTCGCGGATCTGGTGCAGACGGCGCTGACGCTGGTGGTGCTGGCGATCGTCGCGGTCATCGTGGGATGGCGGATCCACGACGGGGTGCTGAAGGCGCTCGCGGCCTTCGGGCTGCTGCTTCTGCTGGGGTATGCCTTCTCGTGGATCGGCGCGCTGATCGGGCTGTCGGTGAGGACCCCGGAGGCGGCCACCTCCGGCGGGCTGATCTGGCTGTTCCCGCTGACGTTCATCTCGAACGCCTTCGTGCCCTCCAGCAAGATGCCCGCCTTCCTGGGGCATATCGCCGACTGGAACCCGTTCAGCGCCACCGTGCAGGCGAGCCGCGAGCTGTTCGGCAACCCCGAGGGGCTGGTCTCCGACGCCTGGCCGATGCAGCACCCCGTGCTTGCCTCCGTCCTCTGGTCGGCCCTGATCATCCTGGCCTTCCGGACGCTGGCGGTCCGTAAGTACCGCTCGGCGACCGCCTGAGCGAGGCGGTCGCCGAAGTCGGGATGGTGTCGGGGTGATCAGCCGGGGCGATCATCAGCCCTGGTAGGGCTTGGCCTCCAGGATCTTCACCGACGCGGTGCGGCCGTTCGGCAGCTCGTACGAGGCGTCCTCGCCGACCTTCTTGCCGTTCACACCCGAGCCCAGCGGGGACTGCGGCGAGTAGGTCTCGATGTCCGAGCTCGCGTACTCGCGGGAGGCGAGCAGGAAGGTCAGGGTGTCGTCCGGGTCGCCGTCGAAGGCGATCGTGACGACCATGCCCGGGGCGACCACACCGGTGTCCGCCGGGGCCTCGCCGACCTTCGCGTGCTGCAGCAGCTGCGTCAGCTGGCGCACCCGGAGCTCTTGCTTGCCCTGCTCCTCCTTGGCAGCGTGGTACCCGCCGTTCTCCCGCAGGTCACCTTCCTCGCGGGCAGCCTCGATCTTCTTCGCGATCTCGACACGTGCGGGACCCGACAGGTACTCCAGCTCGGCCTTGAGCTGGTCGTACGCCTCCTGGGTCAGCCAGGTGACGTTCTCGCTGGTCTGGGTCACAGGTGCTCCTCGTCGGTGCTGGGAATCGGTGCTGGGAATACAAATGAACGCCCTACTCAGAAGGGTGCGCCTTCAAAGCCGGGCGAAACCACGAGCCTAACAATTCCGGCTCGAAACGGGGAGGAGGAATCTGGGCGCAATGCGTACGAAACGCGTCAGCGCAGGTCAGACGGGACTCAGTGGCCCGACACAGGATCACAGCCGACCAGCTCGGCGCTGGTCGCCCGAGCCGTGGTGCGCACCGTCACGACCTTGACCGCATCGCCCTGGCCCTTGCCGAAGGTGAAGTCCTTGCGCCCCACCTCGCCGTGCTGCTCATCCAGGGTACGCACGGTGCACACCCCGGTGGTGCCCGTGTCCTTGGTGATCTCCAGGCGCACTTCGACGGCGCCGTCGGAGACCACCTGGAAACCGGTCACCCGGCCGCTGATGTCCTGGCCGGTGATATACGAGTAACCAAACCAGGCGATCATGGCAAGGAACCCGGCGCCGAGCACGGCACCCAGGATCTTCAGCTTGCGGTCGGCACGCTGGTCCGCCGACCGGCCATAACGCCCGTCAGGCAGCCCCTCGCGCACCGTGGCCATGATCGTCCCTCCTGGTTGGCGGACCCGGAATTATTCGCCCCCGGTTTGGGTCACTATAGAAGCCGTCTTCCACGACGAATCACCGAGGATCGAGACTTGACTGATCAGCTGCGATTGATGGCCGTTCATGCCCACCCCGACGACGAGTCGAGCAAGGGCGCGGCCACCATGGCCAAGTACGTGTCCGAGGGGGTGGACGTGCTGGTCGCGACCTGCACAGGCGGTGAGCGCGGGTCCATCCTCAACCCCAAGCTCCAGGGGGACCCCTACATCGAGGAGCACATTCACGAGGTGCGCGCCAAGGAGATGGACGAGGCGCGCGAGATCCTTGGGGTCAAGCAGGAGTGGCTGGGCTATGTGGACTCGGGCCTGCCCGAGGGCGACCCGCTGCCGCCGCTGCCCGAGGGCTGCTTCGCACTGCAGGACGTGGACGAGGCGGCGGGGAATTTGGTCAAGCTGATCCGCGAGTTCAAGCCGCATGTCATCACCACGTATGACGAGAACGGCGGCTATCCGCACCCCGACCACATCATGACGCACAAGATCTCGATGGTGGCCTTCGACGCCGCGGGGGACCCGGAGAAGTACCCCGAGGCGGGCGAGGCGTGGCAGCCGCTGAAGCTCTACTACAACCAGGGCTTCAACCGGCCGCGCACCGTCGCACTGCACGAGGCGCTGCTCGCGCGCGGCCTGGAGTCGCCGTACGGGGAGTGGCTGGAGCGCTGGAAGACGTTCGTGCGGGCCGAGCGCACCCTGACCACCTACGTACCCTGCGCCGACTTCTTCGAGATCCGCGACAAGGCGCTGATCGCGCACCGCACCCAGATCGACCCCGACGGCGGCTGGTTCCGGGTGCCGATGGACATCCAGAAGGAGGTCTGGCCGACGGAGGAGTACGAGCTCGCCAAGTCGCTCGTGGACACTTCCCTCCCCGAGGACGACCTCTTCGCGGGCATCCGCAACAATTGAGCTCATGATGAGCGCGACCAGCACCCTCGCCATGACGCATCTCGTGCCGCTCGCCAAGGAGCTCGACGAGAACAAGGTGACGCCGGGTGTCCTCGGCTTCATCGTCTTCGCGCTGATCGGCGGGGCGGTGTGGCTGTTGATGAAGTCCATGAACAAGCACATGAAGAAGGTGGACTTCGAGGAGGAGCCGGAGGCCGGGCAGACCGCGGCCGCCGCATCCCCGAAGGCTGCCCCGGGCACCAAGGGCGAGCGCACGGCCTGACCGCCAGGGAGTGACGGTCAGGGCGTGTCAGGCCGGGGCTTATGTCTATAGATCACCCCGGTCGTCCTGATCGGCCCGGCCACCGTGGCCGGCCCGGTCGTCCTGGTCGGCCCGCTCGCCCTGCGCGCCGGCCGCGGTCGGCAGAACCGCCATGACCTCCCGGGCGTGGCGGCTCGGCACCATGCCGAGCTGCCACGCCTGCCAGCCCGTCTCCGGCTCCACGCCACGCTCGAGCACCAGCGTGAACGCCTCCGCGCACCCCTCAAGACGCGCGTCCCCCGCCCAGTCGGCCGACCGCAGCTCACCCAGCAGCTCCACCAGCTCCTCCTGGGCGACCGCCGTGCCGACGACCGAGCCGCCCGCCGAGGCGAACGGCAGCAGCGTGCAGCGCAGGAACCGGGCCCAGCTCTCGCCGCGCCGGTCGCCGTACCCCGCGAACAGCCGCGCCGCCTCCTCCACCAGGTCCAGCGCCTGCTCCGCCCGGCCGTTTCCCGCGTCGATCACCGCGAGCTCCACACACGACCACGCCTCGCCATGGGCCACCCCCACCCGGCGGAAGTCCTGCCGCGCGTCCTGCAGCAGCTGCCGCGCGAACCCGCTGTTGAGCAGGGAGCCCGTCTGCGCCGCCCGCAGATCCCGGGTGACCCGCGCCGAGTGGTGCCGGGCGCACGCCAGTCCGTACACATCCCGCATCCGGCTGAACATCGTGCGGGCCCGTTCCAGGTCGCGCACCGCCGAGTCGTGGTCGCCGCGCTCCTCCAGCGCCTGGCCCAGGTAGTACAGCGTCCACGCCTCGCCGCGCGCGTCCTCGTTCTCCCGGTGGCGGGACAGGGCCTGACGCAGCTGGTCGACGGCGGCCGACGCCTCCCCGGCCACCAGCCGGGCGCGGGCCAGCTGGGTCAGCGCCCACGCCTCGCCGCGCTGGTCGTGGGTGCGGCCGTAGGCCTCCAGCGCCTCGCGCAGCTCCCGCTCCGCGCGCGGCACCTCGCCCATGCGCAGGCAGGCCTGGCCGAGCTGGAAGTGGGCCCACGCCTGGCCGTGCACGCTCTCGCTCTCCCGGTGCAGCTCCAGAGCCGCGTCCAGCAGCTCCAGGGCCTTCGCGAGCCGGCCCCGGTCGCGCTCCACCGCGGCCAGCGCGTGCATCGTCCACGCCCGGTCCGCCCGCAGCTCGTCGGCCGCCTGCAGCTCCATGGCCTCGGTCAGCTTCGCCGCGGCCTCGGTGAGATTGCCCTGGTGGTGCAGGGTGATGCCCAGGCTGCACAGCGCACGGGCCGCGCCCGCCTCGTGCTGCGCCTCGAAGTACAGGTCGACCACCGAGGACAGGGTGGTACGGGCCTGGTCCAGCTCGCCCAGCTGCCGGGCCGCGATGCCGGTGCGCCACTGCACCGAGCGCATCAGCAGCCCCTGGTCGACGGCCTGGGTCAGCTCGCTGATCTCGCCGAGCCGGTACAGGTCGCCGCGCAGCAGGCAGTAGTCGCACAGCGCGCCCAGCAGATGCAGCACCGCGGACTGGTCCACCCCCTCGGCATGGCGCAGGGCCGCCGTGATGAAGCTCGACTCGTCGTCCAGCCAGCGCAGCGCCGCGTCCAGGGAGGTGAAGCCGTGGCCGCCCGCCGCGCCCCGGGTGAACATGTCGGCGCGGGTGGAGGTCTTGCCGTCGACCATCCGGATCACCGAGTCCGCCAGCTCGGCATAGCTGCGGATCAGCCGCTCCTGGGCGGCGGTGCGCCGGGCCGGCTCCTCCTCGTCCATCAGCCGGCCGTGGGCGAAGGCGCGCACCAGGTCGTGCAGGCGATAGCGGCTGCCGCGGACGTGCTGGATCAGCCCGGCGCGGGCCAGCGCGTCCAGGTGGCGGACCGCCTCCTGGCCGTCCGTCTCCAGCAGCGCGGCCGCCGCGGCGGCGCCCAGGCTGGCCCGCCCGGCCAGCGCGAGACGGCGCAGCAGCCGCCGGGCGTCCTCGGTCTGGTCGGTGTAGCGCAGCCACAGCGCCCGCTCGACGGGGCCCACCGGGCCGTAGGCCTCCAAGGCGGAGACCAGGAGGCCGGGGGTGCGGGAGCCGAGCGAGGAGCCCGCGATGCGCAGCGACAGCGGCAGCCGGCCGCACAGCTCGGCGATCCGCTCCACGGACTGCCCGTCGTAGGGACCCGCGCCCGTCGGCTCCTCGGCGGAGGCGCGCAGCAGCTCCTCGGCGCCCGGCTCGTCCAGCGGGCCGACCTCCAGCCGGTGAACCCACGCGGCCAGGTCGGGCGGCAGCGCGAGCGGGGCGCGCGAGGTGACCAGGACCAGGCTGTCGGACCGCTCCGGGACCAGCGTGCGCACCTGCTCGGCGTCGCTGGCGTCGTCCAGCACGATCGTCACGGGCAGCCCGGTCAGATGCTGGTGGTAGAGCTCGGTGAGCCGCTTGACGTGCTGCCCCTGGGCCGACCGCTCCCGGAAGAGCAACTGATCGCGGGGCGCGCCGAGCCGGTTGAGCAGGTGCAGCAGCGCGTCGCGGGTGGCCAGCGGGGCCTGGCCTGGGCTGTCGCCGCGCAGATCCACCAGGCACGCGCCGCGGAACTGGTCGCGCAGATGGTGCGCCGCCCGCACCGCCAGCATCGTCCGGCCCGACCCGGGCGGGCCCTCCAGCAGCACCACCGTCGGTCTGGTCTCCGTGCTCGCCCGCGCCTGCTGGACCCACTGGGCGATCTGGGTGATCTGCGCCCGGCGCCCGGCGAACGGGCCGTCCGCCTCGGGCAGATGGCCGAAGGACTGCTCCAGCACGCTGCGCCTGCGGGCCGCCTGGCTGCGGTCCGCGCCGCGCAGCCGGGGAGCCTGGCCGGTGCGGCCCGCAGAGCCCGCGCGCCCTGCGCTGCCCTTGCCCGAGCCGGCCCCGGCGCCCGAGGCGGAGCGGGAGATCCGGTCCGCGCCGCCGCTTCCGCGGGTGGCGGCCGTCGTCATCCGATGCCGGTCGATAAAGGGCCGGATGCCGCGCACCTCCACGGCCGTGAGCCACTGGAGCCTCAGCTGCTCCGCCCCGCCCGGCCGGCCGGCCAGCGCGGCCTGGCGGTGGGCGGCGGGCCAGTGTCCGGCCGTGAGCCCCAGGACCGCGGCCGCCGAACCGGCCACCGCCGCGATCACGCCCGCGCCCAGCGCCGTGGTCACCGAGGTGCCCCAGGAGAGGTCCGCGCCGAAGGCCCCGGCGGCGGCGACCGCGCTGGCCAGCATCGGCGGGCCCAGCTGCCGGCGCGTCAGCCGGGACGACAGCGGCCGGCTCTCCGCCTCCGACTCCTCCAGCGCGCGCACATACGCGCCGTACTCCTCGGCGGCCGTCGCCGCCATGCTCTCCAGCGCGGCCCGCGCGCGGCCCAGCAGCACCCCGCCGTCCGTCCGCCCGCCGGAGCGCCGCACCTCCTCCTCCACGGCGCGCGCGAGCAGCCGCTCGACCTCTCCCCGATGACTGTCCCGCAGCGCGGTCGGTGATCCCGGCATCTTCGTCCCCCTCCTGCCAGCATCAAGTGTTCCGTTTCTGGCTCATATCCGGCAGGCCTGTGGATAACTCGCGCTCGCCATGAGTTGAGGGAGGATGGGGGCATGCCGAACCGTCTGGCGCACGAGACATCTCCGTATCTTCTCCAGCACGCGGACAATCCGGTCGACTGGCGGCCGTGGTCCGACGAGGCGTTCGAGGAGGCCCGCCGCCGTGGTGTGCCCGTGCTGCTGAGCGTCGGATATGCGAGCTGTCACTGGTGTCATGTCATGGCCCATGAATCCTTCGAGGACGAGGCGACCGCCGACCACCTCAACGCGCACTTCGTGTCCGTGAAGGTCGACCGCGAGGAGCGGCCGGACGTCGACGCCGTCTACATGGAGGCCGTGCAGGCCGCCACCGGCCAGGGCGGCTGGCCGATGACGGTGTTCCTGACCCCCGAGGCCGAGCCGTTCTATTTCGGCACGTACTTCCCGCCCGAGCCGCGCCACGGCATGCCGTCCTTCCGGCAGGTGCTGGAGGGCGTCCGCGCCGCGTGGGCGGACCGGCGCGACGAGGTGAAGGACGTCGCCGCGCGCATCGTGCGGGACCTGGCCGGGCGCGGCGGGGCCTCCCTGGCGTACGGGTCCGCCCAGCCACCCGGCCCCGAGGATCTGCACGCCGCGCTGATGGCGCTGACCCGCGAATTCGACGCCGTGCACGGCGGTTTCGGGGGCGCGCCGAAGTTCCCGCCGTCCATGGTGCTGGAGTTCCTGCTGCGCCACCACGCCCGCACGGGCTCGGAGGCCGCGCTCCAGATGGTCCAGGCGACCTGCGAGGCGATGGCCCGCGGCGGCATCTACGACCAGCTCGGCGGGGGGTTCGCGCGCTACGCGGTCGACGCGACCTGGACCGTGCCGCACTTCGAGAAGATGCTGTACGATAATGCGCTTTTGTGTCGTGTTTATGCCCATCTGTGGCGGGCTACTGGATCCGATCTTGCCCGACGCGTCGCCGTGGAGACCGCCGAGTTCCTGCTTCGCGAACTGCGCACGGAACAGGGCGGGTTCGCCTCGGCCCTCGATGCCGACAGCGACGACGGCAAGGGCGGCCACGCCGAGGGCGCGTACTACGTGTGGACCCCGGAGCAGCTGAGCGAGGTGCTGGGGAAGAAGGACGCCGAGCTCGCCGCCGAGTACTTCGGCGTGACCGAGGAGGGCACGTTCGAGGAGGGTGCCTCCGTGCTGCGGCTCCCCGACCGTGAGGCACTGGCCGACGCCGGGCGCCTCGCCTCCGTGCGGGAGCGGCTGCTGGCGGCGCGCGAGCGGCGGCCGCGCCCGGGCCGCGACGACAAGGTCGTCGCCGCGTGGAACGGCCTGGCGGTCGCGGCGCTCGCCGAGACCGGCGCGTACTTCGACCGCCCCGACCTCGTCGAGGCCGCGACCGCGGCCGCCGACCTGCTGGTGCGCGTCCACCTGGACGACCGGGGGCGGCTCGCCCGCACCTCCCTGGACGGCACGGCCGGAGCCCACGCGGGCGTCCTGGAGGACTACGCGGATGTCGCCGAGGGCTTCCTCGCGCTGTCCTCCGTCACCGGCGAGGGCAGCTGGGTCGAGTTCGCGGGGCTGCTGCTGGACACCGTGCTGCGCCGCTTCACGGCCGAGGACGGCACGCTGTACGACACCGCCGACGACGCCGAGGCGCTCATCCGCCGCCCCCAGGACCCGACGGACAACGCCGCGCCCTCGGGCTGGACGGCCGCGGCCGGGGCGCTGCTGTCGTACGCGGCCGTCACCGGCGAGGACCGTCACCGGGAGGCGGCCGAGCGCGCGCTCGGGGTGGTGCAGGCGCTCGGGGCGCGGGTGCCGAGGTTCATCGGGTGGGGTCTCGCGGTGGCCGAGGCGCTGCTGGACGGGCCGCGTGAGGTGGCCATCGTCGGACACGGCGAGGACCCGGCGACCCGCGCCCTGCACCGGGCCGCCCTCCTGGGCACCGCGCCCGGGGCGGTGATCGCGGTCGGCGAGCCCGGCTCCCGGGAGGTGCCGCTGCTGCTGGACCGCCCGCTGCTGGAGGGGCGGCCCGCCGCGTACGTATGCCGCCGGTTCACCTGTGACGCGCCCACGGCGGACGCGGGGGCGCTGGCGGGGAAGCTGGGGTAACGAAGCGCTCGGCGACCCGCGGCTTGACCGGGTCATGAGCGGCGCGCCCTACGGTCGCTGTATCGCCCGGCCCGCGCCGCGCGGCCCGGCCGCCGTGGCGCACCGTATGGAGGAGCGCCGATGCCCGTCGTCCCCGCCGTGCACCGCGAGGTGCGGCTCGCCGTCCGCCCGCGTCCCGCGCGGCCGCTGAGCGCCGAACACTTCGAACTCGTCCAGGTCCCGGTGCCCCGGCCGGGGCCCGGGCAGGTGCTGGTGCGCAACCGGGTCATGGCCGTGACCGCCGTGATGCGCACCCTGATGAACAGCGAGGCCGACCTGTTCATGCCGCCCTATGGGGTGGATGAGGTGTTGTGGGGGCTGGCCGTTGGGGAGGTGGTTGCCGCCCCCGACGGCGGGCCCGACGGCGGCCCCAAGGTCGGGGAGTTGGTCGAGCACCGGTTCGGCTGGCGCGAGTACGCGGTGGTCGACGCCGCCGAGGCGCACCGGCTCGACCCGGCCGCGCTGCCCGACCCGGCCGCGCATCTGTCCCAGGGGCCCAGCGCCTGGATGGGCATCGTGCGCGGCGCCGAGGTGCGGTCCGGGGACACGGTGTTCGTGACGGGGGCCGCGGGCGGGGTGGGGTCGCTCGCGGGCCAGATCGCCCGGCTGAAGGGCGCGAAGCGGGTCATCGGGAGCACCGGCTCGCCGCGCAAGGCGGAGTATCTGACCCGGGAGCTGGGCTATGACGCGGTGGTGATCCGGGGCGCCGGGCCGATCGAGGAGCAGCTGCGCGAGGCGGCCCCCGACGGCCTGGACGCGGTCTTCGACAACGTCGGCGGTGAGCAGCTGCGCGCCGCGCTGGCCCTGGCCCGCCGGGGCGCCCGGTTCGCGATCGTCGGAGCGCTGTCGGGGCAGGCCACGGGCGGTGCGACGGCTCCGGTGGAGGTCGACACGGTCGCGCTGACCGCGCGCGGGATCACGCTGCGGGGCATCGCGCTGTACGACCACATGGACGTGATCCCCGAGTGGACGGCCGAGTTCGGCCGCGGGCTGCGGGCGGGGACACTCACCTTTCCGCACGTCCGCCTGTCGGGCATCGCGCGGGCGCCGCGCGCGCTGTGCGAGCTGCTGGAGGGGCGGCATGTGGGCGCGGTGCTGGTGGATCTGTGAGCCGGCGGCCCCAGAGGTTCACAGGGTCAGGCCGCGGGCCAGGACCTCCAGCGCGTAGTCGATGTCCTTCTCCATGTCCTCGATCCGCCCGCGGTCGAAGCAGTGGAAGACCGCCTCCTGCAGCGCCCCGAGGACGGCCGCCACGACCACCCGCACGTCGAGGTCGTCCGTCGCCCGCCCGCTGCGCTCGGCCAGCACCTCGCCCAGCATGTCGCCGGTCTGGGTCAGGCCCTCGCTCATCCGCCCGCGCAGCGCCGGGACCTGCCGGATCAGCGTCAGCCGGATCAGCATCTCCCCGCGGGCGTCCTCGGCGTACTGGCGGATCAGGCCGACGATGGCGTGGCGCAGGGAGGTCACCGGCGGCTCGTCGAGGGGCCGTGCGCGCAACTGCTCCACGATGAGCGGGTCGTACTCGTCCGTGAGGACGATGTCCTCCTTGGTCGGGAAGTAGCGGAAGACCGTGCTGGGGGAGACGTCGGCGGCCTCCGCGATCTGGTCGACCGGGGTGGCGTCGTACCCCTGTTCCTCGAAGAGCCGGTACGCGGCGCGCCGGATCGCCTGCCGGGTCTGGATCTTCTTGCGCTCACGCAGTCCGAGCTTGGGCGGGGCCGTGGGGGTGGTACGTGCCATGAAACTCATTGTCGGGCATCAGCGCGCTCCTCGGCCATGGCCGGTGCCTCGGTGTCCGCTGCGCCCTGTGTGTCCCGAGCGTCCTGCCCGCCCCGTGGGTCTCGCGCGCCCCGGCCCGGCATGAAGCGCGCGATCAGGGCGGCCGCGGCGAGCGCGGCGGCGGCGGTGATCAACAGGGTGAGGTCCATGCCGTGGACGAAGGCGCGGTCGGCGGAGGCGGCGAGCTCGGGGCTGTGCAGGCGCTCGGCCAGTAGCCGGGCGGCGACCACCGAGTCGCCGGCGGCCTCCGCCGCGCCCGGCGGCAGTCCGGTGGTGTCCAGCCGGTCGTCGTACGCGTCCGCGAGCAGGCTGCCGAGGAGGGCGATCCCGATGGCGCCGCCGACCTGCCGCAGCGTCATCAGGAGCCCCGAGCCGGTGCCCTCGCGGTCCTTGGGCAGTGAGCCGAGGGCCGCGTCCATGGCCGGGACGATGCCGAAGCCGAAGCCGAGGCCGGTGAGCGACAGCCACAGCGCGGTCATCCCGTAGCCGTCGCCGACCTGGGTGCGCGAGCCCAGGAACGCGGCCGCGGCGATCACCAGCAGCCCGCCGGCGACCACGGACCGGGCGCCGAGGCGTGCGGCGAGCGGGCCGGCCGTGCGGGCGGACACCAGCAGCCCGCCCATCATGGGCAGCAGCCGCAGCCCGGTGCCGAAGGCGTCGTACCCGAGCACGGCCTGGAGGTACTGGGGCAGGACGAACAGCAGGCCCAGCAGACAGAAGCTCACCAGCGTGGCGGTGACGGCGCTCCACAGGAAGGCCGGCCGGCGCAGCAGCGGCAGGTCGAGCATCGGGCGTACGGCCTGCCGCTCGCGCAGCACCAGGCCGGCGAGCAGCGCCACGGACGCGGCGAGCGCGGTGCAGATGAGCGGGTCGGACCAGCCGCGGTGCGGCGCCTCGATGATGCCGTAGACGAGGGCGGAGAGCCCGCCGGCGCTCAGCGCGGTGCTGACGGGGTCGACCTTGGGGGCCGCCGGGTCGCGGGTCTCGGGGAGCAGGAACAGGCAGACGGCCATGGCGATCGCGGCCATGGGGATGTTGATCAGGAAGACCGAGCCCCACCAGAAGTGGTCCAGGAGCCAGCCGCCGACCAGCGGTCCCAGCGGCATGCCGAGCGCCGCGGCCGCGCTGAGGGCTCCGATGGCCTTGGCGCGCTCCTTCGGACCGAAGAAGGTGGGCACGACGGCCAGGGCCAGGGGTGAGACCAGGGCGGCGCCCAGGCCCATGATCACGCGGGCGGCGACGACGAGCGCCGCGGAGTCCACGAGGGTGCCGACGACCGAGCCGACCAGGAAGATCCCCAGGCCCGCCACCAGCATCGAGCGGCGGCCGAACCGGTCGCCGAGCAGACCGGCCGGGAGCATTCCGGCGGCGAAGACGACGGTGTACGAGTCGGCGATCCACTGCTGTTCGCCGGTGTCGGCGCCGAGCGCCGTGGCCATCTGCGGCAGGGCGATGTTGAGGATCGTCGTGTCGAAGCCGAGCACGAGCAGGGCGGCGACGAGGGCACCGAGCGCCCACCAACGACGCGGGTCCAGGGCATCCGGGGCATCCGGGACCTCTGGGTCGGCCGGGACAGCGGACATGGCGCACCTCCGAGAGTTACCGTCAAGTGGCAGTAACTCTCAAAAGGTGTGGGCTGTCAATCAGGGCGCCTGGCGGGCGTCAGGCGTGCTGATAGGCCACCAGGGAAATGCCCACGTAGTGGACGATGAAGGCGGCCACTGTGAAGGAGTGGAACACCTCGTGGAAGCCGAACCAGCGCGGTGAGGGGTTGGGGCGCTTGGTGCCGTAGATCACCGCGCCCACGCTGTAGAGCAGGCCGCCGACGACGATGAGCGTCATCACGGCGACGCCGCCGGTGTGCAGGAAGTCGGGCAGGAAGAAGACCGCCGCCCAGCCCAGGGCGATGTAGCAGGGGGTGTAGAGCCAGCGCGGGGCGCCGACCCAGAAGACCCGGAAGGCGATACCGGCGAGCGCCCCCGCCCACACCAGCCACAGCAGCAGCTCCTGCTTGCCATCGGGCAGAAGTAGCAGCGTGAAGGGCGTATAGCTGCCCGCGATGATCAAGAAGATATTGGCGTGGTCCAGCCGGCGCAGCACGGCCGTGGCGCGCGGGCCCCAGTTGCCCCGGTGGTAGAGAGCGCTCACGCCGAACAGCGCGCAGGCGGTGAGGGTGAAGATGCCACAGGCCAGACGTCCGCGCGGGCTGTCCGCGAGGGCGGTGAGGACCACGCCGGCGACGAGCGCGGCGGGGAACATGCCGGCGTGCAGCCATCCACGCAGCCGTGGCTTGACCGGGACCGGCGGAGCTGCTGGGGGCCCCGGCGTGGTGTCAACCGGAGCGTCAACGGCGGGCTTGGGCGCGGCGGCAGTCATAGCGGACATGCTACCTACGCAACCGTAAGTTACCCCACTGTTTCGAGTGGTGATGGTCACCCTGTGCCCACTGGACAGAATGCCCGAGCCGTCGGATGATCAAATGAGCGCGGTCGGCACCGGATGAGCTGAGCATCCGGGTCGCAGCCCCCAAGGGGTAGCTGTCTCCATAACTCCCAAAAGCCAAAATGCGGGTATGAGTGCACATATCCGCCCAAACCCTCAATCAGTAACGCCGGACCGGCGCGGTCCCGGCGGGATGGAGCGATCGTGGCGCCCAGCAATGTGGCTTCCTCTACCACCGCAGCCCCCACCAGCCACCAGGAGCTGATCTCCTGGGTCGGCGAGATCGCCGAGCTCACCCAGCCCGACCGGGTGGTGTGGTGCGACGGCTCGGAGGCGGAGTACGAGCGCCTGTGCGCGGAGCTCGTGGAAAAGGGAACCTTCCAGCGTCTCGACCCGATCAAGCGGCCCAACTCGTACTACGCGGCCTCCGACCCCACGGACGTGGCGCGCGTCGAGGACCGCACCTTCATATGCTCCGAGCGCGAGCAGGACGCGGGCCCGACCAACCACTGGAAACACCCCGACGAGATGAAAGAGATCTTCGCGGGGGAGCAGGGTGTCTTCCGGGGCTCGATGCGCGGCCGGACCATGTACGTGGTGCCGTTCTGCATGGGCCCGCTCGGCTCGCCGCTGTCCGCGATCGGCGTCGAGATCACCGACTCCGCGTACGTCGCGGTCTCCATGCGCACCATGACCCGCATGGGCCAGGACGTCCTCGACGTCCTCGGTGACCAGGGCTTCTTCGTCAAGGCCGTGCACACCCTCGGCGCCCCCCTGGAGCCCGGCCAGGCCGATGTCCCCTGGCCCTGCAACTCCACCAAGTACATCTCCCACTTCCCCGAGGCGCGGGAGATCTGGTCGTACGGCTCCGGCTACGGCGGCAACGCGCTGCTCGGCAAGAAGTGCTACGCCCTGCGCATCGCCTCCGTCATGGCCCGCGACGAGGGCTGGCTCGCCGAGCACATGCTGATCCTCAAGCTCACCCCGCCGCGCGGGGAGGCCAAGTACGTCGCGGCGGCCTTCCCCAGCGCCTGCGGCAAGACCAACCTCGCCATGCTGGAGCCGACCATCCACGGCTGGACGGTCGAGACCATCGGCGACGACATCGCCTGGATGCGCTTCGGCGAGGACGGCCGGCTCTACGCGATCAACCCCGAGGCGGGCTTCTTCGGCGTCGCACCCGGCACCGGCGAGCACACCAACGCCAACGCCATGAAGACCCTGTGGGGCAACTCGGTCTTCACCAACGTCGCGCTCACCGACGACGGCGACGTGTGGTGGGAGGGCATGACCGAGGACGAGCCCGCGCACCTCACCGACTGGAAGGGCAACGACTGGACGCCCGGGGCCGGCACCCCCGCCGCCCACCCCAACGCCCGCTTCACCGTGCCCGCCGGGCAGTGCCCGATCATCGCGCCCGAGTGGGAGGACCCCAAGGGTGTGCCGATCTCGGCGATCCTCTTCGGCGGCCGCCGCGCCAGCGCGGTGCCGCTGGTCACCGAGTCCTTCGACTGGCAGCACGGCGTCTTCCTCGGCGCCAACGTGGCCAGCGAGAAGACCGCCGCGGCCGAGGGCAAGGTCGGCGAGCTGCGCCGCGACCCGTTCGCCATGCTGCCGTTCTGCGGCTACAACATGGGCGACTACATGGCCCACTGGGTGAAGATCGGCAAGACCGCCGACCAGGCCAAGCTGCCGAAGATCTACTACGTGAACTGGTTCCGCAAGGACGCCGACGGCCGGTTCGTGTGGCCGGGCTTCGGTGAGAACAGCCGCGTGCTCAAGTGGATCGTCGACCGCCTCGACGGCAAGGCCGAGGGCGTCGACACCGCGATCGGCGTGCTGCCGACCCGCGAGGCGCTGGACACCGAGGGCCTGGACATCGCCGACGCCGACCTCGACCTGCTGCTGACCGTCGACAAGGAGGTGTGGCGCGAGGAGGCGGCGCTGGTCCCCGACCACCTGCGCACCTTCGGCGACCACACGCCGCAGGAGATGTGGGACGAGCACCGCGCGCTCGTCGAGCGCCTCGGCTGAGCGACGGCTCCGCCGCGCCGCGCCGAACAGGCAGGGGCCCCGCACCCGTGTGCGGGGCCCCGCCTCGTTGTGGCGCGGCAGGCGCCGTTGGACACCGGCCCCCTGAGGGTCATCACGTGAGCCTTGGTCTTGTTCGAGCTGAACCATCCGTGCCGAGCGTGCCGTTGAGCCGCTTGCGGAAGCACACACGGGCCTGCCCCAGGCCGTCGTAGTCGCTGTGTACGGGCACCCCGTCGATCTCGCGGTCGCCCGCTTCGAGCTCGAACCCCATGGCCCGGTGAAACGCGATGGACCCGGTGTTCCCCGGCGAGGTGATCGCCAGCACCTCCTTCCGGCCCGCCTCGGTGGCGCCCCGGAAGAACGCCTCGTAGAGCCCGCGGCCCACGCCCTGCCCGCGCAGTCGCGGATCCACCCCCACGAAATGAATATAGGCATCATGGTCGTTGTCGCCCGAGTAGAAGCCGACCAGGAACGCCTCGACCGCCCCTGATTCGTCCTCCCGCACCAGGCTGGTGCCCGAGAAGAACTGCAGAAACAGCTTAGGCAGCAGCAGCGACAACTCGCGGGCCTGCTCGGGCGTGCGGGAGTCACCCCACCATGTCCGTACGCGCTCCACGATCGCGGGGTGGTCGGACACGCGGGCCTGACGCAGGTGTGGCATGCCTGTCTCCTTCGGGGATTCCGTCCCACTGCCACTCGGTGCGCCGCGGACGGCCGGGCAGCGGGATACGTCCGGTACACCACAACAGAGTGTCGGATGGTCCGGCTCCCGCCGGGGCATGGGGGAAGAGCCGGGCCAGCGCGGCATCGCTCGGGCCGCCGGGCGGGGCCCAGGAAAGCCCGAGGGCGCGGGTGATGTCGTAGGTGTGGACGACCAGTTCGGTGATTCCCATGGCGGCGAATCCGGCGGCGTCGGAGTGACCCCAGGGATGCCAGGCCCGCACGCCGGTGGCCGTGTCGCGGACCGTGGAGGTGAGGAGGGACGCGGCGATACGGATGCCCTCCAGGCAGGCGGGAACCGGGGCCCCGGGGTCGAGCGAGGCGAAGAGCGTGATGTAGCGGTCCTGTGGCCGGGCGATGAGCAGGCCGGCGTAGCCGGTCAGGCCGAGGGCGAGGTGGTCGAGGGTTTCCCGGCAGGTCCACTCCAGGCCGTGGGCGGGGTGTGACCAGTCCTGGTCCGCTGCCTGGAGGAGGGCGGTCAGGCAGTCCTCGGCGGCGGCCGACAGCAGTTCGGTCCAGGGCGCGCCGTGGCCGGGGATCACCGGTTCCGGCGTGGGGTGAGCGGTGGTCGGGGGCGTGGTCACTGGTCGTCCGCCGACTTCCTCAGGACCTCGATCACGCCCGCGAAGCTGTCCGAGCCGTGCCCCGCCGCCTTGGCCCGCTCCATGGTGGACTTGAGCAGCTCGGGCAGGGCGTTGTCCACGCCCCGCGAGGCCGCCGCGTGGAGGAGGTGCTCGATGGCCGCGATCTGTACGTCGATGGTCGCGTCGTCGCCCGGATAGCGGCCGGCGTCCACCTGCGGCGCGTAGGCGGTGAGGAATCCGGCCACGGCGGTCAGCCAGCGGATCGCGATCGGGGTGAAGTCCGTGGCCCGCGTCTTGTCCGCGCCGACCAGCGCGGTGCCGTGCAGCCAGCCGGTCATGGTGGACCACATCAGGCCGAGCAGCGCGGCGTCGTAGAGGGAGGCCAGGCCGGGGTCGTCGGACAGGTACAGGGGGTCGCCCAGGGCCGCCAGGGTGGGGCGGTGGGCTTCGAAGACGGCTCGCGCGCCGCTGTACAGGAACATCATCTCGGGGCTGCCGACGCCGGGCGGGGTGGTCATGATCGCGCCGTCGAGGTAGTCGGCGCCGTGGGACCGCGCCCACGCGGCCATCTCGTGGGCCTGCTCCGGCGAGCCGGAGGTGAGGTTGACCAGGACCTTGCCCGCGAGGGAGCCGGTGACCGGGTCAAGGATGGTGTGCAGTGCCTCGTAGTCCAGCACACAGGCGAGGATGAGCGGGCTCGCCGCGACCGCCTCCTGGGGCGTCGCGGCCGGGCGGGCGCCCAGGTCGGTCAGCGGCCGCGCCTTGTCCGCCGAGCGGTTCCACACGGTGGTCGGGTGGCCGCGGTCCAGCAGCGCGGAGGCCAGCGCCGAGCCCATCGAGCCCAGTCCGATGACGGTGACGGCCTGGTGGTCAGCGTTCAACTCACAACTCCCTATACGTCCGCACACGGCGGTTGATCACTCAGCTGCCACGCTCGCAGCGCGCGACGGCCGGGGACAGTGACACCGATGACGGCGGCCACCAAATTCCTGCCATACGCTGCGGGGCATGAGCGCTGGTTCCGTGGCCGTGGTCGTGACCGAGGAGATCGGACTCCCCTCCTGGGATCTGTATGAGCTGAGCATCCCCTGCACCGTCTTCGGGAAGGCCCAGCCCGACCTGGCCGACTCCTGGTACGACCTGCGGCTGTGCGGCACCGGAGCGGCCGAGGGGGCGCGGGACGCCGACCCCCTCGGCACCGGGCTCGCACTGCGGACCCGCTACGGGCTCGACGACCTCGTCGGCGCCGACACGGTCATCGTGCCCTCGGTGCCCGACCCCTGCGTCGAGGAGGGCAGGCCGCTGTCCGAGGCGCTGATCACGGCCCTGCGCCGCGCCCACGACGCGGGCGCCCGCATGGTCTCCCTGTGCACCGGCGCCTTCGCGCTCGCCGAGGCCGGACTGCTCGACGGGCGGCGCGCCACGGCCCATTGGCTGCACACCGCCCAACTCGCCGAGCGCTACCCGAAGGTGCGGGTCGACGACTCGGTGCTGTACGTGGACGACGGCGACGTACTGACCAGCGCGGGCCTGACCGCCGGGCTCGACCTCTGCCTCCACCTGGTGCGCCGCGACCTCGGCGCCCACGTCGCCAACCAACTGGCCCGCCGCATGGTGGTGCCCGCCCACCGGCCCGGCGGTCAGGCGCAGTTCATCGACCTGTCCGTGCCCGCGACCGACGACGACGCGCTGGCCCCCGTGCTGGACTGGGCCCGGTCCCGCCTGGACCAGCCGCTGACGGTGCGCGAGCTGGCGCGCCGCGCCGCGATGAGCCCCCGCACGTTCTACCGGCGGCTCCAGGAGGCCACGGGGACGACCCCGCTGCAGTGGCTGCTCACCCAGCGGCTGGGACGGGCCCAGTCCCTGCTGGAGTCGACCGACCTCCCCGTCGAGAAGATCGGCGAACTCAGCGGGCTGGGCACGGCCAATAACCTGCGCCACCACTTTCTCCGGCACATCGGGGTGTCGCCGAGTGAGTACCGGCGGGCCTTTCCCCGGTCGGTTCCCGAGTCCCGGCCACTGGCATGAGTCCGGTGAGCGACGACACGTCCTTCGCGAAGGGGGCACGGCCCCGGCCCGGCCTCCGTCAGCTGACCTGCCCGGCGAACGCCGCGTACGCGGGCTCGTCGAAGAGGACGAACCGGACCTCCTCGACAGCCGTGGCCGTGGCCCGCACCGTCTCGACGGCGATGCGGGCGGCGTCCTCCATCGGCCACTGGTAGACGCCGGTGGAGATGGCGGGGAACGCGACAGTACGGGCGCCGAGTCCGTCCGCGACCCCCAGCGACTCGCGGTAGCAGGAGGCGAGGAGGCCCGAGCGGTCCTCCGTGGCGGACCACACGGGCCCCACGGTGTGGATGACCCACTCGGCGTGCAGCCGCCCCGCGGTGGTGGCCACGGCCCGCCCGGTCGGCAGCCCCTTGCCGTAGTGGGACGCGCGCAGCGCCCGGCACGCCTCCAGGATCTCGGGGCCGCCCCGGCGGTGGATGGCGCCGTCGACGCCTCCGCCGCCGAGGAGGGAGGAGTTCGCGGCGTTGACGATGGCGTCGGCGTGCTGGTCGGTGATGTCGCCGCGGACGAGGGCGATGACGATGCTCATGGGCCCATTGTGGAGCCGTCGGCAACCGGTCCTTGGCCAACGCTGCCGTAGCCGCGCCCTACCGTGCGGCAGCAGGGGCTGCGGTACGCGGGCCGCGTGGGTCGATCGGTGTGAGCGCTCCGAGGCGGTCCTCGATTTCCTGGGCGGCGGCCAGGCACAGGTCCTCCCGGAACGCGCGCCCGACGATCTGCACACCGGACGGCAGCCCATCGGCCAATCCGGTCGGTACGGCCACCCCGGGCACGCCCATGAAGCTGGTCACCGAGCACAGGCGCATCCCCGCCCCGACCCGTCGCCGTCCTGCCCTGTCGCGTGATTCCAGGCCCGGCTCGACGGGCGGCTCGGTGAACACCGGCCCCAGCAGCAGCGGGTACTCGTCGAGGAACTCCGCCCAGGAGCGGCGGATGTTGAGCCAGGCGCCCATGAGCACCATGAACTCCTCGGCGGTCGCGGGCGGGGTCTGCTCCATGGTCATCTCGATGTAGCGATCTCCCCCTTCGCCGAGCAGTTTCCGCACGGCCGGCCAGGTCGGGGCGAACTCGGTCACGGTGATCCGGTTGTAGGCCTCCAGCGCCTCGTCCAACCTCGGAACGTCCGCCACCTCCCGCACGTCGTACCCGGCGTCGCGCAGCGCGTCGGCCGCGGTCGCGACGGCCCCGCGCACCGTGGGGTGGACGCCGTGGCCGCCGGGGTCGGCGACGACCGCGACCTTCATCGGCCCAGGCAGCCGCTCACCGTATACGGGTACGGGCACGGCCCTCGGGTCCCGCGGATCGGTCCCGGCCAGCGCCTCGTACGCCAGCCGCAGGTCGGCGACGCCGCGTGCCAGGGGCCCGTCGGTGACCAGCAGTTGGGAGGCGGGGCCGGGGTCGTCCGGGCCGAGGACGCGGTGGTCGGCGGGAAACCGCCCGGTGGTCGGCTTCAGCCCCGCCACACCGCAGAACGAGGCCGGGATCCGTACCGACCCGCCGGAGTCGTTGCCGAGTCCGAGCGCGGCCATACCGGTGGCGACGGCCACCCCGTCGCCGCCGCTGCTGCCTCCCGGGGTCCGGCTCGGGTCCCACGGGTTGACGGTGTCGCCGAACAACTCGCTACGGGTGTGCATCCCGGCCAGGATCAGGGTGGGTATGTTGCTGTGCCCGATCGGTATGGCTCCCGCCGCACGCAGCCGCGCCACTGGCGGCGCGTCGGCCGGCGCCACCAGTTCGCGGAAGCGCGCGGACCCGAACGTGGTCGGCACGCCTTCGACGGCGGTGGTCTCCTTCACGGTGAACGGCACGCCGGCCAGAGGACCCGGATTCTCGCCCGCGGCCCGCCGGCGGTCCGTCTGCGCCGCGGCCTCCCGGGCGCGCTCGGCCAACAGCTGTGTGACCGCGTTCACCCGTGGGTTGGCCTCGGCGATGCGGTCCAGATGGCTGTCGACCAGTTCCACGGCCGAGATGTGTCCGTCGCGAACCGCCTCTGCCTGGGCGGCGGCTGACATCTTCCACAGGGCGTTCTGCACAACCCCTGCCCTTCCCCTGTACGTTCCGATGCGCTTGCATCGGAACCGTAGCCTAGAATCGATGCAAGCGCATCGGAAAAGGAGACGGAGGAGACGACCGGGCATGCCAAGGCAGGTGGACCACGAGGGCCGACGCCGCAGGATCGCCGAGGCCATCTGCCTCATCGCCGACGAACGCGGGCTGGAGGGCGTGACCCTGCGCGACGTCGCCGCCGTGGCGCAGGTCTCCATGGGGGCTGTTCAGCGCTGCTTCCGCAGCAAGGACGAGATGCTCCTGTTCGCCGTCGGCCACGTCGGCGAACGGATCACCGAACGCGTGCGGGCCCGGCTGAGCGGCGGCCCGGCCCAGCCGCCCGCCACGGCCCTGGGCCATGCGGCCACCGAGGTCGCCCTGCTCCGCGAGGAACACCGCGCGGAGGCGCGGGTCTGGCTCGCCTTCGTCGCCCAGGCCGCCGTCAGCGAGCCGCTCGCCGACACCCTGAGGATCAGTTACGCGGCTCTCCAGGACCTCTTCGCCCGCCTCATCGCAGAGGCCGCCAAGAGCGCCCCCGCCGGCGAAGACACCGCGCCACCCGAACCACGGCGCGAGGCCCGGGCCCTGCTCGCCCTCGCGGACGGCCTCACCAGCCACGTGCTCATCGGCCACCTCACCTCCGAGGAGGCCGATGAGGTCCTGCACACGCACCTGGCCGGTCTCTGGGAACGCCTTGACGCTACGCGCTGACGCGCTCCGTGGGGCCGCCGAAGGGCAGGAACGTGGACCGGGTGGCGAGCAGCCAGACGCCGTTCTCCTGGCGGAACGTGTCCTCGTAGTGCCCCACGTTCGCGGGCAGACGGGGCGGCAGCATGCCCCCGGTGTAGCCGTCGACGCGGTACGTCGCGAAGTAGGACGTGGCGGCGGCCGTCGTCGGGGAATCCACGGTGACCAGGATGTTCGTACACATCCGCCGCGACAGCCGGTCGGCCGGCCGCGACCCGAAGTAGTCCCGCAGCGCCCCGCGTCCCTCGATCCGGCGGGCGCCCTGCGGCCACTCCCACGCGCCGTCGGGCGTGAACAGCTCCGCCACGGTGCTGGGGTCCCCGAGGTCGAGACGGCGGAGGAACTCGACGATCAGCCGCTCGCAGGCGCGCTCGGCGAGCAGGCGGGCCAGGGGGTCCAGGGCGCTGGGCTCGGCTTCGGTTTCGGTGGACATCTCCACTTCTTAGCAGCGGTACGGGTGGTGTCGCGACGGCTTTTCGGCGCGTGCGCGCCATTGCGGCGAACACGGGAGCCCGCCGCCTCACGCGAGGGGCGGGCCTGGTCGGACCGCCTGCGACACCGCGGCGAGGAGGGTCTCGACTTCGGTGCCCCAGCGGGAGCTGATGACCAGGTCGCGGGACGGATCGACCCACAGCAGGTGGCCGCCGCCGTTGCCGCGGGCGCAGCGTCCGGCCGCCGGGGCCGTCGGCCATACGGTCTGGTGGTCATTGAGCCACCAGGACAGGCCGTAATTGGGCTTGTGCCGGCACGGGGTCCACATGTGCTCGATCCAGCGGGCGGAGAGGACCTGCCTGTGGCCCCATTGGCCGCCGCGCAGGCACAGGTGGCCGAGGCGGGCCAGGTCGAGCGCGCTGATCCACAGCCCTCCACCCCAGTGGGCGCCGCCGGAGACCACCGGCACACGGGAGCCGCCGACGTCCGTGAAGGAGTTGGCGTAGCCGTGCCAGGACCAGGACGACGAGGCGCCGATCGGCGCCATGACGCGCTCCCGCAGGACGTCCGGCAGCGGTTGGCGGAGCAGGGTGGTGAGCGCCAGGGCGGTGAGGTTCACGCGGACGTCGTTGTACGCCCAGCCCTCGCCGGGCGGCCCGCCGGCCGACTCGGTGCCCCCCGCGTGCTTTGCGCGTCGACCGACGTCGGCTTGGACCATAGCTCGCCCTCCCACTGGCTCGTCTGGTCCAGCAGGTGGCGCCAGGTGATGGCCCGTCCATGGGCATCGGCGAACTGCGGCAGCGCGACGCGGACGGAGACCGGCTCGTCGAGGACCAGCATCCCGTCGTCGTGGGCGATGCCGGCCACCAGGGCCAGCACGCTCTTCGTCGCGCTGTACGCCATCTCGACGCGCGTCGGGTCACCCCAGGACGCGATGACCGTGCCGCGCCGGACGATGACGCCGCTCGCGCCCTGGCCGTCCAGCAGCGGGCCGATGACCTCCCGGTGGGAGTCGTCGGCCACCTGGGCGGCGAGATACGACGCCATGTCCTCGACGCCGGGCACGGGGCGCCCGGCCTGCCGCCGGGCAGCCTGTGCCACGGCCTCCGCGTC
Organism: Streptomyces sp. ME19-01-6; assembly: GCF_033793745.1. NCBI lineage: Bacteria > Bacillati > Actinomycetota > Actinomycetes > Kitasatosporales > Streptomycetaceae > Streptomyces > Streptomyces sp. ME19-01-6. The sequence goes on along the minus strand of NZ_JARAXF010000003.1, from coordinate 638,975 downwards.
CACGCCCTCCCAGGGATCCGCGGCGCCGACGATGGCGTCGTCGGCTTCGGCCCTCGCGAGCAGCAGTTCTCCCACGCGACCCCGTTCTTCGGCGCTGAACGTCACACGACTCCCTTTCCGACACTCGAATCGGCCTGGTTCAGGCGCGGGCGATCAGGGCGTACCGTTCATCGCTCACCGGTCCGCCCCACAGCTCGTCGTTGCTGCTGAGGTCCTCGACGCGCAGCTCGGTGACGAGCGGGTGGACGGCGGCCGTCAGGGCTTCGGCGGTGATCCCCTGGTGCCAGGGCAGGGTGTCGGCGCTGGCCACGTACGGCACGCCGCTCTGCCCGGCCTCGCGCCACCGTCCTTCGACCAGCACGAGGGTGCCGCCGGGGCGCAGTCGCGCGGTCCACTGGCGCAGGGCCGCGTGCGGGTCGGGCAGGGTCCACAGCAGGTGTCGGCAGAGCAGGGCGTCGAAGCGGTCTTCACCGGTGGGTGGTTGGGCGGCGTCCCCGACGAGGAAGGTGCCCGTGAAACCGGCGGCGGTGAGCTTGGCGTGGGCCTGCTCGACCATGCGGGGTGAGAGGTCCACGCCGGTGACGTGGTGTCCGGCCGCTGCCAGCAGGTGCGCGAGCGAGCCGGTGCCGCAGCCCACGTCCAGCACGCGGGCCGGGACGGGCGGCATCCAGCGGTCCAGGAGGCGGGCCCACGCCTGGCGGGTGTGCCCGGCCCGCAGGCCGTGATCGGGTTCGTCGTCGAAGTCGGCCGCGGCGGTGTCCCAGTAGGCGGCGATGGCAGCAGGATCCGTCATGGCGCGATCGTGTCAGCCGCCTCTGACAGCGTCCGGAGAACGGGCGCTTCGGCGACCGCCGAAACGTCCGGATCCTAGGGTCCGAGCCATGACCCACATAGTGATCGAGCCGAGCATCTTGTACTTCGGGACACCCGTCGTGCTCCTGTCGACGGAGAATGAGGACGGCTCGTTCAATCTCGCCCCGATCTCCTCCGCGTGGGCGCTTGGGCAGACGGTGGTGCTCGGGCTGGGGCGGGATGGCCAGACGGCGCTGAACCTGCGCGGCCGGCCCGATGTTGTGATCAATCTGCCCGCCCCGGCCCAGTGGCGGACGGTGGAGCGGCTGGCGCCGTTGACCGGGCGGAGTCCGGTGCCGGCGACCAAGGCGAAGGGGTGCCGGTTCGAGGCGGACAAGTTCGGGGCGGCGGGGCTGCGTGAGGAGCCGTCACGTGTGGTTCGGCCGCCGCGGGTCGCCGAGTGCCCCATCCAGTTGGAGGCCCGTGCCGAGCGGGTGCGGCCGGACGTCTCCGGAGGATTCGTCATCGTCGAGGCCGTCGTACGGAAGGTCCACGCCGACCCTCGTATCGTCGTGGACGGCACGGACCACATCGATCCCGCTGCCTGGAGCCCGCTCCTCTACAACTTCCGTCACTACTTCGGACTCGGGCCGGAGTTGGGCCACTCCTACCGCACCGAGACTCCCCGCACCGACACCCCGCGGCGGCCAGAGCACTGAGCGCGTCCGTCGGGTGCGGTGGGGGCCTGGCGGATGCCAGTCGCACGCATCCGGGTGATTCGCACCCGGCCGGGACCGGTCCCGGCCGGGGTGCGGGACGGTCGGGGAGGTGCCGGGGGTCCGCCTCGGCCGTGGGGCGCGGCGTGGGAAAGGTGAGATCTGTGGCGGCTCAGGTCCTGGAGCGCATGCCGGGCAGGGTCAAGTTCGCCGTGGCGGGCGTCTGGGCCCAGGCCGTGGTCAACTTCTTCGCCGGGTCTTCGCTGCTGTCCGAGGTGGACAGCCGACTCGCCCACGGCCAGGAGGTCGCGGAGCCCGGTCTGGCGCGGGGTCTCGCGTACTTCTCCATCGCCGCGGCGGTCCTGCTGGCCGTCTCCAATGTCTTCGCGCAGAAGCGGCTCGGGTGGGTGTGGACCGTGATCGTCATCGTCGAGACGCTGGCCGTGGTGGGCGCGTTGCTCGGGATCCTGTGCGTATGGCTGGGGCTCGCGGACGTGAGTGAGACATCCATGCTCATCAGCCTCGTTCTCCCCCTTGCGATCGGCGGGGCGCTGATCACCAGGCCGGGGCAGGACTGGTTCAGCCGCTGATGCCGAGGGCCGCTGCGTGGGTCTCCAGGTGCTCGGCCGCCAGGGCGGTGGCGGCCGAGTCGTCGCGGGAGGTGGCGACGACCAGGGCGCGGCCGGCCAGGGTGTGGGCGCGCTGGTGGAGGGCGGTGATGTGGGCCGGGGTGGTGGTGGTCGTGGTGGGGGCGGCACGGAAGGGGGAGCGGCCGTCGCGGAGGCGGGTGATCTGGTCGGTGAGGCGCTGGGCGGCGGTGTCCAGGCCGGGGGCGGGGGTGAGGGCGCGCAGCTCGTCGGTCACGGTCAGCAGCGCGGTGAGATGGCCCGCCAGCTGGATGTCCAGCTCCTCCTCGCGCGAGCGGTGGGGGAAGTCGAGCCTGGGCTCGGCCATGGTGTGGACCGACTTGGTGCGGATCGGCTCGTACATGGGTGGCCTCCAAGGGATCTCAGGAGGCCATCCTAACTTAGACTCTGTCTAAAGTTGAGCTCTTGCTAAGGATGGGACGGGAGGATTCGTCGCGTGATCGAGTCGATCGGGTCGATCGAGTTGAAGGCGTTGACGCCGGACGACTGGGCCGTCTGGCGGGAGCTGCGGCTCACCGCGCTCGCGGAGGCGCCGGACGCGTTCGGGTCCCGGCTCGCGGACTGGCAGGGCGACGGCGACCGCGAGGAGCGGTGGCGCGCCCGCCTGGGGATCCCCGGCTCGTACAACGTCGTGGCCGTGGTCGACGGGAAGGGGGCCGGGATGGCCGGCGGGGTGCGCGGCCCCTGCGACTGCGTCGTCGAGTTGATCTCGATGTGGGTGAGCGCGGCCGCGCGCGGGCGCGGAGTCGCCGACCGGTTGGTGCTCGCCGTGGAGGAGTGGGGCCTGCGGGCGGGGGCCGGGGTGCTGCGGCTCGATGTGGTGCCGGGCAACGCGCGCGCCATCGCCTTCTATCGGCGCAGGGGGTTCGTGGAGGTCGGGGCGGCGCAGGGGGAGCTGGTGATGGAGAAGGTGCTCCGATCTCGCTGAGCCGCGCGGCGGCGCGGGCCTGAAGCCCGGCCTGGCCGGCCGGACTTCAGGCCGGGGTGGTCAGGCCGGCCGGGCTGATCGGGTCAGGCTGCCGAGGGTCGCGGCCAGGTGGCGGGGGTCCTGCGGGCCTATGTGGGGCGCCTCGACGGAGCGGACGTCGAAACGGTTGCCGGGAGTGGCCCGGTCCGCCTCTTTGATCATGCGGTTCTGTAGGGGCAGGGGGATCGCCCGATCACTGGTGAAGCGGACGTAGGTGCGCGGGATCCTGCCCCAGGTCGCCGGCGTGCCACGGGCGTCGGCGGTGGCGACCGCGTTCGACTCGTCCGGCTCGAAGATGTTGAGGGCGGCCAGGAACGCCGCGTCGTCGTAGTCCGCCGCCAGCGCGCGCTTGGCCGTGGCGATGAACTCGGGGTCCGCCGAGCGCCAGTTGGTGCGGCCGACGCCGAGCCGCTCGGAGTCGCCCGCGCTGGGAATCGTGGGAAGCAGCGTCGTCGCCGCCTCGGGCGTGGTGAACCAGTCCAGGGCGCTGCGGCGCCGGACGCAGCAGAACGCCGACAGGTAGACCAGTCGGGCGATCAGGTCGGGCACCTGGTTGCCGACCCGGGTGATCGTGCCGCCTCCCATGCTGTGGCCGACGAGGATCACCGGACCCTGCGCCGCGAGGCGGCGCACGATGCCCGCGACATGGTGGGCGTTGTCGGCCAGCGTTGTCTTGGCCAGTACGGGGGAGGGGCGTCCGCGAAGGCGGCGAGGTCCTGTGGCGCCTGATAGGAGAGCGGGAAGTTCGCCTCCGGCTCATGGCCGGGGAGGTCCACCGCCACCGCCCGGTGGCCCGCCAGGGTGAGGGCGGTGACCAGTGGGGCGAATGAGGCGGCGTTTTCGTTGGCGCCGTGGACGAGCACGAAGGTCGGCCGGGGTGCGCCCGGCCGGCCCGTCGCTCGGGCGTCCGACGTGCACCCTGTCAGCGCGGCCGCTCCGCCGGCGCCGACCGCCGCCAGGGCGGCTGCCCGGAGCATGCCCCGGCGGCCGGTCCCGGTGGATCCCGCGCGCCGCTCGGCGGAACGGCCGGGGTCCGGGGTGTTCGCGGGCTCAGGCACGGGCGGGCCTCCTCCCGGCGCGGTGGACCACAGCCCAGACCAGCAGCGCCAGGCCGGCGGCGCCGACCACGAAGTCGGTCCACGACGGCAGTCCCGCCGCCCGGAGCAGTCCGGCCACACCGAACCCCGTGTCCCACAGAGCCTCGGTGGCAGCAGTCCCGAAGCCCTGGACGAACAGCACCGCACCGAGTATCCAGCGGGTGCTCTGCCCGCTCGTGTCCTGACGTCGACTCGTCGCCATGCGACCTCCTACAGCCTTGCGCGTCGGTGTTTTCAATACGAGCGTATCAATACGCTCGTATCGCGAACCTAGCAGAGGTGAACGCATTGCTTAAACTCGGGTGTCATGCCGAGACAGGTGGATCACGAAGGCCGGCGGAGGCGGATCGCCCAAGCGGTCTTCGGCCTCATCAGCGAGCGCGGCATCGAGGGCGCGTCCATACGTGACGCCGCACAGTGGGCGGGTGTTTCCGTGGGTGCCGTGCAGCGATGCTTCTCCACCAAGGAGGAGATGATCGTCTTCGTCCTGGAACACATGAATCAGCGGGTCACCGAACGCGTCCAGGCGAAGATCTCCGATGCCGCGGATCCGGAATCAGCCCTGACGATGCTGGAACAGACCCTCATCGGGATCGTGCCGGTCGACGAGGAGGCCCTCGCCGAGACACGGGTCTGGCTGGCCTTCACTGCCCAGGCCGCCATCGACCCCAAGCTGGCGGCCGTGCAGCGTGACCAGTACGCGGGCCTGGCGGAACTCTTCGCCCTGCTGATCCGGGTGGCTCAGGGGCATGGTCGCGTACGGCCGGACATCGACGCCGAACGGGAAGCGGAGTCGCTGATCACTTTCACCGACGGGCTCAATGTGCAGATCCTGATCGGGCGACAGACAGCGGACGCCGCGCTGGCCGCCCTGGAACAGCGGATCTCCGCGCTCAGGGCAGGCTGAGCGCGGAGCGGGTCAGGGCCGGCTGTCGCGGGTCAGGGCTGGCTGTAGCCGTCCAGGAACGTGCCGATCCGCGTCACCGCGTCCGCCAGGTCCTTCTTCGCCGGGAGCGTCACGATCCGGAAGTGATCCGGCTCCGGCCAGTTGAAGCCCGTGCCGTGCACGATCATGATCTTCTCGGTGCGCAGCAGGTCCAGGACCATCTGCCGGTCGTCCTTGATCTTGTAGACCGTGGGGTCGAGCCGGGGGAACGCGTACAGCGCGCCCTTCGGCTTGACGCAGGTCACGCCCGGGATCTGGGTCAGCAGATCGTACGCCGTGTCGCGCTGCTCCAGCAGCCGGCCGCCGGGCAGCACCAGGTCCTTGATGGACTGGCGGCCGCCGAGGGCCGCGGCCACCGCGTGCTGGGCGGGCATGTTGGCGCACAGCCGCATGTTGGCCAGGATGGTCAGGCCCTCGAGGTAGCTGGCGGCGTGGGCCTTGGGGCCACAGACCGCGAGCCAGCCGCTGCGGTAGCCCGCGACGCGGTAGGCCTTGGAGAGCCCGTTGAAGGTCAGGGTCAGCAGGTCGGGGGCGACGGCGGCGGTGGGGGTGTGGGTGGCGCCGTCGTAGAGGATCTTGTCGTAGATCTCGTCGGAGCAGACGACCAGGTTGTGGCGGCGGGCGAGCTCCGTGAGGCTCCGCAGCATCTCCTCGTCGTAGACCGCGCCCGTCGGGTTGTTGGGGTTGATGATGACCAGGGCCTTGGTGCGGTCGGTGACCTTGCGCTCGATGTCGGCGATGTCGGGCATCCAGTCCGACTGCTCGTCGCAGCGGTAGTGCACGGCGGTGCCGCCGGCGAGCGAGACCGCGGCGGTCCACAGCGGGTAGTCGGGGGAGGGGACCAGGACCTCGTCCCCGTCGTCGAGGAGGCCCTGCATCGCCATCTGGATCAGCTCGGAGACGCCGTTGCCGAGGTATACGTCCTCGACGTCCAGGTCGATGCCCTTGGTCTGGTAGTGCTGCATCACCGCGCGCCGGGCGGACAGCAGCCCCTTGGCGTCGCCGTATCCGTGAGCCCCGCCGAGGTTGCGGAGCATGTCCTCCAGGATCTCCGGCGGGCACTCGAAGCCGAAGGTCGCGGGGTTGCCGGTGTTGAGCTTGAGGATGCGGTGACCGGCCGCCTCCAGCCGCATCGCCTCCTCGAGTACCGGACCCCGGATCTCGTAGCAGACGTTGGCGAGCTTCGTGGACTGGATCACCTGCATGTCGGCCACCTTACGGCGGTGTAACCAGGACCGCTCGGTGTTCTTCGCCACGTCGACGGTGTAAGGGGGCGTCTCGGGGCGGATGGGACGGCGGCGCGCGCCCGGTAACGAGTCGGTTTCCCGAGCTGATTTCCGCGTCCGGAGGGTTGGCCCGGGCGGGACGTATGACTATCGTTCACGCACTTCAAAGAATCGTTCCGCTGAACGAATAGCGGAGAAGGGTGGCCGGCCCATGTCCGACACCTCACCCCGACACGCCCCGGGGGCGGCCGGGATACCGCGCCGGTCGCTGCTCGCCGGCGCGGCGGCGAGCGGCGCCGCGCTCGGCGCGTCTTGGCTGCTCAGCGGCTGCTCGGGCGCGGCCTCCGCGTCCCCGGCCGACGCCCTCCCCAGTGCCGGGCCCACCGGCCGCCCCGACCGCGGCGGCACCCTGCGGATCGCCCGGCCGCCCGCCTCCGACGCCGAGACCCTGGACCCGGCGAGCTCCCTGTCCGCTTACGAATACCTGGGCGCCCTCTACAACCGGCTGGTGCGGATCGGCCCCGACGGTGCCCTCGCCCCCGACCTCGCCGAGTCCTGGGAGCCCGACGGCAAGGCCCGCACCTGGACGTTCCGGCTGCGCCGCGGCGTCACCTTCCACGACGGCCGCGCCTTCACCTCCGCCGACGCCGCCTACACCCTGCGCCACATCCTCGACGTCAAGACCGCCTCCCCCCAGGCCGGCGTGCTGGCTCCGCTGATCGACCCCAAGAAGCTCCGTACCCCGGACGCGCACACCCTCGTCGTCCCGCTGAAGACCCCGAACGCCGAGTTCCCCAGCCTGCTCACGCACTACAACTGCTACGTCATCCCCGACGGCAGCGCCGCCGCGATCGGCCGCACCGGCATCGGCACCGGCCCCTTCAAGCTGGTCTCCTTCACCGCCGCCGGGCCCGGCCGGATCGCCGCGTACGCGGACCACTGGGCCGGCCGGCCCGTCCTGGACGCCATCGACTTCTACTCCGTCGCCGATATGCAGGCCCGCTCCAACGCCCTGCTCGCCGGCCAGGTCGATCTGCTCTCCCAGACCAACCTGGACTTCGCCACCGCCCGCGTCGTCGCCAACTCGGCCCGCGCCACCGTCGCCCGGGCGAAGAACGCCCAGTGGTACGTGCTGCCGATGCTCACCACCGAGAAGCCCTTCACGGACGTACGGGTGCGGCAGGCGATGAAGCTCGCCTACGACCCCGAGCACGTCCTGAAGGTCGCCCTCCAGGGCGCGGGCACCGCCGGGTGGGACAACCCCGTACCGCCCAGCGACCCGGGCCACCTGGCCACCCACCCGGCCCACGACCCCGAAAAGGCCCGCCACCTGCTGAAGCAGGCGGGGTACGAGCGGCTGGCGGTCGACCTCTACACCTCCTCCTACGACCCGATCTTCACGCCCATGGCCCTCGCCTATCAGGAGTCCGCGGCGCGGGCCGGCATCCGGATCCGGGTCAGGACGGCCGCCGCCGACTCGTACTACACCCAGATCTGGATGAAGAAGCCGCTCATGGCCACCTACTGGTACACCGGCCGCCCCATCGACCAGCTCCTCAACCAGGTCTTCCGGGGCGGCTCCTCGTACAACGAGACCGCCTGGGCCGACAAGGACTTCGACGCAGCTTTGGACCGGGCGCGCCGCGAGACCGACGACGGGCGGCGCCGCGAGCTCTACCGGCAGGCGCAGGCCGCGGTGGTCGAGCGGGGCGGGGCGATCACCCCGATGTTCGCCGACCGGCTCGTCGGCATCTCCCGCACGGTGCGCGGCTACGCGGAGCACGGCTTCGAGTTCGACTACCTCGGCATCGGCCTGAAGGGGGCGTGAGGACCGTGCTCACCTTCGTCGTACGCCGTGTCGTCGCCGCGCTCGGCACGCTGCTGCTCTCCTCCGTCCTGGTCTTCCTCGCCGTCCAGTCCCTGCCCGGCGACGTCGCCACCCAGGTGCTCGGCAAGGACGCCACCCCCTCCGCCGTCGCCGCGCTGCGCGACAAGCTCCACCTCGACCAGCCCGCGTGGGAGCGCTACGCCGAGTGGGTGAAGGGCGCGCTCCACGGCGACTTCGGCACCTCGCTCGTCAACGCCAAGCCGGTGGGCGGCGAGGTCGGCCAGTACCTCGGCAACTCCGCGCTGATCGCCGTCGTCACCGTCCTCTTCGCGGTCACCGGCTCGCTGGTGCTGGGCGTCGTCGCCGGCCTCTACCGCGACCGCTGGCCCGACCACCTCATCTCCACGGTCAGCCTGATCGGGATGAGCGTCCCCGAGTTCGTGGTGGCCACCGTGCTGGTGCTGCTCTTCTCCATCGCCGTCCCCGTCCTGCCCGCCGTGGTGCTCTACGGGCCCGACGCGAGCGTCGGCCAGCTGCTCCCGGCCGTCTGGCTGCCCGCCGCCTCGCTCGCGATCGTGATGGCCGCGTACATCGTGCGGATGGCCCGCACCTCGGTCATCGACGTCATGGCCGGCGAGTACGTCACCACCGCCCGGCTCAAGGGGCTGTCCACCTGGCGCGTGGTCACCCGCCACGCCCTGCCCGGCGCGCTGCTGCCCACCCTGCACGTCATCGCCCTCAATGTGGCGTGGCTGGTCGGCGGCGTGGCCGTCGTCGAGAACGTCTTCAACTACCCGGGCATCGGCAAGCTGATGCTCTCCTCCGTGCAGAACCGCGACCTGCCGGTCATCCAGGCCATCGCCCTGATCAGCGCGGTCGTCTACGTCTGCTGCAACCTGGCCGCCGACCTCGGCGCCATGGCCCTCAACCCCAAGCTCAGGACCCGAGGAGGGCGGACCCGATGAGCTCCCTGAAGACTCCCGAGGCGGCCATGGCCGCTGCCGGGCCGGCCGCCGGACCGCCCGTACGGCCCGGCTTCGCCGCCCGCACCTGGCGCACCATACGCTCCTCCCGCGCCGCCGCCATCGGCCTCGCGATCGTCGCCGTCCATGTCCTGATCGCCCTGCTCGCCCCCGCGCTGACCTCGCACGAGCCGACGGTGAACGACGCCTCGCACGCCCTGCTGGGCCCCGGCGCGGACCACTGGGCGGGCACCGACAGTTACGGCCGCGATGTGCTGGCCCGGGTGCTGTACGGCGGGCGGTACGCGCTCGGCGTCTCGGTCGCCGCGACCGTGCTGACCCTCGCCCTCGGCACCGTCCTCGGCTGCGCGGCCGCGCTGCGCGGCGGCTGGCTGGACGACGCGCTGATGCGGGTGCTGGACGCCGTGCTGTCCATCCCCTCGATCCTCGCCCTGCTGGTCGTCGTCACCGCGCTCGGCACCGGCCCCGCGGTCATCGTGCTCGCCATCGCCGTCGTCTACGTACCGCAGGTCGTCCGGGTCGTCCGGGGTGCCGCGCTGGCCGTCGTCCCCGCCGACTACGTCACCGCCGCCCGCGCGCGCGGCGAGCGGACCTGGTCGATCCTGTGGCGCGAGGTGCTGCCCAACATCACCGACGTGGTGTGCGTGGAGTTCGCGATGCGCGCGTCGTGGGTGGTGCTGCTGATCAGCTCCCTGTCCTTCCTCGGCTTCGGTGCCAACCCGCCCACCCCCGACTGGGGGCTGATGGTCGCCGAGAACCGCACCGCCATCACCGTCGTGCCGATGGCGAGCCTGGCGCCGATCATCGCCCTGGCCACGCTCGTGGTCGGGCTCAACCTCGCGGCCGACGGCCTGTCCAAGGCGTGGGGCGTGGACCGGATCCGGGAGGGCTCCTGATGACCGCCATTGTCTCCGTGGAGGGCCTGAGCGTCGCCTACCGCTCCAGGGGCCGGGACATCCCCGTCGTCCACGAGGTCGGCTTCGAGCTGTGCCCCGGCGAGACCCTCGCCCTCGTCGGCGAGTCCGGCAGCGGCAAGTCGACCGTCGCCGCCACCCTGCTCGGGCATCTGCGGCACGGCTCGCGGATCACCGCGGGCGCGGTGCGGGTCTGTGGCAAGGACGTCTTCGCCCTCCCGGCCAAGGAGCTGCGGCGGCTGCGCGGCGGCACGGTCGCCATGGTCGCGCAGAACGCCGGGCACGCGCTGACCCCCTCCATGCGGGTCGGCCGACAGATCGCGGAGGCCCTGCGCGGCGACGCGGCGGCCGACCCCGCCGCCGTCACCGACCTCCTCGACCAGGTCCGCCTCCCGCGCCCCGCCGAACTCGCCCGCCGCTACCCGCACGAACTCTCCGGCGGCCAGCAGCAGCGCGTCGCGATCGCCATGGCCATCGCCGCCCGCCCCAAGGTCCTCGTCCTCGACGAACCCACCACCGGCCTCGACGTCATCACCCAGCGCGGCGTCCTGGACCTGCTCGCCGCGCTGCGCGACGAACTCGGCCTCGCCGCCGTCCTGGTCAGCCACGACCTGGGCGTCGTCGCCCACATGGCCGACCAGGTCGCGGTGTTGCGTGCGGGCCGGGTCGTGGAGGCCGCGCCCACCCGCCGCCTCTTCGCCGCGCCCGCCGACCCGTACACCCGGCGGCTGCTGGCCAGCGTCCCGCGCCTGACGGACGCCGGGCTCGCCCTCGTCACCGAGGACGGCACCCGCGAGATCCGGCCGAGGGCCGAGGTGCCCGCCGACGCCCCGGAGGCGGTCGCCGTCCGCGACGTCACCATCGACTACGGCGCGAGCCGCGCGGTCCACGGCGTGTCGTTCCGGGTGCGGCGCGGCGAGGTGCTGGCGCTGGTCGGCGAGTCGGGCAGCGGCAAGTCCACGCTGGCGTGGTCGCTGGCGGGGCTGCGGGCGCCGTCGGGAGGCGAGATGACGGCGACGGGCGATGCCGTCGGCGCATCGCCCCCGGACGACGACCTGGCCCGCCCGGCGCGGCGGCGGCCGCTGTCCCTGCGGCGGAAGGTCCAGCTCGTCTTCCAGAACGCCGACACGTCCCTGAACCCCCGGCGTTCGGTGGGCGACGCGGTCCGGCGGCCGCTGCGCTTCTTCGGCACGGCCCCCTCCCGTACACAGGCCGCCGCCCGCGCCCGGCAGCTCATCGCCGACGTACGCCTGGACCCGGCCCTCGCCGACCGGCTGCCCGCGCAGCTCTCGGGCGGACAGCGGCAGCGGATCGGGATCGCGCGGGCGCTGGCCGGCGAGCCGGACGTACTGATCGCCGACGAGATCACCACCGCGCTCGACGTCTCCGTCCAGGCCGAGGTGCTGCGCCTGCTGGACGACCTGCGGCGTGAGCGCGCGCTCGCGTGTCTGTTCATCAGCCACGACCTGGCCGTGGTGCGGGGGATCGCCGACCGGGTCGTCGTGCTGCGGCACGGGGTGGTGGTCGAAGAGGGCCCGACGGAGGCGGTCTTCGCCGCCCCCGGCCACCCGTACACGCGCCGCCTCATGGCCGCGGCGCTGGACCCGGACGGGGACGCGCACACGGACGTGGGGCCGGCTGACGACTGGCAGGACGCCGCGGAGCCGGACGACACATGGACCGACCTGGGCGCCGGCCACCGCATCCGCCGCTGGCGCCCGGCGGCCCCTGACTATGCGCGGCGGTCCCTCGGCCTGCCGCCCAGGACGGGCGCAACCATCAATTGAGCAACCCCCACCGAGGCCAACCAGGTCCGCGAGAGCGGCGCCGGTTTAGGCGCAAAAGAGGAGCGAAGTTGAGGTACCGCGAGCAGTTCGACCGCGAGGTCCAGGCGGAGGACGTCTGGATCCCCACCCGGGACGGCACCCGGCTGCACGCGCGCATCTGGCGACCTGCCGACACCGCCGCCGTCGCGGACCCCGTTCCCGCGCTGCTGGAGTACCTGCCGTACCGCAAGAGCGACTGGACCGCCCCGCGCGACGCGCAGCGCCACCCCTGGTACGCCGGACACGGCTACGCCTCCGTCCGGGTCGATCTGCGCGGCAGCGGGGACTCGGAGGGTGTGATGCTCGACGAGTACACCGAGACCGAACTCGCCGACGGGGTCGATGTCGTGGAGTGGCTGGCCGCGCAGCCGTGGTGCACGGGCAAGGTCGGCATGTTCGGCATCTCGTGGGGCGGGTTCAACTCCCTCCAGATCGCCGCCCTGCGCCCCGAGCCGCTGAAGGCGATCGTCACCGTCTGCTCGACCGACGACCGTTACGACAACGACGTCCACTACACCGGCGGCGCCGTCCTCGGCATCGACATGCTCGCCTGGGCCGGCACCATGCTCGCGTTCACGGCCCGCCCGCCGGACCCGGCAAACGTGGGCGAGGACCGGTGGCTGCCCATGTGGCGGGAGCGGCTGGAGGCGCTGGAGCCGTATCTGCACACCTGGCTGGCGCACCAGGAGCGGGACGGCTACTGGCGGCACGGCAGCGTCTGCGAGGACTACGGCGCCATCGACGCGGCGGTCCTCGCGGTGGGCGGCTGGGCCGACCCGTACCGGGACACCGTGCCGCGGCTGGTCGAGCACCTCGACGCGCCCGTACGGGGGCTGATCGGGCCCTGGTCGCACCAGTACCCCGACCGGGGCCTGCCGCCGGGCCCCGCGATCGGCTTTCTGCAGGAGACGCTGCGCTGGTGGGACCACTGGCTCAAGGGTGTGGAGACAGGGGTGATGGACGAGCCGGCCCTGCGCTCCTGGATCAACGACCCGGTCCCGCCCGCGACCCACTACCCCACCATGCCCGGCCGCTGGGTCGCCGACGACGCCTGGCCCACCCCGGCCGTCACCTGGGACGAGCGACCGCTGGGCGGCGACGGCGCGGAGCCGGTGACCGTGCGCTCCCCGCTGCACACCGGCATCGACGCGGGCCGCTTCTTCCCCTTCGGCAACGCCACCGACCTGCCGCCCGACCAGCGCGAGGAGGACGGCCGCTCGGTCTGCTTCGACTCCGCGCCGCTCACGACGCGCGTGGAGATCCTGGGCCGCCCGTGCGTCCGGCTGCGCCTGGACAGCGCCACACCGCGCGCGCATGTCATCGCGCGCATCTGCGACATCGCCCCGGACGGCTCCTCGACCCTGGTCACCCGGGGCGTGCTCAACCTGCTGTCCCGGCACGGCCGGGACAAGGCGGTGGAGTGGGCGCCGGGGACGTACGAGGACGTGGAGTTCGAGCTGAACGCCATCGGGTACGCCTTCCCGCCCGGCCACCGCATCCGCGTCGCCGTCTGTGACCAGTACTGGCCGTGGGTCTGGCCGCACGGCGAGCGCGGCGCGCTGAGCGTGCGCCCCGCGGACAGCGCCGTACTCCTGCCCGTACGCGACCCGGGCGCAGACGCCGGCCGCCCGCCGGTCACCTTCGAGGAGCCGGAGCAGGCCCCGCCGCTCCCGGTGACCACCGAGCCGCCCGCCAGGCCCCGGCCCGAGCGGGTGGTACGGCACGACGTCGCGACCGGGGGATGGACCCTGGAGGTGGATCCCAACTACGGGGGCTCCCGCACCTACCCCGACGGCCTGCGGTACGAGGAGAGCGCACTGGAGACCTACCGGATCCGCGGCGGCGACCCGCTGTCGGCCGTGGCAAGCTCCCAGTGGACCATCCGGCTGCGGCGCGGCGACTGGGACGCAAGCGTGGTCACCAGCACCGAACTCCGCGCGACGGCCACGGAATTCATCATGGACAGCAGCCTCGAAGCACGCGCGAACGGAGAGACAGTGGCCAAGCGCACCTGGCACCACACCACCCCCAGGACCTCGGCATGACGTCGTCCGCGGCCGAGCGCCCCGAGGGCGCCGAACGAGCCGCGCGCCCCAAGGCCGCCCGGCGGGCCGTCGCCGCCTCCGAGCGCACCCGGCAGCCCACCGAGGTGCGCCGCCGCCTGATCGTGGAGGCCGCCGTACCGCTCATCGTGGAGCGCGGTTCGGCGGCGGTGGGCGTGCGACATGTGGCGGCCGCGGCGGGGGTCTCGGTCGGCACGGTCACTTACCACTTCGAGAGCGTCCAGGAAGTCCTCTCCGAGGCGATGGTGTTGCACATCGAGCGCTACTACGCGGCGCTCAGCGAGGCCGCCGCCCGGGCCACCAGCGGCGCCGAGGGGCTGCGGCTGCTCATCGACGCGCTGTTCACCGACGACACCGACCGGCACTGGCGGATGTGGTTCGACTACTGGCACGCGGGCGACCGCGACCAGGCGTTCGTCCGCGGCCAGGCCGAGCGCTATGAGAGCTGGCACGGCGAGATCCGCTCCCTGGTCGCACGGGGCCTGGCCGAGGGCGACTTCCGCTGCGCCGACCCGGCCGACTTCGCCGTCCGCTTCGCCGCCCTCGCGGACGGCCTGGCCCTGCAGCGGCTGCGCCAGGCCCCGCCGCTGACCACGCAGGCCGCCCGGCGGCACCTGTACCGGCTGGTGGAGGTGGAGCTGGGGACGGGGCACGATGGCAGCAGTTGATATGGCGTGGTGCGGCCGACTTCGGTGCGCCGCACCGATGTCGAGGTGATGTCGGCGCCCTCGGCGAGGCGCGGGTACAGCGCGTAGTGGTGGTGCGGGCAGTATTGACGTCCTCACCCGCGTGATCGTGGGTGATTCCCGCCTGCCCTGCCGCGTGCAGCGGCGGGGCTTCGGGCGGGTTCCTGGTTCGACGAGCGCTGCCCCGGCGTGCGGGGTCTGAGGTGCTCTCCACAGGCGTTTTGACGCTCCGCCTCGCGCCGCGTTTCAGCGGCGCGTTTCCGTCCAGCGGCGCGCATGTTGGCCTCGGCGTTCTCGTCCCGGTCATGGCGGGTTCCGCATCCTGTGCAGGTCCAGGTACGGATGTGGAGCTGTTCGCGGCCCTTGGGACCAGTGAGGGATCCGCACCTCGAGTTGGAGCACAGCTGGGTGGAGGGGAACCACCGGTCGACCTTAATGAACGTCCGCCCGTACCGTGTGCGCTTGGCTTCAAGGGTGCGGAGGAAGGTGCCGAGGGACTGGTCGTGGACGCTCTTGCCGAGCCTGCCTCGCCGGGTGGCCATGCGCTTCAGGTTCAGGTCCTCCACATAGACCGCTTGGCTCTCGCGGACGATGCGGGTGGTCTCCTGCTCGATGAAGTCGCGTCGCTGGTCGGCGATGCGGGCATGGATTCTGGCGACGGCCCGCTTGGCCTTGCGCCGGTTGTTCGATCCTTTCTGTTTGCGGGATAGGGCACGCTGGGCGCGCTTGACTTTGCGTTCCTGGTGGCGGAAGAACTTCGGAGAGGCGATCTTCCGGCCGCGCAGCACGGCGTAGGAGGACGGTCACGGACGAGGGGGCGGAGGGCAGTTGGCGGGACCAGCGCACCTGGAGGTCGCCGATCTTTGGCAGCCTCAGCTTCCGGCCTTCGGTGATGCACCAGCGGGCGTTCGTGGTGAACCGGACCGCCTGCCGGGCGGTCTTCTTTTTCATCTTCGGCGGTCCCATCGCCGGGCCCTTGCGGGTGCCGTTCTTCGAGGCGAAGAAGTTGCTGTACGCGGCCTCCAGGTCGCGCAGGGACTGCTGGAGCACCACGGCTGACACCTCGCGGAGCCAGGCGCGCTCGGGGGTCTTCTTGGCGTCCGTGATGACCCGTTTGGACAGCTCGGCCGCCTTCGAACGCGGAAGACCTTTGGCATAGGCATCGCGACGGAGACGGAGGGCGTCATTCCATACAACGCGGGCGCACCCGAACGCGTTCGCCAGCTTGTCGCGCTGAGAAGCGCTCGGGTACACACGCATGTAACCAAATGCGACATGAAGTTTTCACCGACGCACATCAGCCGAGCTCGGGGAATTCAACGGCGAAGTTGACCATGTGCGTGCCCGGACGGGCTGGCGAGCCAATCCCGCGATTGAGGAACGCGGTTTGGGGTGGAGTCACGGCGGATCAGAAGAACGTGCGGATGTAGTCCGTGACCGTGCCGTCCGCCTCGGCGACCGGGATCAGCTGCCACTTGTCGAAGCTCGTGCAGGGGTGGGAGAGGCCGAGGCCCACCCAGTCGCCGACTTCCAGGTGTGTGCCCTGCTCGACCGCGAGCCAGGTGTGCTGGTCGGACAGGCGGGTGACGGTGAGGCCGGTGGCGGGGCGCTCGGTGCCGTCCGGGGAGCGGATGAGCTGGGGTTGGGGCAGGTCGAGGTCGTAGGCCGCGTCGCGCTTGCCCGCGTTGAGGAAGGCCTGGCCCGGTTCGGGGCGGGAGACGACCTGGGCCCAGAGGCGGAAGGCGGGGTGCAGGGCGCCCTCGTCGGGGACGCGGTTGAAGGGGGTGATGTGGCGGTAGTGGCCGTCGTCGTGGGAGACGTACGCGCCGGAGCGCAGCAGCTTCAGGACCGGGCCCGACAGCTTCGGTAGCTGGGCGAAGACGTCCGAGACCGCGTCGAACCACGCGCTGCCGCCCGCGCTGACCACGATCTCGTCCGCGTCCGCGAACCGGCCCTCGCCGTCGAAGGCGACGGCCAGCGCGGTGAGCCGGCGCAGCCACGCCCGTACCCGCTCGCCGTCCGGCTTCGGTACCTCGCCCTCGTAGCCGGCGACGCCGACGAGGCGGAGGGTGTCGGTGGCGGCCACCGCGTCGGCGACGGCCGTGCAGTCGGCCTCCGTACGGGCGCCGGTGCGGGCGCCGGGGCCCGCACCGAGTTCGACGACGACGTCGAGGGGGCGGCGGGCGCCGGCCTCCCGCAGGGCCGCGTCCATCAGCTCGACGCCGCGCGGGGAGTCGACGTACGCGATGAAGCGGAAGCCGGGGTCGGAGTCCAGCTCGCGGGCGAGCCAGCCGAGGGCGGTGGCGTCCACGACCTCGTTGGCGAGGAAAATCCGCTGGATGCCGAAGGCGCGGTAGGTGCGCACATGGGTGGGGACGGCGGCGGTGATGCCCCAGGCGCCGTGGGCGAGTTGGCGCTCGAAGAGCTGGGGGGCGAGGGAGGTCTTGCCGTGCGGGGCGAAGGCCAGTTGGTGGGTGGCGGAGTAGCGCTCCATGACGGCGAGGTTGTGCTCCAGGGCCTCGGCGGACAGCACCAGGACGGGGGTGGTGAAGCCGCCGGTGAACAGGGAGCGGCGCTCGGCGGCCAGCTCGCCGACGGTGCGGCCTTCGGCGTCCGGGGGCAGGCCCTTGAAGCGGTGGTCGACGCGTTCACGGGCGAGGCGTCCGACGGGTGAGTCGGGCGTGTCGGCGGCGTGGTCGGCGGCCATGGAGCCTCCCGTGAGGATTTATGTTGCAGTATGTGCAACGCTCATTGCGTATGGCGCTTACGGCTGTCTAGCATCCCGCCAAGCACCCGGTCAACGGTGCGCGTCACCCCCCAGCACAGCAAGGAGTGAGCCCCACCGTGTCCGCAGCCCTCCATGTCGACGTCGTGTGTCTCGGCGAGTCGATGGTCACCTTCCGGCCGTCCAAGCCGGGCCGGCTCGCCGATGTGCCAACGTTCTCGCGGGGGATCGGCGGCGCGGAGTCCAACGTCGCCTGCGGGCTCGCGCGCGGCGGGCACACCGCCCGGTGGATCAGCCGCGTCGGCGGGGACGGCTTCGGGGACCACCTCGTCGCGGAGATCGCCGCCGCAGGCGTGGATGTCTCATACGTCCAGCGCGACCCCGACCGCCCCACCGGCATCTACTTCCGCACGGCGGGGGAGCGGGCGCTCGTCGAGGGGGACGAAGGCGAAGGGGCGCAGCCGCTCTCCGAGGTCGTCTACTACCGGGCCGGGTCCGCCGCCTCGGCCATGTCCCCGGGCCTGGTGCCCCGGCAGTGGGCGTGGTCGGGCCGCGTCCTCCACCTCACCGGGATCACCCCGGCCCTCTCCGCCGACTGCCACACCCTGATGCGGGAGCTCACCGCCCCCGCCCCGGGCCGCCCCCTCGTCTCGTTCGACGTCAACTACCGCACGGCGCTGTGGCGCGGCGGCGGCGCGGAGTGTCTTCTGGACCTCGCCCGCGGCTGCGACCTCGTCTTCGTCGGCGACGACGAGGCCGAGGCCGCCTGGGGGCTGCGCGGCGCGGACGCGGTCCGGGCGGCCCTGCCCGAGCCGGCGGTGGTGGTGGTGAAGCAGGGCAGCGCGGGCGCCACGGCGTACGCCCGGCAGCCGGACGGCGGCGACGCGGTCACCTTCGAACCGGCCCTGGACGTCGACGTGGTCGCGTCCGTCGGCGCGGGTGACGCCTTCGCCGCCGGGTTTCTGTCCGGCACCCTGCGCGGGCTGCCCGTCGCCGATCGGCTGCGCCACGGCCACCTGATGGCCGCCGCCGCCCTCACCGTCCCCGGCGACCTCGGCGCCCCGCCCTCGCGCGAGCGCGCCGACCACCTGGTCGCCCTCGACCCCGGCGCGTGGGGCACACTGCGGTTCGGCCCCGGCTGGACGGACGCCGGGACCGTATGCGCGGAGGTACCCAACCCATGAGCCAGACCGTCGACCGAGCGCTGACCATCCTGCCGCTGCTGGCGGAGGGCCCGGCCAACCTGGAGCAGGTGGCCACGCGGCTCGGCGTGCACAAGTCGACCGCGCTGCGGCTGCTGCGCACCCTGCGCGAGCACGGCATGGTCTACCGGCAGCAGGACCAGCGCTACCGGCTCGGCGCCCGTCTCTTCGCGCTCGCGCAGCAGGCGGTGGAGAACCTGGACGTGCGCGAGATCGCCCACCCGTATCTGGTCGAGCTCAACGGGCGGTGCGGGCACACCGTCCACCTCGCCGTGTACGAGGAGAACGAGGTGCTCTACATCGACAAGGTGGAGAGCCGCTACCCGGTCCGGATGTACTCGCGGATCGGTAAGCCCGTCGCCATCACCGTCGCCGCGGTCGCCAAGCTGCTGCTGGCCGATCTGCCCGAGGCGGAGCGGCGCGCGGTGGCCGAGAGGCTTCAGTACCCCGCTTACACCCCGCGCTCCACCCCGAACTCCGCCGCCTTCCTGAAGGAGTTGGCGACCGTACGGGAGCAGGGCTGGGCCACTGATCTCGGCGGCCACGAGGAGTCGATCAACTGCGTCGGGGCACCCATCAGGGGTGCGGACGGGAGGGTCGTCGCCGCGTGTTCGGTCTCCGCGCCGAGTGTCGTGGTCTCGGCCGACGAACTGCTCGCGCTGCTGCCGCTGGTGCGCCGTACCGCGGACGCGATCAGCCGCGAGTACTCCGGAAGCGCCCCGCCGGACGAGCCGGCCCCCGCAGACAAGTAGAAGACAAGTAACCGACAGCTGAACCAAGGAAGCCACCCCATGAGCGAGCAGCTCCAGAAGACCGCGATCACCCCGGACACCCACACCACGCCGCCCGCCAAGTTCTCGCACGGCGTCAAGAAGGGCAACATCCTCCAGGTCGCCGGACAGGTCGGCTTCGGCCCGGCGGTCCCGGGCCAGGCGCCCGCCCCCGTCGGGCCGACGCTGCGCGAGCAGAGCCTGCAGACCCTGCGCAATGTGCAGGCCGTCCTGGAGACGGGCGGGGCGAGCTGGGAGGACGCGGTGATGGTGCGTGTCTACCTCACCGACACCGCCCACTTCGCCGAGTTCAACGAGATCTACAACGAGTTCTTCGCGGACCTGAAGGAGGCCCCGTCGGCCCGTACGACCGTCTACGTCGGCCTTCCCGCCGGGCTGCTCGTCGAGATCGACGCGCTCGCCGTCCTCGGCTGACGACCGGCTGCTCCCCCTCGTGTGGCGGGCGGGCCGGCCCTCCCGCCACCCCGCCCGCCACCGGCCCCGTCCCCGACCGCCCGTCACCCCGCCCGCCACCGCGGCCCCGCCTGACCGCCCGCCGCCCCACCGTGGCCGGAATCCAGCGCTCTGAACCTCCGCACCCGCACCCCCAGTCCCCCCGCGCGGCCCCCCGCCGCGCGGCGGTGATCGAGTTCTTCGGCCACCCCTTCGTGGCGCTGACCATCGCCCTGCTGCTGGCCTACTACCTGCTGGGCATCCGGCGCGGCTGGTCCCGCAAGTCCCTGGAGACCGTCTCCACCGCCTCCCTCAAGCCGATCGGCAACATCCTGCTGGTCGTGGGCGCGGGCGGCGTCTTCGGCGCGGTGCTCAAGGGCAGCGGGGTGGCCCAGGCGCTGGCCGACGCCTTCGACAGCGCGGGCCTGCCGGTCATCCTGCTGGCCTGGCTGATCTCGGTGGTGCTGCGCGTCGCGCAGGGCTCGGCGACGGTCGCGATCGTCACCACGGCGGGGATCGTCTCCCCGATGCTGACCGAGGGCCACTACTCGCAGGCGCATCTGGCGCTGGTCATCATGGCCATCTCGGCGGGCTCGATCTTCGCCTCGCACGTCAACGACGGTGGGTTCTGGATGGTCGCGAAGTACTTCGGCATCTCCGAGCGGGACACGCTCAAGTCGTGGACCGTGCTGGAGTCGGTGCTGTCGGTCGCGGGCTTTGTGGTCGCGGGGCTGCTGAGCCTGGTGATCTAGGGCGTGGCCGGCAGGTCGCGAGGGGTTGTCAGGGGTGCCTCGGGGACTGCTCAGGGTGATCCCCGATGGCACCTGATGTCAGGCCAGGCAGAGTTGCCGGCGGTTCACCGTTTCCTGACTCTGTGGCCACCACCCCTGGGAGCAGCCCGATGCACCACCGCCCTTCCGCCCTCCGCCGCCTGGCCGTGGCCGGCGTCGCCCTCGCCGCTATCACAGCAGGTGTGTGCGTTCCCGCCGCGATGGCGTCTGCTGCGGTTCCGCAACGGGCGGCTGTCGCCGACTCGTTCGATCCTGCACCGATGCGAGATCTGCTCACCCGTCTGCCCGATCGGGTTGTCGCCGGTGCACTGGTGAGGGTGGCGGGGAACGGCCAAGCGGTGCCGTGGACCGGAACCGCGGGGGAGGTCTCCCGCGACGCTCACTTCCGTATCGGCAGCGTGACGAAGATCTTCACCAGCACGGTTGTGCTCCAGCTGGCTGCCGAGCGCCGGATCGCCATCGACGTGCCCGTCCGGCGCTATCTGCCCGATCTCATCCCGGCCGCATACGGCACGGTCACCGTGCGCGAGCTCCTGGACCACACCAGCGGCCTGCCGGCCCCGGCCGGCATACCCGGGCCTGTCGACGGGCCCGATTGGTGGCGGAAGAGCGTGTCACCGCAGGACGTGGTGCGCAATGCGTTCGCAGCCGCCGAGAGCCAAGGGGCGGGGCAGCCGCCCAAGCCCGGCAGTGTTCAGCAGTACAACGGCGTCAACACATTCGTCCTCGGCCTGCTGGTCGAAAAGGTGACCGGCCGAACCTTCAACGACGAACTCACCCGCCGCATCATCCGGCCGCTCGGACTGCGGAACACCAGCCTCCCCTCGTCGAATGACATGTCCATCGCCGCACCGCACGCTCGCGTATACGTCGGTACGGACGAGGTGACCGAGCAGAGCCCCTGGGCGTGGGCCGAGGGCGGAATGATCTCCACCGCCGCTGATCTCGACCGGTTCATGACCGCCCTGTTCCGCGGCCGACTCCTCCCGCCCGTCTTGCAGAAGCTGGTGTTCACCGTGCCCGATGTGCCCAGCGCGCCGACCAACACGAACTGCATCAACAAAATTAGTTGCTTCAGCGCCGGCGGCCTGATGCGGGTCACGCTCGACAACGGGGTCACCGTGTGGGGCAAAACCGGCTCCCTGCCCGGGTGGACCAATGGCGTCTTCGCCACCCGCGACCTGGAACGTCGCGTGGCTTACTCCCTCAACCCCACCGGCACCGCCTCCGAACGGCCCTACGTCATGGCCGTCATCAACTCCGCCTTCGTGGTGGGGAACTCCCCGCGCCTGACGGCGGAGACGAACGCCGACCACGCGGACGGCTCGAACACGAGCGCCGGGCCGTGCGGGTCTTTGCTGTCGCGGACGGGCACGGTGGCGTGGCCCCGCGCTACTTCGAGGCAGTCGCCGTTGCTGGGCCCGCTGTAGCTGGACTTGAACCAGCCGGTGAGGGTAGAGGCGTCGGTGACGGTGTGATCAGTGCTGGCCATGTTCGTGTTCCTCCGCTATAGCCTTGATCAGGGCCAGGGATTCCTGATGCGACACCGCATCGCCCATGGCGAGATCGTAGGCTGACTGGCAGGAACTCACCAGGGCCGGATCATCCATCAAGTTGCCCGTGCGTAGACCTTCGACGTAGGCCACGGGTGCGGCATCAGTGAAGCTCATGAGGGTGACCATGCTCTCGATGAGAGCGTGCGCCCCGATACCGAACGGCAGCACGTGCAGCCGCAATCGCCCATCCTCGGCCATGTCCGAGATCCTGCACAGTTGTTCTGCCATGACATGCGGTCCACCGACCCGGCGCCGGAGCACTGCCTCATCCAACAGGGTCCACACAGTGGGGCTCAACGGATTATCGAGGATCCGGGCACGCTCTATGCGGTTGACGACGCGCCGGTCAAGGTCTTCGGTGCGGTAGTTAGGGCTGGCCGTGCGCAGCACCGCACGTGCGTAGGCGTCGGTCTGGAGCAGCCCAGGAACGAGCGAGAGCCCGTACAACCGAATCTCTGACGCCTGCCGCTCCAATTCCGCCGCGACCGCGAAGTGGTCGGCGAACTTCGACTCCAGGTCCTCCAGCCACCGCGCGAAGAACCCGTCCGTCCCCAGCGCCTGGTCGATCCGCACCGCGTCGTCCGGCCTCGGCAACCGGCGCCCCGCCTCGAAGTGGCTGATCAGCGTGGGGGAGCACACCACGATCTCACTCAGCGCCTCCTGCGTCATGCCGGCTGCTATGCGGCGGAGCCGCAGCTCCTCCCCGTACTTCTCCCTGGGTGTGCGTGGCCTTCGATCCATCTTCATGGGCTGACTCCCCGAGTTGAAAGGTGCGTTGTCAGGCGCGCCCTGCTGGCAGCGTAGCCAGAACAGCCTCCATTCTGTGAGGAATCCGCCACACAGCGTGAAGAAACGCGGAACCCTCGCGACCGGGGTGCACCGGCCCGAGGGCGTGGCCCACCAGCTGAATGGAGCTGATGAACATGAGCGACCCTATGGGGCGGTTCCTCGCATGCGTGAGTGCACTTCTCGCCTTACTGCCGTCCGGCTGTCATCGGGCCGGGGCTCGGGCGGTAACCCACGGCGTGGAGGTGTCCGGATGGGCACGATGACCGGTCTGCGCCTGCTGCCGTGGTCGGACCCCGACGGCAAGCCGTGTTACCTGGCGTCGGACGACGGGAACAGCCCTCTGAGTCGGCGCGCGGACGCGATCGAGGCCGTACAGATGTCCATGGGGGCGGATCTCCTCCATCACGCCTGGGCGCTGCTGGACGCCCCCAAGGCCGACGCGCGAGAACTGCGCTACCTCGCGGAACGGCTGTGTGAGGCGCTGCGCGACGTGTTGCGGGTCGCTGAGAGCAGGGGCGCCCGCCTGCCCTCGTACGGCGAAGGCGACGGCCCGGACGAGGATCCGGCGCCTGGAAGCGCTGGGGACGGTTGTGACTGACTGGCAGATCGGTCCCGTTCCGGGCCGGGGCTTGCGTCGGGTGCACGATGGCGGGCTCGCGCTGCCGCTACGGATCGGCGCAGGAGGGCAGCATCGCGCCATCGCCGAACTGAAGCTGACCCCCGCTGAGGCGGAGCAGTTGCACGCGGCTCTGTGCTACGCGCTCGGTGAGCAGCCACTTCCTCCCGATGCGCCTGAGTGCCGTCAGCCTGTCCGCTACCCGGGCGGCCGACAGCGGTACTGAAGACGACCGGAGGCGCCGGCCCGGCGGTTTTCCCCGCAGGGACGGCGCCCCGTCTTCTTCGACGTCGGCATCGGACTGGTCATCCAGTGCTCCAGTAGCACTCAGTCCGCGCGCAGCACGGTCGGCCCCTCCTCCGCGATGCGGTCGGCCACCGTGGAGGGCATCCCCTCGTCGGTCACGATGGTGTCGAGCCTGTCAAGGGCGGTCACGTTGAACCGCTCGACGGTGCCCCACTTCGTACTATCGGCGAGCAGCGCGACCGAGGAGGATGCCTCCATGACCGCGTGCTTTAGCAGCACTTTCTCGGTCGAGTGGCTGGTCACGCCGTGGGACAGGTCCCAGGAGCCGGCGCTCAGGAAGAAGAGGTCGATGTTCAGCGCGCCGATCGTCCTGGCGGCGAGCGGTCCGCTGCTCGACCCGCTCGACACATCGACCTCGCCACCGGTGTGGATGGTGTGCACGGACGGAAGGTCGCAGAGCGCCAGAACGGCGTGGAAGTCATTGGTGACGACGGTGAGGTCACTGCGGGCGGCCAGGAACGGCACGACCGACTGGCAGGTGGTGCCCGCGTCGAGAAACACCACCATGCCGTCCTCCACGAGGCGCGCGGCCCGGTCGGCGATGGCCCGCTTGCGGGGCATCTCCAGTGCCGCCCGCGACGCCCGTTCGCGGGGCGGCGCGTGGCCGGTCCAGTCCGCCAGCCTCACCCCGCCCTGCACCGAGATCACCTGACCGCTCTTCTCAAGGGCGGCGATGTCCCGGCGCACCGTCATGTGGGAGACGTTCAGCCGAGCGGTCAGGTCGCGGATGCTGAGCAGTCCACTGCTTCTCAGCAGGCGCAGGAGTTCCTGATGGCGCTGCTCGGGGATCAGGGGTGCCCTGCTCAATGCGTCTCCTCGTTCACTGCGTCCGCCCGATTGCTCGGCGACGGGGACCGGCGGCGATCAGCCTAACTTCACCTCGCTCAGGTCGTGACAAAATGTGAATCTGTGTTCTAGCGTGTTCCGCCATGATAGGAAAGTTTAAAGCCCTGGAGTCGATCACCCGTACGGGTGCGCTTCTCATCGTCCGCCTGGACAGCGCCCAAGAAGCGCTGGCGGTCTCGGAAGCGGCGATCGAGGGCGGCATACGGGCGCTGGAGATCACCCTCTCCGTGCCGGGCGCGCTGGACGTGATCTCGAAGCTCTCCGACCGCTACGCCGACGACGGGGTCGTCGTCGGCGCCGGCACGGTGCTGGACGAGCAGGCGGCACACACCTGCGTCTCGGCCGGCGCACGGCTGCTGGTCAGCCCCAACCTGAACCCGGCGATGCTCGCCACGGCCAACCGCTACCAGGCCGTCACGGTCAGCGGGGCCTTCACCCCGTCGGAGATCGTCGACACGATGCAGGCGGGCGCCGACATCGTGAAACTCTTCCCGGCCGAGTTCCTCGGCCCGCAGTACGTCCGGACGGTCCGGGCCCCGCTCCCGCAGGCACCGCTGATGCCCACGGGCGGCGTCTCCCCGGACAACGTGAAGGAGTGGTTCGACGCCGGCGTCGTCGCGGTGGGGGTCGGCAGCTTCGTCACGAAGGCCGCCCGTCCCGACGGCGACTACCGGCGCGTCACCGAGGCCGCCTCGACCATCCTGCGCGCCATCGAGGGCTCGCGGGCCTAACGCCCGCGAGCCGCTCCCTCTCCCCGTTCCGCCCGCGAGCCGGCCCCTCTCCCCGATTCCCGGCCGCGTCCCGTTCCCCATTCCGCGTTCCCCGGCCGCGTCCCGTCCCCGTGTCCCGGCTGGGTCCCGTCCCCGTACCCGTCCCCAACCGCTCAACGTGGTTCCCTGAGGAGCTCCCCATGGCCCAGCAATCCCTCACGCTCGACCCTCCCGACACGGACGGCGCAGACCTGAGAAAAGGGATCCGCGTTCGCTGGGTCCTGGTGGCTCTTCTCGTGATCGGCGGTGTCGTCAACTACCTCGACCGCGCCACCCTGAGCGTCGCCAACACGACCATCTCCCACGAGTTCGGCCTGAACTCCACCGAGATGGGGCTGCTGCTCGCGGCCTTCGCCTGGCCGTACGCCATCGCCAACCTCCCGGCCGGGTACCTCGTCGACCGCTTCGGCCCCAAGCGGATGTACGCCTGGGCGGCCGGGCTCTGGTCGCTGATGGGCATGGTCACGGCGGCTGCCAACTCCTTCGGTCTGCTCTACGCGGCCCGGGTCGCCCTCGGCGTGACAGAGTCCCCCTTCTTCACGGCCAGCCTGAAGGTCAACGAAACCTGGTTCGCCAAGGACGAGCGCGCCCTGCCGATCTCGATCGTCAACACGGGATCGCAGATCGCGAACGCCATCGCCCCGCCGCTCCTCACCGTCCTCATGCTGAACTTCGGATGGCGCGGCATGTTCCTCGCCGTGGGCGCGCTGGGCATCCTGGTCATGCTGGTGTGGCTGCGTATCTACCGGGACCCCACCCTGCGCGAGATGGCGCTGATCAAGGGCGAGCAGGCGGCGGCCGAGGCCCGCGAGGCCCGGGCGGGCAAGGGTGAGGAGAAGGCGAGCTGGGGACAGCTGTTCCGGCAGCGGAACACCTTCTTCATGATCCTTGGTGCCTTCGGCATCTTCTACACGGTGTGGGTCTACCTGACCTGGCTGCCCAGCTACCTGCAGACCTCCCGTGGCTTCAGCCTCGCGGAGACCGGCTGGCTGTCC
The DNA here is from genome assembly GCF_033793745.1 of Streptomyces sp. ME19-01-6. NCBI lineage: Bacteria > Bacillati > Actinomycetota > Actinomycetes > Kitasatosporales > Streptomycetaceae > Streptomyces > Streptomyces sp. ME19-01-6. Next base: position 612,465 of record NZ_JARAXF010000003.1, on the reverse strand, counting down.
TCCCTGCCCTACCTCTGCGGCATCGCCGGTGTCCTCTTCGGCGGCCTCCTCTCCGGTCATCTGATGCGCCGGGGCCACTCCGCGGTCACCTCCCGCAAGGTCCCCATTGTCGGCGGCGCGGTTCTCGCGGCCGCCGCGGTCCTTCCGGTGGCGTACGTCGAGAGCACCCCGTTCGCGATCGCCCTGCTGTCCCTCGGCTACTTCGCCGCCCAGGTGCCGATGGGCTGCCTGTGGACCCTGGCCTCCGATGTGGCGGAGCCGCACCAGGTGGCCTCCTTGGGCGCCATTCAGAACTTCGGCGGATTCCTCGGGGCGGCGCTGGCCCCCATCGTCACTGGTGCGATCCTCGACGCCACGGACAACAACTACACCTTGGTCTTCTTCGTCGGCGGAGTGCTGCTGCTCGTCGGTGCCATCTCCTACCTGTTCTTCGTCAAGGACCGCCGGGCCGCCGCTTCGGCCTGACACGGCACGGGGCGGTGCCGGACGTGGCCCGCCCCGTTCCCCAACACCCCATGAGAGCCGCATATGACCATCCCCCGGGCCTTCTTCGTGATCGGGCCGGCCGGGTCCGGAAAGACCAGCGTGGCCCGGCTGCTCGCCGAGCAGTCCGGCGCCGCCTACATCGACAAGGACACCGCCTGCAACCGCTTCACCGAAGCACTCCTCGAACTCGCGGGTACGGACAGGGCCGAGCGTGACCTGAACCCGTACTACCAGTCCTTGGTGATGGACCTCGAATACCTGACGATCCTGGATCTGGCCAGGGACAACCTGGCGACGGGCCGGCCGGTCGTGCTGGACGCCCCGTTCGGTCGCTACTTCTCCCGTCCCGACTACCTCGACGAGGTCGCCGAGCGGCACCACTGGCCGCGCCATGTCGAGCCCGTGGTGGTGCAGGTCCAGGTGGACTCGGACACCGCCCGCGAACGTATCCGCGCACGTGGCTACGCACGGGACCGGTCCAAGCTCGCCGACTGGGACAGCTTCTGGGAGAAGGCACAGAACAACGTGTGCCGCTGGTCGAGCGGCCACCGGCTGGTGTTCGACAACCGGGCCGACGCCGTCACCGCGGTCGCGATCGCCCGCGCGCTGGACGGTCTGACCTGACACCCTTGGCTCAGGCCGTGCGGCGGCGGAGGGCGGCCGCGCCGAGGGAGAGGACCAGGAGGGCACGGCGGCGACGACGGCCGCGTGAGGTTGCCGGTGAGGACGTCGCTGTGCGCGGTGAGGTCGACGTCGGCGATGGCGCGTGTTCGCGGCGGCGTTCGGCGGCCGCACGGCCGGGTTCCAGGACGGTGGCGAAGTAGTCGAGATTCTGTCGGACGGTCAGAACTCGTCGATGAAGTGGGAGTGCTCGTCGATCGCGACGACGCGCGCGTCGCCGATGATGTCGCGCAGCGGCTCCAGGTCATCGAGCGGCGCCGCCGGGTCGAGGTGGGTGAGCGGGGCGGCATGGCCGCGAAGCCAGCCGGCGAAGGGTGGTGGTGGGACGAAGCAGGCATGCTGATGGCTCGACTCCGAAGTGCTGGAACGGTGACGTGCTGGAACGGTGACGTGCTGGAACTCTGAAGGGCTGGAATGCGGGCGGATCACCGGTGCGGAAGCGCGGGCGCCGCGTTCTCCAGGTCGTCGACGCTTCCGGACATGATCGTGCGGAGGTGTTCGGTGATGTGCTGGAGCGGCCAGTCCCACCAGGCCAGAGCCAGGAGTCGGTCGATGTCCGCGTCGCTGTAGCGGCGGCGTATGAGGCGGGCGGGGTTGCCGCCGACGATGCCGTAGTCGGGGACGTCGTCGACGACGACGGACCCGGAGGCGATGACCGCTCCGTGGCCGATGCGGATGCCGGGCATCACCATGGCCCGGTAGCCGAACCAGACGTCATGGCCCACCACGGTGTCGCCCCGGCCGGGCAGGCCGGTGATGAGGTCGAAGTGCTCGGCCCAGGAACCGCCCATGATCGGGAAGGGGAACGTCGAGGGGCCGTCCATGCGGTGGTTGGCGCCGTTCATGATGAACCGCACGCCCTCGCCCAGCGCGCAGAACTTCCCGATGACCAGCTTTTCCGGCCCGTAGTGGTACAGCACGTTGCGGGTCTCGAAGGCGGTCGGGTCATCCGGATCGTCGTAGTAGGAGAACTCCCCGACCTCGATCAGCGGTGAGGTGACCAGCGGTTTCAGCAGCACCACCCGCGGCTGCCCGGGCATCGGATGCACCACGGTCGGGTCGGCGGGCACAGTCGGCATCACCAAGATCTCCTTCCTGCGCGGGGGTTCGCGGGCTCGGGGGCGTCAGACGTTGGCGGCGGACGCCGGTGTCGGCCGCATGGCCAGGTGGGCGCCCCGCCAGCGCCGGCGCAGCCGGCGGTCGTGGCTGACGATGACGAGGGCGCCGTGGTAGTCGGCCAGGGCGGCTTCCAGGTCCTCGACCAGGGCGGGCGACAGATGGTTGGTGGGTTCGTCGAGCAGCAGGACCTCTGACGGCTCGCTGAGCATGCGCGCCAGGGCGAGACGCTGCCGCTGCCCGGTGGACAGCCGGCCGACCGGCACCGAGAGCTGGTCGGGGTCGAACAGGCCGAGGGACAGCAGCCGTTCGGCGTGCCCGGCGGCCTCACCGGCCCGGCCGCGGGCGAAGGCGGCCAGCAGGGTCTCGTCCGGTGCCCCGGGGCGCGGCTCCTGGGGGAGGTAGCCGACCCTGCCGCGGCGGGTGACGCTCCCGCGGTCGGGGGCGAGTTCTCCGGCCAGGACGCGGAGCAGGGTGCTCTTGCCCGCTCCGTTCGGTCCCGTGATCAGCAGGCGCTCGCCCGCCGTGACGGTGAGGCTCGTGCTCTCGAGCCGGTCGGTGACGGCGATGTCAGCGGCGCCGAGCACGACGCCCCGCAGGCGACGGGTCCGCAGGACGGGAGTGAAGCGCAGCGGCTCCGGCGGGGGCGGGACCGGGTTCGCCAGGAGGCGGCGCAGCCGTTCCTCGGCGTTGCGCACCCGGCTGGCCAGCGACTGCTGCACCCGGCCGCCCGCCCGGTCGTAGGCCATCTTGTTGCCGTCCTTCATCGCACGGCCGGGGGCCACCTGGCGGGCGGTGGTCGCGGCGGCCTCGCGGAGCCGATCGGTGTCGGCCCGCCACTGGTCGTGCGCTTGGGCCCAGCGCTGCCGGGCCGCCGCCTTCTCGGCGAGGTAGCCGGTGTAGCCGTTGCCGTACCGGACGACGCGGCGCCGGTCGGCATCCACCTCCAGCAGGCTGGTGGCGACGCGTTCGAGGAAGGCCCGGTCGTGGGAGACCGCCACCGTGGTGCCCCGCCGGGTGCGCAGGTGTTCTTCCAGCCAGCTCAGGGCGCTCTCGTCGAGATGGTTGGTCGGCTCGTCCAGCAGCAGCACCTCCGGCGCGGCCGCCAGGACGGCCGCCAGCCGCAACCTGACCTGTTCTCCGCCGGAGAGACCGCCCACGGTACGGTCACGGCTCACGAGCCCCAGGCCGAGTCCGTGCAGGGCACGCTCCACGCGGGCGTCGGCGTCGTAGCCGCCGCGCAGCTCGAAGACCGTCATCAACTCGCCGTACTCGGCCAGGACCGACTCGTCGCACTCGGCCATGGCCGCCTCCAGACGGCGCATCCGCTCTTCGACGGCGCGCAGATCGCTCAGAGCCCGGTCGATGACCTGCTGGACGGTCGCATCCGGCGACAGCCGCCCGTCCTGGGCCAGATAGCCGACGCCGCCGGCGGCCTGGACGACGACCTCGCCCTGATCGGGCCGTTCACGCCCGGCGAGCAGACGCAGCAAGGTGGTCTTGCCGGATCCGTTCTCACCGACGATCCCGGTGCGCTCACCCGCGGCGAGCGAGCAGGTCACCGAGTCAAGGACGAGCCTGCCGTTGAAGGACTTGCTGACGGCGAGCGCCGTGATCTGTGTGGGCATGCGGGCACTCCAAAGCATTCGAAGACGAGGCGGCCATCAAGGGCCGCACGGCCGGGTGAACGCTTCGGAAGAGCATCGACGACTCCATTAGTGCGACAGCTGTTACTTTAAGATAGTGCCACGACGCCGTCCCACCGAGCAACCGGACTATGAGCGATGACTCACCCAGCACCACGACCGGAGGGCGCCCCGCCGGCGCCACCGCCCCGGCGCCGCCCCGGCGGCCGTACCGCCCGTATCCGTACGCAGGTGCTCGACGCGGTCCTCGCGGAGCTGGGTGAGCGCGGTTACGACGGGCTCACCATGGAGGCCGTCGCCGCCCGCGCCGACGTGCACCGCGCCACGGTGTACCGGCGCTGGGGCGACGTCGGCGGCCTGCTCGCCGACGTCCTGGACGCGGCGAGCGACGACGCCTGGCAGCCCCCGGACACCGGCTCCCTGAGAGGGGACCTGGCGGCGCTGAACCATGAGATCCAGGACGCGCTGACCGCGGAGCCGCCGATTGTGGCGGCCATGATCGCCGCCTCGTTCCGCTCCGAGAAGGCCGACCATGCCCAACGGCGGCTGTGGGAGGACCGGTACGCCCGCTGCGAGATCGTCGTCAGCCGGGCCGTCCGGCGCGGCGAACTCCCGCCGCGCACCGACGCCCGGCGCCTGCTCATCGCGGCCACCGCGCCCCTGTACCACCAGCTGGTGCTTCTCCGCACGCCACCCGACCCGCACCTGCCCGACCAGGCGGCCAGAACCGCCGCCCTCGCCGCATCCGCCGGCGCCTTCGCCGAGCCCCCACCGGTCGGCGACCCCTCATGATGGTGTCTGACGAATGCGGCGTGACGACGCGGTGGGCAAGGTCGAGTGGACCGTCTCGGTGGACTCCACTTCGCGAGGCGCCGTCCGGGCGGGTCTCCCCGCCGGGACGGCGCCCGCGTTGTTCCGTATGGCTCAGGAGCAGTACTGCGCTTCCTTGCCGATGGAGCGGTACATGCAGTCCGCGTTCTCCAGGAGTTGGAGCACCGCGTCGCGGTTACGGGCGGTCTCCCGCTCGATCACCTCGTCGGGCGGGTAGAAGCCGCCCGCGCCGCTGGAGCTCGGGTACATCTCGAAGGTGTACGCGAAGACCTTCTGGGAGCCCCACAGCCAGTCGTCGATCGTCCCGTCCGTGATGTACAGGTCGCTCGACTGCTCGGGCGTGTAGCCGTTGCTCGCGGCCATCTTCTTGCCGACCGCGGCGAACGCGTCGTGGTCGTCCTGCGTCATGCCGGTCGCGGTGTCGTTGTACGTCCAGCCGAACGGCCACAGCACCAGCTCGCTGTAGGTGTGGAAGTCGATGGCAGCCTTGATCTGCTGTTTGCCGCCGACGACCCGGCTGCGCGCGAAGTCCGCGACGACCTTCACCTCAGGGGCCGACTCGGCCTTGGCGCCGCGGTAGGTCTCGGAGCCGGTGGAGCCGGAGGAGCCGCCGCAGCAGCCCCACTTGAAGTCCCAGTTGCGGTTCAGGTCGGTGCCGACACTGGAGGAGCCGGAGTTGGGCTGGCGGTTCTTGCGCCAGCTGCGGTAGGAACCGGTGGCGATGTCGTACTCGCCGCCGTCCGGGTTCACGTCCGGGACGATCCAGATCTCGCGGCTGTTGACCAGGCCCGTGACCCGGGAGTCGCTGCCGTAGCCCTGGGTGAACTCGCGCACCAGGTAGAGGGCCATCTCGACGGTGAGATGCTCACGGGCGTGCTGGTGGGCGGTGAACAGGACCTCGGGCTCGGATTCGTCCGTGGCCACGTTGTCGCTGATCTTCAGCGCGACGATGTCGCGGCCCTCGTACGACTTGCCGATGACCCGCTTGCTCAGGATGCTCGGGTACTTGGCGACCGCGGCGTTGATCTCGGTGTTGGCCTCGGCGTAGTTGTGGTACTTCCCGTCCGCGGACGGGAAGTCGAAGGGCCGGACGGCCCGGCCCTCGGTGCGGGCCGGCGGGGTGGCCAGGGGGCTGAGCTCATAGCCGAGCGAGCGCAGCTTGCGGGCTTGGGCGGCGTCGGCGGTGACCACCACGGAGCGGGCGTCCACCTCGTCGATGGACACGCCGGTGGCCGCGACGGAGGAGCGCTCGGCCGGGGTGGCGGGGCCCGCGATCTCGTACTGCCGCACGCTCTCGTCGGCCGAGGTGGCGGCCGTGGTGGCGGCTGTGGGCGCGGAGTCCGGGCCGTCGGCCTGGGCCGCGACGGGCGCCGCGAGGGCGAGGGTCAGCAGGGCGGTGAGGGCGGTGGCCCGTCTGCCGCGGATGCGAAGTCGCATGAATTCTCCTGGGGGGTGGTCTGAGGCGAGCGACTGCTGCGCCAGTGTTCGGCCATGCGCATGACATGGTCAAGGGTGGGAAATGGTCGAAGCCGAGAGAACATTCGTACGGCTCCGGGTCGAGCCGCCGCGACATGACCGGTCGCGGCGCGGTCCGAAGCCTCGTCATGGGAGGGGAACCACATGCGCAGACCTCTGATCGGCGCGCTGTCCGCGCTGCTGCTGGGCGGCGCGGGCCTCGCCGCCGCGGGCGCCGCCCCGGCCGTTGCGGCCGATCCGGACGCTTCGAACGCGCCCCGCGCCAAGGCGGTCGACTTCGCGGGCACCGTGGCGCTGAGCAACTGTTCCGGCTCGGTGGTGCGGATGCCGAACTCGGCGGACAGCGACCGCGCGTTCGTGCTCTCGAACGGGCACTGCCTGGAGAGCGGCATGCCGGGCGCCGGACAGGTGATCGTCGACAAGGCGTCCACCCGGAGCTTCACCCTGCTGGGCAGCTCCGGCAGCGGCGTCGGCACGCTCCGGGCCACCAAGATCGCGTACGCGACGATGACCGACACCGATGTGTCGCTGTACCAGCTGAGCTCGACGTACGCCCAGATCCAGCAGACGTACGGCATCAAGGCACTGCAACTGTCGGACAGCCACCCGGTCCAGGGCACTGGCATCAAAGTGGTCTCCGGCTACTGGAAGAAGATCTACTCCTGCAATATCGACGGGTTTGTCTACCGTCTTAAAGAGGATGAATGGACCTGGAAGGATTCGGTCCGCTATACGTCCGCCTGTAACACGATCGGGGGAACCTCGGGCTCGCCCGTGGTCGATTCCGCCACCGGCAAGGTCGTCGCCATCAACAACACGGGCAACGAGGACGGCGGACGGTGCACCCTCAACAACCCGTGCGAGGTCGACGCGAGCGGGAACGTGACGGTGCGCCAGGGGATCAACTACGCCCAGGAGACCTACGGCATCACCAAGTGCGTCGCCGCCGGCAACAAGATCAATCTGAACCTGGCGGGGTGTGAACTGCCCAAGCCGTAGCCCGCGTACGCGCCCGGACCCCGGTCCGCCACGCCCGCGCCAGCGGGATTTCCCGAGGCCGGACCGGGGGCCGGGCGCAGCATGAACCCGGGGGCCGGCACCAGTGCGCCCCGGGAGCGCCCCGCGCGAGGCTGAGGTCCTCATCGCTGATCATCGACAACAGAGACGGGGACCTCATGCGCAACTCGCCACGCCGCACCGGATCGAGGCGTACCCGAACAGGCGCCAGGACCGGCACCCGGGTGGCGGCCCTGTGCGCCGCGCTGCTGCTGGCCGGATCCGCCGCCCCGGCCCTGGCCGCCGCCCCCGGCGGCACGACGGCCGGGGCTACGGGAGTGGCGGCCGACGCGGCTTCGCGATCCGGCCGGGGCACCCTGGTGTCCTTCGATCTCCTCTACACGCTGGAGAAGCCCGACGACGTCACCACCTGGCTGACCTCCGCCAAGTTCGACACCGGCACCGTCCGGTACGGCGTCGACGCGTACCAGTTGGTGTACCGCACGGTCGACCCGTACGGCCGGCCCACCACCGCCAGCGGGCTGCTGGTCCTGCCGCGCGGCCGCGAGGGCCGGCTGCGCCCGGTGTCCTTCGCACACGGCACCGGCAGCCACAAGAACGACTCGCCGTCGATGCAGACGGGCGGCTTCCTGCCCGCGCCGCCGATCACCTACGCCTCCGCCGGCCACGCGGCCGTCGCCCCCGACTACCTCGGCATGGGCCTCGGCCCCGGCCCGCACCCCTGGATGGACGTCCCCTCCGAGACCACCGCGTCCCTGGACCTGCTGCGCGCCGCCCGCGCCTTCGCGCCCCGCACCGGCCGCACCCTGGACCGGGAGGTGGCGGTCACCGGCTTCTCCCAGGGCGCCTCGGCGGCCCTGGGCCTGGCCAGGGCCCTGCAGTCCGGCGAGGACCGCTGGTTCCGGCTGGGCGCGCTGGCCCCGGTCAGCGGGGCGTACGACTTCGGCGGCGCCGAGCTGCCCGCGCTGCTCGCCGGCGAGCTCGAACCCAAGTCGAGCGTGCTGTACGCGGCCTACACCCTGGTCGCCTTCAACCGGCTGCACCACCTCTACGACAGCCCGGCCGAGGTGTTCCAGGCGCCGTACGCCGACACCATCGAGGCCCTGTTCGACGGCGCCCACACCGGCCGGCAGCTCATGGAGGGCACCCCTGCCACCCTCGACAAGCTGCTCACCGCCCACGGCCGCGACCTGCTCGGCCACCCGACCGGCCCCATGGCCGCCGCCCTGCGCACCACCGACGACGTGTGCGACTGGGCGCCCCGCGTGCCGGTCCGCCTTTACATGGCGAGCGGCGACGAGCAGGCCACCGTCGCCAACACCGCGCACTGCGAGGCGGTGCTGCGCCGCCACGGCGTGGCCGCGCCGGTCGTCGACCTGGGAGCCGTCGACTACAACGGCTCCCGCCACCTGGGGTCCAACGTCCGGGCCACCGCGGCCATCGTGCGCTGGCTCGACAGCCTCCGGTAGCCCGCCAGAGAGGCCGCGGAGTCAGGCGGGCATCACCACCGGGCCTGGTAGTGGCCTGTGGCGGCGCGCCACAGCGCGGAGAACGCGGCTTTCGGCCGGTCGTTGAAATCATGCGCCGGAAGGTCGCCGAGCAGGTCCAGCACGGCGCCGAGGTGCCCGCAGTCCGCAGCCTGCTCAATGAGCTTCTCGGTCGGCCTCTCGCGTTTGGCGCGGGGCGTCTTGAGCAGCTCGGCGTGCGCTTCGGCGAGGGCCGCGATGTCCTCCTCGGTCGGCGTCGGCGGCAGGGACGGCCGAGGGGCGCCGTCGGCGATCGCCTGGGCACGCTCGTAGGCCTCGTCCGGTATGTACCACGAGTCGGAGAGCCACGAGCGGAGCAGATCGGGCCGACCGAGCTCGACCAGTGCCTTGATCATGCTCGACGGCCGGTCCCGGGGCGGGACGCACGCCTCGAGGAACTCTTCCGCGATGTCGAGCCGGTCGGTGCTCAGCAGACAGAGCAGCCACGGCTCGGAGCTGAAGCTGTTGGGCCGGTCCTCGGAGGACGTCCATATCGACCGGGCCTCGTTTACGCGTCCGCACTCGGTGAGCGCCCAGATGACCGCGAGACGGTTCTCCCATGGGTTGATTTCCGGCTCGATGGCTTCCCGCGCGCGGGCGAACCACGCGTCGGCGGCGGCAGTGTCGCCCAGGGCGTGGTAGGCGCCGGCCACCGAGGAGGCGACGTTGGCGACGTTGCGCTTTCCGAGGGCCGCCTCCGCCCTCGGCTCGGCGAAGGCGAAGACGGCACGCGCCTGTTCGGTCCGTCCCGCGCGGGCCAGGATCATGGCCACCTGAGCCGAGGCCACGACGCGCTCGTCCGCACCGGGTATCGCCTCGAGCAGTTCCGCGGCGCCTTCGGGCTCCCCCCGCCGCGCCCGGAGCCGGGCCGCGTCGCTGAGATACTCGTTCACCGCGAAGTCCCAGTTGCTCCCGAGCCCGGAGACGGATTCCTTCACGGCCGAGAACAGGTCGTCCATCGTCGCGGTGTTGGGCGGCGGCCACGCCCCGATTCCCTGGGCCGCCGCGTTGCCCTGCGCCGCTTCCGTGGTCCGCGCGGCTTCGGCGGCTTCGAGCTCCTCGACGTACTCCCGGACGTAGTAGCCGAGGCCGTCCTCCCCGAGCCGGTCGGCGGCGGTCCGCACGTCCGGCACGACATCGAGCCCGCCCCACCGCACCGGCCAGGCGAACCGCCGGTCGACCGACCAGGTCAGCACCGCCTCCAGGTCTTCCCTGCGGTCCGGCGGCGCGATGACCACACCTTCCTCGAAGGCCGCGCACCAGGTGTGGTCGTCCAGCGCGAAGTTGACGTTGTGCCGCTCGAACACGGAACCGTCTTCCAGGAGCCGGGGGCCCGGTGGTTCGCGGAGGAACGTGAAGTCGCCCAATGCTCCTCCGGTGTCGGGCCGGCGGAAGGTCACACGGGTCGAGTCCACGGAGACCCGCACTCCGCCCGAGCCGCCCTTCCCCGTGACCGCCTCGGGTTCCTTTTCCTCAGTCGCCCAGCCCACCTGCTTGGTGGCCAGGTCGATGACCAGATCCCGCTTGTGCCGAGCGTGATACGCGTACAGCCGGGTGCCGTCCCGTGACCAACCGACCCCGTCATCCAGCCACAGCTCGGCGTCCTCGTTCTCGAACTCTTCGGGAAGCGTCTCGGTGAGCAGGTACGGGTGCGAGGGTGGTGCGTAGGCGGGCAGCCAGTACAGATGGCCCGCCTCGAGCGGGACGACGCAGCCCTTGACCGCGCAGGGGGATCCGGTCGAGACGTACGCGCGCCGACCATCGGGCGCCAGCGCCCACGTCGGCGGCCGACTGGCCCCATCCGTCACCGAGGCACTGGCCAGCGGACAGGTGTTGTAGGTGGCGGTACCGAAGGGGTCGAACACCCCCACCTGATTGGTGTTGTAGGCGAGTCCGACGCGGGTGCTGTCGTCCGACCACTGGATGACGTCGTCGTAGTCGGGCCAGCCGACGCCGCCGTCGATGCGGCTGAGTGTGTTGACGCAGCGACCGCTGGCGACCTCCCAGATCTGCAACGCACCACCGCGGTGGTAGTCGTCGCCGACCCAGCTTCCGGTGGCCAGATAGCGTCCGCACGGGCTGACGGCGGACGATTCGATCTCCGTGATGTGGCCGTACGGATGCTGCAGCCGTGTGTCGTCGAGGGCGCGAATCCTCTCGGTGGCGAAGCGATGCGCCTCGGTGACCCCGTCCGTGCGCTCGAGCTCCAGCAACCGGGCCCGGAGCGGCGGCAGATCCCGCTCGGCTGCGAAGGCGGACCAGTCCGCTTCCTCGAGGAGCCCCAGCAGCGCGGCCGGGTCGGCGGCCGAGGTCAGCGACGTGTGATCCGCGAAGGTCCCCGCCTCGCCGGTGGCGGACTCACCGCCCGCCGAGGGCTTGGCAGCCCCCTTGAGCACGGCCCGCAACGCCTTCGCGTCATAGACCGGAATGCCGCGTGTGGTCGCCGCTCCGATCTTGCGGCCTGCCACGTCATGTGCGGCGAAGACCAGATCCGTTCGGTCGGAAACCGAACTCGACACCCGCGCGCCCAACGCCTCCAGCCCGGCCTTCGCCGTGGCGTGTGGCAGCTTGTGGAACCGCCCCATCAATACGATGGACTTTCCCTGTAGATCCATGGCCATGACCGTAAGGCCACCCACTGACGACATGATCACGGTTGGCACTTCCCGATCCCCGTTCGAGGGGGGGGAGCGCTCGGTCCCCCCTCGAACGGGCGGGCCCTACGGCAGACCGTGGACGTGCGGCCCGACCGCCTTCGACCAGGCGCTGCCGTTCGCCGCGTCCCAGTTGGTCGACCAGGTCATCGCGCCGCGCAGCCCAGGGTACGTCTTCGAGGGCTTGAACGACCCGCAGCCGGTGCCCTTCGTGAGGCAGTCCAGCGCGGCCGTGACGACCCCCGGGTCCACGTACCCGGAGCTCGCGCCGCGCGTGGAGGCGGGGACGCCGAGGCCGACCTGGGACGGGTCGAGGCCGTTCTCCAACTGGATGCAGGCGAGGGCGGTGAGGAAGTCGACCGAGCCCTGGGAGTAGACCTTGCCGTCGCAGCCCAGCATGGAGCCGCTGTTGTAGTACTGCATGTTGACCACCGTCAGGAAGTCCTTGATCGCCAAGGCGGTCTTGAAGTACTCGTTCCGCGGCGACTGCATGTCGACGGTCTGCGGCGCCATCGTCACCACGACGTCGCTCTTCTTGGCGTGGATGGCCTTGAGCGCCTTGCTCATGTAGGTGGCGTTGAGGCCGTTCTCCAGGTCGATGTCGACGCCGTCGAAGCCGTACTCGTCCATGAGCTTGGTGACGGAGGTGGCGAAGGCGTCGGCGGACGCGTCGTCGCTGATCGAGACTGTGCCGTTCTGGCCGCCGATGGAGATGATGACGGAGGTGCCCGCGGCCTGCGCCGGGTGTGGTGGTGGCGTCGGCGAAGGCTACGGCGATGATGTCGTACTCGTCCTGGACGTCGCCCAACTTCTGCACGCCCGCGCCGTTGTCGAAGTTCTGCCAGTACCCGGTGACCGCGTGCTCGGGGACGGCCGCGGCGCCGACGGGTTTCTCCGCCGCGCCCGCGGTGTTGGCGGCTGTCAGTCCGCTTGTGGCAAGGGTCGCTACCGCTATGCCGCCGAGCAGTTTTTGGGTGAACGTACCTGATCGTGCGCGTGCCACGGGTGCCTCCGGGCGTGGGGGGATGTGGGGGGAAGTGGTGCGCTGACGCGTTCAGGGGCCCCTGAGGCATGTGATCCACGGTGGTCCAGACCAATGTTCCTGTCAAGTCCCTGACAGGAACCTCGAGTTGACCTGAAGCGAGGTTGAGGTTTTAGCGTTCACGCCGGATTGATCACCGTCTGGCGAACAGGAGAGTGTGCCCGTGATCCTCGTGACCGGAGCGACCGGAAACATAGGAAGTGCGCTGCTGAGGGAGTTGCGAGAGCACGCTGCGGGGCCATTGCGAGGGCTCACCCGGGACGCCGCACGGGCCGCGTTCCCGGCGGGGGTCGAGGCCGTCGAGGGTGATTTCGCGCGGATCGCTTCGCTGAGGCCCGCGCTGGACGGGGTGCGGTCGCTGTTCCTGGTGTCGCGGATGGGGCCGGATGCCGACATCCTCCAGGCCGCTCGGCAGGCCGGTGTGGAGCATGTGGTGCTGGTGTCGTCCATCACCGTCCAGACCCATCCGCACCTGGCTCCCGCCGGCGAGAACCTCGCTGTCGAGCGGCTGCTCCAGGACAGCGGCATGGCCTGGACGATCCTGCGGCCGACGCAGTTCGCGTCGAACGCCCTGTGGTGGGCGGAAGCGATCCGCGGGCACGAAACGGTCCGCGTGCCGTACGCGGACATCGGGCTGCCCACCATCCACCCCGCGGACATCGCGGCGGTGGCTCGGGTGGCGTTGACCGAGTCGGGGCATCGCGGCCGGACGTACGCGCTGACCGGGCCGGAACGGGTCACGGCCCGGCGGCAGGTCGAAGAGGTCGCGGCCGCTCTGGGACGGGAGGTGCCGTTCGCCGAGATCAGCCGCGGGGAGGCCCACCGCGACATGGCCGCGTTCCTGGGGGATGAGGCCGCGAGCGCGGTGCTCGACCTGATGGGAGGGGACGTCAACGAGGAACTGCTGAAGGCGCGCGACACGGTTGAGCGGATCACCGGCCGCCCGGCCAGGCCGTTCCGGCAGTGGGCCGCGGAGAACGCCGCCGCCTTCCGTTGACCGCGCCGACCGGGGGAGGGCGCTCGGTCCTCCCTCGAAAGCGGCGGCTGGCTTTCCGAGTTCAGTGCGAACGGTCTGCTTCGGTGGACCGGGCGGAGATCACCGCGGGCTCGGCGAGATGCCCCATACGGTGCTCCGGCCGCGTGGTGCTCAGCCGTACGAAGCCGGGCCGTGCGGCCAGCAGGCCGCACACGAGCTCGGGCACCAGCAGCAGGAGCAGCAGCCAGATCGACGCCTCCCAGCCGCCGGTGACGCTGTGCAGCATGCCGAAGGTCAGCGGGCCGGATGCGGCGAGGAGATACCCGCCGGACTGAGCCATGCCCGAGAGTCGCGCGGTGACCGCGGCAGTGGGTGAGCGCAGGTTGAGGAGCGTGAGGGCGATCGGGAACGCGCTGCCCGTGGCGACCCCGAAGATCGTGATCCAGACCCATCCGGCCCGCGGAGCCAGGAGCAGGCCGCCGAGTCCGATCACCATCAGGGCGACGACCCCGAGGACGAGCGGCCGCTGGTCGCGCAGGTGGGCGGCGACCACCGGTACGACGAAACCGAGGGGGATCCCGATGATGATGACGACCGAGTTCATCATCCCGGCGGTGGTGGGCGCGAACCCGTGGTCTTGCATCATCTCGGGAAGCCACGACGTCAGCGTGTAGAACATCAGCGACGTCATGCCCATGAAGACCATCACGGACCACGCCAGCGGCGAGCGCAGCAGCGACCCCTCCTCCGCATGAGTCCCCGTCCGAGTCTCCGTGTGAGTGTCTGTCCGGGCTTCCGCGTGAGCGGTGGACGTGGATTCGCAGGCGCGGGCGGCCGGCCGTTCCGGCGGCCGCTTCGGCCCGCGGAGCGCGAGCGGGCACCACACCAGGGCCGCGATCAGGGACGGGACCGCCCACACGGCCAGAGCCGGCCGCCAGCCGCCCATGTGGTCCAGTGGGACGGCCAGGCCCGCCGCGGCGGCGCCGCCGACCGACAACAGCATCATCGACAGGCCGGTGAGGGATCCCACGCGACGGGGGAACACGCGCTTGATGACCGCCGGCACCAGCACGTTGCCCGTGGCCATCCCGGCTCCGGCCAGCACGGTGCCGGCGAACAGCGCCGACTGGGCGGGGAACACGCGCAGCAGGAGCCCGATCGTGATCACCAGGAGCGCTCCGGTGATCGCCGCCTCGGTGCCGAACCGGCGGGCGAGCACGGGGGCGAGCGCGGAGAAGATGCCCAGGCACAGCTCCGGCAGGGTGGTGAGCACGCTGACCTCAAGCCCGCTGAGCCCGAACGTGTCCTGGAGCTCGCCCAGGACCGGGGGGATGCCGGTGATGGCCGCCCGCAGGTTGAGGGTCAGCAGGATCAGGCCGATGAGGGTCCAGTTCGCTGTTGAACGAGTGATACGGGGAGGGGAAGCCATTTCGCCTTCGTCCTGCGCAGAGCCTGTCGAACGTCGGAGTGAGCTAACGGCCGCGGTGGGGGCACTGGATGTCGTGTCCGCCCGCGGCGAGTCCCTTGCCGTCGACGCCGTACGGAACCAGGGCCATTTGAAGCCGTCCGCAGGCGCAGCGGCTCCAGACCACGACACCCTCCCTGGTGGTGTGCCGGGAAACGATGGTGTTCGTGTTGGTGTCCATGGCAGCAGGATGACCCCGCACAACCGTTGCGGTCCATTGCATGTTTTGCCGGTGATGTGTGCAAGATAATTTCATGATTGACCTGCGTCGGCTTCACATGCTCCGCGTGGTGCACCAGCAGGGCACGGTCACCGCGGCCGCAGAGGCCCTGCACCTCACCCCGTCGGCGGTCTCCCACCACATGCGCCAACTCGCGCGCGAGCTCAAGGTCCCGCTCCTGGAGCCGCAGGGCCGCGGCGTCCGGCTGACCCCGGCCGGGCACCTGCTCATCGACCACGCCGACGCGCTGCTGGCCCGGTGGGAGGAGGCGCGGGCGGAACTGGAGTCCTACCGGGCGGGCATGGCCGGACCACTGCGCATCGCGGGCTTCACCACCGCGATCAGCGGCCTGATCGCCCCCGCGGCCGGGCGGCTGCGGCACAGCCATCCCGACCTCCTGGTGCAGGTGCGCGAGTGCGACACCGCGGAGAGCATGGACCTGCTGATGGCGGGCAAGGTGGATCTCGCGGTCGTGGAGCCCATCGAGGGCGGGCCGTCGCCGGATGACGCGCGGTTCGAGCAGAGCCCCCTGCTGGAGGAGCCGCACGTCATGCTGGTGCCCGCCGACCACCCGCTCGCGCGGGCGGTGTCGGTGCGGCTGGAGGACGCGGCGGCCGAGGACTGGATCGTCGCCGACCCGGGCACCTGCGACCACGCCCAGCGGGTGCGGGTGCTGTGCGCGGCGGCCGGGTTCTCGCCGCGGATCGTGCACGCCGCCACCCAGTGGCCGGCGGTCTGGTCGCTGGTCGGGAACGGGCTGGGCGTCTCGCTGGTCCCGCGGCTGGCCGAGGGCCCGGCGGGCCGGGCGGTGGTACGGGTGCCGGTGTCGAGCGAGAACATGCCGACGCGGCGGATCCTCACCTGCGTGCGCCGGGGCAGCCGCCGGAACCCGCTTGTCGACCTCGGGATACGTGCGCTGGAAGAGGCGGTGCGCGACCACCGGGCCATGGACGACTGGCCCCACGAAGGGGGCCCGGCCCGCTAGGGCAGGCCGTGGACCTTCGGGCCGACCGAGCCGGACCAGGCGTTGCCCGCCACCGTGGTCCCGGAGGCGGCGGAGCAGGTCCAGCCGCTCAGGCCGGACTCGAAGCCGGGGTTCCGTACGAGGTTGGCGCCCGGGGTGGTCGGGTCTGCCTCGTCCCGTCAAAAGCGGTCCAGACCAATAAGGTTGTCAACAGGTCCGGCATGGGCCCGTAACTCAGGGGAAGTGTTCTCTCACGCGGCTTTCGCGGATAAAGTGCTGACGCACCAGGACAGCAGCAACGACCTGCGGCCGCCGCTCTCCCCGGCGCCGACGTGAGACGGGGTAGCAGACGTGCCCACCGCGATAGCAGTCACCAGCCGTGAGCTGGTGCTTCCGCCGCCCGACGGCCAGACCCCGTCGGCCGTCGTGCTGATGCCGCCCGATGTGGAGCCGTTGGACGACGCGCTGGCCGAGACCGCCGCCCTGCTGGACCAGCAGGGCTATCTCATCGTGGTCTACCCCGCGGCCACCCCCGCGCCCTTCGTCCGCCGCCTGCACACCGTACGGTCGGTCCTGGAGAGCGACCGCATCGCGCTGCTGCCCCTCGAACTCCCGCCGCTCGCCGTCGCCGTGGTCGCCCGTCAGCTGCGCCAGCTGTCGATGTGCGACTTCAGCCCCGGCGTGCTCGCCTGCGCCGCGCGCCTGCTGCCGCACTACGTCCACGCGGGCGCGCTGCTGGGCTCCGTCGCCAGGCTCGACCGGGTGCCCGTCAGTCTCACCTCGCACGTCAAGTCCTGGGTGCCGGGAGCGCAGTTCGCCGTGCTCGCCCACCCCACCCCGCAGCTGGTCAAGGTGGGCGGCGAGGCCGCGCTGCCCGGGCCCGGGTACGCCACCCACCTCACCGTCGCGCGCGGCAACCTCAACAGCCATGGCCACGGCCACGCGGGCGGCGACTGGGTCAACGTCAAACTCGCCCCCGGATGGGGGGTGCAGGGCACCCAGGAGGTGCCGCTGCCGCACGAGTCGGCCCACTGGTGGGGCACCCCCAAGCTGATCGAGTTCGTCGCGGCCATCCCCGACCTCTCCGTCCTCTACCAGCTGGTGTCGTCCGTGCGGAGGGAGGAGTGCCACTGGTGCGGCTTCGAACTCATCGGGGACCGCTGCGCGTTCTGCTCCGCCCCGGTGCCGCGCGGCGATGACATCCTTGCCCTGCCCCAGACCGAGCGACCCGCTCTGACGAGCCGGTAACGTCCCCGAACGAGGTTGTGCGTCCATGAATTCACGCCAGCGCCGCGGAGTCATCCTGCTGCTCCTGTCGGTCCTGTGCGCCGGTGGCGCGTTCGCCGGAGTGCTGTCCGTCATCCGCGACGTGGAGTCGAAGGTCGGTCCCGAGACCACCGCGTACAAGCTCAAGTCGGACGTCCCGGCCTACCAGGCGCTGGACGCCGGCAAGTTCGAGAAGATATCGATGCCCGAGCGCTGGCTGCCGTCCACGGCCGTCACCGACCTCGCCGACGTACGCGGCAAGATCGCCGTCACCCCGCTGCGCAAGGGCTCGCTCCTCCAGGACGACATGATCGTGGACCGCCCGGCGCTCAAGGCGGGGCAGCAGGAGATCGCCATCATGATCGACGCGGCGACCGGCGTCGCCGGCAAGATCAACCCCGGCTCGAAGGTGAACATCTACGCGACCTTCGAGGGCAGGAGCCAGCGCGACGATCCGGTCTCCAAGGTCATCGTCGCGGGCGCGGAGGTCATCGACGTCGGCAAGCTCACCGCGCTGGAGCCGGACCAGGACGACACCCGGCGCCTCGAGGCGGCGGTGCCCATCACCTTCGCGCTGGACACCAAGGACGCGCAGCGCGTGGCGTACGCCGAGTCCTTCGCCTCACACGTACGCCTCGCCCTCGTCGCCCCCGGCGGCGACGACACCATCCCCCCCGGCGACCGCACCTACACCCTCGACAGCGACGACGGCGACAAATGACAAGCAGCACGACTACCAGCGGCGTCCAGCGGCGTGCCGCAGGAACATGAGTGAGGCGGTGCCCCGGTGACGATCAGAATCCTTCCGGGCGTCGGCGACCCCGACGCCGCCCGCGCGCTCAGCGGGCTGCTCGGCCAGTTGCCGGGCGTCGAACCGTCCCCGCCGGTGGGCGACTCGACCCGGCTGCTCGACACCCTCGCAGCGCTGGCCGCTGCCTCCCTGGAGGACCTGCCCGAGGTCGTCCTGGTCCATGAGCGCATCGGCCCGGCCCCCGCGCTCGAACTCATCCGCGAGATAGCGCTGCGCTTCCCGGCCGTGGGCGTGGTGCTGGTGACGGCGGACGCCGGGCCCGCGCTCTACTCCGCCGCCATGGACTCCGGCGCCCGCGGCATCGCCGGGCTGCCGCTGTCGTACGACGAGCTGGCCGCCCGCGTCCAGGCCGCGGCCCAGTGGGCCACCGGTGTACGGCGCCACCTCGGAGGCGGCGGCGAGGCGCTCGTCACCGGACCCGGCGGGAAGCTGGTCGCCGTCGCGGGCGCCAAGGGCGGGGTCGGTACGACGGTCACCGCCGTGCAGCTCGCGCTGGCCGCGCAGGCGGCGGGGCGCAGGGTCGCGCTCGTCGACATGGACCTGCAGTCCGGCGACATCGCCTCCTACCTCGATGTGCAGTTCCGGCGGTCGATCGCCGACCTGGCACAGATCAACGACATCACGCCGCGGGTGCTGCAGGAAGCGGTGTTCACCCATCAGACCGGCCTCGGGCTGCTGCTCGCCCCGGGCGAGGGCGAGCGCGGCGAGGAGGTCGACGACCGCGCGGCCCGGCAGGTCGTCAGCGCGCTGCGCTCGGGCTTCGAGGTGGTGATCGTCGACTGCGGTACGCAGATGACCTCGGCGGGCGCCGCCACCGTTGAGATCGCGGACCTCGCGGTGCTGGTGACCACCCCGGACGTGGTCGCGGTGCGGGCCGCCAAGCGCATGGTCCGGCTCTGGGACCGGCTGCAGGTCCGCAAGGCGGAGGACACGGTCGCCGTCGTCAACCGCCACACCCGCAGCGCGGAGATCCAGCCGCAGCTGATCGAGCGTGCGACGGGCACCCGGATGGCCCGTACGGTGGTCCCGGCCGGCTTCAAGGAGCTGCAGCCGGCCGTCGACTCGGGCCGGATGCAGGACCTCGACGCCAAGTCGGCCGTCAAACAGGCCCTGTGGGGCCTGGCCGGGGAGCTGGGCCTGCTGGAGCCGCCCGGCGCCGGCCCCGCCGGGGGCGGGCCCGGTGGCGGACGCGCGCCTCGTGGGGTGCACCCCGGCCCTGCGGACCACCGCACGCTCCCGGGCATGCGGCGGCGCCGTGCCATAGGAGCGGGCGGCGACGCCCCGGCCGCCGGGGGCAGTCCGGGTGCGGCCGACGGCGGTACGGGCACCGGGCCGGAGTCCCTGCGGGAGGTCCCCTCCACACCCTCCAGGCGCTTTCAGCGCAAGCGGGGCGGCGACCGCGGCCAGGTCGCGGTCGAATTCCTCGGCGTGCTGCCGCTGGTGCTGGTGGTGCTGGCCGTCATCTGGCAGTTCGTGCTGCTCGGCTATACGTACTCCCTCGCGGGCAACTCCGCCGACAAGGCCGCCCGGGCGGGCGCCGCGGTGGGCGGCGACGCGGGCGCCTGCCAGGAGGCGGCGCTGAAGGACCTCCCGGGCGCCTGGCAGGACAGCGCCGAGATCACCTGCGGCCAGGGCGCCGACGGGATGTGGAAGGCCACGGTGAAGGTCCACGTCCCGGTGCTCTTCCCCGGGGCCGCGGACTTCCCGTGGCCGGTGACGGGGACCGCGGGAGCGGTGGATGAGCAGGCGGAGGGGGTGTGAGGCGGTGAGCGGGCACGGGGTGGTGGCACACGCCGAGGTGACCCGCGCGCCGGTGGCCCCTGGTGCGGGGGCCGGGCACGTGGTGGTCCCTGGGGCGGGGGCGGGGCGCTTCGGGGTGCCCCGGCGCGCGGCGGTGGCCGGGCCTGCCGCGGCCGTCGGGGGTGAGGTGCGCACCGGGCGCGTGGTGGTGGCACCCGAGGCGAGGGGGCGTGAGACGGCGACCGGGTGCGCGGGGAGTGCCCTGCGTGCGGCGGTGGCCCGGCGCGTGGCCCGGCGCGGGGCGGCTCGCGCGGCGGGTGCCGCGCGTTCGGCGCGCTTCGCGCGCGACCGATGTCGCGACCGGCGCCGCGATCGGGGGTCCGCCTCGATCGAGTTCCTCGGCTTTCTGCCGGTCCTGCTTCTCGTCGCGCTGGCCGCCGTCCAGTTGGGGCTCGCCGCGTACGCCGTGCAGCAGGCGGGCACCGCGGCCCGCGCGGCGGCGCGTACGGCCTCGCTCGATGAGGCGCAGACGAGCCCGGCGGCCGCGGGGCTGGCGGCGATGAGCGGATGGCTGGCGGACGGGACGGATGTCGGCGTCACCCCGTGCGGGGACGGCCGGACGCGGGCGACCGCGACGGTGGACATCCCGTCGGTGCTGCCCGGCGTGAGCTTCGGGAGCGCGGAGAGGAGCGCGACGATGCCGTGCGACGACGGCTGACCGACGGCCCGTCAGGGGACCGGCGAGCGGAGCCCATCACGCGGCGGAGCCGCATACCAGCACAAGGAGGACACCGATGAGCCTGCGGGCACGCATCACCGCGCCCGAGGGGCCCGGTGAGGGGCGGGAGGACGGGCATCTCGTCGCCGTCTACCGCGCCAAGCTGCTCGAGGAGATCGACCTCGCGGAGATGTCCTCGCTCGCCGCCGGCGAGCGGCGCTCGCGCCTGGAGCGCGTCCTGGGGCACATCATCAGCCGCGAGGGCCCGGTCCTGTCCACCGCCGAGCGGTCCCAGCTGATCCGCCGGGTCGTGGACGAGGCGCTGGGCCTCGGTGTGCTCGAACCGCTCCTGGAGGACGCCTCCATCACCGAGATCATGGTCAACGGCCCGGACCAGATCTTCGTGGAGCGCGCGGGCCGGGTCGAGCTGGTCCCGGTGCGCTTCGCGTCCGAGGAGCAGCTGATGCAGACCATCGAGCGGATCGTCTCCACGGTCAACCGCCGGGTGGACGAGTCGAATCCGATGGTGGACGCCCGGCTGCCGTCCGGCGAGCGGGTCAACGTCATCATCCCGCCGCTCGCGCTCACCGGCGCCACGCTCACCATCCGCCGCTTCCCGCGCGCCTACACCCTGCACGAGCTGATCGGCATGGGGACGCTGGACGAGCAGATGTTGCTGCTGCTCGCCGCGCTGGTGCGGGCGAAGTTCAACGTCGTGGTCTCCGGGCCGACCGGCTCGGGCAAGACGACGCTGCTCAACTCCCTCTCCGGGCTGATCCCGGAGGGCGAGCGGATCATCACCGTCGAGGACGCGGCGGAGCTGCAGCTGCAGCAGACGCATGTGATCCGCCTGGAGTCCCGCCCGCCCAACGTCGAGGGCAAGGGCCTGATCACCATTCGCGACCTGGTGCGCAACTCGCTGCGGATGCGCCCCGACCGCATCATCGTCGGCGAGGTGCGCGGCGGGGAGACCCTGGACATGCTGCAGGCCATGTCCACCGGCCACGACGGCTCGCTGGCCACCGTGCACGCCAACAGCGCGGAGGACGCGCTGATGCGGCTGCAGACGCTCGCCTCGATGTCGGATGTGGCGATTCCGTACGAGGCGCTGCGGGACCAGATCAACAGCGCGGTGGACTGCATCGTGCAGCTCGTCCGGCATGCCGACGGCACGCGGCGGATCAGCGAGGTCGCGCTGCTGGACAGCCATGGCCACGAGGAGTACCGCATCGCGACGGTCTGCCGGTTCGACGCCGAGCCGATGGGCGGGGACCGTATCGTCCACGGGCGGTTCTCGTACTTCCCGCTGCCGGAACGGGTCGCGGAGCGGCTGCGGCTGGCGAGTGAGTCGGTGCCGCCCGCGTTCGGCGTCGCCGCGTTCCCGGCGCAGCTGAGCGTGCGCGGGGCCGCGTACAGCCCGAGTGAGCGGAGGTAGCCGGGCATGGACCAACTGGCGGTGGTGACGGTCGGGGCGACGCTGGTGTGCGGCGCGCTGGGCGTCGCGGGCGTGCATACGTACGCCCGGGGCAAGGCGGCCCAGCAGGTGCTGTTCGACCGGCTCTCCGATACGGGGCCGCTGCCGCTGTCCGGCCGGCCGCGCCGTTTCGTGGGGGTGGACCGGCGGCTGCGCTCCACCCGGCTCGGGCGGAAGCTGGAGCTGCGGCTGGCCTCGACGGGTCTTGAGATCACTCCTGGGGAGTTCTTCGTCTACACGGCGGGGGCGGCGATCGGCCTGTGGGTGGTGGCGGCGTCGCTGCTCGCGGCGTTCTTCGGGCCGATCGCGGCCGTGGTCGCGGTCTGGTCCGCGTTCGCCTTCCTCACCTGGCAGCGGCAGAAGCGGATCGAGAAGTTCATCAACCAACTGCCCGAGCTGTCACGGATCCTGGCCAACGCCACCCAGGCGGGGCTCGCGCTGCGTACCGCGCTGGGCATGGCGGCCGACGAGATGGAGGCCCCGGCGGGGGAGGAGCTGGCCAAGGTCGCCGACAAGCTGGCCGTCGGCCACTCGATCGACGACGCGCTGGGCGAGCTCGCCGAGCGGCTGCCCTCCCGGGAGCTGGTCGTCCTGGTCACCACGCTCGTGCTGTCCAACCGCGCGGGCGGAACCGTCGTCAGCTCGCTGCGCAACCTCACCCAGACGCTGGAGGAGCGCAAGGAGACCCGGCGCGAGGTCCGCACCCAGCTGTCCCAGGTCACGGTCACCGCGTACGTGGTCCCGCTGATGGGCGTCGGCACGCTGCTGCTGATGAACCGGATCGCGGCGGGCTCCCTGGACCGGATGACCTCGTCCTTCTGGGGCCAGGCCGCGGTGGTGGTGGCCTTCGCGCTGTACGGGATCGGCTTCTTCCTGATCCGCCGTATGTCGAAGATCGACGTCTGAGAGGGGCGGCGGACATGGCGATCGGTGTGCTGCTGGCGCTGGTGGCGGGACTGTCGGTGGCGGGTGTCGCGTACGGTGTCGCGCTCTACCGCAGCGAGGCCAAGCTGCCCAGCGACCTGGCGGTGGCGCTGGAGGTCGGGGCGACGCGTACGACGGCGGTCGGCTCGGCCGTCGACCGGCTCGGCATGCGCTACGCCCCGTTGGTGCTGCGGCTGATGGGCGAGAAGCGGGTCTCCAAGGTCCGGCGCCGGATCGATCTGGCGGGCAACCCGGGCGGGCTGACGGTCGACCGCTATGCGGCGCGGCGCGCGGTGTACGGCATCCTCGGCTTCGGCGGCGCGCTGGTGATGCTGATGAAGGGGCAGTTGCTGCTCGCCCTCGTGCTGGTCGCCTTCGGGCTGTTCTGGATCGAGGTCGGCATCTGGGCGGCGGTACGGGAGCGCCGGGCCGCCATCGAGCGGACGCTGCCGGACTTTCTGGATGTGCTGGCGGTCGTGGTGAGCGCCGGACTGAGTTTCCGGCAGGCGCTGGACCGGGTGGCGGAGAAGTACGAGGGCCCCTGGGCGGATGAACTTCGCATCACGCTTCGGCAAATGGACATGGGGGTGAGCCGGAGACAGGCGTTCGAGGAACTGCGGAAGCGGAACGACTCCGAGCAGGTCGCTCAGTTCGTCACCGCGCTGCAGCAGGGTGAGGAGCTCGGGGCGCCGATCGTCGAGACGCTGATCGCCATTGCGAACGACATGCGGCGCACCGACGCGCAGAACGCCCGGCGGCGCGCGGCCCGCGCGGTGCCCAAGGCGACCATGGTGGTCACGACCTTCATGGTGCCGGGCACGATGATCCTGCTCATCGCGGGCTTCTTCATCGGTTCGGGCACGGATTTCGGCTCCATCACGGGGGATTGACCGCGCTGGATTCGATGAAGCGCCTTCGCGATTGCAATCGAATATGGGACAGTTGGTCCCGGAGGACTCCTCGGGGCCGGGAGGGGGTGAATCGGATGGGCCGCGCCAGCCTGAATGTTGACCTGACCGTCAGTCGAAAGCTGACGACGCGGTTCGAACGCCTCGAAATGGGCAGGCAATGGTGCCGTAGGCACTGTTCCCGGGCAGGTGTTTCGGCGTACTTTGCTCGTGTCGCGAGCGGCACCACGGGGGTTGAGTCGCCGGACCGGAACGGTACGGCCACCCATGGAGGGGAACACAATGGGGAAGCGCGTCATGCGGAACGACCGGGGGCAGACCTCGATCGAGTACCTGGGCATCATCGCCGTGGTGGTCGCCATCGTCCTCGTCCTGTCGACGACGGACTTCGGCAGCATGATCGCGAACGCCATCTCCGACAAGATCTCCGAGGTCGTCGGCATCTGACCGGCCCCGTGACCGCTCGCCGCTTCCGCCCCTCCCGCCTGGCCGGTGACGCGGGGCAGGCGTTTCCGATCTACATCACCGCGGTGGCGGGCCTGCTCTTCCTCGCGCTCGCCCTCTTCGCGGTCGGCCAGGCGGGCGCCACCCGCAACGGCGGCCAGACCGCGGCCGACGCGGCGGCGCTCGGCGCGGCCGAGGACTTCCGCGCCCAGTTGCGGAAGGGTCTGCTGGACGCGATCGCCGGCGAGCAGACCTGGGAGGACCTGCTCACCGGCCGGGGCTTCGATCCGCTGCACGACCCGTGCGACCAGGCGCAGTGGTTCGCCGGCGAGAACGACGCGGATGTCGTCGACGGAGGGTGCGTCCCGGGCTATCTGCCCGTCTCCTTCACCGTCACGGTCAAGACCCGCAAGGCGGTCGGCAAGTCGGTCATCCCCGGTACGGAGACCAAGCACGCGACCGCGCGGGCCAAGGCGGTCGTCGAGCCGCGCTGCACCTACGAGGAGCCGGCTCCGCTGCCCGACCCGACCGGGGACGGCAAGGGCGACGACGGCAAGGGCGACGACGGCAAGGGCGACGAGGGGGGCAAGGACGAGAAGCCCGTCATCGATCTGGTCTGCGAGGGCAAGGACATCACCATCGACCCCGAGCACCTCGATCTCTTCCCCGTCGCCAAGGACCTGTTCTCCGTCCATCTCGCCGACTGACGAGCGGACACGAAGAATCAACGAAGAGTAAGGGACAGCGAGCGATGAGCATGCGGCACACGACGAAGGCCCGGAGGGGGGCCGCCGTGGGGGCGCTCGCGGCGGCCCTGGCCCTCGCCGTGGCCGGGTGCGGCAGCGACGACGGCAAGAAGCCGGACGACGGCGCGGGCCAGAAGTCCACGGCAGCCAAGGACAGCGGGACCGGTGACGACGGCAAGGACAGCGAGCCCGCGGCCGATTCGACCAAGACCATCGGCGAGATCAAGGGGCCGAACGGGATCGTGGTCACCCTGCACTCCGCGGTCCGGGACAGCGGCGGGTTCGTCACCGTGAACGGGACGGTGACCAACCGCGGCGATCAGCTCTTCAACGCGGTGGACTGGCGCTCCAAGGAGACCGAGATGAAGTCCCGGTCGTCCGTGTCCGGCGCCTCGCTCGTCGACGGGGCCGGCAAGAAGCGCTATCTGGTGCTGCGGGACACCGACGGGGAGTGCCTGTGTACGACGGGGCTCTCGGGGATCAAGCCGGACGAGAGCCGCCCGCTGTTCGCCCAGTTCCCGGCCCCGCCGTCGAGCGTCACCAAGGTCGACTTCCAGATCCCGACCATGCCGTCGGTCAGCATCGAGCTCACGGGATGAGCCGGCGATGACCACACCCCACGACCGCCGCGCCCGCGCCCGCCGGGGCTCGCTTCTCGCCGCGCTCGCCTCCACCGCGCTCCTGGTCGCCCCGGCCCCGGCGGCCCGCGCCGACAGCGGCCCCGGCGCCCCCGCCGACACCACGCCACCCGTCAAGATCGACCCCAAGGACCCCGATCTGCGGCTGGCCGGGAGCGCGAAGCTGGCCCCCGGCCGGGTGCTGGACATCAAGTCGGTCGTCGAGACCGACGACGGCGACGAGCGCCGCGAGGACACCAACGCCAAGGTCAAGTTCGCCCTGCAGGCCGAGGTGCTGTTCGCCAAGGACAGCTCCAAGCTCGGCGGCGAGGCCAACGCCCGGATCAGGGCCATCGCCCAGGAGATCGAGAAGCAGAACGCGACCAGCGTCCGAGTCTTCGGCTTCACCGACGACCTCGGCTCCGCCCTCCACGGCCTCAAGCTCTCCAAGGAACGGGCCAACGCCGTCCAGCGCGCGCTCTCCGCGAACCTGAACTCCTCCGTCCAGTACCAGATCCGCGGCTACGGAGAGCAGTACCCGATCGCGGCCAATTCCACGGAGGAGGGGCGCAAGAAGAACCGCCGGGTCGAGGTCAGCTTCGCCCGCGCGGGATAGGAGCCGGAAGCGGGGGGCCCGTGGCGGTCCGTCCGGGCGCGTATCCCATGATGGATGTGTTTGTCGCATCCGGACCGGGAGTCCCCCCTGAGCACCGCCCTCACCGAGACCGTTTCCGCCGCCCTGCTGCTGGGCGTGCTCGCCTTCGCCGTCGTACGGCCCCGGGGGTGGCCCGAGGCGGCCGCCGCGGTGCCCGCCGCGGGGCTGGTGGTGGCGGCCGGGGCGGTGTCGCTCCCGGAGGTGTGGCAGGTCACCGGCAGGCTGCTGCCGGTCGTCGGTTTTCTGGCCGCGGTGCTGCTGCTGGCCCGGATGTGTGCGGACGAAGGACTCTTCGAGGCCGCGGGGGACGCGGTGGCCCGGGCCTGCCGGGGCCGTACGGACCGGCTGCTGGCCGGGGTCTTCGCGGTGGCGGCGGTGGTCACCGCGGTGCTCAGCCTGGACGCCACGGTGGTGCTGCTCACGCCCGTGGTGTTCGCCACCGCCACCCGGCTCGGCGCCCGGGCGCGCCCGCATCTGTACGCCTGCGCTCACTTGGCGAACTCCGCGTCCCTGCTGCTTCCCGTCTCGAATCTGACCAATCTGCTGGCCCTGGACGCCAGCGGGCTGTCGTTCACGCGGTTCGCCGTGCTCATGGCGCCCGCGTGGCTGGTGGCCGTCGGCATCGAGTACCTGGTCTTCCGCCGCTACTTCGCCGCCGACCTGGCCGCCGGGACCACGCGCCCGCCGCCCGCCCGGCGCCCCGAGGTTCCGGTGTTCGCCCTGGTCGTGCTCGTGTTGACCCTCTGCGGATTCGTCGCCGCCTCGCTCGCCGGGGTGGATCCGGCCTGGGCGGCCTGGGCCGGCGCCCTGGTCCTCGCGGTGCGCGCGGTGGCGCGCGGCCGGGCGACGGTGCGGGGCGCCGTGGCCGCCACCGGGCCGCTGTTCTGCCTCTTCGTGCTCGCGCTGGGGGTCGTGGTCCAGGCGGTGCTGGCGGGCGGACTGGGGAACGGCCTGACCCATCTGTTCCCCGGCGGCACCGGGCTGCCCGCGCTGCTCGCGGTGGCCGGTGTCGCGGCGGTCCTGGCCAACCTCGTCAACAACCTCCCCGCCACACTCGCGCTGCTGCCGATCGCCGCCGCGGGCGGGCCCGGCCCGGTCCTCGCGGTCCTGATCGGCGTCAATCTGGGGCCGAACCTCACCTATGTGGGCTCGCTGGCCACCTTGCTGTGGCGGCGCGAGATCCGCGGATACGGCATGGACGGCGAGACCAGCGACACCAGCGGCTCCAGCGGCAGCTCCGGCCTGGGCGACTTCACCCGGCTCGGGTTGCTGACCGGGCCGGCCACGATCGTCGCCGCGACGGTCGCGCTGTGGGCGATGCTGATGGCCACCGGGTCCTGAAAAGGAACCGCCGCGACAGGGGCGATGCCCCGCGCGGCGGTTCGGTGTGGTGCTGCTGAGTCCCTCAGGACTCGATCCAGTTGTGCGCCTGAGCCAGTTCGATCACGCGTCTGCGTACCTGCTTGATCTGGTCTGCGGTCAGTGTGCCGCCCACCTCGACCAGCGCCTCGGTCAGCTCCTGCCGGAACTCGGAGATCGACAGCACATCGCACATGGTGTCGTCGCCCGAGTCCGGGGCCGGTCCCGGCGTATGGGTCCGGACGATGGCCGCCCGCTGGACGATCCGTACTTCGGACGCCTTGGGACCCTTGTCGCCGTACTCCGGGACGAACTCCACCTTGCTGCCCGGCTGGAACAGATGCTTCTCGTCCAGCAGGTCGTTCGCGTGCATGAAGACGTCCTCGCCACCGTCGTCGGGAGCGATGAAGCCGTAGCCGCGAAACTCGTCAAACCGCAGAATTTTGCCCGTGATTGTCACCGTGCAACCCCTACCCCTGTACCTCTACCTCAAGGACCTCGATACGCGATCGAGGGTGTCCAACCATGACACCGGTGGCACAGAGTACAGCTCGCATGTGGCCGCGGCTATGTGCCCGGACACCGGATGGTGACGCGGGCGCCGGCCCGCAACCCCCAGCGTTCCATGGCGCCCGCCTCGGCCTCCAGGACATGGCGCGAGCGGGGCCGGGGCAGCCCGAGCCGGCCGGGGCGCATGGTGCGTACGGCAAGGACGGTCAGACCGCGGTCGAGGTAGGCGACGTCGATGGCGAAGCGCATCCCGACGGTGTGGACGCTGCTCGCGGGGGTGAGCAGCAGTGCGCCCGTCACCCCGTCCCGGCCGAGCAGCCCGCGGGTGCGGGCCCGGTAGGAGGCGGCGACCTCCAGGGGGACGTCCGTGCCCAGTACGTCGTCTCGTACGTCGTCTCGTACGTCCCCGAGTACGGCGTCGAGTGGGGCGCCGAGCACGCGCATCGTCCCCGTACCGTCCCGCCAACGGCCCATCCCCGCCCCGCCCTTCCGTACGTCTCGTCTCCGGCGCCCGGTGCCCGGTGCCCGGTGCCCGGTGCCCGGTGCGAGTGTCGCACCCGGCCCCGCTTTCGTAGGCTCGGCCCGTGTCTGTACCCCTGGTCATCCTTGCCGCCGCGTACGGCGCGGCGGCCGGACTGTTCGTGCCGCGCGCCCGCTACCGGCTGGCCGTGGAGCCCGAGGAGCCGTGGCGCGCGGCGTGCCCGCGCGGGCACGCGCTCACCGGGGCGGCCCGGGGCTGGCTGGGGTTCGCCCGCTGCCCGGGCTGCCGGGTGGGCGAGCAGGACTACGGCACGGGCGCGCCCCTGACCGCCGCCCTCACCGCGCTGGTGTGCGCGGTGCTGGCGGCGGCCGTCGGCGACCGCCCCGAGCTGGCGGTGTGGCTGCTGCTCGCGCCGCCGACGGTGCTGCTGGCGGGCGTGGACCGGGCGGTGCACCGGCTGCCGGATGTGCTGACGCTGCCTCTGGCGGGCGCGGCGGCCGTGCTGCTCGGGGTGGCGTCACTGCTGCCGCACAGCGCCGGGTCGTGGCGGCGGGCGCTGCTGGGCGGGGCGGCGCTGGGCGGCGCGTACCTCGTGCTCTTTCTGATCAGGCCGAGCGGGATGGGGTTCGGCGATGTGAAGCTGGCCCTGGGGCTGGGGATCGCGCTCGGCTGGTACGGCTGGGCGGTGCTGGTCCTGGGCGCCTTCGCGGGGCTGCTGCTGGGCTCGTGCTACGCCATCGGGCTGCTCGCGACGCGCCGGGCGACTCGCGGAACCGGGATGGCGTTCGGCCCCTTCATGATCCTCGGGGCCTGCGCTGGGCTGGTGCTCGGAGGGCTCGCGGCCTGACGGCAGCCGGCGGCATTCCCGGAGACATTCATTGTCACCCTCGTCGATGCCTGGACTATCCCTCACAAAGCGTTATGGTGGAAGCCCCCCCTCGGGCCGGTCCGTATCCCCCCCACGGACCGGCCCGCTTCCTTTCCGGGCGATTCCGGGGCGTACCGGCCGCCGGTCCGGACGGAGCGCACATCGAGTGGCTACGGAGCGTGATGTTCTGCGGGGTGGGCGCGGCAGCCAGGGGGCGCACCCGGTTCGCCAGCGCCCCCCGCCCGCAGTAGGGTGCGGCCTTGGGCGGACCGCCATCGCAAGCCATGCAAGGCACTGAGGGGCTGGAAGACGTGAAGTTGCGCGACCTGGTGTACGGGCTCTACGCACGCCGGGTGGAAGGCCGCCTCGACCACGCCCAGGTGCCCAAGCACATTGGAGTCATCCTCGACGGAAACCGCCGCTGGGCCCGGGCGGCCGGGGGGACGACCGAGCAGGGGCACAAGGCGGGCGCGAGCAAGATTCAGGAACTGCTCGGCTGGTGCAACGAGACGGACGTCGAAGTCGTCACGCTCTGGATGCTGTCCACCGACAACCTCGACCGCCCCGAGGAAGAGCTGATCCCGCTCCTCGGCATCATCGAGAACGCGGTCCGCGACCTGGCCGCCGACGGGCGCTGGCGGGTGCACCACGTCGGCACCATGGACCTGCTGCCCGCCCGTACCCAGACGGTCCTCAAGGAGGCCGAGCAGGCCACGGACCACATCGACGGCATACTCGTCAACGTCGCGATCGGCTACGGCGGCCGGCAGGAGATCGCCGACGCGGTGCGGTCGCTGCTGCTCGACCACGCGAGCAAGGGCACCACGTTCGAGGAGCTCGCGGAGGTCGTCGACATCGACCTGATTTCCGAACACCTGTACACGCGCGGCCAGCCCGACCCGGACCTCGTCATCCGCACCAGCGGCGAGCAGCGGCTGTCGGGGTTCATGCTGTGGCAGAGCGCCCATTCGGAGTACTACTTCTGCGAGGTCTTCTGGCCCGCTTTCCGCAAGGTCGACTTCCTTCGCGCGCTCCGTGACTACGCCGCGCGTCATCGCCGGTACGGCTTCTAGTCCCGTACGCGGTACGGCAGTCGGGCCCGCGCGGCTCATGCGTCCGTACGGTTTCCGCTACGGCCTCATCCCCTCCGGAAACGGGCGGGTTTCACAACGTTCATGTGCGCGCCGTCATATGCCATTGCATGGCCGCGCTCGTTCGAGGGAATATCCCTTCCAGGTCGACGCCCTGCCCCAACTGTCCTAGGGGTGTCGCACTGCCAGCGGACGGCATGTTGCTCGTTCGCCCGGGAGGCCCTTTGCACACGGACGACTGTGCGGATCGTGCGTATGACGCGGAGGGCCGGCGCTCGGTCCTCCCGTCGGGGCCTGAGCCCGGTCCGTCCCCCGCCTGCGGGCCGGGGGACTCGTTCCCGCGACGCCGTCGCACCCCAACCTCTCCCGAGGGGGTTCGTCCACCCGTGGTGACCAGCAAGAAACGCCGCGAGCAAGACCGGCGCACCTATGTCCTCGACACCAGCGTCCTGCTCGCCGACCCGAATGCCATGACCCGCTTCGACGAGCACGAGGTCGTGCTGCCGGTCGTCGTGGTCACCGAGCTGGAGTCCAAGAGGCACCACCCGGAGCTGGGTTACTTCGCCCGGCAGGCGCTGCGCCTGCTGGACGAGTACCGCATCCGGCACGGCCGTCTGGACGCCCCGATCCCGATCGGCGATCTGGGCGGCACCTTGCGTGTCGAGCTCAACCACTCCGACCCGGGCATCCTGCCTGCCGCCTTCCTGACCCATGGCGGCCGGTTGGGTGACAACGACTCGCGGATCCTCGCGGTCGCCAGGAACCTCCAGGCCGAGGGGTACGACGTCACGGTCGTCTCGAAGGACCTCCCGCTGCGCATCAAGGCGTCGTCGGTGGGGCTCCTCGCCGAGGAGTACCGCGCCGAGCTGGCGATAACCGACTCGGGCTGGACCGGCATGGCCGAGCTGGCCGTCCCCGCCGAACAGGTGGACGACCTCTTCGCGGCCGAGACCGCGTATGTCCCCGAGGCGGCGGAGCTGCCGGTGCACACCGGTCTGGTGCTGCAGTCGGAGCGCGGCAAGGCGCTCGGCCGGGTCACGCCGGACGGGCAGGTGCGGCTGGTGCGCGGCGACCGCGAGGCGTTCGGGATCCACGGGCGGAGCGCGGAGCAGCGCATCGCGCTGGATCTGCTGCTCGACCCGGAGATCGGGATCGTCTCGATGGGTGGCCGGGCCGGCACGGGCAAGTCGGCGCTCGCGCTGTGCGCCGGTCTGGAGGCGGTACTGGAGCGCCGGCAGCACCGGAAGGTGATGATCTTCCGGCCGCTGTACGCGGTGGGCGGGCAGGAGTTGGGCTATCTGCCGGGCAGCGAGGCGGAGAAGATGAGCCCGTGGGCCCAGGCCGTCTTCGACACGCTGTCGGCGGTGACCACCTCGGATGTGATCGAGGAGGTGGTGGGGCGCGGGATGCTGGAGGTGCTGCCGCTCACCCATATCCGGGGCCGCTCGCTCCATGACGCCTTTGTGATCGTGGATGAGGCGCAGTCGCTCGAACGGAACGTCCTGCTGACCGTTCTGTCCCGTATCGGCGCCAACTCCCGGGTGGTACTCACCCATGACGTGGCACAGCGGGACAATCTCCGCGTCGGGCGCTATGACGGTGTCGTCGCGGTGGTCGAGAAGCTCAAGGGGCACCCGCTGTTCGCCCATGTCACCCTCAACCGCTCCGAACGGTCGCCGATCGCGGCGCTGGTGACCGAAATGCTCGAGGACGGCCACATCTGAGGTAGTTGAGGGGGAAGCGTGACCCAAAACGCCGCGTGGCTGAGCCGAAAGAGCTTAGCCGCGCGGTGTCTTGGTGCGCTCGGATTTCCGGAAATCCTAGGGTGTAAACGGGGTGTGAGCTTTCACACTCAACGGAGAATTGCCTCCAGGCGTCCGCTTCCGGCAGTGTGTGGGTCCTGTCAGGCCCCGCATACGGCACACCAGTACCCCCAGCGGTACGGAACCACAGCAGTATCAGAACTAAACAGCGTTCGCCGTATGCCGCCCGAGCACCTTGCGGCTCTCCCGAGGGAGGGTCCACCGGGCCAGTGCCTCCCGTGACCAGCCATCCCCCTGTAGGACAAGGGGACGGAACAAGGGGAGGTCAGCGTTCAGGGGCACGATTGCGTCCGCGAGGTCACCTAAGCGGGCGATGCTGGAAGGAAACCGTGTGAGCCGGATTTCGGTCCGGGGATTCGCTGTGGCCTCCGCCACCGCGGTCACCACTGTGGGCGCTGTTGTCGGTGTTGCCGCGGGCGGTGAGCAGAGCTCAACCGACCCCGTCGAGGCGACCGCCGCCGACGCGACGTTGCTCGCGGACATACCCGCCGGCCAGCAGGCCGTGGCGCAGACCGCATCCCTGACGCAGCAGGCGGACGTGCAGTCCACCGCGGCCGACGCGGAGGCGAAGAAGTCCGCTGAGGAGTCTGCCCGCAAGCAGGCCGCCAAGGACGCCAAGGCCAAGAAGCTGGCCGCCGAGAAGGCGGCCGCCGAGGCCAAGCTCGCCAAGGAGCGCGAGGAAGCCAAGAAGAAGCTCGAGGCGAGCCGTTCCGCCACCCGCGACGCCAGCAGCTTCCCGCAGCAGGCCTCGTACACCGTCGCCGAGGTCCAGGCCATGGCGCGTCAGATCGTCCCGGCGGACCAGTTCCAGTGCTTCAGCAACATCGTGAACCACGAGAGCACCTGGAACTACCGGGCCGAAAACCCCTCCTCGGGCGCGTACGGTCTGGTGCAGGCGCTGCCGGGCTCCAAGATGTCCTCTGTGGGCGCCGACTGGCGCACCAACCCGGCCACCCAGATCAAGTGGGGCCTGAACTACATGAACGACCGCTACCAGAGCCCCTGCGGCGCTTGGTCGTTCTGGCAGGCCAACCACTACTACTGATGCCTCTGAGCTCACTCGGTCGCCTCCGGCGTTCGACTTCGCGAAACCCCCGGCCGCAACCGGCCGGGGGTTTCCCGCGTCCTCAGCCTGTAACGTCTTCCCCACGACCACGGGGGAACTGGGGGTAGGGGAAGCAAGATGTCCGCATTGCCACACTGGGTCGGCAGAATGGGAGCCGGCCTGACGCGGCTGGCCGAGCGGCTGGAGCGCCAGGCCGAGGCCGACGCCGCCGACCGGGACGACGCGCACGCCGACGACGGCACGAGCGAACGGGCCGACAGGGGGCAGGGCGCCGACAAGACCCCGGACAAGGGCAAGGGCAGCAGCAAGGCCGAAGGCGTAAACGGCCCCGACAGCCACGTCGCCCCCACCAGCCCCGCCGACCACGGCGCCGGCGCTGACCGCCCGGCTCTGGACGGCGTGGCCCTGGACGTCGTGGCCGTCGACGGCCAGGCCCCGGCCCGCCGGGAGCCGGCCAGCGTGCCCGCCCCGCCCGCCTACGCCCCCGCCGTCTCCGCCAAGCCCGACCCCGTCGCCGCAGTGCCCTGGGGCGTCCGGGTCGCCGCCGAGGTCGGCTGGCGGCTGCTGGTGCTCGCCGGGACCGTCTATGTGCTGATGACCGTCATCAGCGCCGTCGAACTGGTGGTGCTCTCCTTCACCGTCGCCCTGCTGATCACCGCGATGCTGGAGCCGACCGTCGCCCGCCTGCGGAACCGGGGCGTCCCCCGTGGCCTGGCCACCGCCATCACCTTCATCTCCGGCTTCATCATCATGGGCCTGGTCGTCTGGTTCGTGGTCTGGCAGGTCATGGAGAACGTCGACGACCTGTCCAGCAAGGTCCAGGCAGGCATCGACGACCTGCGGGACTGGCTGCTCAACAGCCCCTTCCACGTCACCGAGAAGCAGATCAACCAGATCGCCAACAGCCTGCGGGACGCGATCGGCGCCAACACCGAGGAGCTGACCTCCGCCGGGCTCGAAGGCGTCACGGTCGTCGTGGAGGTGATGACCGGCATTCTGCTGGCGATGTTCAGCACGCTCTTCCTGCTGTACGACGGGCCGAAGATCTGGGCCTGGTTCCTCAAGCTCGTCCCGGCCCCGGCCCGCGCGGGCGTGGCGGGCGCCGGCCCGCGCGCCTGGACCACGCTCACCGCCTATGTGCGCGGCACGGTGATGGTGGCGTTGATCGACGCCATCGCCATCGGCGTCGGCCTCTTCTTCCTCGACGTCCCGATGGCCGTCCCGCTCGCCGTCTTCATCTTCGTCTTCGCCTTCATCCCGCTCGTCGGCGCCGTCGTCTCCGGCGCGCTGGCGGTCGTGGTCGCACTCGTCACCCAGGGCGTGTGGACGGCGGCGATGGTGCTCGTGGTGGTGCTGGCCGTGCAGCAGATCGAGGGCCACATCCTGCAGCCCTTCATCCTCGGCCGGGCGGTGCGGGTGCACCCGCTGGCCGTGGTGCTCTCGGTCGCGGCCGGCTCGCTGATCGGCGGCATCGGCGGCGCGGTGGTGGCCGTACCGCTGGTGGCGGTCGCCAATACGGTCGTCGGCTATCTGCTGACGTACAACAAGGAGGCCGCGCTGCGCGCGACTCAGGGGCCGCACGGGGCGACGGCGGCGGAGCTCGCGCCGACGCGGCACGACGAGGGTGTCTGAGCCGCCCCCGCCACGCTCACTCCTCGCCGCGTTCGCCCTCCCCGTCGAAGTGCACACGGCCGCCGACGCGCACCGGCTGTCCGGGCGGCAGGCGCTTGCCGGGCGGCGGCTCTTCGAGGTTCACGGCCGTCCAGTCCACCGTCGGCGACCCGGAAGGTGAGGGGCGCAGCGCGTCGTAGAGGTCGACGGTGCTCGGCGGTCGGCCCGGGGCGTAGGTGATCAGGTCGATGCCGCCGTCCCGGACGGACGGCAGATCAGGGTTGTACCGCGCCTTGTCCGACACCACCGTCTCGATCGCGTCCCGCACCTCGTCCGGATCGCCGAGGCGCCAGTACGCCACCTCCTCGTCACCGGAGTTGCTGGTCGACACGCTGTCGCGGAGCAGCCAGAAGTGCCGGGAGTGCGGATTGGAGTCCGATCCCTCGTGGCGCGGCGGGTCGTACGTGTCGTCGAGTGCCTGTGCCCGGGCCTGTGCGACGTGGTCCCAAGGGTCGAGTTCCACGGCGCGCAGATAGCCGGCCAGTGCCTCGTCGTGTGCGCCCCCGCATTCGTGGGCCAGCGCTTCGAGGTGGACGGCGAGGTTGTTGCCCGGATCCAGGGACAGGACGTGCCGGGCCGCGCGGACCGCCTCGTCGACGAGCCGGCGCCCGTCCTCGTCGTCGGCCGGTATGTCGGGGAGAGGGTCCGGGTCCTCTTCCCACCAGGCTCCGTCCACGTGGTTGACGAGGTGGAAGCGGAGCTCGGCACCGGCCAGCACGGCGAGTCCCGCGGCCGCCTCCAGGCTCTCCGGGTCCGTCCGCAGGGCGCGGGTGTACGCCTCGCGGACGGCGCGCGTGTCCTCCGCCCATTCCTCGTCCTCCTCGCCGGCGGACTCCGCGTCGTCGGCGACCTGGGCCAGGAGCCGGCTCGCCTCGGCCAAGTCGGCGGTGCGGTCCGTGTCTTCGGTCATGGCCGGTGACCATACCGCTGGGGTCGGACATCAGGAGGCGGTGGGGCATGCGCGAGGGGCGTTCCCACCGGTTCGGTGGGAACGCCCCTTATGCGCTTGCGCTCGTGTGCCGTCAGCCGTTCGCGGCCAGGGCCGCCTCGGCGTCGAGCGTGGTGCCGACCGCCTGTACCACTGCGGCGATCTTGAAGGCTTCCTGGATCGTCTCGCGGTCCACGCCCGCCTTACGGAGCACCTGCTCATGCGAGTCCAGGCACTGGCCGCAGCCGTTGATCGCGGAGACCGCCAGCGACCAGAGCTCGAAGTCGACTCTCTCCACGCCCGGGTTGCCGATGACGTTCATCCGCAGACCCGCGCGCAGGGTGCCGTACTCCGGGTCCGACAGCAGGTGCCGGGTCCGGTAGAAGACGTTGTTCATCGCCATGACGGCGGCGGCCGACTTGGCGGCGGTGTAGGCCTCGGGGCTCAGGTTGGCCTTGGCCTCCGGCTCGAGCTCCGTCAGCACACGCGGCGAGCGCGAGGCGATCGCGCAGGCGAGCACGGTGCCCCACAACTGCTGTTGCGGCAGATTGGAGTTGCCGATGACCGAGCCCAGGTTGAGCTTGAGGTCCTTGGCGTAGTCCGGCAGAGCGGACTTCAGGTCGTCGAGTGCCATGTCGGATCAGCTCACTCGCCCGCGAGGAGCTGGGCCGGGTCGAGGGTGTCCTCGCCCTTGCTCCAGTTGCAGGGGCACAGCTCGTCGGTCTGCAGGGCGTCGAGGACCCGCAGGACCTCCTTGGGGTTACGGCCCACGGAACCGGCGGTCACCATGGTGAACTGGATTTCGTTGTTCTGGTCGACGATGAAGACGGCGCGCTGCGCGAAGCCGTCCTCGCCCTCGACGCCGCAGTCCCGCATCAGCTCGTGCTTGGAGTCGGCCAGCATCGGGAAGGGCAGGTCACGCAGGTCGGCGTGGTCCTTGCGCCAGGCGTGGTGGACGAACTCGGAGTCGCCGGAGACACCGAGGATCTGCGTGTCGCGGTCGGCGAACTCGTCGTTCAGCTTGCCGAACGCGGCGATCTCGGTCGGGCACACGAAGGTGAAGTCCTTGGGCCAGAAGAAAACCACGCGCCACTTGCCCTCGTAGGACTTGTGGTTGATCTGCTCGAACTCCTTGCCGCTCTCCAGCGACACGCAGGCGGTCAGGTCGTACGTGGGGAACTTGTCACCGACAGTGAGCACGCGCTCTCCTTGCAGCGTTCAGCGGAGGAAACCGATATGTGGTGGTTTCCTCTGGGTTGGACTGAACCACCCTGGCACAAGAGGCATTGATCAGTGAAATAGCTAGACTAGGTGATGTTGATCGGAGGTGGTTATCAGTTGGTCGCTTCACCCACGCCCGGGGGTAAGTCGCCCGCACCCGGGGGCAAGCCCCGTCAGCCCAGCCTCTCCCAGCTCAGGGCGTTCGCCGCGGTCGCAGAGCATCTGCACTTCCGCGATGCCGCGGCCGCCATCGGCATGAGCCAGCCCGCGCTGTCGGGGGCCGTCGCCGCGCTGGAGGAGGCGCTCGGGGTGCAGCTCCTGGAGCGTACGACGCGCAAGGTGCTGCTCAGCCCGGCGGGGGAGCGGCTCGCGGCGCGGGCGCGCACGGTGCTGGAGGCGGTGGGCGCGCTGATGGAGGAGGCGGAGGCGGCGCGGGCGCCGTTCACCGGGGTGTTGCGGCTCGGGGTGATCCCGACCGTGGCGCCGTATCTGCTGCCGATCGTGCTGCGGCTGGTGCACGACCGCTATCCGCTGCTCGATCTGCAGGTGCACGAGGAGCAGACCGCCTCGCTGCTGGACGGCCTCGCCCACGGGCGGCTCGACCTGCTGCTGCTCGCGATCCCGCTGGCCGCCCCCGGCGTGGTCGAACTGCCGCTGTTCGACGAGGACTTCGTCCTGGTCACGCCCCGGGACCACTGGCTCGGCGGGCGCAGCGACATCCCTCGCGCGGCGCTGAAGGAGCTGGATCTACTGCTGCTCGACGAGGGCCACTGCCTGCGCGACCAGGCCCTGGACATCTGCCGCGAGGCGGGCCGTACGGAGGGTGCGCCGGTGACCACGAGCGCCGCCGGGCTCTCCACGCTGGTGCAGCTGGTGGCGGGCGGGCTCGGGGTGACGCTGCTGCCGCGCACGGCGCTGCGCCTGGAGACGGGGCGCAGCGACCAACTGGCCACCGGATACTTCGCGGACCCGGCGCCCGCGCGCCGGATCGCGCTCGCGATGCGGGCGGGGGCGGTGCGGCAGGAGGAGTTCGAGGCGTTCGCGGGGGCACTGCGGGAGGCGTTGGGGGCGTTGCCGGTGCGGATCGTCAAGGGGTGAGTAGGGCGAGCCGGGTGTGTCAGTGGCGGCCGGTGGCCAGGATCGCTGCCACGTCCAGGGTGACCTCGGCGCCGATCGAGTCGGGGAGGGTGATTTTCTCCCCTGGCGCGTAGATGCGGTGCGTGTCGTATCCGCTGTCCGCGAGGTCCGTCAGCAGATGTACGCGGCCGTGCTTCCGGTTGACGATCACATAGACCGGGATCATGGCCTGTGCGTATGCGACGACCTTGTTCCGCAGGTCGTTGTTGTGGTTGGACGAGGTGACTTCGACGACCAGGCGGAACACTTCCGGGTCATAGCAGTTGTTCCCGCGGTGGTGCTCCTTGAAGTCGGCGTCCACGATCGAGAGGTCCGGAATCGCATAGTCGTCCGGCCCGTTCGGCAGCCACAGGCCAATCCCCTGGATCACCCTTGTTTCCTGCCCGTGGAGGCCCGCTGTGATGAAAGGGATCATGAGGTCGGTCAGCACGTCCGCATGGGGCCCGTCAGGCGGGGGGGTCACGGTGAGCACGCCTCCGATGATCTCGACTCGATAGCCTGGGAGCTGCTCCATGAGCTTGTTGGCTTCGTCGAGCAGAGTCAGCGGCTCGCGCGGCTCGGGATCAACGGGCTGCTCGACTGCGGCAGCAGACATGGCGGGCCTCCCAGTGGCTGGTGTCGAGGCAATCATCGTAGGCCGCGTCCCCGTCATGTGTCCCGTACCACGGGATTCACTCCAACGGGTGGCATAAACCCCGAAACACCCGACCGCCGGACCCTTTCCGCAGGTGGGAAGGGCCCGGCGGCCACAAGCGCACCGCTCGTGCGCTACTCCGTACGGAGCCCGTCCGGCCGCATCATGCGCCACAGCGGCCCCATGCTGACCAGGGTCACCAGCAGGATCACGCCCGCGCCGATCCCGGTCATCATGGTGACGCTCGCCCAGTCCACGGCGATCGGCATGTCGACCATCTTGAGCAGGATCGCCCCCAGGGCGATTCCGCCCGCGACCGACAGGGCCAGGCCCAGCACCACCGGGATCGCGGTCTGCCACAGCACGGACCAGCCGAGGGTGGTGCGACGGGTGCCGAAGGCGACCAGGACCGACAGCAGCTTCTTGCGCTCGCGCAGCTGCTCCAGCATGGAGACGATCATGCTCGCGCCGATCAGCAGCAGGGTGGCCGACGCGCCGATGAACAGGCCTCGCTTGATGGTCCGGAACTCGTCCGACTGCCTGGTGCCGTGCAGCTCGTAGATGTCCGACTGGGAGGAGAGCCGGGCGGCCGTGTTGCGGGCGTACTCGATGGCGTCCGGGACCTTCGAGTCGAGCCGGAGCATCATCTGCACCGAGGGGTTGTTCAGGTCGGCGATGTCCAGCGCGCCCGGGGTGGCCAGGATGCCGGAGTGCTCGGTGCCCTGCGGGTCCTCCTTGGGGTCCACGACGGGCGCGGACCTGGGGATCGTCCACAGCAGCGGCTTGTTGCGGGAGGGGTTGTAGTCCTCGTCGAAGCTGAGGTTGACCGTCGCGCCCGGTTTGGTGAAGTACGTGTCCTTGTCGTCCCACTTGGCG
The DNA here is from genome assembly GCF_033793745.1 of Streptomyces sp. ME19-01-6. Classification (NCBI taxonomy): domain Bacteria; kingdom Bacillati; phylum Actinomycetota; class Actinomycetes; order Kitasatosporales; family Streptomycetaceae; genus Streptomyces; species Streptomyces sp. ME19-01-6. The sequence goes on along the minus strand of NZ_JARAXF010000003.1, from coordinate 572,397 downwards.
GGCTTGGTGACGAAGACGTCGCCGTCGCGGCAGTCGCCGACCCGCGCCAGCTCCTTCAGCGTGGGGCAGTCGCCGACCATCACGCTCTGGACCGGGATGTCGCCCAGGGCCTTGGCCTTGCTGCGCGGGTCGCTGACCATTCCGTCGGTGAAGCCGAGCGCGTCGCGTACGCCCTTGGTGCCGGTGTACTGCGCGATGGCGTCCCGCGCCTGCGCGCCGGTGTCCACCGGGGTGTGCGCCATCACATCGGCGCGGGTCGGGTCCTGTCCGGTGGAGGTGGTGTTGTCGCTCTCCGCGGCGGCGAAGAGCATGGTGATCGCGATCGCGCCGGCCACCGCGACCGTGATGCCGCTGACCGCGCGCGAGGCGGCGCCGCTGCTGAGCTGGAGCCGCCGGGTGGCGAGCTGCCAGGGGACGGGGCCGCCGCCGAAGCGCTTGACGACGGCTTCGACCAGCCACGGCAGCAGCGCGGTGATGCCGACGAGCATCAGCACCGCACCGGCCGCGACCTGGTACATGGAGGCGTTGTCGCTCCCCGCTCCCGAGCTGAGGCGCGGTAGCAGCAGCGCGAGGCCGAGGACGGGGAACAGCAGCCGCCACCACAGGCGGCGCGGTTTGGGCGTGGCGTTGCGTACGACGCCGAGCGGTTCGATGGTGATACCGCGCAGCGCGATCTGGGTGACCACGACGGCGCAGGTGGGCACCGCGAGCATGATCAGCGCGGTGATCGTGGCCGAGGGCTGGACGTCGGAGGGAAAGACGCTGGTGCCGAACACCGCGACCCCGCCGATGAACTGCCTGACCAGCAGGAAGATCCCGGTGCCGACGGCGAGTCCGAGGAGGGAGCCGACCAGCGCCTCGCCGGCCGCGATCCGCCGCGTCATCCGGCTGTCGGCGCCCACCAGGCGCAGCGCGGCGAGCCGGCGGTCGCGGCGCTCGCCGCCGAAGCGTACGGCGGTGGCGATGAAGATGGCCACGGGCAGCAGCAGCACCACACAGCCCACGACGATCAGCAGGAGCAGGGTCGGGTCCAGGTCCTCCTGCTTCGGGGAGTCGTCACCCCAGTGGTCGAGACGGTTGTCGGTGGCCCAGAGGGCGTCGGGGTTGGCGCCCGCGTAGTAGATGAGCTCGGCCGGGCCGGCCAGCCCCTCGTCGCCGATGGTGCCGACGATCTTGTCGTCGAGGCGTTCCCTGAGCAGCTTGCTGTCACCGTCGGCGAGCAGCTTCTTCAGGGCGGGGGAGACCACCATCTCGCCGGGCGCGGGGATCCGGTCGACGCCCGGGGGCATGGGCGGCCGGTCGCCGTCGGGCGCCAGCAGGAGGCCCGTGATGTTGGAGCCGCGGAAGGTGGTGCTTCCGAAGCCGAGCCGCAGGGTGTCGGGGCCCGGTTTGACGTCGATCGAGTAGCCGCTCGAGTAGGAGCGGGCGTTGGAGCGGTCCTCGCGCGCCGAGACGATATGCGGGACGGCGGCGGCGATCAGCAGCAGCGCCACGCCGAGCCCGACGCCGACCGCCGTCAGGACCGTCCTGGCCCAGCTCTCCCGCCCGCCGGAGACCGCGAAGCGCGCCCCCGTCGCCAGGTCGGCGGCCCAGCGGGCCGGGCCGACCCGCTGACGGGGCTCCGGGCGGTCGGGGGGCGCCTGGGGCGCCCCGCCGGGGTGCTCCCGCTCCCGCTCCTTCTCACTCCGCAGCGGGGTCACATGGCCGGCGCTCATCGGGCGCCCGCCATGTCCCGCGCCTTGCCGTCCCGTACGACGACCTCGCGGTCGGAGTACGCGGCGACGCGCGCCTCGTGGGTGACCAGGACGACGGCGGCGCGGGTCTCCCGGGCGGCCTCGGTCAGCAGCTCCATCACCCGCTCGCCGTTGAGCGAGTCCAGGGCGCCGGTCGGCTCGTCGGCGAACAGCACGCGCGGGCCGCTGACCAGGGCGCGGGCCACGGCGACGCGCTGCCCCTGGCCGCCGGAGACCTCGCCGGGCCGCTTGGCGCGCACATCGTCGACCTCCAGCCGCTCCAGCCAGGTCAGCGCGCGGCTCTCCGCCTCCTTGCGCCCCACGCCGTTCAGCCGCAGCGGCAGCGCGACGTTCTCCACGCAACTGAGCTCCGGGACCAGCTGGCCGAACTGGAAGACGAAGCCGAACTCGCCGCGGCGCAGCGCGCTGCGCTGGGAGTCCGGCATGGAGGACAGCGGGCGCCCGCTGTAGTGGACGGTGCCCGCGTCCGGGGTGACGATCCCGGCGAGGCAGTGGAGCAGGGTCGACTTGCCGGAGCCCGAGGGGCCCATGACGGCGACGACCTCACCCGGGTGGATGGAGAAGTCCGCGCCGTCCAGGGCGGGGGTGGGCCCGTAGGACTTGTGCAGCCCTTCGGCTATGAGGAGCGAGCCCGCGGGGGTCATGGGGTTACCGCCTTGGCGAGTTGGCCGAGGCGCGCGGCGGTGAGCTCCAGCCAGCGCAGGTCGGCCTCGAGGTGGAAGAGAGCGTGGTCGCAGATGAGCTGATCGCTGAGGTCGCCGGCGCGCTTGCGCTGGGTGAGCTCGCGCATCAGGCGCAGATGCTCGGAACGCTGCACATCGAGCAGGTCCGCGGCGTCCCGGCCGGTCATCAGGGCGAGGACGACCTTGGTGTAGAGGACGGACTGGAGGTACGGCTCGGGCTTCTCCGGCTGCCTGAGCCACTGCTCCACGTCGGTGATGCCGGCCTCGGTGATGGCGTAGCGCTTGCGCTCGGGGCCGCCACCGTGCTCGATGCCGTCGACCTCGACGAGGCCGTTCTTCAGGAGGCGGGACATGGTCGAGTAGACCTGTCCGTAGTGGAGCGGGCGGTCGTGCCCGAATCTCTCGTCGAAGGCTCGCTTCAGGTCGTAGCCATGGCGGGGGCCGGACTCCAGAAGTCCGAGCAGGGTGTGGCCGATTGACATGCGCAGCACTCTACACCATGCGTATACATTGCGTGTATAGCTGCGAAGAGGTGGGCGTTTCCGCAGGTGGGAGGCGGTTGGAGGCGGTGGGAGAGGGGTAGCGCCGGGCCCCCGGCGCTACCCCTCGTGGGGGCCCGGCTCCGGGGGCTGGGGGGTACGGGGCGGGCGGCCGCGGCGGGGGATGGGGGCCGCGGCGCGGGGCAGTCGCCCCGCCTCCGCGAGCGCCTTGCGCAGCAGGAACTCGATCTGCGCGTTGGCGCTGCGCAGCTCATCCGCGGCCCAGCGCGCGAGCGCGTCATGTACCGCGGGGTCGAGCCGCAGCAGCACCTGCTTGCGCCGGCGCGGAGCCGGACGCGCGCCCTCGCGCGCGTCCGGCTCCGCGGCTCCGTCCCGCTCGCTCGGATCCGTCACTGGTAGAGCGTGCCCGTGTTGAGGACCGGCTGCGGGGAGCGGTCGCCGCACAGCACGACCATCAGGTTGCTGACCATCGCCGCCTTGCGCTCGTCGTCCAGTTCGACGATCTGCTCCTCGGCGATCCGGGCCAGCGCGGCCTCGACCATGCCGACCGCGCCGTCCACGATCTCGCGGCGGGCCGCGACCACCGCGCCGGCCTGCTGGCGCTGGAGCATCGCGGAGGCGATCTCGGGGGCGTACGCGAGGTGGGTGAAGCGCGACTCGACGATGCGCACCCCGGCCGCCTCGACCCGCGCGTGCAGTTCGGTGGCGAGCTTCTCGGTGATCTCCTCGGCGTTGCCGCGCAGTGACAGCGCGTCCTCGTCGTGCGCGTCGTACGGGTACTCGATGGCGATGTGGCGTACCGCGGCCTCGGTCTGGGTGGAGACGAACTCCAGGAAGTCGTCCACCTCGAACACCGCCTGGGCGGTGTCCTCGACCCGCCAGACGACGACGGCGGCGAGCTCGATCGGGTTGCCGTACGCGTCATTGACCTTCAGTACCGGGGTCTCGTGGTTGCGCACCCGGGTGGAGATCTTCTTGCGGCTGCTGAACGGGTTGACCCAGCGCAGCCCCTCGGTGCGCAGGGTGCCCTTGTAGCGGCCGAAGAGCTGGACGACCCGGGCCTGGCCCGGCGCGATCGTGCACAACCCGCGCATCGCGATCAAGGAGGCGATGAGCACCGCGACGCCGAGGAGGATCAGTGCGGGGTTGCCGTTGTCCTCGTAGTCGTACTCGGAGGTGTCGGACCCGGCGGCGATGAGGATGGGGCCCGCGATCAGACCGGCCAGGCTGAGCAGCAGCGCGAGGCCGCCGCCGATGCTGCGCGCGGGCCGCTCGCGCACCTGGGGCCGGGGTGGGGCGGGTATGTCGGCCGTGGGCGTGATGTCGGGCGTATTGGGTGCATCGGACATGAAGGGTCCCCCGTTTTCGCTGGTGCGTGGGTGGTGCGTGGCCTTGCGGCCTCTAGCAAAGTGATAACACTTTTTGGGCCGAAGGCAACCCCTTGAGGCGGCCGGACGTCAGTTCCTACAGGGCGGGTGCTCTTTGTCACCCTCGGAAAAAGCTTGGTCGATGAGTATTTGACGTCAGTTGCGGTGTTAGCTTCATGAGCTGGGTTGGGGGCTGACGTACGGGAGCAGCGGGAGAAATGGGCAGAGCGGAAGAGCGGCGGGCGCGGCAGAAGAGCGCTCGCAGAGCCAAGAAGGGCGCTAAGAAGACCGGCATACGACGCTTCTTCACCTGGAAGATGGTGCTGGGCTACTTCTTCTCGTTGGCGCTGCTGCTCATCGGCGGCTTCCTGGTGCTCTACATGATGGTCGATGTGCCCAAGGCCAACGCCCTGGCCAAGGCGGAGGCCAACGTCTACAAGTACAGCGACGGCACCATCATGGCGAAGACGGGCAAGATCAACCGTGAGTCCGTACCGCTGGCGAAGATCCCCAAAGAGGTGCAGCACACCTTCGTTGCCGCCGAGAACAAGGACTTCTACACCGACCCCGGCGTCTCCTTCACCGGCACCGCGCGCGGCATCATCAACACGCTCCTGGGCCGGGGCAAGCAGGGCGGCTCGACCATCACCCAGCAGTACGTCAAGAACTACTACCTCAGCCAGGAACAGACCGTCAGCCGCAAGCTGAGGGAGCTGGTGATCTCCCTCAAGGTCGACCAGCAGCAGTCCAAGGACGACATCCTCGCGGGGTACATCAACACCAGCTACTACGGGCGCAACGCGTACGGCATCCAGGCCGCCGCCCGCGCGTACTACAACAAGGACGTCGGGAAGCTCACCGTGGCGCAGGGCGCCTACCTCGCCGCGGTGCTGCAGGCCCCCAGCCAGTACGACTATTCGGTGGCCGGGCCCAACGGCAAGCGGCTGGTCGAGCGGCGCTGGAACTACGTCCTGGACAACATGGTCGAGAAGCACTGGCTGGACGCGGGCGAGCGCGCGGGCCTGAAGTTCCCCAAGCCCAAGCCCCCCCGCCCCGCCACCGGCCTCGACGGCCAGACGGGCTACCTCGTCGAGGCCGCCAAGCAGGAACTGCTCAAGGCCGGGGTGAGCGAGGACGAGCTCGCGGCCGGCGGCTGGACGATCACGCTCAACATCGACAAGAACAAGCAGAAGGACCTGGAGAAGGCGGTCCGCACCCAGCTGACCGACCAGCTCAAGCCGAAGACCCGCCCGGTCGACAAGCACGCCCAGGTCGGCGCGGTCTCGGTGAACCCCGAGAACGGCGCGATCGTGGCGATGTACGGCGGTGCGGGCGCCACCCAGCACTGGACCAACAACGCCACCCGAGAGGACTTCCAGCCCGCCTCGACCTTCAAGCCGCTCATCCTCGCCGCCGCGCTGGAGAACGACTCCACCACCCAGGACGGCCAGCCGATCAGGGCCAACACCGTCTACGACGGCGACAGCAAGCATCCGGTCAAGGACGACGGCGGTGAGGTCGGCTTCGCCCCGCCGAACGAGGACAACAAGGACTACGGTCCGATCAGCGTCCAGACCGCGATGAACAACTCCGTCAACTCGGTGTTCGCGCAGATGGCGGTGGACGTCGGCCTGGACAAGGTCAAGAAGACCGCCACCGAGCTGGGCATGAACCCCAAGGCGGGAGGCTTCGACGTGGCCCCCGCGATGTCGCTGGGCGTCATGGGCGCCAGCCCCAAGGACATGGCCGGTGTCTACGCCACCCTCGACAACCACGGCAGGAAGGTCACCCCCTCGATCCTGAAGTCGGCGGAGAAGGGCGGCGAGAGCGCCGAACTGCCCGACACCACGGGGGACGAGGTGATCAGCCGCACCGCGGCGGACTCCGTGACCTCCGTCCTGACCGGCGTGGTCGACGAGGGCACCGGCTCGGCCGTACGGCGGAAGGGCCAGGCCGTCGCGGGCAAGACCGGCACCTCCGACGAGAACAAGTCCGCGTGGTTCACCGGCTACACCCCCGACCTGGTCACCTCGGTCGGCATGTTCGGCGAGGGCAAGGGCGGCAAGCAGGTGACGCTGACCGGCACCGGCGGCGGCGGACGCGTCAACGGCGGTGGCTACCCGGCCGAGATCTGGGCCGCGTACATGGAAGCGGCGCTCGACGGCAAGGGGACGTCCAAGTTCGACCTGGACACCGACATGGGCGCGGCCGTCCCGCCGCCCACGAGCGCCAGCCCTAGCAGCGCTCCGCCCACCAGCGCGTCGACGGACCCGACGACCTCGGCCCCGCCGACGAGCAAGAGCCCGACGGCCTCATCGAGCCCGCCCACCACCCCGCCGACGACGCCCCCGACCACGAGCGGCGAGCCGCCGACCGACAACACCACCCCGCCGACGACCCCGCCGACCTCGCCCTCGCTGGACACGCGCGGCGGGCGCGCCCGGCTGGGGGGCAACGGGTGACCCCAGACGCCCGATGACCTCGGACGCCTGACACACCGCAGCGGGCGGGGCCTTCGCGGCCCCGCCCGCTGCCGCGTGACGTGCCTGACGGCCGCGTCGGTCAGGACCTCGGCGGCATCGCCAGCTCGAACCACACGACCTTGCCCGTGCTCAGCCGCGTCGCGCCCCACCGCCGCGCCATCCGGTTGACCAGATACAGCCCGCGCCCGCCCTCGTCGGACGGCCGGGCCTGGCGCAGCCGCGGCAGCTGCGGCACATCGTCCCCGACCTCACAGCGCAGTACGTCCGTGCGCAGCAGCCGCAGCGTCACCGGCCGCTCCGCGTACCGCACGGCGTTGGTGATCACCTCGCTGACCAGCAGCTCCACCGCGTCGGTCAGCTCGTCCAGATCCCACCGGGCCAGCGCCCGGCGCGCCAGCCGGCGGGCCTGCCCGGCCGTCTGCGCCTTGGGATCCAGGAACCAGTAGGCGACGTCGCTCGGCGCGATCCCCTCGAAGCGGGCCGCCAGCAGCGCCACGTCGTCGTCCCGGTCGCCCGGGCCGAGCATGTCCAGCACCTCGTCGCACAGCGGCTCCAGCGGCGGCGGATTGGGACCGGTGAGCTGGGCGGTCGCCGTCAGGCGCTCGCGCAGCTGCTCGATCCCGGTCCACACATCCCGCATCCGCGATTCGACGAGACCGTCGGTGTAGAGCATGAGGGTGGCGCCCGCGGGGGCGTCCAGCTCGACCGCCTCGAAGTCGACGCCGCCGACCCCGATCGGCGCGCCCGGCGGCACCCGCAGCACCTCCGCGCGGCCGCCGCGGTGCAGCAGCAGGGGCGGCGGATGGCCGGCGTTGGCGACCACGATGCGGTGCGCGACCGGGTCGTAGACCGCGTACAGGCAGGTCGCCATGCGGTCCGTACCCAGCCGCTGCGCCTGCTCGTCGAGGTGGTGCAGCACCTCCTGCGGCGGCAGGTCGAGCCCGGCCAGGGTCTGTGCGGTGGTGCGCAGCTGGCCCATGATCGCGGCCGAGGTCATGGAGTGGCCCATCACATCGCCGACCACCAGCGCGACGCGGTTGCCCGGCAGCGGGATCGCGTCGTACCAGTCGCCGCCGACCCTCGCCGTCTCGGCGGCCGGGAGGTAGCGGCTGGCCAGCCGCACGCCCGTGGGCTGCGGCAGCGAGTCGGGCAGCATGGTGCGCTGCAGCTCGTCGGCGATGTACACCTCGCGGCCGTACAGCACCGCCTTGTCGACGCCGAGCGCGGTGTGGGTGGCCAGCTGGGCGGCGACCAGCAGGTCGTCCGGCTCGAACGGCGGCCGGTCCGGGCGGCGTACGAACACGGCGGCGCCGATCACCCGGCGCCGCCCCCGCAGCGGCGCCAGGACCGTGCGCTGGCCCGTGGCCACCGACGTGTTCCCGCCGAGCAGTTCGGGCAGCGCGGCCCGGGCGGCCGAGGAGTCGCCGAAGACCGGCCGCACTCCGCGCAGCACCTCGTTCAGCGGGCCGCCCGCCTCCACCTCGCACAGCTCGGCCGCCGGGCCGCCGCCCACGGCGGGTGACAGGTCCGGCTGCGAGGGCAGCAGCGGCAGCCGCCCGCTCTCGGTGTCCGGGTCCAGCGGGATGCGGTCGGTACGGCGCAGCCGCAGCACGACCGGGCCCACCGGGCGCTCGTCGCCGACCGGCAGCGGGTCGCGCAGATAGACCAGGATCGCGTCGGCGAAGGTCGGCACGGTGGCCCGGCACAGGCCCAGCACGATCTCGTCCAGGTCGATGCCGCGCGCGATCCGCCGGGTCGCCGCCCCGACGAACCGCAGCCGGTCCCCGCTCCGGTCCCGTGCGGCGGCCGCCTCGGCGGCGGGCCCGCTCCCCGACGGCACGGGTGGCGCCGTAGGCGCTCCGCCCTCGGGCGGGCGGTAGCCGACCTCGGCCGCGGCCCGGGCGTCGCCCGCCCCGGCCGGCGGGTGCTCGCCCGCGGCCGCGCCGCGCCGGGCGGCTCCCCGGGCGTCGCGGCCGCGCCGCCCGCCCGTGCCGTCGCTCCCCGCGGCCGGGGGTTCGTCGCCGAGGCCGGAATCGCCGTCCCGCGCTCCGGGCCGGCGTGCCGCGCCCCTGGCGGCATTGTGGTCCGCGTCCCACACAGGCTCGCCCTCCGGTGTGCCGTGCTCCGGCTGCGCCGGGTGCTCACTTACCGCGTCACTGGCCGAATCGCCCGCCGCCGGGTCCCGGCGGCCGGGACCAGCCCCGGCCCGCCGCCCCGCCGTACCGCCCCCGCGCTGCGCGGCCCCCTGGCCGCGGCGCCGGCCCGTGGCGGGCCGCTCCTCGGGCGTGGCCCGGCCGCGTGGGCGGGCCACGCCCGGCTCGGCGGCCCCGGGGCCGGGGTCCGCGGCCGGACCCTGGCCGGAGGCCGGGCCGGTCGCGGGGAAGGCCGGGCGTGGCCGTCCACCGTCCGGCTCCTGGCCGGGGGCGGCGGCCCCACGCACGGCGGTCCGCGGGTCCGGGACCGCGCCGTGCGCGTCCTCGGGCGCGCCCGAGGCGGCGGCTGGGCTGGTGGCCTGCCGCTCATTGTGGGAGGTGGGGTGCTCCGTCACGCGTGGGTTTCCATCCGTCCGGGGCCATGCGCCCTGTTCCTCCGGGCGCACCGAGTGTCAGACACGTCGTCGGCAGTGCAGATAGAGCTGGATCTCGGGTGGTACGTCCGTACTGGCCGGGGCGTACGAGTGCGAGTCCTCCCCGGTGATCTCGAAGCCCGCGTCCTGCACGACCCGCCGCAGTTCTTCCCGCAGGTAACCGGATACCCGCACCGAGTTGCCCAGGAACGGGATCGCGAAGTCGTCCACGTCCGCCTCGACCATGGCCAGGGCCAGCAGGCCCCCGGGTCTCAGCAGCCCGCGCAGCGCCCGCAGGGCGTACGGAATCTCCGGGCGCGGCAGCATCAGCAGCGAGAAGAACGCGACGACCGCGTCGAATTCGCCCAAATCCCGCGCCCCGCCCGGCCCGTAACGGCCGCCGGAGCGCAGGTCGACGATGTCCACCTGATGGAAGGTGGCGGTCGGGATGTTGCTCCGGGCCAGCTTGAGCATGCCCGGGGAAATGTCGATGCCCACCACGTCGTGTCCGGCGTCGACGAGCTGACGGGCCGTGGGCAGGCCCGTGCCGCAGCCGACGTCGAGCACCCGGGAGCCGGGCGCGAGGGCGTCGGCCAGCCATCGGCCGACCGCGAGCTGGCCGTCCTTGCGCGGGAACGCCTCGTCGTAGCGGTCGCCGATCGCGTCGAATGCCTCCGCCTGCCCGCTGCGGTCCAGCGCCAGGCGGTCGAAGTCCTCGAACCCCTCGTAGTCGTCGGCGTAGCCGTCGCCGTTCGTGCAGTCCGTGCCTTGTGGGCCTTCCGTCACCGTCACCGGCCCCCCGTCTCCCGCCGCACCGTGGACGCGCCGGCCTCCCTCACCGCTCACGCCTCCGCCCCCTCCTGCGACCGCGTCAGATGTCACGCCACATTCGTGAGTTGCGCCGCTGTCTGGTTTTCACGAGTGCAGTCTTCCGGACGACGATCCTACGTTTGAAACACCGGGGCGCAGCAAGAGGTTCACGACCTCGAGTGCGCCGACGTGCGATACCGGCCGGTACGGACAGCCGGCCGTTGCCAGTCCGCCGGCAGCGCGGGGACGGTCCACGCCGGGTCCGGACGCCAGTCCTCCCAGCCCTCCCGGAACGGCGCTCCCCAGGATTCGATGAGATCGACGGCGGCCCGGCCCGCGGCCCGTACGCGCTCGGCCTGCTCAGGGGTCATCAGGCCGGCACGCTGGGCCTGCGCGAACTCGTCCTCGTCCTTCCATTCCCAGCTGCGGTCCGGGTAGACCGCGATGTCCAGGAAGTGGTCCTCCGAGTCGATGCCGCCGCTCCAGCGCAGCCGCGGCTCCTCCAGGTTCACGTACCAGTTCTTGAACCGCCAGTCGCGCTCCCAGAACAGCCACACCGACCACGGCTCACCGGGCCGGGCGAGCTTGAGGACCCCGGTGCCCAGCCACGAGGACAGGGCGGTGGTGCGCGGCTTGGTGTAGCGGGTGGACAGCGGCTCGAGGTGGACCGAGGTGCCGTCGGTGAGCTGCGGCTTGACGCAGGCGGTGCCGGGCGCGAGCCAGACGGCGAGCAACTCCGCGGTGTCCTGGACGACGGTCACGGGGCGACAGATGTGGATGTGCTCGGTGCGCTCGGCGGCGTTGGCGCGGTAGCGCCAGAGGATATGGTCCCCCGGCGCCCATCGAGCGGTGTCCGCCGTTCCCGTCGTCTCCACGATGTCCGCTGTCATGAGCAGATCTTAGGCGGGCGGGCGGCACCACGCCGTGACCTGTACCGCAACACCGCGTTACGGGTGGGTCATCCGCAACACGTCGAGCGCCTCGTCCAACTGCTCCAGAGTCAGCAGCCCGCGCTCCACGTACCCCGACTCCAGGACCACCTCGCGGATGGTCTTCCGCTCGGCCAGCGACTTCTTGGCCACCTTCGCCGCCTCCTCGTAGCCCAGGTAGCGGTTGAGGGGGGTGACGACGGAGGGGGAGGACTCCGCGTACTCGCGGGCGCGCTCCACGTTGGCGGTGATCCCGTCGACCGTGCGGTCCGCCAGCAGCCGGGAGGCGGTCGCGAGCAGCCGGACGGACTCCAGCAGGTTCTTGGCGATGACCGGGAGCATCACATTGAGCTCGAAGTTCCCGGCCGCCCCGGCCCAGGCCACGGTCGCGTCGTTGCCCGTGACCTGGGCGGCGACCATGAGCACCGCCTCGGGGATCACCGGGTTGACCTTCCCCGGCATGATCGAGGAACCGGGCTGCAGATCGGGCAGGGCGATCTCGGCAAGCCCCGTGCGCGGCCCGGACGCCATCCAGCGCAGATCGTTGGCGATCTTGGTGAGGGAGACCGCCAGGGTGCGCAGCTGACCGGAGGCCTCCACCAGGCCGTCGCGCGCGCCCTGCGCCTCGAAGTGGTTGCGGGCCTCGGTGAGCGGCAGCCCGGTGGCGCGGGCCAGCTCGGCGATGACGGCGGCGGAGAAGCCGGGCGGGGTGTTGATGCCGGTGCCCACGGCGGTGCCGCCCAGGGGCAGTTCGGCCAGCCTGGGCAGCGCGGCGCGCAGCCGCTCGACCCCGTAGCGGACCTGGGCGGCGTATCCGCCGAACTCCTGGCCCAGCGTCACCGGCGTCGCGTCCATCAGATGCGTACGGCCCGCCTTGACGACGTCCGCGAACTCCTCCGCCTTGCGCTCCAGCGCCGCCGCGAGGTGGTCCAGCGCCGGGATCAGGTCGGCGGTGACGGCCGCGGTGGCCGCGATGTGGATGGAGGAGGGGAAGACGTCATTGGACGACTGGCTGGCGTTGACGTGGTCGTTGGGGTGGACGTCGCGGCCCAGGCGCTCGCTCGCGAGGGTGGCCAGCACCTCGTTCATGTTCATGTTGGAGGAGGTGCCCGAGCCGGTCTGGAAGACGTCGACGGGGAAGTGGTCGTCCCAGCGGCCCTCGGCGACCTGCGCCGCCGCGTCCGCGATCGCCGCCGCGACCTCGTCCTCGACCACGCCGAGCGCCGCGTTGACCTGGGCGGCCGCGGCCTTGATCCGCGCCAGCGCCTCGATGTGCGCACGCTCCAGACGCTGCCCGCTGACGGGGAAGTTCTCCACCGCCCGCTGGGTCTGGGCGCGCCACTTGGCGTGCGCCGGGACCCGCACCTCACCCATGGAATCGTGCTCGATGCGGTACTTCTCGTCGGACATACGGGCCCACCTCCACTGTGCACAGCACCCACTCAGCCCGCCGTGTTCCCGCATGGGCCCCGGTGATCGCGTGAGCCGGGTCACCGTACGGCTTTGGACGTCGGTGTGCGGGGGGTGTCCACCTCGCCGGTGCGCCGCAGCTTCTGCCACGGCAGCAGGGCGCCGGTCGCGGCGGTGACACAGGAGTGCAGCAGCACCAGGTACATCAGCTGCCGGTAGGCGATCTGCTGCAGCGGCAGCGCCAGCAGCGGACCGTACCGCTCGCCGTCCAGCCGGAAGGCGTACGCCGCGCCGAGCAGCTGCGCCAGCATCAGCGCCGACCACGCCAGCAGCGCCTTCACCGGGTCGATGAAGACCGCCCCGTACAGCGTGAACAGGTCGATCAGCGGCGCGCACAGCGGCGCGACCACCTGGAAGAGGACCACCAGCGGCATCCCGACCCGGCCGAAGCGCCCCGAGGGGCCCCGGTCGACCAGTGAACGGCGGTGCTTCCACAGCGCCTGCATGGTGCCGTAGCTCCAGCGGTAGCGCTGCCGCCACAGCTGGCCCAGCGAGCCGGGCGCCTCGGTCCAGGCGCGGGCGCTGTCCTGGTAGACGACGCGCCAGCCGGCCCGGTGCAGGGCGATCGTGATGTCGGTGTCCTCGGCCAGGGTGTCGGCGCTCATGCCGCCCACGTCCAGCAGGGCGCGGCGGCGGAAGGCGCCGATCGCGCCGGGGATGGTGGGCATGCAGCGCAGCAGGTCGTACATCCGCCGGTCGAGGTTGAAGCCCATCACATATTCGATGTGCTGCCAGGCGCCGATCAGGCCGGAGCGGTTGCCGACCTTGGCGTTGCCCGCGACCGCGCCGACGCCCGGGTCGGCGAAGGGGCGGACCAGCTCGCGTACGGTGCCGGGCTCGAAGACGGTGTCGCCGTCCATCATCACGATCAGGTCGGAGCGGGCCTCGGCGATGCCGTGGTTGAGGGCCGCGGCCTTGCCCGCGTTCTTCTGCCGCAGCACCCGTACGTTCGGCAGGTCCAGGGCCGCGACGATCTCGGCGGTGCCGTCGGTCGAGCCGTCGTCCACGACCAGGATCTCGATCGGGTGGGTGCTGGCGGCCAGCGACTTCACCGTATTGGCGATGCACTCCTTCTCGTTGTACGCGGGCACGATCACACTCACCGGCTCGACCACCGCCCGCCCCCAGGTGAAGCGCCGCCGGTCGCGGGCGCGCCGGTGCCACCAGGCCAGCACCACCATCATCAGCAGCCGGGCGAGCACCGCGAAACCCACCACGGCCAGCAGCCAGGCCAGCCCCGGCATGGCGAACTGGGTGAGCGCCGCCGCCCAGATCAGGGCCCGGCCCTGCCATACGCGCGCCCCGTCGGCCGGGTGGACGGCGGCCTCGGCGCCGAGCGCCCCGGTGACCGTGGTGAAGGTGTAGCCCTTCGCCTTCATCCGCTCGATGTACGTCCCCAGCGCCCGGACGGTCCGCGAGCGGTCGCCGCCCGCGTCGTGGAAGAGCACGGCGGCGCCCTTCCCGGCCTCCGGGGTGGCATTGCGGACGATCCGCTCGACCGCCGGGCGCTGCCAGTCCCGGCTGTCGACGTCGATGAACGCGCTGATGTAGCCCCGGTCGCCCAGATACCGCTGGACCGGCCAGGTCCGGTCGTCGAGCGCGCCGAGCGTCGAGGCGTACGGGGCGCGGAAGAGCGAGCTGCTGATCCCGGCCGCGCCGGCCAGCGCCAGCTGGGACTGCGCCAGCTCGCGGTCCACCCGGTCGCGGTCCTGGTAGGCGAGGTCGGCGTGGGTGAAGGTGTGCACGCCGATCTCATGGCCGCCGGTCCGGATCCGGCGCACCAGGGAGGGGTTGCGGACCACCATCTGGCCGAGCACGAAGAAGGTGCCCGGCACGTCGTGTTCGCGCAGCACCTTCAGGATCTTGGGGGTCCAGTGGGGATCCGGGCCGTCATCGAAGGTCAGCGCGATGGTCCGGGCCGGGATGCGGTGGCCGGTGGGCCTGCCGTGGTTGTCGAAGGTGAGCACCGGGCCTCCGGTGCGGACCCGGTGGGGGACGTCGTGGGCGTGGTACACGCGGTGCACCCGGGCGTCGTTGCCGACCTCGGCGTGCAGATAGCCGTCCAGCAGCATCCCGCAGACCAGCGCGACCAGGGTGGCCACCCCGAGCACCATGCGCAGCCGGGGGACGGCGTGCCGCCCGGCGGCGGCCATCCGGGACACCGTGCGCCGGGGCACCCGCGAGGGGCGGGGCTGGGGCAGGGGCGCCGCCGGGTGCCTGCGGCGGCGCGGGCGCGGCAGCCTGCCGCCGCTCATCGCGCCCCGGCCTCCGTCCGGCGGTCGGCGTGCCGGTCGGCCGGGTCGGTGGCGGCGCCGGGGCCGGGGGCCAGGGTGTCGGGGGCGACGGAGGTGCCGCCCGAGAAGCCCGCTCCCAGGAGGGCCGTGTATCCGAGCACCGCGGCCCCCGCGATGACGCCAGCTTGCCGCAACAGGCGGGCACGGCGCCCGGAGAGGTCCACGAACACGGGCCCCGCCGTGGCGTCGTCCGCGGCGAGGAGGCGCGCCGGCGTGCGCTCGGCCACGTCTGACTGAGGGTCCATGAGCCAGAGGCTAGTGCAGCAAATAGGATTTACCGCATATACATAAACAGTGCGGTGTGTCATAACTCATGATGGTTTGTTCGGTGTGGGAGTTTTTAATGGCGGCCGAGGCGCCGCCGCCGACCAAGGGGCGCGCCCGGCTTCCCGTACCGGAAGGAGAGCACGTCGCGTGAGGGCCATCTCCACCCCGCGCCTGGGCGGCTGCACCATGCTCGCCGCGGCCGTCTGCGCCGCCGTCGCCGTATGGGCCGGCGGCGAGCGGCCGCCCCCACGGCTCGCGTCCCCGACCGCGCATCCGACCGGACAGTCGCCCACACCCTCGCCCACACACTCGCCCGCGCCCCCGGTGGCCCGGGGCCCCGCCGACGTCCCGTTGGTGCCGTACGTCAGCGCCTGGGCGGCCTCCGGGTACGACATGGCCGCGGCCGCCGCACGCGGCGTCAAGGAGTTCACCCTGGGGTTCGTCATCGCGGGCGGAGGCTGCGCCCCCGTCTGGGACGGCGGGATCCCGCTGGCCGACCGGGCCCTGACCGCCCGGATCGCCGCCGTACGCCGGGCCGGCGCCGAGGTGCGGGTCTCCTTCGGCGGCGCGGCCGGGCGGGAACTGGCCACGGCCTGCGCCGACGTGACCGAACTCGCCACCGCCTACGCCGCGGTGATCGACCGTTACGGCCTCACCAAAGCCGACTTCGACATCGAGGGCGCCACCCTCGCCGACCCCGTCTCCGCCACCCGCCGGGCGCAGGCCATCGCGCTGCTCCAGCGCGCCCGCCCCGGCCTGGACGTCTCCTTCACCCTGCCCGCCATGCCCTACGGCCTGACCGACGACAGCAGCGCCCTGCTCGCCAACGCCCGGGCCCAGGGCGTCGACGTCTCGGGCGTGAACATCATGGCCATGAACTACGGCGGCGAGCACACCGGCGACATGGGCCGGTACGCCGTCCAGGCCGCCATCAACGCCCACGGCCGAATTCGCGGCGTCCTCGGCCTCTCCGAGGCCGCGGCCTGGAAGACCCTCACCGTGACCCCGATGATCGGGGTCAACGACGTCTCCGGAGAGGTCTTCACGCTCGAGGACGCCGCCGGGCTCGCCCGGTTCGCCGCGGCCAAGGGCATCGGCCGGCTGTCCATGTGGTCCGCGGAGCGCGACCGCCCCTGCCCCGCACGCGCGGGCGCCCCCGGGCCGGACCCCGCCTGCAGCGGCGTGGCCCAGCGCCCGGGGGCGTTCGAGTCGGTGCTGGCCGGATGACCCGGCCCGGCGGGGGTCAGCCCCCCGGCCGGACCGGGATGCTGGTGACGAACGGCTGGGACGGACCCGGGTCGGTGAAGAAGTCGTTCCCCTTGTCGTCCACGACCACGAACGCCGGGAAGTCCTCCACCTCGATCTTCCAGACCGCCTCCATACCCAGCTCCGCGTACTCCAGGACCTCCACCTTCTTGATGCAGTCCTGGGCCAGCCGCGCCGCCGGGCCGCCGATCGAGCCGAGGTAGAAGCCGCCGTGCGTCTGGCAGGCATCGGTGACCTGCCGGGAGCGGTTCCCCTTGGCCAGCATGACGTACGAGCCACCGGCCGCCTGGAACTGCTCCACGTACGCGTCCATGCGGCCGGCCGTCGTCGGCCCGAAGGACCCGGAGGCGTAGCCCTCGGGGGTCTTGGCCGGGCCCGCGTAGTAGACGGCGTGGTCGCGCAGGTACTGCGGCATCTCCTCGCCCGCGTCCAGCCGCTCCTTGATCTTCGCGTGCGCGATGTCGCGGGCGACGACCAGCGGGCCGGTGAGCGAGAGCCGGGTCTTGACCGGGTACTTGGTCAGCTCCGCCCGGATCTCGTCCATCGGGCGGTTGAGGTCGATGCGGACCACGTCGTCGTCCGACAGGTGCTCGTCGGTGGTCTCCGGCAGGTACCTGGCCGGGTCGGTCTCCAACTGCTCCAGGAAGACGCCCTCGGGCGTGATCTTCGCCAGGGCCTGACGGTCGGCGGAGCAGGAGACCGCGATGGCCACCGGGCAGGACGCGCCGTGACGGGGCAGCCGGACCACCCGTACGTCATGGCAGAAGTACTTGCCGCCGAACTGCGCGCCGATCCCGATCCGCTGCGTCAGCTCGAAGACCTTCTCCTCCAGCTCCTTGTCGCGGAAGCCGTGACCGGTGGGGGAGCCTTCGGTGGGCAGCTCGTCCAGGTAGTGCGCCGAGGCGTACTTCGCGGTCTTGAGCGCGTACTCCGCGCTGGTGCCGCCGACCACGATCGCCAGGTGGTACGGCGGGCAGGCCGCCGTACCCAGCGAGCGGATCTTCTCCTCCAGGAACTTCATCATCGAGGCCTCGTTGAGGACCGCCTTCGTCTCCTGGTAGAGGAAGGACTTGTTCGCCGAGCCGCCGCCCTTGGCCATGAAGAGGAACTTGTACGCGCCGCCGTCGGTCGCGTACAGCTCGATCTGGGCGGGCAGGTTGGAGCCGGTGTTCTTCTCCTCCCACATGGTCAGCGGGGCCATCTGGGAGTAGCGCAGGTTGAGCTTGGTGTACGCGTCGTACACGCCGCGCGACAGGGCCTCCTCGTCGCCACCCTCGGTCAGCACGTTCTGCCCGCGCTTGCCCATCACGATGGCGGTGCCGGTGTCCTGGCACATCGGGAGCACGCCCGCGGCCGCGATGTTGGCGTTCTTCAGCAGGTCCAGCGCGACGAAGCGGTCGTTGGGGCTGGCCTCGGGGTCGTCCAGGATGCGGCGCAGCTGGGCGAGGTGGGCGGGGCGCAGATAGTGCGAGATGTCATGCATCGCCTCGGCCGCGAGCTTGCGCAGCGCCTCCGGCTCGACCTTGAGGAACGTGCGCCCGCCGGTCTCGAAGGTGCTCACGCCCTCGGAGGTCACCAGGCGGTAGGGCGTGGTGTCCTCGCCCAGGGGCAGCAGGTCCGAATAGGCGAATGCCGGCTGGGCGGGCGGGGGGACAGGGGGCATCGCGGCCATTCCTCACTCGACGGGGCTACGGCTGACATCGTCGACAGCGCACACCAGCGTAGAACGGGGCCGTACGGCCGGATCTGTGAGGTAGGGCTCACCTGTCCCCATCCGTCGAGTCGCCGCGAAGCCTCGTCGCGATGTAGCCCGTTTTGGGACGGCTGTCCTCGCACTGCTCGGCCCTGGGGGCCTCCCAGGCTTCGGCCGGCCGCGCCGGACTCCGTCCGTCGAGTCGCCGCGAAGCCTCGTCGCGATGTATCGCGACTGGGTACTCTGGCCGGGTGACTGAGCAGCAGCCGGTGCCCCTGACGAAAACCGCCCCCGTGCCCGTGTCCGCCGCGGAGTTGCGTGCCTCGGACGCGGACCGCGACGGGATCGCGGACATCCTGCGCGAGGCGCTGGCCGAGGGCAGGCTCGATCCCGAGGAGCACGCGGAGCGGATCGACGCGGTCTACCGGGCCAAGACCGTGGGTGAGCTGGAGCCCCTGGTCCGCGATCTGCCCGCGGTCGCGAGGGGCGGCCGGGCCGCCGCCCCGGCGCCGGGGTCGGGCGGCCTGGGGCGGCAGGGGCCCCGCGCCCTCCCCGCCTCCGACAACCTGACGGCGGTCTTCGGCGGCGCGGTGCGCAAGGGCCGCTGGCGGGTCAGGCGCACCACCAATGCCTTCGCGCTGTTCGGCGGCGTCGAAATCGACCTGACCGAGGCGCTGTTCGAGCACCGGGAGATCGTCATCAAGGTCTGCGCCATCTTCGGCGGAGTCGAGATCAAGGTCCCCGAGAACGTCACGGTCAGCGGCGACGGCGCGGGCATTTTCGGCGGATTCGACATCAAGACGTACGAGGCGCCGGACCCGGAAGCCCCGGCCATCGAGGTGCGCGGATTCGCTTTCTTCGGCGGTGCCGAGGTCAAACGCAAGCGCGGAAAACGCCTGAAGAACCTACGTTCATATTGAATTCCCGGCTGGGGCAACGGTGTGCATAAGCACGCGCACAGCGGGTAAGGCTTGGTGCATCGTCTCCCGTACGGCTGATGGGGGTGCTAACGGGCCGTACGGGCCAGGCGGGCAAGGGTGACCACCGGAGCCGTCGTCAGGAGTAGACCGTGCTGCAACCGCATCAGCCCCTGCTGGACGCCGCCGTGCCCCCGCAGCGCATCCCCGCTCGGGATCAGGCAGGGCCCTGGCACTCGGAGGCGGTGTGCCGCCGGGACGAGGCCGGGCTGTTCTTCGCTCCCTCGAAGGAGCCCACGGCTGCGCGGCTGTCGCGGGAGGAGGCGGCCAAGCGCGTCTGCGCGCGCTGCCCGGTCATGGTGGAGTGCCGCGAGCACGCCCTGCTGCAGCCGGAGCCGTACGGGGTGTGGGGCGGGCTGACCGCGGCCGAGCGCCGCGTCGTGCTGGCCCGCCGGCGGCGCCGCGAGTCGGAGCTGCAGCGCGCCGTGCGGGTGGCTGCCGCCGGCTGACCGAGCCCCCGGCGGGGGCACCTCCCAGCGGTAGCTGGGGGAGAACCGAGCCTGGAAAAAGAGGGGCCGGGCCCCGCCGGGGAGGAGGGGCCCGCCCGTAGGCGCTTTTCGCTAGCGTGCGCGGTCGAAGTCGACCGAGGCGTAGGCGCGCAGCTTGGACAGCCGGTGGACCGAGTCGATCTGCCGGATGGTCCCCGACTTGGAGCGCATCACCAGCGACTGGGTGGTCGCGGTCTCCGCGCGGTACCGCACCCCGCGCAGCAGATCGCCGTCGGTGATGCCGGTGGCCACGAAGAACACGTTGTCGCCGCTGACCAGGTCGTCCGTCTCCAGCACCTGGTCGAGGTCATGGCCCGCGTCGATCGCGCGCTGCCGCTCCTCGTCGTCCTTGGGCCACAGCTGGGCCTGGATGGTGCCGCCCAGACACTTGATCGCGCAGGCCGCGATGATGCCCTCCGGCGTACCGCCGATGCCCAGCAGCAGGTCCGCGCCGGCGCCCTCGCGCGCGGCCATGATCGCGCCGGCGACATCGCCGTCGGAGATGAACTTGATCCGGGCGCCCGCCTCCCGGATCTCCTTGACGATGTTCTCGTGCCGGGGCCGGTCGAGTACGACCACCGTGACGTCCTCGGGGCTGGACTTCTTCGCCTTCGCGATCCGGCGGATATTGACGCCCGGCGGGGCGGTGATGTCGACGTACTCGGCCGCCTCGGGGCCGGTGGCCAGCTTGTTCATATAGAAGACCGCGGACGGGTCGAACATGGTGCCGCGATCGGCGACGGCCAGGACGGACACCGCGTTCGCCATGCCCTTGGCGGTGAGTGTGGTGCCGTCCACCGGGTCCACGGCCACGTCGCACTCGGGGCCGGTCCCGTCGCCTACGCGCTCTCCGTTGAAGAGCATGGGCGCTTCGTCCTTCTCGCCTTCGCCGATCACCACGATGCCGTTCATCGACACGGTGTGGACGAGGGAGCGCATGGCCTTCACGGCGGCGCCGTCGGCGCCGTTCTTGTCGCCGCGTCCCACCCAGCGACCGGAGGCCATGGCGCCGGCCTCGGTGACCCGGACGAGCTCCAGTGCCAGGTTGCGGTCGGGGGCCTCGGGGCTGACTTCCAGCTGGGACGGCAGATGATGCTCGGTCATCGGATCGCACCTTTCTGTACGGCGACGGCCGGATGTGAGGGTGATTGTGCGTTGTGCGGGAGCTGGGGACAGCCCCCCGAAAAGCACAGTATCCGCTGATTACGAATGTGAGCAGAGGGCCCCACGCATGAGCACGACTGCCATGAGGGACGATAGGGGGCGTGGCAGGTATGCGAGGCAAAGAGACGGTGCGGGACATGGTGCTGTCGCTGGCGGCGATAGGCGCCGTCGCAGCGGGCATCTACGTCTTCGCCATTCCGCACGACGACAGCAAGAATCCGCTGAAGACGGTCGACTACAGGGTAGAGCTGATCACCGCCCGGCGCGCGGCGCCGTACCCGGTGGCCGCGCCGGAGCCCGGCAGCCTGCCCAAGGGCTGGCGCGCGACCTCGGTGACGTACGGGCCCGTGCCGTCGTCGCAGGCGGAGGGCACGGCCTGGCACCTCGGCTTCCTCACCCCGGAGGAGGACTACGTCGCGGTCGAGCAGAGCGACGCCAAGGCGGGGCCGTACGTCGCCGACGTCACTCAGCGGGCGAAGAAGACGGACAAGACGCAGCGGATCGACGGCAAGGAGTGGGTCCGCTACAAGGGCGACAAGTA
The DNA here is from genome assembly GCF_033793745.1 of Streptomyces sp. ME19-01-6. Taxonomy (NCBI): domain Bacteria; kingdom Bacillati; phylum Actinomycetota; class Actinomycetes; order Kitasatosporales; family Streptomycetaceae; genus Streptomyces; species Streptomyces sp. ME19-01-6. The sequence continues at coordinate 551,145 of NZ_JARAXF010000003.1, read as the reverse complement.
CGACGCGCTGGTGAGTGCGGAGCCGGGCGTGACCACGGTGGTCACCGGCACGGCGTCGTTCGGGCAGCTGACGGAAATGGCCGCCGCGCTCAGCGCGAAGAAGGGCTGAGCACGACGGCCGACCGCCCCGCCGGGGGAGCGGGGCGGAACGGGGGCCTCTTTTGGGCGGGGCCCCTCAGACCGCGGTCACGACCTGGTCGTAGGGCAGCCGCGGGCTGCGCGGGAACGAGGCGTTCTCGCCGGGCTTGCCGATGTTGATGATCATCAGCGGGGTGTGGTCGTCGTCCAGGAACTCCTTCTGCACACCGGCCGCGTCGAAGCCCGTCATCGGGCCGGCGGCGAGACCGGCGGCGCGGATGCCCAGGATGAAGTAGCCGGCCTGGAGCGAGGCGTTCAGCCCCGCGGCCTGCTCGCGGGCGGCGCGCTCGGCGAAGAAGACGTCCTTGGCCTGCGGGAAGTGCGGGAAGAGGGTGGGGAGCTCCTCGTGGAACTCGTTGTCCGCGGCGAGGATCGCGACCAGCGGGGCGGTGGCGGTCTTGGCCTGGTTGCCCTCGGCCATGTGCGGAGCCAGGCGCTCGCGGGCCTCGGCGGAGCGGACCAGCACGACGCGCAGGGGTGACTGGTTGAAGGCGGTGGGGGCGTACTTGACCAGGTCGTAGATCGCCTGGACCTGCTCGTCGGTCACCGGCTCGTCGGTGAAGGTGTTGGCGGTGTGGGCCTCGCGGAAGAGGAGGTCCTGGGCAGCGGGGTCGAGGGCGAGAGACATGGGCGTGAACAACCTTCTGTGTGCTGTGTTGCTGTGGGGGTGTTGCTGACGAAGCCCCACCATACGCGACTTAGGTTAATGTTCAACTAAGTCGCGGACGGGGTGCTCCGAATCACAGCGCCATGCCGAACGCCGCTTGTCAGCTCCCGCTGTCCCCCTCGCCCCCGTCCCCCTTGCCTTCGTCCCCCTCCGCCGTCTCGGCCAGAGCCGCGTCCAGCCGCGCCCGGGCGCCCTCCAGCCAACGGCGGCAGACCTTCGCCAGCTCCTCGCCGCGCTCCCAGAGGGCCAGCGACTCCTCCAGGGTCGTCCCGCCCGCCTCCAGGCGGCGCACGACCTCGACCAGCTCGTCGCGCGCCTGCTCATAGCCGAGCGTGGACGCCTCGGCCGGGCTCCCGGCCGCCTTCGCCTGCTCTGCCTTCTCGTCCTTCTCTTGGGTCCTCGCCATGACGCACAGCCTATTCAGAGGGGCTGACAACGGCGCGGACCGTGAAGTCGCCCTCGGCGACCCGCGCCCTGAGTTCCTCGTCCGCGCTCACCTCGGCCGCTGCCCGCACCACCGACCCGTCCGCGTGCTGCAGCACCGCATAGCCGCGCCGCAGCGTCGCGGCGGGGGACAGGGCCACCACCCGGGCGTGGGTGTGCGTCAGTTCCGAGTCCGCCCGGTCCAGCAGATGCCCAAGGCAGCGGCGGCCGCGGTCGAGCAGCCCCGAGACCTGCTCCGCCCGCTCGTCCACCATGCGGCGCGGCTGCCGCATGCACGGCCGGGCCAGCGCCGCCGCGAGCCCCCGCTCCTCCCGGTCGATCAGGCCGCGCGCGCTGCGCAGCGCGCGCTCGCGCAGCTGCTGGATCCGGACCAGCTCCTCGCCCACGTCCGGCACGACCTTCTTGGCCGCGTCGGTGGGTGTGGAGGCGCGCAGGTCGGCGACCAGGTCCAGCAGCGGGGAGTCCGGCTCGTGGCCGATCGCCGAGACCACCGGGGTGGCGCAGGCCGCCACGGCCCGTACCAGCTGCTCGTCGGAGAAGGGCAGCAGGTCCTCCACGCTGCCGCCGCCGCGCGCCACGATGATCAGGTCCACGTCCGGCAGCGCGTCCAGCTCCTGGACCGCCTCGATCACCTGCGGCACGGCATGGACGCCCTGCACCGCGACATTGCGCACCTCGAAGCGGACCGCGGGCCAGCGCAGCCGCGCGTTCTCCAATACGTCGCGCTCGGCCGCCGAGGCCCGCCCGCAGACCAGCCCTATCAGCTGCGGCAGGAACGGCAGCGGCTTCTTCCGGCCGGCCGCGAACAGTCCCTCCGCCGCCAGCGACTTCTTCAGCAGCTCCAGCCGGGCCAGCAGCTCCCCGACCCCGACCGGCCGGATCTCGGCGGCCCGCAAGGACAGCTGGCCGCGCGGCGCGTACCACTCCGGTTTGGCGTGCACCACCACCCGCGCGCCCTCGGTGACCGTGTCCGCGACCTTGTCGAAGACGGCGCGGAAGCAGGTGACGGTGAGCGAGATGTCGTACGAGGGGTCGCGCAGCGTCAGAAACACCACCCCGGCGCCGGGGCGCCGGGACAGCTGGGTGATCTGCCCCTCGACCCACACCGCCCCGAGCCGATCGATCCACCCCCCGATCAATCGGGACACCTCGCCGACCGGGATCGGCGTCTCCGCGGACGTGTTGACAGCCATGTGCGCGAGCGTATCGGCCGCCACTGACAATGACCCGGGTCCATGGCCCCCTACCATGGTGAACATGACTGCAACGACAGCCCGCCGGGTCCTGCTCGCGGCCCCCCGTGGCTATTGCGCCGGCGTGGACCGTGCCGTGATCGCCGTCGAGAAGGCCCTCGAGCAGTACGGGGCGCCGATCTACGTGCGCAAGGAGATCGTCCACAACAAGTACGTCGTGCAGACCCTCGAGAAGAAGGGCGCGATCTTCGTCGACGAGACGGAGGAGGTACCCGAGGGATCCATCGTGATCTTCTCGGCCCACGGCGTCGCACCCGTCGTCCACGAGGAGGCCAAGCAGCGCCGGCTCGCCACCATCGACGCGACCTGCCCGCTGGTCACCAAGGTCCACAAGGAAGCCGTCCGGTTCGCCAAGGAGGACTACGACATCCTCCTGATCGGCCACGAGGGCCATGAGGAGGTCATCGGCACCAGCGGCGAGGCGCCCGACCACATCACCCTCGTCGACGGCCCGGGGGATGTGGGACACGTTCAGGTCCGCGACGAGTCCAAGGTCGTCTGGCTGTCCCAGACCACGCTCTCCGTCGACGAGACGATGGAAACGGTGGACGCGCTCAAGGAGCGGTTCCCGGCGCTGATCAGCCCGCCCAGCGACGACATCTGCTACGCCACGCAGAACCGCCAGACCGCGATCAAGCAGGTGGCTGCCGAGGCCGACCTCGTCATCGTCGTCGGCTCCAAGAACTCCTCCAACTCGGTGCGGCTGGTCGAGGTCGCCCTCGGCGCCGGCGCCAAGGCCGGGCATCTGGTCGACTTCGCCAGTGAGATCGATGAGGCCTGGCTGGAGGGCGTGGCGACAGTCGGCGTGACCTCGGGCGCCTCGGTGCCGGACGTGCTGGTCGAGGGCGTGCTGGAGTGGCTGGCGGAGCGCGGCTTCGGGGATGTCGAGGTCGTCCAGCCGATGCAGGAGAGCCTCACCTTCTCGCTGCCCAAGGAACTGCGCCGCGACCTGAGGGCCGAGGCGGCGGACGCCACCCCCTCCGAGAACCTCTAGCCTTCTGATCATGCATCCGACGCACACCGCACCGCAGCAGCCCGAGCCCGCCGCCCCTCTCGGCGACGCCGAAGCCGTGCATGTCCTGGGCGTCGACATCGGCGGCTCGGGCATCAAGGGCGCCCCGGTGGACCTGGCGCGCGGAGACCTGGCCGAGGAGCGCTTCAAGGTCCTCACTCCGCACCCGGCCACGCCTGACGCGGTGGCGGAAAGTGTCCGGGAGGTCGTCGACTCCTTCGGCTGGAGCGGGCGGCCGGTCGGGGTGACCTTCCCCGGCGTGGTGACGAGCGGTACGACACGCACCGCCGCCAACGTCGACAAGAGCTGGATCGACGTCGACACGGCGGCGCTGCTCGGCGCGCGGCTGGGATCGCCGGTCACGGTGGTCAACGACGCGGACGCGGCCGGCATCGCGGAGATGACCTTCGGCGCCGGGCGTGGCCGTACGGGCACGGTCATCCTGCTCACCTTCGGGACCGGCATCGGCAGCGCGGTCTTCATCGGCGGGCGCCTGGTGCCCAACACCGAGCTGGGCCATCTGGAGCTGGGCGGCCACGAGGCGGAGAAGCGGGCCTCGACCAAGGCCAAGGACGACCACGACCTGAGCTGGCACAGCTGGGCGCACCGGGTGCAGAAGTACCTCGCGCACCTGGAGATGCTGTTCTCGCCCGAGCTGTTCGTGATCGGCGGCGGGGTGAGCCGTAAGGCGTCGAAGTTCCTGCCGCTGATCGAGGGGCTCAAGGCCGAGATCGTGCCTGCGCAGCTGTTGAACAACGCGGGGATCGTGGGGGCCGCGATGGCTGCCCGGTCCGCGATGGCTGCCCGGCCCGCGACGGCAGATCGGTCCGCGATCCGCGACTCTGCTGCTGCTCCCACTGCTGTCGCTGGTTTCGCCGACTGACCAGGATGCCCTTGCGCGCCAGGACGATCAGGGAGGTCAGCAGCGTCCCGGCGTAGAGCCAGCCCGCGGTCAGCGACAGTGAGGTGAACACGCCCATCGCCTGCCCGGCCAGGCCCGCCGTCCCTTCGTTGATCGGCAGCAGCCCGGCCGCGAACGCGATCGGCACCCCGACCGGCGCCGCGGCCAGGTCCACGGGGCGTACCCACAGCCCGCAGGCCGCGCACACCAGCAGGAAGACCACGCCGTACGAGACGGTGGAGGCGGAGAACAGCAGCGCGTCCAGGCACCCGAAGGCCAGCATGGCGACGGTGGCCAGCAGCCCCGCGCCGAAGCCGGTGAGGCGCGGGGCGGGATAGCGCAGCCCGCTCACCGCGCGCCGCACGGCCGGCCCCACGGCGCCCACCGCCGCGGGGCCGGGCGCGGGCCGCCGCGCCGCCACCGGCCCGCGCGCCGCCCCGCCCGTCCCGCCTCTGTGCCTGTCCCGGCTCTCCCGGCTCTCCCGGCTCTCCCGGGTGTCCCGGCTGTCCCGGCTGTTCCGGCTCATGTCTCTGTCGTCCGCCGCCGGGCGGGGCGGCGGGGCGTACGAGCGGCGCGGGGTACGGGTGCTGTAGTGCTCCACCCGACCAACGTAGGTCGAGGGGTGGTGGGAATCCGGCGTTGGACACGCCCTTCGCAGGACCTTGGCAGTGTGTTCGACCGATTGTCGGTCCGGCCGGGTGACGCGGAGCGGCCCCGTAGACTGGTGCACCGGCCCAGCCGCGGGCCTCGCCCCTGTCATCACATTCTCGCTACGGGAAGTTACGGGAAGTCGCCAACGTGTCGCTCACGATCGGAATCGTCGGTCTGCCGAATGTCGGCAAGTCGACCCTGTTCAACGCCTTGACCAAGAACGACGTCCTGGCGGCCAACTACCCGTTCGCCACCATCGAGCCCAACGTCGGCGTGGTCGGCGTCCCCGACCCTCGCCTCGACACCCTCTCCGAGATCTTCGGCTCGGCCCGCAAGCTCCCCGCCACGGTCGACTTCGTCGACATCGCGGGCATCGTCAAGGGCGCCTCCGAGGGCGAGGGCCTGGGCAACAAGTTCCTGGCGAACATCCGCGAGTCCGACGCGATCTGCCAGGTCATCCGCGCCTTCAAGGACGAGAACGTCGTCCACGTCGACGGCAAGGTCTCGCCCAAGGACGACATCGAGACGATCAACACCGAGCTGATCCTCGCCGACCTGCAGACCATCGAGAAGGTGCTGCCGCGTCTGGTCAAGGAGTCGCGGATCCAGAAGGACAAGCAGGCCCAGGTCAAGGCCGTCGAGGAGGCCAAGGCCATCCTCGACGAGGGCCGCACCCTCTTCTCCGCCGGCATCGTCCAGGGCACCGAGCGCGCCGCCGTCCTCCACGACCTGCACCTGCTCACCACCAAGCCCTTCCTCTACGTCTTCAACGTCGACGAGGACGAGCTCACCGACGACGCCTTCAAGGACGAGCAGCGCGCCCTCGTCGCCCCCGCCGAGGCGATCTTCCTCAACGCCAAGCTGGAAGCCGACCTCGCCGAGCTCGACGACGAGGAAGCCCTCGAGCTCCTCCAGTCCGTAGGCCAGGACGAACCCGGCCTCGCCACCCTCGCCCACGTCGGCTTCGCCACCCTCGGCCTGCAGACCTACCTCACGGCCGGCCCCAAGGAGTCCCGCGCCTGGACCATCAAGAAGGGCGCGACCGCCCCGGAGGCGGCCGGTGTGATCCACACCGACTTCCAGAAGGGCTTCATCAAGGCCGAGGTGATCTCCTTCGAGGACCTGGTCGCCACGGGCTCGGTCGCCGAGGCCCGCTCGGCGGGCAAGGCCCGGATGGAGGGCAAGGACTATGTGATGCGGGACGGGGACGTGGTGGAGTTCCGGTTCAACGTCTAGACGGTGACTTAGCACCACTTCACTGATCTGGCAAACATGCAGGTCAAATGGGGTCTGGCTCTTCGGGGTCAGGCCCCTTGATTTTTACCGTGCTGGATAGGTGCTGGATTTTCTGACCTCTCGTCACCTGCTATCACCCCTCCTCATCCCTACCGTGCTGGATCTGTGCTGGGAAGGATGAGAGTGCCGGTGCTGGGGTGTGCACTGTCCAGGGCGTGGCGGTGGCGGGAACTGTATGGGCGAACGACCTCCCTGCGCCTTATTCGCGACTCCGAGGCCGCGTTCATCGGCGGATCGTTGCGATGAGGCGTCGCAGCGCGGCGTGGGCGGGGGGCCAGGTGGACTTGCCGCCGGGGCGGCCATGAAGGCCGGCCTCTCCGATGAGGATGCCGCTGAGGGCTGTCAGCACCGCCCAGCCGCGGGCGCGGCGCAGGGGCGCGGCGTCTACCACCGGCTGGTAGGCGTCATGGAAGCGGTCGGCGGCCCTGTCCGGCAGCAGTATCCAGCAGGCGGCGAGATTGCAGGCCGGATCGCCCGCGCAGAGGTCGCCGAAGTCGATCACGCCGCAGAAGGTGCCGTCTGCGGTGAGGACGTTGGCCGGATGCAGATCGCCGTGAATCCACAGTGCCGGGCCCGTCCACTCAGGCGCGGCAACGGCGTCCTCCCAGACCGCGCGGACGGCATCCGGTTCGGGGAGCAGCCCCAGCTCGATGGCCGAGGCGAACTGCTCGGCACGGTCGGCCAGTGGCCCCCCGCGGCCACGGCCGACGGGCGCCTTTTCGGGGGCAGGTCGGTGAAGGGCCGTCAGGAAGGCGGCCAAGGTGCCGGCCGCCACCGCGGCGCGTGTGGCGGGAGCGCGGTCGGCAGGCGAGCCGGGCACCCAGGTGGTCACGATCCAGGGTCGCGGAAACCGCTCGGAGGGCTCGCCGAGGCGCTGCGGGACGGGAACGGGCAGGGGAAGGCGCGGGGCGAGAGCGGGTAGCCAGGCGTGCTCCTTGCGCAGCAGGGCGTCCGCGGACTGCGTCGCCCAGGGCAACCGGCCGGCGAGGTCGTCGCCGAGCCGCCACAGCTGGTTGTCCCAGCCACGCGCGCCGAGCTTCAGGGGACGCCCGGCCAGGTCGGGGTGCTGGTCGAGCAGCAGATCCCGGACCAGATCTGCGGGGATGTCGATCTCGGTATGGGGCATGCGGAGCCACGGTAGTTGGACGCTGAGCCGGGCGTTTGTGATGCCCAGCAGTCATTGCCGATCACCACCCTCACTTCCTGAACTGTGCACCGCACGGCAATGCGCATCGGCGCCTGGTTCCCCCTCGGCCGTCCTGCGAAGGGAGGAAGACACACCGGTCGGTAGTACCGGTGCGAGCCGAGTCTGGTGGGGCGGGCAGGTGTGGTCGGGTAGCCGGGGTCCAGCAATGGACTCCGGCTACCCGACCACAGCAGGGGCACCGACCCGCGGGGAATGCTTCCACGCCGTCTTCTTGGCGCCTGCTCCGCCGAATGCCGTGCGCCGGAAGCCGCTACTGGCCGACCGACGCACGGACCCGCGGTTCGTCACCGCCAGATGGACTTCAGATGCCACGCCTGCATGTGGTTGAGCGTGGCGGTGCCGCCTTCGGCGAAGACCTCGACGCCGGTGCTGGAGGGGTCGGGGAAGATCTGGTCGGTGATCACCGCTTCGCCGTTGCCGCCGAAGACCTCGACGGAGGACCAGTCGACGAGGATGCGCAGCTTGACCTTGCCGTTCTTGGGCTTCAGGGGTGCGGTCTGGACGCCGGGGAAGGTGCTGTTGAAGTCCCCGGTGCCGGAGTGGGTGCGGTCGACGTACAGCTCCTGTGTCGTGGTGTCGTAGCCGATGACGGTCTCCTCGCCGCCTGCGCCGGTGCGGACCTTGAGGCCGAAGCGTTCAGCGTCTTTGAGGGAGAAGGTCGCCTCGATGTCGAGTGCCTTGCCCTTGGCCGCGCGGCTGATCAGCGGCTTGGAGGTGCTCTTGACGGTGACGCCTGACACCGTCGCCGGGTGCTGCTGCCGGAGGGACTCCAGGCTGCCCACCGGCTTGCTGGTCAGCCGGGTCTGGCCGTTGATCGTGCGCAGGGCCATTTCCCGGGGAATGCTCTGCGCGCTGCGCCAGGGGGAGGTGGGGATGGATTGGCCGTAGTCCCAGTTGTTCATCCAGCCGATCATGTAGCGTTTGCCGCCCGGGGCGTTCTCCCAGGACACGGCCGCGTAGTAGTCCTTGCCGTAGTCGGTCCAGTCGGCGCGCTGTACGACGGACTCGGCGGGCTTGTCAGCGGCGGTGAACCGGTCGGCCATGACGTGGCCCCAGCCGGCGGTGTTCATGTCGAGGATCTGGATCTTCGCCTTCTTGCCGACGTAGGGGCGCAGGTCGAAGGACGCCCAGTCCAGGCTCTCGCTGTCGGCGCCGGTGGCGCTGCGGACGACCTCGCCGTCGACGAGCAGGTTGACGGACGTCTCCTGGGAGACAGGCTGGGCCTTGGTGTCGGACAGGACGATGTGGTCGACGTTGAGGTGGCCCCAGCCGCCGCTGTTGTTGTCGACGATCTTGATCTGCGCCTTCTTGCCGGCGAGTTCGCCGACGTCCCACGAGGCCCAGTTGAGTGCCTCGCCGTCCTTTCCGGTGGAGCTGCGGACGACCTGGCCGTCCACGAGGAGCTCGACGGCGGTGGGGTTGTCGGAGTCGGCCGGGTGGTTGCCGCCGCCGATGAGGAAGTTGATGTACTTCCTGTCGATGGTGAACTCGGGTGAGGTAAGGGTGCCGGTGGTGGAGTCGCCGTTCAAAAAGGTGTTGGCCAGCCCGTCTCCCAGGAAGCCGGAGACTTGCCCCTGGTCGGGGAGGGTGCCGTTGGCCGGTGCTGTGCCGAAGGCGTCCCCGGTCGCCGTCCAGTCGCCGTAGGTGCCGCCTTCGAAGTCGGCGAGGACCGTGCCCGCGGGCGGAGTCCTGTCCATGACGGTTCCGGCCTCGTGCGGATGCCGCCCGCCACCGACCTTGAAGTTCAGGTAGGGGCTGTCCACGGTGAATTCGGGTGAGGTGAGCGTGCCGGTGGCGCCGTCACCGCCGTGGAAGCTGTTGGCGAGGCCCTTGCCGTCGAAGCCGGTGACCGCCCCCTGCCAGTCCACCGCACCGGTTGCCGGTCCCTGACCGAACGCGGTGCCGGTGGTCGTCCAGGAACCGAAGTTGGTGCCCTCGAAGTCCTGCACCACCGTGCCGGTGGGCGGGGTGTAGGTGCCCTTGTCATCGGCGGTGAACTTCTTGCCGTCGAAGTCACCGATGAAGTACTGCGAGCCCGAACCGCCCGCGATACCACCGGGATTGATGTTGACGACCAGGACCCACTTGATGTTGTTCTTGTCTCCGTCGACCGCGAGGGGGAACAGGTCGGGGCACTCCCACACGCCGCCCGTCGCCCCGGCCGGCCCGAACTCGCTCTGCAGCTTCCAGTCCTTGAGGTTCTTGGATGAGTAGAACCGCACCTTGTGCTCGGCGGACAGCGACACCGTCATCAGCCAGCTTTTGGTCGGCGCGTACCACTGGACCTTGGGATCGCGGAAGTTGTTGGAGCCGATGTCGATGACGGGGTTGCCCTGGTACTTGGTCCAGGTTCGGCCGCGGTCGGTGCTGTAGGCGAGCGACTGGGCCTGCTTGCCGCCGTTCTTGTAGGCGCTGGTGTAGATCGCCACCATGGGCGGGTTCTTCTTCGTACCGAACCCGGTGGTGTTGTTCCAGTCGACGACCGCGCTGCCGGAGAACACCATCTCCTGGTCGTCGTGCGACAGGGCGAGCGGCAGTTCCTTCCAGTGCACGAGGTCCGTGCTGACCGCGTGCCCCCAGGACATGTCGCCCCAGGTGTTGCCGTTGGGGTTGTACTGGTAGAAGAGGTGGTACTCGCCCTTGTAGTACACGAGCCCGTTGGGGTCGTTCATCCAGTTCTTCTCCGGAGTGAAGTGGAACTGGGGTCTGTAGGTCTCGGTGTACGGCGGGGTGTCGGCAGCGACGGCTGAAGGAGCCAGCGGCGCTGCGGACAGGGCGCAGACGGTCGCCACCGCCGCCATCATCCGTATGCGGGCATGCCGGGATACGCGTGCAGAGCTCATGGTGTCTCCTAGTCCCGCGGCTCGTCGGCGCAGCACTGACTGCGGCCCCGGCGCGGACGGACCGAAAAGTGACATCCCAGCGGCGTCGACGTCCACGCAGCCGACTGGGGTGTCAGCGACGACGAATGTCATCGATGACAGCGAGTGCCCGATTATGAAGGGCAATCCGGCCAGCGCGTCAACGGTGCGGGCGCGATTGCTCCGGCACGGTCTACGGTCCGTCGGGCGTCGTCGGCGGCCGTCAGCCGCGCCAATGAGTTCGGCCATGGCGGGTTGGAATCGGCAACCGCGCAGGTCAGAGCGGTTGCCTGGGTGGAAACCGGCAGGCTTCCGCGGCAGCGTGCGAGACCGAGATCGGCTGCGTTAATGAGTTGTTTCCGGGGTGTTGACCGGTGGGGCCTCTCGGTGCTTCACTTCCGGAACCGGTACCGAAACCGGTTCCGGGACTGCTTCCGGTACCGGTTACACGGGTCTCTGTACGATCGTCCCTTCGGTGCGGGAGGGAAGTCTTCCGCCTCTGCAGGAAGGGAGGGGAGGTGACATGGGAGTCACTATCGCCGACGTGGCCACGCTGGCCGGCGTCAGCAAGACGACGGTCTCGCGGGTGCTGAACGCCAAGGGCGAGATCAGCGAGGACACCGTCTCGAAGGTCCGCAAGGCGATCTCGGAGCTCGGCTATGTGCCGAGCGCCGGGGCCGTGGGACTCGCACGCGGCACAACACAGATGATCGGCATGCTGGTCCCTGACCTGGCCTGGGTCTGGGCCGGCATAGTGCAGGCGGTCGTCGAGACCCTGGAGACCGAGGGCTTCGGACTGCGCATGCTGACCGTGAACGGCGGTGAGGAGTCACTGCGCAGGCTGGGCCTGCAGGTCGCCGCCAAGTCGTTCGACGGCCTGCTGGTGATAGAGCCCGAGGGGGCCCTGGCGGCCATCACGGAACTGCACGAGGCCGGACTGCCGGTGGTGCTGATAGACGACCGCTTCCAGCGGCCGGGATTCCCCTACGTGGCCACCACCAACCGGGAGGGCGGTGAGCAGGCGGCGCGTCACCTGCTGGACCTCGGCCGCCGTCGCCCTCTGGTGGTGACCGGTCCTGATGAGTACGGCTGCACCCAGGAACGGCTGGGCGGCTTCGTCGACGTCTATGCGCAGGCCGGGATCGAGCTCGACCCACGCAGCATCATCGGCGGTGACTTCCTGTTCGGCACAGCCCGGAGCGCGGTCGCGGGGGCTCTCGCGGACGGCGTGGAGTTCGACGCGGTCTTCGGGCACAACGACCCCTCGGCGGCCGGCGTGCTCGCGGCCTTGCACGAGGCCGGCCTCAAGATTCCGCGGGATGTCGCCGTGGTGGGGTTCGACGACGTCGAGGTGGCGTCGTACACCTATCCGGCCTTGACCACCATCCGCCAGCCGATGCGGGAGATGGGTGAGGCAGCGGCGCGTCTGCTGCTCGACCACGTGCGCAGATCGCCCGAGGCCGCCCCCTCGCGCATCATTCCCACCAGCCTGGTGATCCGCGGTTCGACGTTAGAGCCGAGCTCGAACTGACGCGACGTCATCGCGGGGCGTACATGATGGCGCCTCGCAGCCGGGCGGTGCGTTGCCGATGACGCACCGCCCCCCGTGTCCTTGAAACCTCGGCGACCCACTTCGGCCTCGCCTTCCTCGCAACCATGGCGGCTGCACACGCGTTCACGCGGCACCGCCCACATGCACCCTTCCGCTCGCGCGTTCCCGATCCGGGACACCGAACGGCGCGCCCGGCCCACCCCGCCCGGCCCCTACCCACTCCGCGTCGGATGCTCCAGCCGCGCCCTGCGGCTGACCGCCGATGCCGCTGTCACCGCGGACGGTCCCCACCCGTGCGCCGGCCCATCCGGGCGTCCGCCCGCTCTCACCCTTAGCCCCCCGCGCCTGTATCGCCCAACGGCAAGGAGCCGCACCATGCGTATCACTACCCGTCACGCTGTCAGAACCGTCCAGATCCTGTGCGTCACCGTCACGGCAGCCCTGGTGGCCACCGGCTGCGGCCGGAGCGAGGATTCCGGCCCCGGCAAGGACGCACCCGCCGAGATTGCCGCGGGCAAGGCCAAGGGGACGGTGGTCATGTGGTCCATGGGCGACCCCGACGAGGACCTGAAGGACCTGGCGAAGAAGTTCGAGCAGGAGAACCCGGACGCGACCGTCAAGATCACAGCGGTCCCGTGGAGCGCCGCCCACGACAAGCTGACCACCGCGGTCGCCGGCGGCAACACACCGGACCTTTCCATGGTCGGGAGCACCTGGATGGCCGAGATGGCCGCCATGAACGCCTTCCAGGCCACCCCGGCGTCGATCAAGTCGTCGGACTTCTACCCCGGCCAGTGGGGCACCACCAAGTACAAGGACACCTCCTACGGCGTCCCGTTCATCGCCGACACCCAAGCGATCTACTACCGGACCGACATCACCACGAAAGCCGGCATCAAGGGCGCCCTGGCCGGCGACCGGGCCGGATTCCTGAAGGACCTCAAGGCCATTCAGGCCACCGCCGGCAAGGAGAACCCCAAGCTGCGCCACGCCAGCGGGCTGGTGATGGGCTTCAACTCCTGGATCTTCTGGGTGCCGATGGTGTGGCAGCAGGGCGGTGACATCTACGACGCCAAGACCGGGAAGTTCACCTTCGACTCGCCCGAGGTCGCCAAGGCGCTGGAGTACTACGCGAGCGTCCCGAAGCAGGGCCTCGCGCCGACCGACAGGGCGGACAACGTGCAGGACTTCCGGGACGGGCTGACTGCCGTCTACCAGGAGGGTGCGTGGGCCGGCGGCAGCTTCCACAAGGACGCCCCGGAACTGGACGGCAAGTGGAAGACCATGCCGGTGCCGTACTCCGAGCAGCCCTCCGGGTTCGCCGGCGGCAGCGACCTGGCGGTGTTCAAGGACGCCAAGAACCCCGACGCGGCATGGAAGTTCGCCCAGTTCCTGACCGAGCCTGCCAATCTCGCGGCCTATTCCAAGGCCACCGGCAGCCTGCCCCCCGCGCCCCAGGCGTGGACGGAGGGCAAGCTGACCGAGGACGAGAACATGAAGGCGTTCGCCGAGCAGCTCGAGGTCAGCAAGGCGCCGCCGGCCATCACGACCTGGCAGCAGATCGCCGACGCCATCGACTCCGAACTGGAGAAGCTGATCCTCGGCAAGGCCAGCGTCGCCGAGGTGCAGAAGACGCTGCAGTCCAAGGCCACCAGCATCGGCACCGGCCGATGAGCGCCGCCGCGATGAGCACCCCTCGTAGGCAGGGATGACATCCATGTCCACGAATACGCTCCCCGGGCGGGGCGACACCGGCAAGCAGAACACCGACGGGCCGGAGCGGAGTGCCGATCGCCGGCGCCTCCCGTTCCGGAGCCCGGCGCGCGGCAGGCAGGCCCGGGCCGCCTGGATCCTTGCCGGGCCCTTCCTCGCGCTGTTCGCGGCCTTCATGCTGCTGCCGGTGGTGTGGTCGCTGCTGATGAGTTTGACCGACACACAGAGCGCCGACCTGCGCACCCCTTTGAACGTCTCGTTCGTCGGCTTCGACAACTACGTGCGGCTCTTCCAGGACGATCAGTTCTTCACAGCTCTGCGCAACACCGCCGTGTTCGTCCTGGTGGCCCTGCCGCTGACCCTGGCCGCCGGGCTCGCCGCGGCGGTCGCCCTCGACCGAGGCATCCGCCGCTTCCGGGCCGTCTTCCGGGTCGGCTTCTACCTCCCGGTGATCACCAGCATCGTGGCCGTCGCCGTGGTGTGGAAGACGCTCCTGGAACCCCGCGCGGGACTGGTGAACCTCGTCCTGGGCTGGTTCGGGATCGACGGCCCGGCCTGGCTGGCGGACACCCGCTTCGCCCTGCCCGTCATGATCGTGATGGCGGTGTGGCGCAACCTCGGCACTGTCATGATCATCATGCTGGCGGGTCTGCAGTCCGTGCCCCAGTCGCTGATGGAGGCGGCCGAACTCGACGGCGCCGGGCCCTGGCAGCGGTTCTGGCGCGTCACCTTCCCGCTCCTGCGTCCCGCCCTGCTGCTCACCGCCGTCACGACCGGCATCGGCTACCTGCAGTTCTTCGACGAACCGTTCGTCATGACCGGCGGCGGACCGCTGGACTCCACCCTGTCGGCCACGTTGTACGCCTACAAACAGTTCGGCAACGGCAATTACGAGATGGCGTCGGCCGCCAGCTACGTCATCTTCGTCCTCATCGTGGCGCTGACCGTGCTGCAGTTCCGCGTGCTGCGAGACAAGGACTGACGACCCATGAGCACCCTCTCCACCCTCCCCACGGCACAACCGGGCACGGACCGCGTCCTCAAGCGTCGCCGCATCCGCCAGACCTGGGGTCAGCCCTGGCTGTATCTGCCGCTCGCGGGCGCCCTGCTGCTGATGATCGCGCCGTTCCTGTGGATGCTCTCCGGCTCCTTCAAACCCGAGGCCGACATCCGCAGCGTCCCGCCGGTCCTGCTCCCCACGGCGCCGACGACCGCCAACTACGGTGAGCTGTTCAGCACGCTCGACTTCACGAGCATGTTCGCCAACTCCGTGATCGTGGCCCTCGCCGTCACCGCCGGGAACCTCATCTTCTGCTCGATGCTCGGATACGCCCTGGCCAAGCTGGAGTTCCGCGGACAGCGCGCCGTTTTCCTGCTGGTCATGGGGACGCTCATGATCCCCGGCCTGGTCACCTTCGTTCCCCTGTACGTGCTGGTGTCCAACATGCAGCTGACCGGGTCCATGCTCGGGCTGATCCTGCCGTTCCTGGCCGGCCCCTTCGGGGTGTTCCTGATGCGGCAGTTCATCTCCACCCTGCCCGACGAGCTGATCGACGCCGCCCGCGTCGACGGCTGCCGCGAACTGGCCATCTTCGCGAAGATCATCCTTCCGCTGACCAAGCCGGCCCTCGCCACCCTCGGGATCATCACCTTCCTCGGCTCCTGGAACAACTTCCTGTGGCCCCTGGTCGTGGCCCAGAACGAGAGCCAGTACACCCTCCCCGTCGGCCTCGCCCTGGCCAGCAGCGGACAGTCCTTCACCCGCTTCGGCATCCTGCTCGCCGGCGCCGTGATCGTCCTGCTGCCGGTGATGATCGTCTTCCTCCTCTTCCAGCGCCAGTTCATCGCCGGCATCGCCACCACCGGCCTGAAGTGACACCCCGGCTCCCACCCCGCCGCCCCATGCCGTGCTGGTCCCGCCCGGGGCGGCGGACAGACGGCACACGAGCCCCGCCGCGCAGGGCGGCAGCGTGCGCGCGACGAGGCCCTCGCGTCGCCCATCAACTCTCTGATCTGTGACGACTCATCTCTTGGAGAACACCGTGGGACAGCCGGTCCACTCTGCCGTGTACCTGGATCCGGAAGCGGCCGTGGAAGCGAGAATCGACGACTTGTTGTCCCGGATGACCCTGCCGGAGAAGGTCGGGCAGTTGCTGATGCTCGACGCCCAACACGGGGACCTGGTGGACATCCTGTCGACCAAGCTGGCCGGGTCCGTTCTGCATGTGACTCCCGAACGGATGCCCGAGGCCATGAAAATGGCCCAGCGGACACGGCTCGGCATTCCGCTGCTGACAGCCGACGACGCCATCCACGGCCACTCGTTCTGGCCCGGCGCGACCATCTTCCCGACCCAGTTGGCCATGGCCTGCACCTGGGACCCCGCTCTGCTCCACCGGGTGGCCCGCGCGTCCGCGACCGAAATCGCGACGACCGGAATCCACGGCACGTTCTCCCCGGTGCTGTGCATCACCCGGGACCTGCGCTGGGGCCGGATCAACGAGACGTTCGGTGAGGACCCCTTCCTGATCGGCGAACTCGGCGCGGCAATGGTGCGCGGCTACCAGGGCGAGGGCCTCAGCGACCCGACAGCCGTGCTGGCATACGCCAAGCACTTCGCGGGCTACTCCGAAACCCTGGGCGGCCGCGACGCGAGCGAAGCCGATCTCAGCCCACGCAAGCTGCGCTCATGGTTCCTGCCCCCGTTCGAGCAGGCGGCCCGGGCCGGCTGCCGCGGCTTCATGCTCGGCTACCAGTCGATCGACGGCGTGCCCATCACCGCGAACCAGTGGCTGATCAACGATGTGCTCAAGGGGGAGTGGGGCTTCACCGGGACGCTGGTGACCGACTGGGACAACGTCGGCCGGATGGTCTACGACCAGCGAACCTGCGCCGACTACGCCGAGGCGGCGGCGGTCGCCGTCAACTCCGGGAACGACCTCATCATGGCCACGCCGCAGTTCTTCGAGGGCGCGCAGGAGGCGGTCGCCCGCGGCCTGGTCGACGAGAAACAGATCGATGACGCGGTACGGCGGGTTCTGCGGCTGAAGTTCGAGCTCGGGCTCTTCGAGGACCCCCGCACCCCCGACCCCGAGCGGCAGGCGCAGGTGATCGGCTGCCGTGAACACGCCGACCTCAACCTCGAGACCGCCCGGCGCTCCCTGGTGCTGCTGCGCAACGAGGGGGTCCTGCCCCTCGAAGGCGGGCTGACCTCGGACGGAACCGGCCGCGCCGCGAGCCAGGGCGCACCGCGGACGATCGCGGTCATCGGCCCCAACGCCGACAGCACGGAAGCCATGCTCGGCGACTGGGCGGGCGCCACCGGTCAGGTCCCGTGGATGCCCGAAGGCCATCCCCGCGAGACGGTGGAGACGGTGCTCGACGGTCTTCGCGCCGTCGCACCCGCCGACTGGACCGTCACGCACGCCCGCGGAGCCGACATAGCAAGCCCCACCCATGCCCCCGAATGGTCCACCGGGCCCGACGGTCAGCCACTGCCGCCCGTTTTCACCCCCGCCCCGGTCGACCATGCGCAGCTTCGGGAGGCTGTCGCCGCAGCAGCGGCCGCCGACTACGCCGTCGTGGTCGTGGGAGACACCATCGCCCTCACCGGCGAGGTGCGCTCGACGGCCACACTCGACCTCCAAGGAGGCCAGATCGCCTTGCTGGACGCGGTCGCCGCCACCGGCACACCCATGATCGTCATACTCGCCCAGTCCAAGCCGAGCACGCTCCCGGAGTCGGTACTGAACGCGGCAGCCCTCATCGAGGCGTTCAACCCGGGCATGCGCGGTGGCCGCGCCATCGCCGAACTCCTCCTCGGACTCATCGAACCCAGCGGCCGGCTCCCACTCTCCTTCGCACGCCACGTCGGACAGCAACCGGTCTTCTACAACCAGGTGCGAGGCCAGCACGGCAACCGCTACGCGGACCTCACCCAAGACCCCCTGTTCGCGTTCGGCGAGGGCCTCACCTACACCACCGTCACCTACTCCGACCTCGTCGTGCACGACCCGGACGTCCCTGCCGACGGCACCGTCGACGCCACGGTGCGCCTCACCAACAGCGGCAGCCGTCCGGCCCTGGAAACGGTCCAGGCATACGTCAGCGACCTGACCACCAGCGTCACCTGGGCCGAGCAGGAGCTGAAGGGTTTCACCCAGGTCGAGATCCCTCCCGGCGAAAGCCTGGACGCCACCATCAACATCCCGGCCACTCACTGCTCACTCGTCACCGCGGACAACCGCCGAGTGGTCGAACCGGGTGAGTTCATGCTCCGCGTCGGCCCCAGCTCACGGCGGGAGCAGCAGCTGAGCGCGGGATTCCGCATCGGGACCTGAACCCCGTATCTGGACCTGTAGCCCGCATACGGGCTCGAAGACCCCCGCCCCGCCGGCCTGCCGCCCCGCCAAATCGAGGGCCGTCGGGGCGGGTTCCATCTGAAACACCGAAAGGCACGCGTGTGTCCACCACACCCCGAGATCCGCACCGCCCCGTGGCGCACCTGCGGCCGCCCCGCAACTGGATCAACGACCCCAACGGGCTGGTCTTCCATGACGGCCATTACCACGTGTGCTACCAGTACAACCCGTACGGCGCGACCCACGCGAACATGCACTGGGGCCACTTCCGCAGCCCCGACCTGCTGACCTGGGAGCCGCTGCCGATCGCCCTGTCCCCGAACCCCGATGGCGTGGACGCCGACGGCTGCTTCTCCGGCAACGCCGTCTCCGACGGCGACCGGCTGGTCGCCTTCTACTCCGCGCACCGCGAGGACCGCTCGTTCCAGCACCAGCCGGTCACCTGCGCCGTCTCCCACGACGGCGGCAACAGCTTCCGCCCGCGCGGCGAACTGCTCATCCCCGAGCTGCCCGAGGGCTGCACCATGTACCGCGACCCGTACGTCTGGCAGGACGGCGACGGCTGGCGGATGCTGGTCGGCGCCGCCCTCGCGGACGGCCGCGCCGCCGCCCTTCTCTACGACTCACCCGACCTGGAGAACTGGACCTACCGGGGGCCCTTCGCAGCCCGCCGCCCGGAGCCCGTCGGCGGCACCGAGGAGCTCACCGGCGATGGCTGGGAATGCCCCCAGTACCTCCCGGCAGCCGACGGACCCGGCGCCCTCATCTTCAGCACCTGGACCGAACCCACCGGCCCGATGCGCGTCGCAGCCCTGATCGGCGAAGAGCATGACAGCCACTTCGAGGCCGGCCCAGCGGTACCCGCCGACCACGGCCCCGACTGCTACGCGCCCGCCCTGCTGCGGGCACCGGGCGACCGGTGGCTGCTGTGGGGCTGGTCGTGGGAAGCCCGCGACGAAGCCTGGGCCGTCGCGGACGGATGGGCCGGGGTCCTCACCCTGCCCCGCGAGATCCACGTCCACGACGACGGCACACTGCGCCAGCAGCCCGCCACCGAACTGCTCGCCCTGCGTGGCGAGCACACCATCCACGCCGAAGGCGCGACGCACGGCCCGCAGCCGGTGGACCTCGGCAGCGTGGGCCGCGCCTTCGACCTGACGGCCCGCCTGGAGCAGACCGCCGGAAACGCCGGTCTACGGCTGCTCACCACCCCGGACGGCTCCGAGTACCTTGACATCCGCCTCGATGCCGACGCGGGCGAACTGGTCGTCGACCGTGACCACGCCTCACTGGACAGCCGGGCCCACGGTGGCTCCTACCGGATGCCCTGCCCCTCTGGTCAGCCGGTCGACCTGCGCGTGGTCGTCGACCACTCCATCGTCGAAATCTTCCTGATCACCACCGGCCAGGTCCTCACCCTGCGCTGCTATCCCACAGGGCAGAGCCCGTGGCGACTTCAGGCCCGCACCGCCCCGGGTACGCGCCTCGGCTTCGCGGTCGACGCCTGGGAACTGCACCCGCTCGTGATCAAGGAGCCGAGCACCGGCGCCGCAGAGCCGGCTCCGACGTCGCCGTAGAACCGACTCCAACCGGTCGATCCCCCACCTCGGCATGTGTCCCACCCCCTCTTCCAAGTACTGACCAAGCAGGTCCGAAGGAGGATCTTCCATGAGCTCATACGGTCTCGGACGACGCCAGTTCCTGGCCACCGCTGTTGGTGTCGCCGCCGCCTGGACCTCGGTTTCCGGGAACGCCATCGCCGCCCCGCAACTGAAGCAGGCCGCACGTGGCAATTCCGTCCGTGTGTGGCTGACGGACGTATCGGCCGGCAAATGGGTCGCCGGCCAGGACGATGTGCTGTTCAAGGCGAGGAGAACGGCCAACCCGCTCACCATCAAGATCGACGACAGCGTCAAGTACCAAAAGGTCCAAGGCTTCGGTGCGGCCATGACCGACTCCTCCGCCTGGCTCATCGACAAGCTGTCCACCGCCGAGCGGACCAAGCTGATGAAGAAGCTGTTCGATCCCTCGAAGGGAATCGGTCTCAGCCTGCTCCGCTCCCCGATGGGCGCCACGGATTTCAACGCGTCCGGGAACTACTCCTACAACGACATGCCCGCCGGCCAATCGGACCCGACGCTGTCCAACTTCTCCATCGAGCACGACGTGCCGTACATCATTCCGGCCTTGCGGCAGGCCCTCTCACTCAATCCGTCCATCAAGATCATGGCCAACCCGTGGAGCCCACCGGGCTGGATGAAGACCTCCGACTCCATGATCGGAGGCACCCTGAAGAGCGAGTACACCTCCGCGCTGGCCAACTACTTCGTCAGGTTCATCCACGCCTGTGGCGAAGCCGGCGTGCCCATCTCCTACATTTCCCCGCAGAACGAACCCATGGGTACTCCCACCTGGCCCGGGATGTTCCTGTCCGCGTACCAGGAAGCCGAGTTGATCCAGGAGATCGGCAAGGCGTTCGAAGCCAACGGAATCTCCACGAAGATCCTGGCCTGGGACCACAACTGGGACGTGCCCTCGTATCCGGAGACGATCTTCAGCGACCCCGCAGCCTCCAAGTACACCGCGGGAACCGGGTGGCACATCTACAGCGGCAACCCGAAGTACCAGACAGTGGTCCACAACGACTACCCGAGCAAGGAAACCTTCATCACGGAAGCCACCGGAGGCGTTTGGCAGGACAGTGACCAGACGGCGTTCAGCGAAGCACTGGGCACGTGGATCATCAACGGCACGCGCAACTGGGCGAACGGGGTGATGCTCTGGAACATCGCACTCGACCCCGATCGGGGCCCGCTCAACAGTGACACCGCCGGTATACCCATGCTTCGGGGCCTGCTCACGATCGACCCGGCCGACGGGCGGGTGACCTACAACGTGGACTACCACGCCCTCGCTCACGCCAGCAGGTTCGTCAGGCCCGGAGCACGCCGGATCTACTCGAACACCTTCGGGGAAGGCGGCATAGAGAACGTCGCGTTCCAGAACCCGGACGGATCGAAGGTCCTGATCGCCCACAACTCGGGCAGCGCCGCGAAAACCTTCAGCGTCGCGGACGGGACACACTCGTTCGACTACACCCTGAACGCCGGCGACGCCGTCACCTTCACGTACTCCGGACCTGTACAGAGCGGCCGTACCCCCGCAGCGACCAAGGTCTCGGACCCGACACACGACTTCACCTTCACGTCGGCATCCGGCCCGGTCACCGTCACGTACGCCCCGGAACTGCTGCCCTACCAGAACTCCATCCGCACCGGAAACAAGCTGGTCACGTACTCCCTGCCGATCGGAGCTTCCGTCGAGACGATGGGAAGGGCGCTGAGCCGCAGCAAGTGGACCGCCACGGCTTCGGCGCAGGCGGACTGGGGTGTGGCCGCGAACGCGATCGACGGCGACATCGACACGCGGTGGAATCTCGGGCACGGACCCACGAGCGGCGACTGGTTCCAGATCGACCTGGGGAGCCCCACGAGCTTCAACAAAATCGTCATCGACACCGGCGTGAAAAACTCGTTCGACTACGTCACCAAGTATCAGATCTACGTTTCGCACGATGGTGCCGATTGGGGCAGCGCGATTGCGAGTGGTAGCGGAGGCATTGGCAAGATTGCCGTCACATTGCCGACCCGAACGGCACAGCACATTCGCATCGTCAGTACTGCTGCCTCCGGCTTCTGGTGGTCCATCGGCGACATCGAGGTGTACGGGTCTGCGCGTGGAGCCGGCTCGATCACAGCTCCGGCAGCGGTATCGAACGGCCTCCAGCTGAAGAACTGGACCAGCAAGGAAGGGGAGCAGGTCACCGCAGTATTCAACGGGACCACCGACAGCAAGAGCTTCAAGATATCCACCGACGGGTCGTACACCTATACGCTGCCGGGCGGCACCTCGGCGATGTTCACGACCATGAAGCTGTCGAGCTTCCCATCGCCGACGTTCAGCGATCTGAAGCCGGAGCGAGGCATGCCGCGCTCCAAGTTCACGATTCGCGGTTCTGGTTTCGGTGATGCACAGGGGCTGGGCACGGTGTATTTCGGATCAAGCTATGCCGAAATAGACACCTGGTCGGACACGGGCATCAGCGCCTACGTTCCGAAGGGACTTCCAGCGGGGAAGGTCACGGTTTCCGTGAAGGGGGCCAGCGGAGCAGACGCAGGTGGATCATCGTTCGACGTCATAGATCTTGGTCCTGCGCTGCCGCGGACGGGTTGGACCGCAAAGGCTTCGGACGCAAGCCAGTGGGATGCGCCCGGAAACATGCTGGACGGTAATTCCGATACTCGGTACAGCTCCGGAACAGGGCAGTACGACGGCCTCTGGATCCAAGTGGACATGGGGCAGACGCAGACCTTCGACAAGATTGTGTTGGATGTCGGCGGCAGTGTCAGCGACTATGCGCGGAGCGCAGACGTGTATGTGTCCACGGATGGAACCGACTGGACCAAGGTCTCTTCCGTAGCGGACGGCCAACGAGTCCACCTTATTTCCTTCCCCAAGCAGACAGCTCGCTACATCAAGGTCGTCAACACCGACAATGTTGCGCGTAGCTGGTGGTCAGTCGCAGAATTCAACGTCTACAACTGACATCGGGCTTCCATGCGGGTAATCGTCGGCGTAGCCCCGACACAGAGAAAGTGCCTCCGGCCGGCGAGAACAGGCATTGCTGATGTCCTTGCTCACGCATTGGTCGGAGGTGCTTTCGTTGGTGCCAAGAGTGGGGTCTCCTCACAGAAGCTGCTCGTGGGGCGTGCTCGGGGCGGGTGCGCAGCATGTCTTGTAAGCCGGCAGGGAGCGGGCGCTCGCAGACTTCATACATGCGCGGGTGTTGTCGGGTACGTTTGGTGACCTTGAGTCTTCTCGCACTTCGTCGTGGCGACCGTGCTGGATCGGTGCTGGATGCGCGGGCATTTCCGCAGGTCAGAGCCTTATGGTGGAGTTCCGCTTCAACGTGTAGTGGGCGACATGCCACTACGTCGCTGATCTGGCAAACATGCAGGTCAGAAGGGGTTCGACTCTTCGGGGTCGGGCCCCTAGGTCTTTCCCGTGCCGGGATGCGGGACGGCGAGCGGGGAATCGTGTGAGGCGAGTGCCCCGATGAGCGGATCGGGGAGCCCGCTGAACGCGCCGAGGCATTCCTCCAGCGCCCGCAGCCACCCACGCAGGCCCTCGTCGGGATCGCTGATGCCCCGCAGACGCTGCAGCTCGGCCATCAGCGCGTCGCCGCGCACCTCCAGCGCGGCGGCCAGCAGGTCCTCGTAGGTGGGGAAGTGCCGGTAGAGGGGCCGGACCCACACCGGCGTCCCTGGCGATGGCCGGCAGCGGATCGATCGGCAACGCCCTGCTCAGTGTCTTCGTAGGCACCGCCGTCTGCGTCGCCCTGTCCAGCACCTTCTTCGCGCCCTGACCGGCGCGGACTCTGCGCGCCGTGCACGATCGTGTTCGCCGTGCTGTGGGCCCGTCGACGGGGCGCGGGTTGACCGTCGGGTGCTCACCTGCGTAACTCTGGTAACACCTTGGTATGGTTGCGGTATGGCGAAGACGAAGAAGGTCACGATCACGCTGCCGGCAGAGCTGCTGGAGAGTATGAAGGCGCACACGGACAACGTCTCCGGCTACATCACCGAGCTGGCCGAGCGGGCCGAGCGGCGCAGGCTCCTTCGAGAGGAGCTGGATCGCTATCAAGGGGAACTCGGGGCGTTCACCGATGAGGAGATGGCCGAGGCCCGCGCGCTCCTGCACGGAACCGAGGAGGAGGCGGAGCGCGCGGCGTGAACATCGAATTCCTGGTTCTCGACTCGCAGGGTTTCTCCTCATGGGTCGACCAGGACCGCAAGGTGATGCGACTCCTGGAGCAGGCGGAGCGCGACGGGGTCGATGTCGCCATGTCGGCTGCCACGATCATCGAGGTTTCGTACGGTGGCCTGGACATGGCTCGGCTGAATTGGTTGTTGTCCCGCATCCGGGTAGAGGCGGTGACGAAGGACAGAGCCCGCAGCAGCGCCCAACTCCTGAGGGGAGCCGGGCTGCACGGGCACAAGTACGCCATCGATGCCATGGTCGCCGAGGTGGCGCTGCGCCTGCCGGGGCCGGTGGCGGTGCTCACGTCCGATGCCGACGACATGGTCAAGCTGTGTGGGCAGCGGGTGCGGGTCATCGGCCTGTAGCCGTGTGCGCTTGCGGCTCTTCCGGCGGCGCGGAGGCGCTTCGCAGGCCGCTCGACCTGACGCTCTGCCGTGACGACCTCCTCCTGGTCGACCTGCCCACCCCGTGGCCGTGCCCGTGACGATGCGGATCTGCCCGCAGCCGTCGATGATCACGGCCTCCTCGAGTTCCCTGGGCATGTTGGTGAAGAACTGCCGGAAGCCATCCGGCTCGCCGGGTAGGTCGGCCCGTCCCAGCCGTCGGGGTTGGGGTTGACGAGACTCGGGCCGATGTCGGCCTTCGCGTAGTCGAAGTACCACCGCAGCCCCTTGAGCGCCTCGGGCGAGGAGAAGTCCACGGTGGCCAGGTCGTCTGCGAACAAGCTTCCGCCGGCCGACGCGGTCATCCACATGAGCTGGGAGAAGCCCCCCCCCATGCCCGTGGCGTTCAGGCCGTACACCTTCACCTTGCCGAATGGAGTCCTGCGAGTAGTCCTTGGCGAGGCCGTACCGGGCGCCCGAACCCTGCTTCTCGCCGTTGAAGCGCCACACGTCGACGGCTTCTTCTGCGTGACCGACTCCCTGGCCATGGGGGTGCTGCGGGGCCTGGCCGACGCCGGCATCCGGGTGCCCGATCAGGTGAAGGTGATCGGCTTCGACAACGTCACGGAGGGTGAGTTCTTCATCCCCTCCCTCTCCACCGTCGACCGGACGACGACGGCATGGCCGAGTGCCGTCGACCTTTTGACCAGGCTCATCGAGCAGACCGAGCCCGCCGTCCGGCACGAGGAATCCGTCGGCGGCTTCTCGGTGGTCATCCGGGAGTCGACCGGCGGCTGACGTCGCCACCGGGCGCCCCTGGCATACTCCCAAGTTCCCTCCCAGCCTCGTCCAGACACAATGGAGACCCCTGTGATCCCTGCGGGCGCCCCCCTCTTCCGTGACCCGGTATACGACGGAGCCGCCGACCCCGTCGCCGTCTGGAACCGTCAGTGCGGCGAATGGTGGCTGATCTACACCAACCGCCGCACCACCGCCCCCGGCCCCGGAGTCGCCTGGGTGCACGGCACCGACCTGGGCGTGGCCGCCTCGGCGGACGGTGGCCGTACCTGGACGTACCGGGGCACCCTCACGGGTCTGGAGACCGAGTGGGGGAGGAACACCTTCTGGGCGCCGGAGATCATCTGGCACGACGGGCTGTACCACCTGTACGTCAGCTACCTCCGTGGAGTGCCGGACTCCTGGACCGGCCCCGCCCGCATCCGGCACTACACCAGCCCCGACCTGCTGGACTGGGCCCATCACGGCGCCCTGGACCTCGACTCCGACCGGGTCATCGACGCATGCGTGTTCCCGATGCCGGCCGGTGGCTGGCGGATGTGGTTCAAGGACGAGACCCGGGGCTCGATCACCTGCGCGGCCGACAGCCCCGACCTCTACCACTGGCGGCCCACCGGCCTCGCGGTCGGCCACCGTCCGCACGAGGGCCCCAACGTCTTCGAACTCGGCGGGCACTACTGGATGCTCGTCGACGAGTGGCGCGGACAGGGCGTACTGCGGTCGGACGACCTGACCACCTGGAAACACCAGGGGCTCATCCTGGACGAGCCGGGCAGCCGCCCCGACGACGGGACCATCGGCCTGCACGCCGATGTGGTCGTCCAGGAGGACACGGCCTACATCTTCTATTTCACGCACCCGGGACGCACCGAGACCGAGGACGACGGCACCCGAGCCACCCGCCGCTCCTCACTCCAGGTCGCTGCCGCACGAGTCGTCGACGGCGTCCTGCGTTGCGACCGCGACGAGCCCGTCCGGCTCGATCTGGCCCCTGCGCCCGAGTGACGCACGCCCGCTCGCGGGCGGCGCCGTGCCGACGGGTTCAGGCCGGCTCGATGGACAGGCTGTGGCGGAAGGCGTTCGGGATCGTACTGTGCCTTCACCCGCTGCAGACGCCGGTAGTTGTTCTTGTAGTAGAGGTAATGCCACGGTGTGTCCGAGGTGTTCCAGGCCGGGTTCCGCAGGTCGGCGTCGGGGTAGTTGATGTACGCCCCGTCGTTGATCTCATTCGGAACGGGGACACCGCCCGTGTCGGCGTACACAGCCCGGTAGAAGTTCCTGACACCCGCCTCGAACGCGTCGGCCTCCGAGGGGCTGGGCCAGACCGCCACGTACCCGATCTTGATGCGGGTCCCCCGGTGGGCGTACGCGGTGGCATCCGGGGCGACGTCTCCCACCCTGCCGCCGTACGTCGACAGGGTCATCACGCCCGATACGCGGTCCGGGTCGGTCTCGCTCAGGTGCGAGAACGCCGCCTCGATCTGGGCGCGGCTGAGCGTCTTCTTCGCGTAGGCCGACTTCAACCGTTCGGCGCCCGACTCGACGGAGACCTGGCCCATCATGGACGGGCCGGCCAGTTGGGCCGGCATCATGAGGAGGTCGGAGTGCAGCGCGGCGGCGGGCGAGTCGGCGTCGCTGTTGGCCTCGACCCAGGCGCCGTGGTTCTCCATCAGCCGGGTGAACGCCGCCCGGTCGAGGTCCTCCCAGCGCCACGCCGCCCTGAACGTCAGCACGTGCCGCGGCGGGTTCGGCAGCAGCCGTGCCGGGGCCGCGCCGCCGGCGCCGGCGCCGGCGCCGGGGGAGCGGAACCGTAGCGGGTCACCACCCCGAAGTTGCCGCCGCCGCCTCCGGTGTGCGCCCACCACAGATCCCGGTGTGGGTCGCCGTCCTCGCGGGTGGCCACGACCGTGCGCACCCGCCCGCCGCCGTCCACGGTGACGACCTCGACCCCCTACAGGTGGTCGACGGTGAGCCCGTGCAGTCTGCTCAGCGTGCCGAAGCTACCGCCCTGCACATGGCCGCCGACGCCCACCGAGGGACACCAGCCGCCGGGGATGGTCACGCCCCAGCCCAGGTACAGCCTGCGGTACACCTCCCCGAGCGTGGCGCCCGCCTCGACCGCGAAGGCGTTGCGCCCCGGGTCGAAGTAGACAGCCGTCATTCCGGACATATCGATGATCATCCGGACCTCGGGATTGTCGACGAAGTCCTCGAAGCAGTGCCCACCGCTGCGCACCGCGACGCGCAGGCCGCCGCGCACCGCGTCCCGCACCGCCTCCTCCACCTGCCCGGTGCTGCCCACGAGGCGCACCTGATCGGGCGATCCGGTGAAGCGCGCGTCGGTGCCCCGACGCACCAGCTAGTAGCGCTGATCCTTGCTGCCGACCCGCACGGGGCCGAGCGGCGGCGGACAGGTGGCCTCCCGCCCCAGCGGGTGGTGCGCCGCGCCCGCTGCCTGGGCCTCCGCCGCCCCCGCGGCCCCGGCGGCCGAGATACCGATCCCGGTACCGACCGCCGCCGCCGAGCGCAGCACGGAACGTCTGGTCTGCTCCCCCATTGCCCCCCACTCCCCTTGCGTCCCGTTTTTCATGACTCTTACGGATTTGGGTAGGGGTCAAGGTGCCGGAGGGCCTTTAAGCGGATCTAAAACTTTTCAGGCCGGGGCCGGGGCCGGGTCCCCGGCGCCCGGACAACAGCGGACGAAGTCCTGGACGACCGGATTGGCGTCGTCGGCCGGGGCCCAGGCGACGGCGACGACGAGGGTGGTGACGGACCAGTGGGCTGATCGCGTCACGGCTTCTTCGGCTTGCCGTCCGCGTACAGCCAGACGTCGAAGAGGTCCTCGAGGTCCTTGCCCGACTTCTTCTCGCACAGCGCGATGAATTGCGCGGTGTCGGCGTTGCCGTGGCGGTGGTCCCGGGTCCAGGCGCGCAGGATGGTGAAGAAGGTCTTGTCGCCCACGGCCTCGCGCACCTTGTGCAGCACCATCGCCCCGCGTCCGTAGACGGGCGGGTCCGAGATCCGGCCGGCACTGGGCGGGCCGGCGGGTGGGAAGTCCCAGATGCCCTCGCTCTCGTCGTCCGTGCCGTCGTAGAAGTCGTCGAAGACCTCCTGGGCGGTGCGGCCGTTGTGGTCCTCCTCCCACAGCCACTCGGCGTAGGTGGCGAACCCTTCGTTGAGCCACATGTCCTTCCAGGTCCGGGGCGTCACGGAGTTGCCGAACCACTGGTGGGCGAGCTCGTGCACGAGCAGCGGCTCGCTGGGCGGGGACGGGTAGAGCGGCTTGGTCTGGGTCTCCAGGGCGTAGCCGAGGTCGGGCAGGTCGGCGACGATCGCGCCGGTGGAGGAGAAGGGGTACGGGCCGAAGGTCCGGGTCTGCCAGTCGATGACCTCGGTGACCTGATCGGGGACGTCGGTGGCCCGGTCGGCGAGTTCGGGGTCGACGGCGACGTACTGGGGGAGTGTGCCGTCGGTGGTCGTGGTGTGGATGTCGAAGTCGTCGATGGCGACGGTGGCCAGATAGCTCGCCATGGGCTCGTCGGTGTGCCAGCGGAAGGTGGTGTGGTCGCCGTGTTCGGTCCGGAGCGTCAAATCGCCGTTGGACACGGCGGTGTAGCCCTGGGGGACGGTGACGGTGATGTCGTACGCGGCCTTGTCGGAGGGGTGGTGGTTGCCCGGGAACCAGGTCATGGAGCCGGTGGGCTCGCCGACGCCCACGGCCCCGTCGGCCGTCTTGATCCAGCCCTCTTCCGAGCCGTCCGGGTCCGAGATGGTCTTCGGCTCGCCGTCGTAGACGACCGTGGCCTTGAACGTACGGCCCTTGGGGAGGGCGGCGGCGGGGGTGAGCGTCAGCTCTGTGCCGGTGCGCGCGGTTTTCGCGGGTCGGCCGTCGACCGTGGCCTCGCGCACCCGCAGCCCGGCGAGGTCCAGGTGGAAGGAGGTCAGGGCGCGCGTGGTGCGGGCGGTGAGTTCGGCGGTGCCCTTGAGGCGGTGGGAGTCGGGGGCGTAGTCGAGAGTGAGGCGGTAACGGGACACGTCGTAGCCGCCGTTGCCGAGCTTCGGGAAGAGCGGGTCGCCGACCCCGGCGGCGCCGGGCCGCGCCCCGGAGACCCCGGGGGCACGGTCGGCGGCGTCCGTGGCCCCCGCGCCGCCGGTGCAGGCGGCGCACAGCAGCAGGGCGAGGGCGGCGGGCAGCTGCCGCGGGGTGGGGCGAGTGCGCACGGCGGGCTCCTGGAGGCGGGCTGTTGAACGGCGCTGAACGGCAGTGAGCGGTGCTGGGCGTTGATCGCCATTGATACCGGCCTTATGCGTCGTTGTCGAAGTAAACGTCTCTGAGCTGCAGTTCACTACTTCTGGTGAAGCTCTGGCCTTCAGTTGCGAATGACAACCCTCGGTTGCGAAGCTGTTGCCGACTGTCAACCACGGGGAGCGCACGTGGCCTTTGGTGACCAGCCCGCATACCTCCGAGTCGCCGACGACCTCCGGAAGAAGATCACCACCGGCGAGCTGCCACCGCACACCCGTCTCCCCTCCCAGGCCCGCATCCGTGAGGAGTACGGGGTCTCCGACACCGTCGCCCTCGAGGCGCGCAAGGTGCTGATGGCCGAGGGGCTGGTCGAGGGCCGTTCCGGCTCGGGCACGTATGTCCGCGCGCGGCCCGTCCCGCGCCGCCTGGTCCGCACCGGCTTCCGTGCCGGTGGTAAGTCCGACCCGTTCCGCCAGGAGCAGGCCGATGACCGGATCATCGGCAGCTGGGAGGCCGGCAGCGAGCGGGAGGGGGCCGGGCGTGAGACGGCCGAGCGGCTGGGCATCGAGCCAGGTGAGCGGGTCATGCGCACCCGGTATGTGTTCCGGGCCGCGGGGGACGCGGTGATGATCTCCACGTCCTGGGAGCCGCTCGCCATCACCGGCCGCTCGCCCGTCATGCTGCCCGAGGAGGGGCCGCTGGCGGGGCGCGGCGTGGTCGAGCGGATGGCCGCGATCGACGTCGTGGTGGACAACGTGACGGAGGAGGTCTCCGCGCGGCCCGGCCGGGCGGAGGAGGTGCTGACGCTGGGCGGGGTGCCGGGTCACGCCGTACTCGTCATCTCGCGCACGCACTTCGCGGGTGGCCGCCCCGTCGAGACGGCCGATGTGGTGGTGCTGGCC
The DNA here is from genome assembly GCF_033793745.1 of Streptomyces sp. ME19-01-6. Taxonomy (NCBI): domain Bacteria; kingdom Bacillati; phylum Actinomycetota; class Actinomycetes; order Kitasatosporales; family Streptomycetaceae; genus Streptomyces; species Streptomyces sp. ME19-01-6. Next base: position 520,940 of record NZ_JARAXF010000003.1, on the reverse strand, counting down.
GAGCGGTATCGCGTCGCGTACCACCTCCCGGTGCGGTGACGGTCCGGGCCGGACCTGTCCGCTCGCGGATGCCACTGCCGACCATTCCTCAACTCCGGCATTCACGAATGGATTTGAGCTGCATTTGAGCTCGGTGGAATTTGAGGTGGATTTGAGGTCCGTGGCCGCTGCATGAAAACCGGCACATCGTGCGCAACTCGCGTCACCCAGCCATCCGGGCCCATTCGCGGTATCTGTGCACGAACATTGAGGAAGAGTCGCCGCTTCTCTGGCGAGTTATAGGCGATTACGAACGGGGTTAATAAGTCCCGTGCCCGGTCCGTAAAGATTTCGCGAAGGGCCCGCCAGATGCGTCTTGACTTATGCTTCTCATGGATTTTACCAGTGATTGACCTGCGCTGATGCCATTTCGAGGACATCCGTGAGAGCCGGACCTCAAACTCAGCTCAAACCCATGAGGAACCCCTTCAATTCGCTTGTACGATGACGGCCGTTTGCATCAGGTACAGCTATGGGGACGAAGGGAGTGTCAGGGACGTTGAGCACTGAACAAGGTTCCCACTCGCATTACAAAAGGTCGCTCGGGACGGTGTCGCTCACCGCGGTCGGCCTCGGTTCCATCATTGGATCTGGCTGGCTCTTCGGTGCCGAACGAGCCGCGTCGCTGGCCGGCCCCGCCGCTATTCTCGCCTGGGTGATCGGTGCCGCGGTGGCACTCACCATCGCGCTGACCTACTCCGAGCTCGGCTCGATGTTCCCCAAGGCCGGCGGCATGGTCCGGTACGGGCAGTACTCGCACGGCTCGCTCGCCGGCTATCTGGCCGCCTGGGCCAACTGGATCGCCATCGTCTCGGTGATCCCGGGTGAGGCCACGGCCTCCATCCAGTACATGAGCTCCTGGGACTTCCGCTGGGCGAAGCACCTGTACGACGGGAAGGAGCTGACCGGAACCGGCGTCATCCTCGCCTCCGTCCTGCTGGTCTTCTACTTCTTCCTCAACTGGTTCGCGATCACCCTCTTCGCGAAGACCAACACCGCGATCACCGTCTTCAAGGTGGTCGTCCCGACGCTGACCGCGGGCGCCCTGCTGCTGGCCCACTTCGACAGCGGCAACTACAGCGACAACGGCGGCTTCACCCCCAACGGCTGGAGCTCGGTGTTCACCGCCGTCGCGGTCTCCGGCATCGTCTGGGCGTACAACGGCTTCCAGTCCCCGCTCAACATGGCGGGCGAGGCGCGCAACCCCGGCAAGTCCCTGCCCAAGGCCGTCATCAGCTCCATCATCATCTCGCTGGTGATCTACGTCGCCCTGCAGGTCGCCTTCCTGGGCGCGGTCCCGGCCGCCGACCTGTCGCACGGCGGCTGGTCCGGCCTGTCCTTCAACTCCCCGCTCGCCGACCTGTCCACGGCCTGGGGCCTGAACTGGCTGGCGCTGCTGCTGTACGCGGACGCCTTCATCTCCCCGTCCGGCACCGGCATGATCTACGCCGCCACCACCTCCCGCATGATCCACGGTGTGCAGGAGAACGGCCACCTGCCGAAGGTCTTCGGCAAGGTCGACCCCAAGACCGGCATCCCGCGCCCGGCGCTGCTGCTCAACCTGGTGATCGCTTTCGCGTTCCTCGCGGTCTTCCGCGGCTGGGGCTCGCTCGCCGAGATCGTCTCCGTCGCGACCGTCATCTCGTACATCACCGGCCCGGTCGCCGTGATGTCGCTGCGCCGCCTCTCCCCGGACCTGCCGCGCCCGGTGAAGCTGCGCGCGATGCCGATCATCGCGCCGGTCGCGATGGTCTTCGGCTCGCTCGTCCTGTATTGGGCCCGCTGGCCGCTGACCGGCAAGGTCATCTTCATCATGGCGATCGGCCTGCCGATCTGGGCCTGGTACGAGCTGCGCAAGCCGTGGGCCGAGCTGAAGCCGCACCTGCTGGCGGGCGCCTGGATGGTGTCGTACCTGCTGGTCATGGCGCTGGTCTCGTGGGCCGGCGGTAAGGATTACGGCGGCCACGGCTATCTGCCGGAGGGCTGGGACATCCTGATCGTGGCCGTGATCGGTCTGTTCTTCTACGCCTGGGGCGTGAGCAGCGCCTGGCGCAACCCGACCCTGGTGCAGGCCGAGCAGGAGCTGACCGCCGCCGCCAAGGCCGAGGCCGAGGCCGCGGGCGAGGCGGACGACGACCGGCGCGAGAAGGCGGCCGCGGGCGTCTGACCCGGTGCGGGCCGGACGAGGTGCCGCCCTGGCGGGGCGAAACCTCGACCGGCCACGCCGCCGACGACCGGCGGCATGGCCGGATGAGTACCTCGTTGTAAGAAGGCGTATCCGGTGCGTGAAGGTTGGGCGTAGGCTCGGGCATATGCGGATCGGGAATTCCTTACCGGAGTCACGGAGGCGTGCGCGGGGGCGCGCCAGATTGGAGGGGGCGGACCGATGAGTGACAGCAATGCCGTCCTGCCATGGCTCGTCATCCGCCAGGACGACAACGGCAACCGCTATCGCGTCGGCCGTTACGCCACCAAGACCGAGGCCCAGGAAGTGGCCGAGCGGCTCGACTCGCAGAGCAAGGAGCAGCTCTACGTCGTCGAGCGGACCGCGGCCTCCCGCCAAGCCCGCTGATTCCCCTCTTCCGCCTCCTCTCACCGTCCGCGCCACCCTTGGGAGACTCCCGTAGGGTGCGGCGCATGACGGTGCGCGTGGTGGTGGGCGGAGCGGTGTTCGACCAGGGGCGGCTGCTGGCCGCGCGGCGCAGCGCCCCGCCCGAGCTCGCGGGCCGCTGGGAACTGCCCGGCGGCAAGGCCGAGCCCGGCGAGACGCCGCAGCAGACCCTCGTGCGTGAGTTGCGCGAGGAGCTGGGTGTCGAGGTGCGGCCGCTGGAGCGGCTGCCCGGAGAGTGGACCTTGAAGCCCGGGTACGTCCTGCAGGTGTGGACCGCGGAGCTGCGCTCCGGCGAACCGCGCCCGCTGGAGGACCACGACGAGCTGCGCTGGCTCCCGCCCGACCGCGTGGACGAGGTCGACTGGCTGGACGAGGACCGTCCGGCGGTGGCCGAGGCGGTACGGCGGCTGCTGAGGGCCTAACGGCCCGCCTCCGGCCCCATGCGGCCCGCGCCCCGCGCTCACGGGCACCTCAGGACACCTCAGGATCCCTCAGGCCCCTCCAGGCCCCTTCAAGGCAGTGGACGGTACTCCGACCCGGATATCGGGTATGTACTGATTAACCTCCCTGAATCCATACATTCCGGTGAGGCTTGGACATGTCGGGGGAAGTGATCGGCGTGACGGACAGCGCAGGAGCGGCTGGGGCCGGGCCCGAACGGCCGGGCTCCGTCGAGTGGGTTATCCCCGCCGACCCCGGGGCCGTGCGGGTGGTCCGCGCCCAGGTGCGCGAGGCGCTGGACCACTGGGGCCTGGCGGCGCTGTGCGATGTGACGGTGTTGCTGGTGAGTGAATTGGTCACCAATGCGCTGCGGCATGCCAGTGGCCCGATCGGCGTCCGTATGTACGCCCGGCGCGAACGCGCCGTGGGGGGCCCGGTCCTGCTGGTCGAGGTTTCCGACCCGCTCGCCGATCCGCCGCGCGAGCGCGTGGCCGCCCCGGAGGACGAGGGCGGCCGCGGTCTGCGGTTGGTGGCCCACAGCGCGCTGCGCTGGGGCGCCCGGAGTGACGTCGCCGGGAAAACGGTGTGGTTCGAGCTGGCTCTGCCCGGTTAAGAGTGTGAGAGAGCACTGATCTTGAGCGCTTGTCAAAAAGTTGGGACCGAACCCGAACGCGGGCTGAGATAGTGCTGTGATCGTGAAGACCGTACTCCGGATGGCCGAGGTGCTGGATACTCGCTATCTGAGAGCCGGTCGGAGCACCTGAGCCGGAGGGGACGGGCGCATGAGCGAGAAGCCAGCGGGGGCGGATATGCCCGAGGAGGCGGTTGGTTCGCAGATGTCGCCGGAGTCGCGTACTTCCTCATCGTCGCGTTCGCCCCTCTCGTCCGCCTCATCTTCTTCGCCGCCCTCGCCCTCTTCATCTTCTGTGTCTGCCTCTTCTTCCTTGCCCGTTCCGTACCGATTGCCGGATTCCCCCCTGTCCTCCGCCCCGCCGGTGTGGCAGAGCAGCTCGCCCGGCTCCATCTACGACTACATCCGGGTCGCCTCCTTCTCGCTGGGGCCCGACGGCCGGATCGCCCAGTGGAGCCGGCGTGCCACCGAGCTCTTCGGGCTGAGTGCCGAACAGGCCATCGGCAAGGACCCGGTGGAGGCGTTCGTGCCGCCCGAGCTGCACGAGGCCAGCCGCCGTACGGTCGCCGACATCCTCGACGGCAGGGAGTGGACCGGCCTCGTCCCGTATCACAACCCCCAGGCGGCGCACGGGCACGGAATCGCCGAGGTCTATGTGATGCCGGCCGAGACCGAGGGCGGTGAGCGATCCGCCCTGTGTATCGCCGTCGATGTGACGGCTCTGCGCGGGCTGGAGACCGACCTCGCCGCGTCGCAGGCCGTTTTCGGTCAATCTCCGCTCGGTTTCTTTCTCTTCGGTACCGATTTGCGCATGCTCCGCGTCAATGAGCGGTTTGCCACCGTTTTCGGCCGCCCCGCCGAGGCATATCGCGGCGCCTCCGCGTACGACCTGCTCCCGCGCGGCGAAGCCGACCGGCTCGCCGCAGCCCTGCGCCAAGTCCTCGACAGCGGGCAGCCGCTGACCGATATGCCCATCGTGGGCACCGTGCCCGGCAACCCCGAGCGGCGCCGCTGGTCGGTCTCGCTGTACCGGCTGCACAGCGGCTCGGGCCGGCCCATCGGCGTCGCCGGGCTGGCCACCGATGTCACCGGCCGCCGCCGCGCCGAGCAGGAGGCCGCGGGGGTACGCCGCAACCTGGCGCTGCTCAACGAGGCCGGGGCCCGAATAGGCACCTCCCTCGACCTGGAGACCACCGCGCGCGAGCTGCTGGACGTGGCCGTACCGCAGTTCTGCGACCTGGCCTCCGTCGACCTCTACCAGGGGCTGCTCTCCGGCGACGAGGCCCCGCCCGGACTGGCCGACGGCAGCGCCGAATTGCGCCGGGTGGCCTTCGCCAGCGCCGTCTCGGCCGGGCCGGTCGGCTTCGGCGACAGCTACCTGGCCGGCGGCGACGGAGCGGGCGGCGTCACCAAGCCCGTCCAGGTCGGCGAGGTGCACCGCTACCCCTTCAACTCGCCCAGCGCTGTGGCCCTGCGCACCGCCCGGGCCCGCGTCGTCCCCGGCCGGGACAGCGGCGAGAGCCTCGAGCTGGGCACGATGCTGCAGTCCACGCTGGTGGTGCCGATGGTCGCGCGCGACACGGTCGTCGGCCTCGCCCAGTTCTCCCGCACCAAGGGCAGCGAGCCCTTCGGCGAGCGGGACACCGCCCTGGCCGTCGAGCTGGCCGCCCGCGCGGCCGTCTCCATCGACAACGCCCGCCTCTACCGCAGAGAGCACGAGCGCGCGCTGATACTGCAGCGCAGCTTGCTGCCGCCCGGCGACCCGGAGGCCGCCGGGCTCGACATCGCCTGCCGCTATCTGCCGGGCAACGCGGCGACCGAGGTGGGCGGCGACTGGTTCGACGTCATCGAGCTGCCCGGCCACCGCACGGCCCTGGTGGTCGGCGATGTGATGGGCCGCGGCCTGCGCGCCGCCGTCGCCATGGGCGAGCTGCGCACCGCCGTACGGACCCTGGCCCTGCTCGACCTGGAACCCGCCGAGGTCCTCTCCGCGCTCGACGAGATCGCCAGCGGGCTCGGCGCGCCCGGCGGCTCGCACGCCGGAGGCCGGGCGGGCTCGCGCGCCCTGGCCCGCGGCGGCAAGGCCGCCGACGGCTCCTCCGACCTCTCGGGCCTGGCCGAGGTGTACCTCGCCACCTGCGTCTACGCCGTCTACGACCCGGTCACCCGCCGCTGCACCTTCGCCAACGCCGGACATCCGCCCCCTGTCCTCGTCGAACCGGGCGAGCCCGCCCTGCTGATGGAGGTCCCGCCCGGCATGCCGCTGGGCGTCGGCGGCGAGCCGTTCGAGGAGATCGAGGTCGAGCTCCCCGACGGCGCGCTGCTGGCCCTCTACACCGACGGCCTGGTCGAGTCCCGCGACCACACCCTGGACGAGGGCCTGCAGGCCCTGCGCGCGGCCCTCAACACCCCGGACAGCGTGGTGTCCCTGGAGGACGTCTGCGACCACGTTCTGAGCACCCTGGACACCCACCACGGCGAGGACGACATCGCCCTGCTCATGGCCAGGATGCAGGGCCTGTCGGCGGACTCGGTCGGCGACTGGCAGCTGCCCAGCGAGCCCAAGTCGGTCGGCCGCGCCCGTGAACTGGCCCGGCAGCAGCTGGAGGCCTGGGGCATGGACGAGCTGGTGGACACCACCGAGCTGCTGGTGAGCGAGCTGGTCACCAACGCCCTGCGGTACGGCGAGGGCGAGATCCGGCTGCGCCTGCTGCTGGACCGCACGCTGGTCTGCGAGGTCTGGGACAGCGGCCTGGTCCAGCCCCGGCGCCGCCGCGCCCGCGACACCGACGAGGGCGGACGCGGGCTGCAGCTGGTCGGCCTGCTCAGCGCGGGCTGGGGCAGCCGGCGAACGCCGCACGGCAAGACGGTCTGGTTCGAGCTGGCGCTGCCGAACGGGCAGTCGTCGGGCCCGGACTCGGTGGAGGCGCTGCTGAGCATGTGGTGACGGGCCGGGAACGGCCCCCGGCCCACCCCCGCCTTCGGCCTCAGGACTCGCGGCGGCGGATCTTGTTGCCCAGCCACACCAGCGGGTCGTACTTACGGTCCACCGCCCGCTCCTTGAGCGGGATCAGCGCATTGTCCGTGATCTTGATCCCCTCCGGACAGACCTCGGTGCAGCACTTGGTGATGTTGCAGTAGCCGAGACCGTGCTCCTCCTGGGCCGTGCGCTTGCGGTCGATCCCGGTCTCGGCCGCCGCGTCCAGCGGGTGCATGTCCAGTTCGGCGACCCGCATCAGGAACCGGGGCCCGGCGAAGACCTGCTTGTTCTCCTCGAAGTCGCGCACCACATGGCAGGTGTCCTGGCACAGGAAGCACTCGATGCACTTGCGGAACTCCTGGGACCGCCCCACATCCTCCTGCCACATCCGGTACTCGCCCGGTCCCAGGCCCTCGGGCGGTACGAAGGACGGCACCTCGCGCGCCTTGTCGTAGTTGAACGACACATCGGTCACCAGGTCCCGTACGACCGGGAAGGCGCGCAGCGGCGTGATGGTGATCGTCTCGTCGCGTCCGAAAACCGACATCCGGGTCATGCACAACAGCCGGGGCCGCCCGTTGATCTCGGCGCTGCAGGAGCCGCACTTGCCCGCCTTGCAGTTCCAGCGGACCGCCAGGTCCGGGGCCTGGGTCGCCTGGATGCGGTGGACGATGTCCAGAACGACCTCCCCCTCGTTGACCTCGACGTGGAAGTCCTTCAGGCCGCCGCCTTCCACGTCGCCCCGCCACACCTTGAAGTGGGCCTCGTACGCCGTCACCGTGAACCTCCGAGAACGACCGCCCACGAGACGGCTGGTACGATCTCTGACGTGCTGAGCGAGAACCAAGCTGGCACAGCAGCTCCTTTGCTTGCAGTACCAAACCGGGCTGGTTCCAACCCGGCTGGTGTTGATCGTGTAAGACCTGCCGGTCCGTAGGGCCGCGGGCGACGTGAGCCAGGAATCCCCTTGCCTTCAGCTGGGGGAGGGTTCAATGGGTCAGCTCCTCGTCCGTCAGGTACTTCATCAGCTCGTCCTTTTCGAACAGGCCGAGCAGATCGGGCCGGATGGGCGGGGTCTGGCGCCGCTCCAGCCGGATCTGCCCCTGCCGCGAGTCCGGCGCCGCCAGCCCGCCCGAGGGGTCGGCGAGCCGGCACACCAGGTTGACCGGCCGCCACTCGCGGTCCATCTCCGGATAGTCGTCGCGGGTGTGCCCGCCGCGGCTCTCGGTCCGTTCCAGCGCGGCGCGCGCCACGCACTCGCTGACCAGCAGCATGTTGCGCAGATCGATGGCCAGGTGCCAGCCGGGGTTGAACTGCCGGTGCCCCTCCACCCCGGCGCGCCGCGCCCGCACCCGCAGGCCGGCCAGGCGGTGCAGCGCCTCCTGCATCTCCCCGGCCTTCCTGATGATGCCCACCAGGTCGTTCATGGTCTGCTGCAGCTCCTGGTGGAGCGTGTACGGGTTCTCGGCCGGAACCGTGGATCCCTGCGCGAGGCCGGGGTCGCCGTCCTCCGCGCTGAACGGGCGCAGCGCCTCGGCCGCCGCCAGGTCGATCTGCGCGTCGTCCGGCACAGGCCGCCGCTCCGCCGTGGCAGTCTCCTCCGCGTACCGGGCCGCGTACAGCCCCGCGCGCCGGCCGAAGACCAGCAGGTCGGACAGGGAGTTGCCGCCCAGCCGGTTGGAGCCGTGCATCCCGCCCGCGACCTCGCCCGCGGCGAACAGGCCGGGCACTCCGGTCGCGGCCGTGGTGTCCGGGTCGACGTCCACCCCGCCCATCACGTAGTGGCAGGTCGGGCCCACCTCCATGGGCTCGGCGGTGATGTCGACGTCCGCCAGCTCCTTGAACTGGTGGTGCATGGAGGGCAGCCGCCGCTTGATGACCTCGGCGGACATCCGGGTGGAGACATCGAGGAAGACCCCGCCGTGCGGGGAGCCGCGGCCCGCCTTGACCTCGGAATTGATGGCGCGGGCGACCTCGTCGCGGGGGAGCAGCTCGGGCGGGCGGCGGTTGTGGTCCGGGTCCTCGTACCAGCGGTCGCCCTCGTCCTCGGTCTGCGCGTACTTCTCCTTGAAGACGTCCGGGATGTAGTCGAACATGAAGCGCTTGCCCTCGCTGTTGCGCAGCACCCCGCCGTCGCCGCGCACCGACTCGGTCACCAGGATGCCCTTGACCGAGGGCGGCCAGACCATGCCGGTCGGGTGGAACTGCACGAACTCCATGTTCACCAGCGGCGCCCCGGCCAGCAGCGCCAGCGCGTGGCCGTCGCCGGTGTACTCCCAGGAGTTGGACGTCACTTTGAAGGACTTGCCGATGCCGCCGGTGGCCAGCACCACCGCGGGGGCCTCGATGGTGAAGAAGCGGCCGGACTCGCGCTCGTAGCCGAAGACCCCGGCGACCCGCTCTCCCGCCTCGTCCTTGAGGACGCGGGTGACCGTGCACTCCTGGAAGACCTTCAGCCGCGCCTCGTAGTCGCCGAACTCGGCCTTGTCCTCCTGCTGCAGGGAGACGATCTTCTGCTGGAGGGTGCGGATCAGCTCCAGGCCGGTGCGGTCCCCGACGTGGGCGAGGCGTGGATACTCATGGCCGCCGAAGTTCCGCTGGGAGATCTTGCCCTCGGGGGTGCGGTCGAAGAGCGCGCCCCAGGTCTCCAGCTCCCAGACCCGGTCCGGCGCCTCCTGGGCGTGCAGCTCCGCCATCCGCCAGTGGTTGAGGAACTTCCCGCCGCGCATGGTGTCCCGGAAGTGCACCTGCCAGTTGTCGCCCTCGTTGACATTGCCCATGCTGGCGGCGATGCCGCCCTCGGCCATCACGGTGTGGGCCTTGCCGAAGAGCGATTTGCAGATGACGGCGCAGCGCTTGCCCTGCTCGCGCGCCTCGATCGCGGCCCGCAGCCCGGCGCCGCCGGCGCCGATCACGACCACGTCCCACGACTGCCGTTCGACTTGGGTCATCTTCAGGCACCTCTCCTAGAAAAACCGCGGATCGTCGAAGGCGCCGCTCGCCACCAGATAGACGTAGAAGTCGGCCAGCGCGACGCTCACCAGCGAGGCCCAGGCCAGCGCCATGTGGCGCGCGTTGAGCTTGCTGACCCAGCCCCACAGCCGGTAGCGCACCGGGTGCCGGGAGAAGTGCTTGAGCCGACCGCCGACGATGTGCCGGCAGGAGTGGCAGGAGATGGTGTATGCCCAGATCAGCGCGATGTTGACGAGCAGCACCAGGGTCCCGAGGCCCATGTGGCCCCATCGGCCGTGCTCGTCGCGGAAGCCGAGCACCGTGTCGTAGCTGAGGATCCCGGCGACGATCACCGCGAAGTAGAAGAAGTAGCGGTGGACGTTCTGCAGGATCAGCGGGAAGCGGGTCTCGCCGGAGTACTTCGCGCGCGGCTCGGGGACCGCGCAGGCCGGGGGCGAGGCCCAGAAGCCCCGGTAGTACGCCTTGCGGTAGTAGTAGCAGGTCAGCCGGAAGCCCAGCGGGAAGATCAGGATCAGCAGGGCGGGTGAGAGGCCCCACCACGCGCCGAAGATCTCCCAGTTCGCGCCGCCCTTCATGGGCACGCAGTTCTGCGCGACGCAGGGCGAGTAGAACGGCGAGACATACGGCTCGGCGTAGTAGTCGTCCCCGGAGAAGGCCCGCCAGGTCGAGTAGACGATGAAGGCGAACAACCCGGCGGCGGTGGCCGCGGGCGAGAGCCACCAGCGGTCGGTCCGCAGATGGCGGGCGGGGACGGCGGCGCGCGAGGGCGCGTGCACGCCGTGCGTGGCGGGGTCTTTTCCGGAGGTCGTACGGGCCTGGGGGTCGGTGCCTGTGGCCAAAGGGAACTCCGTGTGGAGTGTGCGGGTGGGGTGGTGGGGCGGCGTTCACACGGCGTGAGGGGCGGGGCACCTCAGGCAGACGCCCGTCGCCTCGGCTGCCGGGTCGCCTCATGGCGGGGCGCCTCATGGCGCGCCGCCTCGTGCCGGGCCGCCGCGTGGGGCGGGGCGCCGGTCACGCCGCGGGGGTGCCTCAGGGCGCGTGGCGGTCGCGCGCGCCGAGCCCCTCGTCGTCGACGTCCGACCAGAGCGCACTGTTGTACGGCGCGTCGGGAACCAGCACCATCTCGGGACTCGACCGCTCGGCGGGGGCGGTCTCGCGCAGCAGGGCGAGGCTCTCGCGCAGGTGGTCCGCGTCGGTACGGACGCGGCGTATCTCCAGGCCGTCGGTGCCGACCGACTGCTCGAGCCGGTGGACAAAACGGACCAGATCGTCGAGACAGCGCTGGACGGCCGTCAAGTCGTCGTTCAAGGACATGACTTGCCCTCACTTCCGCGGTTGCGGTTGGCGACGCTCATGCGACAGCGAGTGTTACGCGTCATGGTCGCGGTTGGGAAGGGATCTGTCGCGATTCGCGGAGCCACCGGAGCGAACACACCCTCGCGCGCGGGGGTGCGCGCCCACCGGATTGACCCGGTCGGGTGATCCTTTCCCCTCCATGGCCGTCTCGGCGTGCTGTTTCCTGAACCGTCGCTTTGAGTGAGGAGTATATGCGATGAGCGTCACAATATGCCAAATATGCACAATCCCGGCTCACCCGGCCTGTCCGGCCGAGCAGGCCCACCCCGGAGGTACGCGTCATGTCCATCGCCAAGCGCCGCCGTGTCGTGCTGCTCGCCGCGGGAGTGCTGCTGCCGCTGCCCTGGGCGAGCGGATGCAGCTCCAGCGGTGACGACAGCTCGCCAGCCGCGGCCCGACGGGACGTGGCCGCGGCCGCCCGCGACGGGGTGGCCGATAAGGGGACGCTGCGCTGGGCCCTGGGCGCGGCGCCCGGGACGTTCAACGCCTTCCAGACCAACGCCGACAGCGGCACCCAGCGGATCGCGGGCGCCGTCCTGCCGTCCCTGTTCACCCTGGACGGCCGGGGCCGCCCGCAGCGCAACCCCGACTACCTCCAGGCCGCCGACGTGGTGGACCGCGAGCCCAAGCAGGTCGTGCGCTACAAGCTCAACCCGAAGGCGGTCTGGACCGACGGGCGCCCGATCGGCGCCGAGGACTTCACCGCCCAGTGGAAGGCGCTGCGCGGCGCGGACGGCGCGTACTGGACGGCCCGCAACGCCGGGTACGACCGCATCGCCAAGGTCGAGCCCGGCGACGGGGAGCACGAGGTCGAGGTCACCTTCGCCAAGCCGTACGCGGACTGGCGCTCGCTGTTCACCCCGCTCTACCCGAAGAGCGTGATGAGCGACCCGGCCGCCTTCAACGACGGGCGGCGCAGGGGGCTGGCGGTGAGCGCCGGCCCGTTCATGATGCGCAGCACCACGGGCGGCACCAAGAGCGTCACGCTGGTGCGCAACCCCCGCTGGTGGGGCGATCGGGCCCGGCTCGACAAGCTGGTCTTCAAGGCCGTGCCGGTCAAGGAGAGGGCCGCCGCGCTGCTGGCCGGGAAGCTCGATCTGGCCGAGGTCGACCGGGCCATGGCCGAACGGATCCAGGACGCGGCCAAGGTGCCCGGGAAGAACAAGGAGAACAAGGAGAACAAGGGGAAGAACGGGCAGGCCGGGGCCGAGCCGTCGGCCCGGCACGGGGCCGCGGCCGGGACGGACCTGGCGGCGGGCGGCCGGGACGCCGCCGACGCGATGCGCGCCTGGGCGGAGGCGAACGCCTCGAAGGAGACACGGGCGAAGAAGGCGGCCCTGCGCAGGCTCACCGTGCGCAAGGCCCTGGAGCCCGCGTACACCCAGCTCGCCCTGAACGGTACCAAGGGCCCGCTCGCCGACGAGCGGGTGCGCCGCGCCGTGGCTCGCGCGATCGACCGCAAGGACCTCGCGAAGCTGGTGCTGGGGCCCCTGGACCTGCCCACCAAGCCGCTCGGCAACCATCTGCTGATGGCCGGCCAGCAGGGCTACAAGGACCACAGCGGCGCCATCGGCGGCAAGGACACCCACGCCGCCCAGGCCCTGCTCGCCGACGCGGGCTGGCGCGCCGACTCAGCCTCGGCCCGGCAGAAGGCGCTCGGAGCCAAGACGGACGAGCAGGGTCACGACGCCGCGCGGGACAAGCGGGACGGCGAGCAGCGGGGCGGCGGGAAGCAGGACGGCGGCCGAGGGGCGGGCCCCGACGCGGGCCGCTCCGGGCGGACCGGGCGCGCCGCCACGGCCGTCGTGCGCAAGCACGGCCAGCCGCTGGAGCTGCGCTTCGTGGTGCCGACGGGCGCCGGCACCGCCCCGCTGGGCACGGTCGGCGAGCGCATCGCGCGGATGCTGGAGGCGATCGGCGTCCGCACCAAGATCACCAAGGTCTCGGGCAGCGGCTACTTCAAGGACCACATCGCCTCCGGCGACTACGACCTCGCCCTCTACTCCTGGCCCGCCAGCGCCTACCCCGCCACCGACGCCCGCCCCATCTACGCCAAGCCGCAGCCCGCCGCCGACGGCTCGCTGGTCGTCGAGCAGAACTACACCCGGGTCGGCACGGACCAGATCGACCAGCTCTTCGACCAGGCGGTCGCCGAGCTGGACTCCGGCTCGTCCCGGGCCCTGGTCAGCCGCGCGGACGCGCGGATCTGGGCGGCGGCCGGGTCGATCCCGCTCTACCAGCGCCCCCAGCTGGTCGCGGCCCGGAAGACGGTGGTCAACGCGGGCGCCTTCGGCTTCGCCACCCCGCGCTACCAGGACATCGGCTTCCGGAAGTAACCCTCAGAACTGCCGCAACTCCCCTGCGGGGCAGGCCGGTCGACGTGCAGCATGGTGCCTGACACGACACTGGACGCACGGGGGAGGGCGACATGAAGCGCGGATTGACCACGGCGGTCGCGGCTGTAGCGATCATGGCAGGGGTGGCGGGCTGTACGTCCGGCGGCTCCGACGCCTCCGACGGCTCCGAGGGGGCCGCCCAGCACCTCTCGGCCGCCAAGGCCTGCGACGACGGCACGTACACCTGGTTCAACGTCTCCCAGCGCTCGGTGCTGACCGACATGAAACCGGGCCGGCACGTCGAGAAGGGGGAGAAGGTCAGCACCAAGGAGGTCGCGGAGGTCGCCCGCTACACCCGGTCCGTCCGCACCGACGGCGCGGATCTGTCCCCGAAGGCCGTGATCCGCGCCCTGGCCGAGCACCTGAAGCTCTCAGATCGCCTCGTCGGCGACGGATCCGGGCCGGACGAGCCCACCACCAAGTACGACTCCTCCGTCGCGTCCGGCGAACGCAAGGCCGAAGCTTCCGGGCGTTATGTTCCCGCCCGCGAGGTCGACCTGGTCGAGGCCGATTTCCATGACAGCTGCGAGGACTCGAGCTTCCAGGACGCGGCGGTCTCGGGTCATGTGGTGACCTGGCAGACCCCGACGCTGTTCGTCGTCGCCTGCGGCGAGAAGCCGGAGAAGAACCGGTCCCAGGGCGAGCGCGAGGCCGCCAGGCTGGGCTGCCGCGAGGGCGACCCCGCGCGGGCCTGAGTCCGGGTACGGGCCGGAAGGACCGGCCCGGCACGGGCGGGGCGGCCGTTACCGCCCCGCCCACGTACCATGGGGTGAGGCCGTGGCGTGATCTGCCCGGCAGGCGGGCGTTCCGGACCGGGCGCGTCGCCATCCACGATTCCGGGAGAAGCGCCGCAGTGCCCACGCGCCACGACATCCGTAACGTTGCCATCGTCGCCCACGTCGACCACGGCAAGACGACCCTCGTCGATGCCATGCTCAAGCAGGCCGGCGCGTTCGCCGCCCACCAGCACGTGGACGACCGGGTCATGGACTCCAACGACCTGGAGCGCGAGAAGGGCATCACCATTCTCGCGAAGAACACCGCCGTCAAGTACCACCCGGCGGACGGCGGGGACCCCGTCACCATCAACATCATCGACACCCCCGGCCACGCCGACTTCGGCGGTGAGGTCGAGCGCGGCCTGTCCATGGTCGACGCGGTCGTGCTGCTGGTGGACGCCTCCGAGGGCCCGCTGCCGCAGACCCGCTTCGTGCTGCGCAAGGCGCTGCAGGCCAAGCTGCCGGTCATCCTGTGCATCAACAAGACCGACCGCCCGGACGCCCGCATCGACGAGGTCGTCAACGAGACGTACGACCTCTTCCTGGACCTGGACGCGACCGAGGAGCAGATCGAGTTCCCGATCGTCTACGCCTGCGCCCGCGACGGCGTGGCCTCGCTGAACAAGCCGGAGGACGGCACCGTCCCGGCCGACAGCGACAGCCTCCAGCCCTTCTTCTCCACCCTCCTGGAGACCATCCCGGCTCCCGAGTACGACGCGAGCGCCCCCCTCCAGGCCCATGTCACCAACCTGGACGCGGACAACTTCCTCGGCCGTATCGCGCTGCTCCGCGTCGAGCAGGGCGAGCTGAAGAAGGGGCAGACCGTCGCCTGGATCAAGCGCGATGGCTCGGTCTCCAACGTCCGGATCACCGAGCTGCTGATGACCGAGGCGCTCACCCGCAAGCCCGCCGAGGTGGCCGGGCCCGGCGACATCTGCGCGGTGGCGGGCATTCCGGACATCATGATCGGCGAGACCCTGGCCGACCCCGAGAACCCGATCGCCCTCCCGCTGATCACGGTCGACGAGCCGGCCATCTCGATGACCATCGGGACCAACACCTCGCCGCTGGTCGGCAAGGGCGGCAAGGGCCACAAGGTCACCGCCCGCATGGTCAAGGACCGCCTCGACAAGGAGCTGGTCGGCAATGTCTCGCTGCGCGTGCTGCCGACCGAGCGCCCGGACGCCTGGGAGGTCCAGGGCCGCGGCGAGCTGGCGCTGGCGATCCTGGTGGAGACCATGCGCCGGGAGGGCTACGAGCTGACCGTCGGCAAGCCGCAGGTGGTCACCAAGGAGATCGACGGCAAGGTCCACGAGCCGGTCGAGCGGATGACCATCGACAGCCCGGAGGAGCACCTGGGCGCCATCACCCAGCTGATGGCGGCGCGCAAGGGCCGCATGGAGACCATGACCAACCATGGCTCCGGGTGGGTCCGGATGGAGTTCGTCGTCCCTTCCCGCGGGCTGATCGGCTTCCGTACGGAGTTCCTGACCGACACCCGCGGCACCGGCATCGCGCACTCCATCTTCGAGGGCCACGAGCCGTGGTTCGGCGAGCTGCGCACCCGTAACAGCGGCTCGCTGGTGGCCGACCGGTCGGGCGCGGTGACCGCCTTCGCGATGACCAATCTGCAGGAGCGCGGCACGCTGTTCGTCTCCCCGGGCACCGAGGTGTACGAGGGCATGATCGTCGGCGAGAACTCCCGCTCCGACGACATGGACGTGAACATCACCAAGGAGAAGAAGCTCACCAACATGCGGTCCTCGACGGCCGATGTGACCGAGTCCCTGGTCCCGCCGCGGCTGCTCTCGCTGGAGCAGTGCCTGGAGTTCTGCCGCGATGACGAGTGCGTGGAGGTGACCCCGGAGACGGTCCGTATCCGCAAGGTCGTCCTCGACCAGAAGAACCGCGCCCGCGCCACCGCCCGCGCGAAGCGGTGACACGCCGCATCGTGGCCGCTCGCGGCCGCGCGTAAAGGCGCCCTGTCGCTCGTAAAAGCACCATGAAAAGTAATACCGGCCGATTACCTGGCGTAATCGGCCGGTATTGCGTCCGCCATATGCCAGCGGCCCGGAATTCCTGCCCTCGGGGTGGGGGTCCGGGCTGTTGCCATGTCAGCAAGATGTCAGTCAAGCTCTTATCCGACGATTAGCGTCCGATTATCGGTGACTGCGCTCCGCATGATGTGTTAACAGTCCGTTTCGCGTGTGTCTGTCTGCGGCAGTTTTGTCCGGATTTCGAAGCTCCGCGCGTAGATCTCGTGACCAAAGCGAGACCCTTTAAGTGTGGTTTACCGGCCTGCCGTGCTCAATTATGGGGTCCGTTGGGCTCGGGTCGATGGGTCACGCGCTGTGGGGAGCGCCGGCCTGCGAGCACACGGGGGGTTCCGGTCCCGTTCGCTGTCAGGGGTGTCAGCGTGTCTCCGGTTGCCCCTTTTTCGTAGTGACAGTGGACTCCTGAGGAGGCAAACCCATGCGCGGTGCCATGAGCGCCAAGTGGGTCGCGATGGCGGCGATTGTGGCGCTGGCCGCAACCGCCTGTGGCGGCGACGGTGGCAGTGACAGCGGCGACAACGACATGAACAAGGGCGCGGCGGACCCGAAGGGGATCCTGACCGCCCAGCTGAGCGAGCCGCAGAACCCGCTCCAGCCGGCGAACCAGAAGGAGAGTCAGGGCAGCCGCGTCATCCGGCAGGTCTTCTCCCAGCTGGTGGGCTACGAGCCGGGCACCGGCAAGCTCACCTACGTCAACGCCGAGTCCGTCACGCCGAACAAGGACTCCTCGGTCTGGACCGTGAAGCTCAAGCCGGGCTGGACGTTCCACAACGGCGAGAAGGTCACCGCCAAGTCCTACGTCGACGCGTGGAACTGGGCGGCCACCACCACCAACAACCAGACCAACTCCAGCTGGTTCCAGGACATCAAGGGCTACGCCGACGTCCACCCGGAGAAGGGCAAGCCCAAGTCCGACAAGATGTCGGGCCTGAAGGTCGTCAACGACAACGAGTTCAAGATCGAGCTGGCCGGCCCGGTCTCGTACTTCGCCTACAAGCTCGGCTACGACGTCTGGTCCCCGCTGCCCAGCGAGTTCTACAAGGACCCCAAGGCGTTCGGTGACCACCCGATCGGCAACGGCCCCTACAAGTTCGTCTCGTGGGACCACAAGAAGCTGATCAAGGTCCGGACGTACGCCGACTACAAGGGCCCGGACAAGCCGAAGAACGGCGGCATCGACTTCAAGAACTACACCACCGCCGAGGCCGCCTACTCCGACCTGCGCTCCAACAACCTCGACTGGATCGAGCAGGTGCCCACCACCGCGCTCACCAACTACAAGAGCGACCTGGGCAAGCGCGCGATCGACGAGGAGTACTCGGCGGTCCAGTCGATCGTCCCGGCCTTCTACACCAAGCAGTTCAAGGACATCGACCCCAAGGTCATCCAGGGCCTGTCGATGGCGATCGACCGCAACACGATCACCAAGACCGTGCTCCACGGCTCGCGCACCCCGGCCGACAGCTACGTCGCCCGCGGTGTGCTCGGCTACAAGGCCGGCGCGCTCAAGGAGCAGGTCAGCTACGACCCGAAGAAGGCCAAGGCCCTCATCGAGGAGGGCGGCGGCGTCCCGGGCAACAAGATCTCGATCCAGTACAACGCGGACCAGGACCACAAGCCCTGGGTCGACGCGGTCTGCAACAGCATCCGCAAGGCCACCGGCGTCGACTGCGTCGGCGACTCCAAGCCGGACTTCCAGGCCGACCTGAACGCCCGTGACAAGCACCAGGTCAAGTCCATGTACCGCGGTGGCTGGGTGCTCGACTACCCGGTCAACTCCAACTTCATGCGCGACCTGTACAGCACCACCGCCGCCGGTAACACCAGCGGCTACTCCAACAAGGAGTTCGACGAGCTCTCCTCGAAGGCCGACAAGGCCGCCACGCTGGACGAGACCGTCAAGCTGTACCAGCAGGCCGAGCAGATCCTCGCCAAGGACATGCCGGCGATCCCGCTGTGGTTCTACAAGGTCAACAGCGGCCAGTCCAACAAGATCTACGGGAAGATTCCCTACGGTCAGGACGGCGACCCCATCTTCACCGACGTCCAGGTGAAGAAGAAGTAAGCATCGGGAACCGCCGGCCGGTGCCGCCCGCTCCCCTCATCCCGGGGAGCGGCGGCACCGGCCCGCAGGCGTCAAGGCCCCGCACCTTGTCCCCCCCTCACCCGGTGGCTGCAGACGAGACGAGGCCTTCGCCGCCCCCCAACGGCATGGAGGCATAATGGGGCGCTACGTCGCCAGGCGACTGCTCCAAATGATCCCGGTCTTCATCGGGACCACACTGTTGATTTTCCTCATGGTCCACGTCCTCCCCGGCGACCCGATCAGGGCGATGTGGGGCGACAAGGCCGCGGACCCCGCGCAGGTCGCGTCGCTGCGCCATGAGTTCGGGCTCGACAAGCCCTTGTGGCAGCAGTACATCGACTACATGGTCAACCTGTTCCAGGGCGACTTCGGCAAGACCTTCGGCGGCCGCCCGGTCATCGACGAGATGACCCAGGCGTTCCCGGTGACCCTCCGCCTCGCCTGGGTGGCCATCACCATCGAAATGCTCGTCGGCATCGGCCTCGGCGCCTGGGCCGGCCTCAAGGCCGGCAAGGCCGCCGACACCGGCGTCCTGATCTTCACGCTCATCGTCATCTCGATGCCGGTCTTCGTCCTCGGCTACCTCGCCCGGTTCGTCTTCGCGGACGAACTCGGCTGGCTGCCGCCCAACGTCCAGGACTCCACCAACCTCGAGCAGCTGATACTCCCCGGCTTCGTGCTCGGCATGCTCTCCATGGCGTACGTGGCCCGGTTGACCCGCACCACCTTCGCCGAGAACCTGCGCGCCGACTACATGCGCACCGCGCTCGCCAAGGGCCTGCCGCGCCGCCGCATCATCGGCGTCCACCTGCTGCGCAACTCGCTCATCCCGGTGGTCACCTTCCTCGGCACGGACGTCGGTACCCTCGTCGGCGGCGCGGTCGTCACCGAGGGCATCTTCAACATCCAGGGCGTCGGAAACCTGCTCTTCAAGGCGCTCGGGCAGCGCGAGGGCACCACGATCGTCGGCACGGTCACGGTCTTCGTCCTCGTCATCCTGCTGATCAACCTGCTGGTCGACCTGCTGTACGCGGTCCTGGACCCGAGGATCCGTTATGCCTGACGTGACCAAGACCAAGACCGACACGGCGGTCGACGCCGTGGCCCCGCCGACCGAGGTGGCAACCGCCCCGGCCGCCGGCCCCGCTGCCCAGGGCAAGCCGCGCTCCCTGTGGGGCGACGCCTGGTACGAGCTGCGCCACCGGCCGATGTTCTGGGTCTCAGCGGTGCTGCTGGTGCTGCTGCTCATGATCGCCGCCTTCCCCGGTCTGTTCACCGACGCCGACCCGCGCGACGCAGACCTGACCAACCACTTCCTGACCAAGCCGGAGCTCACCCACCTCTTCCAGGCGGACTGGTTCGGGTACGACGGCCAGGGCTACTCGGTCTACGCGCGTGTCATCTACGGCACCCGTGCCTCGATCCTGGTCGGCGTCGGCACCACCGTCGTGGTCACGCTCGTCGGCGGGGTGCTCGGCATGCTGGCCGGCTACTTCGGCGGCTGGATCGACTCGGTGATCTCCCGGATCACCGACATCTTCTTCGGCCTGCCGTTCCTGCTCGGCACGATGGTCGTGCTCAACGCCTTCACCGAGCGCAAGGTGTACGTCGTGATCGGCGCCCTGGCGTTCCTCGGCTGGACGACCATCGCCCGGGTGACGCGCAGCTCTGTGATCACCGCCAAGCAGGCGGACTACGTGGTGGCGGCCCGTGCCCTCGGCGCCGGTACGCCCCGGATCCTGCTGCGCCATGTGCTGCCGAACGCGATCGCTCCCACGATCGTCGTCGCGACCATCGCCCTCGGCGCGTACATCTCGGCCGAGGCCACACTGTCCTACCTGGGACTGGGCCTGGCCGACCCGACGGTCTCCTGGGGCGTCGACATCTCGTCGGCCAAGGATGCCATCCGTGACAACCCGCATGTGATGCTGTTCCCGTCGGCGATGCTGAGCCTCACCGTCTTCGCGTTCATCATGCTCGGCGACGCGGTGCGCGACGCCCTCGACCCCAAGCTGCGCTGAGGAGGGCGTACGTGACCACCATCGAAAAAACCGCGAGCGCCCCCGCCGGGCAGCGCGAGGACGACGACGGCACCCCGCTGCTGGAAGTCCGTGACCTGCATGTGGAGTTCCACACCCGGGACGGCGTCGCCAAGGCCGTCAACGGCGTCAACTACAGCGTCAGCGCGGGCGAGACCCTCGCCGTCCTCGGCGAGTCCGGGTCCGGCAAGTCGGTGACCGCCCAGGCCATCATGGGCATCCTCGACATGCCGCCCGGGAAGATCCCACAGGGCCAGATCCTGTTCCGCGGCGAGGACATGCTCACCATGACCAACGAGGAGCGCCGCAAGATCCGCGGCCGGAAGATCGCCATGATCTTCCAGGACGCGCTCTCCTCGCTGAACCCGGTGCTCTCCGTCGGCTATCAGCTCGGCGAGATGTTCCGGGTCCACCAGGGCCTGTCCAAGAAGGCGGCCAAGGCCAAGGCCATCGAGCTGATGGAGCGGGTCCGTATCCCGGCGGCGAAGGAGCGGGTGGGCGACTATCCGCACCAGTTCTCCGGCGGTATGCGCCAGCGCATCATGATCGCCATGGCGCTGGCGCTGGAGCCGGACCTGATCATCGCCGACGAGCCCACGACGGCCCTGGACGTGACCGTCCAGGCCCAGGTCATGGACCTGCTCGCGGAGCTCCAGCGCGAGTACAACATGGGCCTGATCCTGATCACCCACGATCTGGGCGTCGTCGCCGACGTCGCCGACAAGATCGCGGTGATGTACGCGGGCCGGATCGTCGAAACCGCCCCGGTCCACGAGCTCTACAAGCGCCCGGCCCACCCGTACACGCAGGGCCTGCTGGAGTCGATCCCGCGCCTGGACCGCAAGGGCCAGGAGCTCTACGCGATCAAGGGTTTGCCGCCCAACCTGCTCAAGATCCCGACGGGCTGCGCCTTCAACCCGCGCTGCCCCAAGGCACAGGACATCTGCCGCACCGACGTCCCTGTGCTGGAGCCGGTCACCGAGCAGGACGGCACTCCGCTGCCGGGCCGCGGCAGCGCGTGCCACTTCTGGAAGGAGACGATCCATGGCTGACATCGAGAAGACCCAGGACGCCGTGGACGCCACCCCCAACGTCACCGAGGTCGAGGTCGTCGAGGCCGCCACCGAGGAGGCGGCCGTCGCCGCCATCGACGCCCCCGTCGAGCGCGGCGAGCCGATCCTGCAGGTGCGAAACCTGGTCAAGCACTTCCCGCTGACCCAGGGCATCCTCTTCAAGCGCCAGATCGGCGCGGTCAAGGCCGTCGACGGCGTCTCCTTCGACCTCTACCAGGGCGAGACCCTCGGCATCGTCGGCGAGTCCGGCTGCGGCAAGTCGACCGTCGCCAAGCTGCTGATGACCCTGGAGACCGCGACCGCGGGCGAGGTCTTCTACAAGGGCCAGGACATCACCAGGCTGTCCGGCCGTGCCCTGAAGGCCGTCCGGCGCAACATCCAGATGGTGTTCCAGGACCCGTACACCTCGCTGAACCCCCGCATGACGGTGGGTGACATCATCGGTGAGCCCTTCGAGATCCACTCCGAGGTGGCCCCGAAGGGCGACCGGCGCCGCAAGGTCCAGGACCTCCTGGACGTCGTCGGCCTCAACCCCGAGTACATCAACCGCTATCCGCACCAGTTCTCCGGCGGTCAGCGCCAGCGCATCGGCATCGCGCGCGGCCTGGCCCTCAACCCGGAGATCATCATCTGCGACGAGCCGGTCTCCGCGCTGGATGTGTCGGTGCAGGCACAGGTCATCAACCTGATGGAGAAGCTGCAGGACGAGTTCAACCTCTCCTACCTCTTCATCGCCCACGACCTGTCCATCGTGCGCCACATCTCCGACCGCGTCGGCGTGATGTACCTGGGCAAGATGGCCGAGATCGGCACCGACACCGAGATCTACGACCACCCGACCCACCCGTACACCCAGGCCCTGCTGTCCGCCGTCCCGGTCCCCGACCCAACCTCCCGCGAGGGCCGCGAGCGCATCATCCTCGCCGGCGACGTCCCCTCCCCGGCCAACCCACCCTCCGGCTGCCGCTTCCGCACCCGCTGCTGGAAGGCCCAGGAGCGGTGCGCCAAGGAGGTCCCCCTCCTCGCCATCCCCGAGCGCTTCGCCGGCTCGGACTCGCCCGCGGCGCACGAGTCGGCGTGCCACTTCGCGGAGGAGAAGGACGTGGTCCACGCCTAGCGTTTTCTTCTTGGGCCACGACGAGGGCCGCCCGGACCGTACCGACGGTCCCGGCGGCCCTCGTGGTTGTTTCAGGCCCCGCTCGTTTCGGGCCAATGCTGCACCCGGATGAGGAAGACGGTGGTGAAGCGACGGTGCTCCTGGTACCAGACGATCAGTCGGCCCTCCGCGTGATCGAGTAATCCCGACACCCCGGATTCCTCACGCGGCGACCTCGCGGCGCGCGGCGTCCAATAGCTTTCCGATCTCGGCCGACGCGCGCCGGGCGTCTTCGATGCTCGGCGCCTCGGCAACGGCCGCCTCCAATTCGTGGAGGCGCTGAGCCCGGTCCGGACAGCGCCGCAGCGCCACGAACACCCCCCAGCGGTGCAGGAAGGTGTGCATGGGGACGGTGCTGTCGGTCTGCACCGCCTCCTGCCAGGCGCTGTGGAATTCTTCCTCGAACCGGACAGCCGCGCTGAGGTCCAGGGAGCGCACTGCCACGCGCAGCGCCTGCTCGGTCAGCGGCGGCATGGGGAACAGCGGCTGGTCGTGGTGGGAGTCCTCTATGGGCTGAGTGCTCACGGCGCTGTCTCCTGCGGCGGCGGGTTGAGCGTGAACCATACGGCCTTGCCGGTGACGCCCGCGTCCTTGTCGGTGTAGTCGTGCACGCCCCACGCGTCCGAGCAGTGCTCGACGAGAGTGAGTCCCCGGCCGTTCTCGCCGTCGCACCGGGCGGCCACCGGCTGCGGGAGGCCGTCGCCGGAGTCCCACACGGTAACGCGGAAGTCGGGCGGCGAGGGCTCCCAGTCCATGCTGACGTAGGAGTCGGTCTCGGTGTTGCGGTACGCGTTCGTGACCAGCTCGGACGCGAGGAGTTCGGCGGTGTCGACGATGCAGTCCAGGCGGGCCGCTTTGAGGACGCAGCGGATGGTGGCCCGGACGACACCCACGGCGCGGGGGTCGTGCGGGATGAACAGGCCGTAGGACCAGGGCTCTTCGGGCGTGCGCATGGAGCAGCCTCCGGTTGAGTGCCTTCTGTGACTGACGCCATACTCAAGGTAATGTGAGAGGCGTCATGTATTCAACCTGCTCCGCCGAACCGGTGATGAGGAGTGGACGGGCGCGATGGCGCTGAGCGACACTGCAGGCGCGGACAGCCAGGGAGAGGTGCATGGGGCTGAGGGTCAACCCGACGTATCGTCAGCGACGCTTCGGTGCTGAACTACGCAAAGTTCGTGAGCGCGCAGGGATGTCCGTGGCGGACGCCGCGGCTCTGCTCGGGATGCGGCAGCCGCAGCTCAGCAAGATCGAGGCCGGACGGACGGGGATGTCCCCGGAGCGAGTCCGTGCGCTCGCGCGGGCCGCGGGTGACATTCATGACGCCTACGTTGACGTCCTCGAGGACATGGCACAGGATCCGGGGAAAGGCTGGTGGAGCCGCTACCGCGGGGTGCTGGGCCCGTCACACCTCGATCTCGCGGAGCTGGAGGCCGATGCGGTCGGCCTTTGGAACTACGAGCCGATGTACGTTCCCGGGCTACTTCAGACGGCCGGCTACGCCACTGCGATCCACGGCGGCAGCTACGTCGAGAACCCGCAGGCCGTGCGCGACCAGGCAGTTGAGTTCCGGATGGAACGCCAGAAGGTGCTGGTGGGTGAGTGCGCTCCGCACATCCATGCGATCGTTCACGAGTCAGCTCTGCGTGTGCATTGGGGCGGCCGGACAGTGATGCGCGATCAGCTACTGCATCTGATCGAGGTGTCCCGTCTCCCCAACGTGACGATCCAAGTGTTCCCGCTCGACACTGAGCGCGGAGTCGCCTTCAACCACGCATTCATGGTGATCGAGCCGAACGTGACCGAATTAAGTACGGTATCCGTGGATCAGCTGGGCATGTCCGAGTACCTGGGCGACCAAGAGGTCGTCGGCGGGTATCGGGACACGTTCGGCAAGCTGGCAGAGCTGGCCCTGCCTCAGGTCGATGCCGCATCGGCTCCGGAGGCCCGGAGGGCAAAGGACTCGCTGGGCCTCATCCAGCACATCCTTTATCCGTTGCTCTAGTTGCTCCAGGAGAGACGTACATGCCCCAGCTCACATGGCGGAAATCCAGCTTCAGCACGGGCGAGGCCGCCAACTGCGTAGAACTCGCCGCCGACCCCACCGGCACCCCCCACCTCCGTGAGAGCGACGACCCGGAGGCCGTCATAGCCACGACCCCGGCCGCGCTCCGCGCGTTTCTGCGGGCGGCGAGGGCTGGGGAGTTCGACCGGATGATCTAGTGCCCGATGACGGTCACTTCATGACGCAGACCTTGTGGCCCTCAATCCAGACCTTGTAGGTCTTGCCGTTATGGGTGATCGTTTTGGTGCGGTCCTTGATCTCCTTGCAGTGCTTGCCCGTCATGGTGGGCGTAGGGGTGGGCGATGGCTGCGCGGAAGCGGTACTCGTGGAGGTCGCTGCCGCTCCACCGGCCAGCAGTGCCGCTGCAGCACCGGTCGCCAAGGTGCGCACGATCGAGTTCCGCATCACTGTCACCTTCTCGGATCGGCTCTGAACTGCCTGTATTTCAATTCTTCGCTCTCTCTGGGCGAGGTCGCACGTCGATCACGCGCGCGGCCGGGCGCGCCGGTTGAGTCGCGGTGAGTACGAGACGGCGACACGCCGACGCGACGGCGTGTCGCCGTCTCGTACTCACCGCAAATCTCTGCAGCGCTCTGCCCGGATCCGCAACAGCTCCGCCGTGGCCTGGTCGGCGGGCAGAAACGCCTCCAGGTGGAGTTCGGCGAGGGTGATGTCCGTCGCGGTGGCGAAGGAGGTCAGCGTGGTGATCAGGCGTAGCTCGCCGTCCGCCGACGCCAGCCGCATGGGGACGGAGAAGCCGAGGTGGTCGGGGCCGACGGGGGTCTGGGGGACGTAGGCGGCCAGCTCCTCGGTGAACTCGTCGAGGCGGGGGTCCGGGCTTCGCCGGGCCCGGGCGCGGAGGTTTTCGATGACGTGGCGACCCCACTCGGGCAGGTTACGGACGCGGCGTGCCATCCCGTCCGGGTGGAGCATGAGCCGGAGCATGTTGAGCGGGGGCACGAGCAGTTCGGGTGCCGCGTCCTCGGTGAAGACCTCGACGGCGTCGTTGGCCGCCACCACACGTCCGTACGGGGCGATGACGAGCGCCGGGTAGGGCAGATGGCCGTGGAGGATCTGTTCGAGGGCGGCACGGACCGGCCGTAGCGCGGTCTCGTCCAGGCCCGACTCGGCGAACACCGGGGCGTAACCCGCCGTGGCCAGCAGGTCGTTGCGCTCGCGGAGGGAGAGTCTGAGCGATTCGGCCAGCCGGATGAGGATCGCGCGGCCCGGTTGGGAGCGGCCGCTTTCGATGAAGCTCAGGTGGCGCTGGGTGGTGTCGGCCAGCGCGGCCAGTTCGAGCTGGCTGAGCCGGCGCGCCCGGCGCCAGCGTCTCAGCTCGGTGCCGACGCCCGTTTGCTCGATTGTGCTGCTCACCCTCGTAGTTGTATCCGGACGTCGTGGCAGGTGGCGATTCCCTTGAGGGAATTGCCGGGCGCCGGGGCCCCTCGCAGGATCTCTCGGGACGACACACGAGCGACTGTGAAGGGCCGTTTGATGAAGAGCTACCGCCTTGACCCGGGCCATGACCTCGCCGGGCTGACCGTCCAGGACCGGGACGAGCCCGAACCGGGGCGTGGGCAGGTCGTGGTCAGGATGCGCGCGAACTCGATCGGTTTCCGCGATCTGATGGTGCTGGCCGACAACTACCCGCTGCCGATCACGCCCGGCGTGGTGCCCGGCTGTGAGGGGGCCGGGGAGGTCGTGGCCGTCGGCGAGGACGTGGGGCGGGTGAAGGTGGGCGACCGGGTGGCCGCCACCGTCTTTCCGCGCTGGCTCGACGGTCCGTTCCGGCGCGCCGACGCCGCACAGCTCGGCACCATGATCGACGGCGTGCTGACCGAGTACGCGCTGCTGAGCGAGGACGGCGTCGTACACCTCCCGGAGCATCTGTCGTACGAGGAGGCCGCGACGCTGCCGCTGGCGGCGGTGACGGCGTGGAACGCCCTGACGGGCGGGGACGCGCTGCGCTCCGGCTCGACCGTGCTGACCCTCGGCTCGGGGGCCGTCTCGCTGTTCACCTTGCGGTTCGCGA
Source organism: Streptomyces sp. ME19-01-6 (assembly GCF_033793745.1). Classification (NCBI taxonomy): domain Bacteria; kingdom Bacillati; phylum Actinomycetota; class Actinomycetes; order Kitasatosporales; family Streptomycetaceae; genus Streptomyces; species Streptomyces sp. ME19-01-6. The sequence continues at coordinate 494,229 of NZ_JARAXF010000003.1, read as the reverse complement.
AGCTGGCCGGCGCCCGGGTGATCGTGACCACGTCCAGCGCGGCCAAGGCCGAGCGGCTGAGGGCGCTCGGCGCCGACGAGGTGATCAACTACCGGGAGAGCCCGCAGTGGTGGCAGGACGTACGCGCCCTGACGGATGACCTCGGTGCCGATCGCGTCGTCGATCCGTCGGGCCCCCTGGAACAGGCGGTGAAGTCCGCCGTGCTCGGTGGCGAGGTCGCGTTCGTCGGGCGCTGGCTGTCGGGTGCCGAGGGGGCCAAGCCCATCGACCCCGGCGTCCTGTTCGGCTCGGGTGCGGTGGTGCGGCCCGTGGCCACGGGGAGTCGGGCGCATTTCACCCAGCTGAACCGGGCGGTCGCGGCGCATCGGGTGCGTCCGGTGATCGACCGGGTGTTCCCGTTCGACGAGGTGCCCGACGCCTTCCGGTACATCCAGTCGGGTGGCGGCTTCGGGAAGGTCGTCATCAGCCACGGCTGACCCCGGCAGGCGGAGGACTCATTCGAGTGAACCGCCGTCCGCGGGCACCGAAGAGCCCGGCGCCACGCCCGTATGATCGGCAGTATGAGCCTCGAACGTGTCACGATCACGATCCCGAGCGAGACCCTGAGCGCCGCCAAGGAAGCAGCGGACCGCGAGGGCATGAGCGTCTCGGCCTGGCTCTCGCGCGCGGCCGAGCGCGCGGCCAAGATCGAGGCGGGGCTGATCGCGGCGGAAGAGGTGTTGGCGGAGATCGGTCCACCCACCCCGGATGAACAGGCGTGGGTGGACGCGTTCATGGACACGGTCACGAGGCCGGTCGCGAACGATGACACCGACGCCGGCGATCACGCGGCTTGATTCCACAAGCGCCGGGGGGAAATGACCGATGACCGTACTGCGGCCTGTTGTCTACGACGCGGGAATGCTGATCGCCGCCGAGCGCTCACAGACCAAGGTCTGGAGAGCCCACCGGACCTATCTCACCGCGGGCGGTGTGCCCCAGGTGCCCGCACCCGTGGTCGCGCAGGTGTGGCGGGACGGGGACCGCCAGGCGCGCCTGGCGCAACTGCTCAAGGGATGCGACGTGGCGGCCATGGACGAGACTTCGGCCCGGGAGGTCGGGGAGCTGCTGGGCCAGGCGGGGACCTCCGATCCCGTGGACGGGGCCGTCGCGGTGCTCGCCGCCCGGCTGGGGGCGGCGGTCGCCACCTCCGACCCCGACGACATCCGGCACTTGCTCGACCGGCTCGGCAGCCGGGGCAAGCTGGTGTCCTTGCAGCAGGTGTGATTAGGAGCGCGCGATCAGCGCAGCGTGCGGAAGAACGCCCGTACGTCGCCGACCAGCAGCTCTGGCACCTCCATCGCCGCGAAGTGCCCGCCCGCGTCGAACTCCGACCAGTGCGTGATCGTGTGGTGTGGCTCGGCGAGGCGGCGGATGGCGCCGTCTCCGTGGAATACCGCCACACCGGTGGGGATCTTGGAGCGCTCCGGGGGCGTGCTCCACACCGATGCCGCCTCCTTGTACAGCCGGGCGGCCGATCCGGCCGTGTTGGTGAACCAGTAGATCGAGATGTTGGTCAGCACGGCGTCGCGGTCGAGCGCGTCCGGCTTGTCGCCGTGGGCGACGAACCAGTCGAGGTTCCAGGCCAGTTGGCCGGCGGGGGAGTCGGACAGGCCGTAGGCCAGGGTCTGGGGGCGCGTGCTCTGGATGGCGGCGTAGCCGGACAGGTCGCGGCGCCAGCGCTGGACGCCGGCCAGGCGGGACTGCTCGGCGGCGGTGAGTCCGTCCAGCTGGGCCGGGTCGCCGGAGGGGATCGTCACCAGCGCGTTGACGTGTACGCCGATGACCTCGGCCGGGGCCACCCGCGCCACCTCGGGGGAGATGAGTGAGCCGAAGTCGCCGCCCTGCGTTCCGTAGCGCTCGCAGCCCAGGCGCCGCATCAGCTCGCGCCACGCGGTGGCGATGCGGCGGATGTCCCAGCCGGGCTCGCGGGTCGGGCCGGAGAAGGCGAAGCCGGGGAGGGAGGGGATGACGAGGTGGAAGGCGTCGGCCGGGTTGCCGCCGTGTGCGCGGGGGTCGGTCAGTGGGCCGATGACCTCGGTGAACTCGGCGATCGAGCCCGGCCAGCCGTGGGTGACCAGCAGTGGCAGCGCGGTGGGCTCGGGGGAGCGGATGTGGAGGAAGTGCACCCGCTGCCCGTCGATATCCGTGGTGAACTGCGGAAACGCGTTGAGCCGCGCCTCCTGCGCCCGCCAGTCGAACTCTCCGGCCCAGTGCTCGGCCACCTCGCGTACGTAGTCGAGCGGCACGCCGTAGGGCCAGCCGGCGCCGGGGGGCTGATCGGGCCAGCGGGTGCGGGTGAGGCGGTCGCGCAGGTCGTCGAGGTCGGCCTGCGGGATGGCGATACGGAAGGGGTGGATGGGGTGGGAGGTGCCCTGTGCCTGGTTGTTCATGGCGCGCACGGTAGAGGTCGTTGAGGACAGGAAGCGTCCGCGAGGGGCTTACGGGGAGGTCGGGGCCGGGCCCCCTGCGGGCCCGAGCCGGCATCCGCGGACCGCGTTCCCGGAACACGGACGGCGGCCGAGCGGATGCGGACAGGTACCGCATGGGATGTCATAGGGGCCTAAGTGTGATCATCGGATCGGCCCAAGGGAGGCACCCATGCGCATCGCCGCGCGCGCTCGGCGCGTTCGGCGTGCCACGCGGGCCGTGGGCGCGCCGGGCCCCGCCCTGCCGGTTCTCGGCCTGCTGGCGCTCGCCCTCGCCGCGACGGGCTGCGGCGGCGGCGAGGCGCCCAAGGGCGTCGTACGGTCCTCCTGGGGGGACCCGCCCAACCCGCTGGAGCCCGCCAACATCAATGACGTCCAGGGCGGCAAGGTCCTGGACATGATCTTCCGCGGGCTCAAGCGGTACGACCCCGCGACCGGCGAGGCGAAGAACGCGCTCGCCGACCGGATCCAAACGTCCGACCAGCGGACCTTCACTGTCACCATCAAGGACGGCTGGCGGTTCGGCAACGGCGAGAAGGTCACCGCCAAGTCCTTCGTGGACGCCTGGAACTACGGCGCCCTGCTCGACAACGAGCAGCGCAACGCCTACTTCTTCGAGTACATCCAGGGCTACGACAAGGTCCACCCGGCCACCGGCCGCCCCAGCGCGAAGACCCTCTCCGGGTTGCGCGTCAAGGACGGGCGGACCTTCACGGTCAAGCTCACCCAGAAGTTCTCCAGCTGGCCCAAGACCCTGGGCTACAACGCCTACGCGCCGCTGCCCCGCGCCTTCTTCGACGACCACGCCGCCTGGCTGCGCAAACCCGTCGGCAACGGCCCGTACGAGGTGGTGTCGTACGCCAAGGGCTCGGTCATGAAGCTGCGCGCCCGCCGCGGCTACCCCGGTCCGGACAAGGCCCGCAACAAGGGTGTCGAGCTGCGCGTCTACACCGACAGCAACACCGCCTACACCGATCTGCAGGCGGGCAACCTCGACCTGGTGGACGACGTGCCCGCCGCCCAGCTGAAGTTCGTCCGCTCCGACCTCGGCGACCGCTACCTCAACCAGCCCGCCGGCATCCTCCAGACCCTCACCTTCCCGATGTACGACCGCCGCTGGCGGGGCCCGGGCTCGGCCAAGCTGCGGCGCGGCATCTCCATGGCGATCAACCGCGCGCAGATCACCGACCGGATCTTCCACGGCACCCGGACACCGGCCACCGACTGGACCTCCCCGGTGCTGCGCCGCCAGGGCGGCTACCGGCCCGGTCTGTGCGGCGACGCCTGCTCCTTCGACCCGGCGCGGGCCAGCGCGCTGATCAAGGCGGGCGGCGGGCTGCCCGGCGGCCGGATGACCATCACGTACAACGCCGACACCGGCTCCCACAAGGACTGGGTCGACGCGGTCTGCAACAGCGTCAACAACGTGCTGGGCAGCGACCGGGCCTGCGTCGGCAGACCGGTCGGCACCTTCGCGGACTACCGCAACAAGATGGCGAACAAGCGGATGACCGGGCCGTTCCGGGCCGGCTGGCAGATGGACTACCCGCTGATCCAGAACTTCCTGCAGCCGCTGTACTACACCGACGCCTCCTCCAACGACGGCCACTGGAGCGACACCGCCTTCGACCGGCTCGTCGACCGGGCCAACGCCGCGTCCGGCGACGGAGCGGCCATCGCCGCCTTCCAGGACGCCGAGAAGATCCTCGCCACGCAGATGCCCGCCATCCCGCTGTGGTACCAGAACGGCAGCGCGGGCTACTCGTCCCGGCTCGGCGGTGTGGCCCTCAACCAGTTCAGCGTCCCGGTCTACGACCGGATCAAGGTCGGCTGAGCCATGGGCCGTCACGCGCTCCGGCGGCTGCTCCAGATGATCCCCGTGTTCCTGGGCACCACCTTCCTGATCTTCTTCATGGTGTACGCGCTGGGCGACCCCGTCGCCGCGCTCTTCGGCGACAAGGCCCCCGACCCGGCCACCGCCGCCCGCATCCGCGAGGACCTCTACCTCGACGAGCCGCTGTGGCGGCAGTACGCGCACTACATGGGGCAGGTCTTCAGCGGCCACTTCGGCACCGCCTTCGACGGCCGGCCCGTCACCGAGCTGATGGCCGACGCCTTCCCCGTCACCCTCCGGCTCACCCTCGTCGCCGTGCTCTTCGAGATGGCCCTCGGGCTCACCCTGGGCGTCGCGACCGGGCTGCGGCGCGGGCGCGGCCTGGACACCTCCGTGCTGCTGCTGACCCTGGTCGTGGTCTCCGTCCCGACCTTCGTCAGCGGCTCGGTGCTGCAGTATCTGATCGGGGTGAAGTGGGGCTGGACCACGCCCTCCGTCGCGCCGGAGGCGCCGCTGGGCCAGCTGCTGCTGCCGGGCGTCGTGCTGGGGCTGGTGTCGCTCGCGTACACCACCCGGCTCACCCGCACCTCCATCGTCGAGAACGCCCGCGCCGACTATGTGCGCACCGCCGTGGCCAAGGGGCTGCCACGCCGCCGGGTGATCGTCCGCCACCTGCTGCGCAACTCCCTGATCCCCGTGGTGACCTTCCTCGGCACCGACATCGGCGCGCTCATGGGCGGCGCCATCGTCACCGAGCGGATCTTCAACATCCACGGCGTGGGCTACCAGCTCTACCAGGGCATCCTGCGCCAGAACTCCCCGACGGTCGTCGGCTTCGTGACCATCCTCGTGATCGTCTTCCTGCTGGCGAACCTGCTTGTCGACCTCCTCTACGCCGTGCTCGACCCGAGGATCCGGTATGCCTGAGCCGTACGATTCCCCACAAGCGCTCGCCCTGGCCGCCACCGGCACCGAGACGCCGCCCGGCGGCCCCGCGGCCGTACCCGCCCGCAGGCGCGGAGGCGGCCGGGACCCGGGCCGGGGCCGCGGCCCGGCCGACCGGGCCGCGGCCCCCCGAGGCCTGTGGTCCGACGCCTGGCGGGATCTGCGCCGCAACCCGGTCTTCCTGGTCTCCGCCCTGGTCATCGTCTTTCTCGTACTGATCGCGATCTGGCCGGGGCTGATCACGGACGGCAATCCGTACCGCGCCGACCTCGCCAAGGCGCAGGACGGCCCGGCGCCCGGCCACCCCTTCGGCTACGACCTCCAGGGCCGCGACGTCTACACCCGCACCGTCTACGGGGCCCGCGCCTCCATCGCCGTCGGCATCTGCGCCACCGCGGGCGCGGCCCTGTTCGGCAGCGTCCTCGGCGGGCTGGCCGGGTACTACGGCGGCTGGTGGGACGCCCTGCTGTCGCGGATCGCCGACGTCTTCTTCGGCATCCCGATCCTGCTGGGCGGGCTGGTCTTCCTGTCCGTGGTCACCAGCGGGTCGGTGTGGCCGGTGGTCGGCTTCATCGTGCTGCTGGGCTGGCCGCAGATCTCCCGCATCGCACGCGGGGCGGTCCTGACCTCCAAACGGCACGACTACGTCCAGGCTGCGCGGGCGCTCGGCGCGAGCGACGCCCGGACGCTGCTGCGGCACATCGCGCCCAACGCCGTGGCGCCCGTGATCGTCGTCGCCACCATCGCGCTCGGCACGTACATCGCGCTGGAGGCGACGCTGTCCTTCCTCGGCGTGGGGCTCAAACCGCCGACCGTCTCCTGGGGGATCGACATCTCGTCCGCCTCCACCCAGATCCGCAACGCCCCGCACATGCTGCTGTGGCCCGCCGGGGCGCTGAGCGTCACGGTGCTGGCGTTCATCATGCTCGGGGACGCGGTGCGCGACGCGCTCGACCCGAAGCTGCGCTGAGGGAGCGGGAGATGAGCCGCGCCGAGCAGCAGGCCGAGCAGCAGGCCGAGGAGCCGTCCGCCGTGCCCCGGCTGCTGGACGTACGGGACCTGCGGGTCGAATTCCGCACCAGGGACGGCGTCACCGCGGCCGTGAGCGGGGTGACGTTCGGCGTGGACGCGGGCCGGACGCTCGCGGTGCTGGGCGAGTCGGGCTCGGGCAAGTCGGTGACCGCCCAGGCGATCATGGGCATCCTCGACTCACCGCCCGCCCATGTGACCGGCGGGCGGATCTTCTTCCAGGGGCGGGACCTGCTGGAGACGGTCGAGGAGGAGCGCCGCCGGGTGCGCGGCGCCCGCATGGCGATGATCTTCCAGGACGCGCTCTCCGCGCTGAACCCGGTGGTGTCGGTGGGCGCCCAGCTCGCCGAGATGTACGAGGTCCACCACGGCCTGTCGCGCCGGGCCGCGCGGGCGAGGGCCGTCGAGCTGATGGACCGGGTGCGCATTCCGGCGGCGAAGGAGCGGGTCGGGGACTATCCGCACCAGTTCTCCGGCGGTATGCGTCAGCGCATCATGATCGCCATGGCGCTGGCGCTGGAGCCGGACCTGATCATCGCCGACGAGCCGACGACCGCGCTGGACGTGACCGTCCAGGCCCAGGTCATGGACCTGCTCGCGGAGCTGCGGCGCGAGTACGACATGGGCCTGATCCTGATCACCCACGACCTGGGCGTCGTCGCCGATGTCGCCGACACCATCGCGGTGATGTACGCGGGCCGGATCGTCGAGACCGCACCCGTACGCGACCTCTACCGCCGCCCGGCCCACCCGTACACCCGCGGGCTGCTGGACTCGGTGCCTCGACTCGATTGTGGGGGTGACGGTGGGGGTGCCCGCGGGGGCCGGGAGCTGTACGCGATCAAGGGCCTGCCGCCCGGCCCGGCGGACCTCCCGCCCGGCTGCCCCTTCACCCCGCGCTGCCCCCGCGCCCAGGACATCTGCCGCACCGAACGGCCGCCGCTGTACGAGGTGACGTACGGGGACGCGGCGTACGGGGGCGGGCCCGTGACCCGGGCCAGCGCCTGCCACTTCTGGAAGGACGAGCTCGATGCCCGCGACGCCGTTGCAGCCCCCTGAGCCCGCGGCCGAGCCGGGCGAGCCGGTCTTGGAGGTTCGCGCCCTGGCCAAGCTCTACCCGCTCACCCAGGGCGTCCTCGTCAAGCGCCAGGTGGGCGCGGTCAAGGCCGTCGACGGCGTCTCCTTCGAGCTGCGGCGCGGCGAAACGCTCGGTGTGGTCGGCGAGTCAGGCTGCGGCAAGTCCACCCTCGCCCGGCTCCTGGTCAACCTGGAGCGGCCGACCGCGGGGGAGATCCGCTACCGGGGCGAGGACATCACCAAGCTGTCGGGGCGGGCCTTGAAGGCGGTGCGGCGCAACATCCAGATGGTGTTCCAGGATCCGTACACCTCGCTGAACCCGCGGATGACGGTGGGCGACATCATCGGTGAGCCCTTCGAGATCCACCCCGAGGTGGCCCCGAAGGGCGACCGGCGCCGCAAGGTCCAGGAGCTTCTGGATGTGGTCGGCCTCAACCCCGAGTACATCAACCGCTATCCGCACCAGTTCTCCGGGGGCCAGCGTCAGCGCATCGGCATCGCGCGCGGCCTGGCCCTCAACCCGGAGATCATCATCTGCGACGAGCCGGTCTCCGCGCTCGATGTGTCGGTCCAGGCACAGGTGGTCAATCTACTGGCGCGGCTCCAGGAGGAGTTCGCCCTCTCCTACCTCTTCATCGCGCACGACCTGTCCGTCGTCCGCCATATCTCCGACCGGGTGGCGGTGATGTACCTGGGCAAGATGGCCGAGATCGGCACCGACACCGAGATCTACGACCACCCGACCCACCCGTACACCCAGGCCCTGCTGTCCGCCGTCCCGGTCCCCGACCCAACCTCCCGCGAGGGCCGCGAGCGCATCATCCTCGCCGGCGACGTCCCCTCCCCGGCCAACCCACCCTCCGGCTGCCGCTTCCGCACCCGCTGCTGGAAGGCCCAGGAGCGGTGCGCCACGGAAGTGCCCCGGCTCGCGGTGCCCCCGGGACTCCAGGGCCCCGGCGGCCCGGCCGCGCACCCGTCGGCCTGCCACTTCGCCGAGGAACGGCAGCCCGCGCCGAGCGGCTGAGGACCGCCCTCCTGACTCGCGCCGGGCATCTACGATCCTTCCGTGCCATCGAACGATCCCCACCGAGCCATGGCCTTCCGGCTCGCCCTCGCCCGCCGCCAGGGCGTCCACGACGACGCCCTGGGCGCGGCCTGACCTGGTCACCGCGGACACCCTCCTGGCCGACGCCCTCCACCGCTCAGCCGCCGCGTGCACACCGTCACCCGGGCCGCCTCGCCGTGAGAGGAGAGGACGGACTACGCCCCGGGTGCGTCCCCGAAGTCCGGGATGTCGAGCCTGGCACCACCCTGGATCGCGGACTCGTGCGCGATGATGCCTGGCAGGGTGTAGCGGGCCGCGACCCAGGCGTTCACGGACGGCAGCGTGCGGGTGTTGACCGCGGTCACGAAGTCGTCCACCAGGAAGTGGTGGCTGCCCTCGTGTCCGTTGTGCAGGTGGTCGAACTCCCTCGGCAGCCGCGACCGATCGTGCACCGGCGCGGAACCCGAGGTGAAGGCGGCCCGGAGGGCCGGGGCGATGTGCTCCAGTGACGGGTCGTCGGGTGCCAGCGTGGGCTTGGGCTCCAGCAGCTCGGTGATGTCCTTCACCCCCTTCTTGTCCTGCCAGAGGCTGACGGTGGCGAGCTGCTCCATGCTGGCGTCCGTACCGAAGAACCGGAATCGTGATTCCCTGATGTGCGAGGGATAGCCGACTCGCCGGAATTCATTCGTACGGAACGAGCCACCGCCCGCCACCTCGAACAGCGCGGTGGCATTGGAGAAGTCGTTCCCGAACTGGCTGATCTCCCGGTCGAACACGCCATCCCCGCGTTCGTCCCTGACTCCGACCGCGGACACGCTGACCGCATGCGTCTGCCAGGCGCCGAGCACCCCGCCGACGGAATGGGTCGGGTAGAGCAGCGGCGGATAGCTGGCGGTCGCCTTCCAGTTTTCACCGCCGCTGTACTGGTAGGCCTCGTAGAAGCCGAGATCCATGTCGTGGACGTAGTCGCCCTCGGCGTAGAAGAGCCGGCCGAAGGCGCCCTCGGCGATCTGATCGCGGGCATGCACGGTCGCCGGGTTGTACTGGCTGGTCTCACCCATCATGTACGTCAGACCGGTGGCGCGTACGGCCTCGATGATCGCCGCTATCTCCTCCCGGCTGATCGCCATCGGCACCGCCGAATAGACGTGCTTTCCGGCGTTCAGGCCCTGGAGCACCAGCGGACCGTGCGTCCAGCGCTGGGTGAAGATGGCGACCGCGTCCACCGTCTTCGACTCCAGCATCGCCTCGTACGAGGGGAAGGTACCCGCCAGCCCCTGGGCGGCGGCGAGCTGTTCCGCCCGTTCAGGCAGCAGATCGGTGATGTAGACGTCGCTGACGCCGGGATGGGCCTGGAACAGCGTGGCGAACTGGCCGGAGAACTGGCCGGCGCCGACGATGCCGAGCGAGAAAGTCATGAAAGGCATGCCCTTCACTGGTCGAGAGATCGCTGGTCGAGAGATCACTGCGAGAGGATCCGGTTGATCTGGCTGTTGGTCTGGTCGAGGCCGCTCACTGATGCGCCGTTGCCGTAGATGTCCTCCATCTGCGGCATCATGAGCGCGGTCACGTCCGCCGCGTAGTTGGTGATCGGGTAGGAGAAGGTCCGGAAGTCCTTCTTGTCGGCCACCGGTTCGGTGAACGCCGTGACATCGATGCCCTTCTTCTTGTAGGCGGCGGTGGCGGCCTCGGTGCCGGCCAAAGTGGCGGGGAAGACGACGCCGTACTTGCCGACGACGGTCTGGCACTTGTCGGAGGCCAGGTAGGCCACCCACTTGCGGGCGCCCGCCTTGTTGTGGGCGCCCTTGGTGATGGAGTCGGCGAGGCCGTTCATCATGGTGGCGCGCTTGCCGGTCGGGCCGACAGGGGTGAGGGCGGTCTTGACGTCCCTGCCCTTGAAGCCGCTGTATGTGGAGATCATCCAAGCCCCGTCGAACGCCGCGGCGGCCTTGCCCGCCGCGATCTGCGTGTTCGCCTGGTTGGACTGGACGTTGTAGTCGGAGAAGGGGGCCAAGTAGCCCTTCTTCGCCAGTCCGAAGTACCAGTTGATGACGGACTGGAAGGTCTCGCTGTCGTACTGGTACTTCGTGCCCCACCGCGCCTTCTCCGTGTAGCTCCACCCGGCGGAGGCGGTGAACATGCTCCACTGGGTCTGGCCGTCGCCGTAGCCGCCGCCGTTGGTGGCCAGCCCGTACACCTTGACTTTGTTCTTGTCGAAGCCGGGCTCGTCGCCCCGCTTGCCGTTCTTGTCGACGGTGAGGTGCGCGATGGCCTTCTCGAAGGTGCCGCCGTCCTTGGGGTTCCAGGAGAGGCCGTTGAGCTGCTCGGCGGTGAGCCCGGCGGCCTTGGCCATCTTCTGGTTGTAGAAGAGGGCCACGGTGTCCCAGTCCTTGGGGGCTCCGTAGCGGTGGCCGTCCTGGCCGATCCAGTTGGCGGCGAGCCCCGGCTGGTAGTCGGACTCCTTGATGCCGAGGTCGTCGAGCGGCTCGAGCACCTTCAGGTCGGCGAACTGGCCGAACTTCTGGATGTGGTCGGTGAACACGTCCGGCTGGGTGCCCGCGATGAACCCGGCGGTGAGCTTGGTCCAGTAGTCGCTCCAGCCCAACTGCGTGATCTTCACCTTGAGCCGGGGGTTCTCCTTCTCGAACCCCTTCGCGCAGGCCTGGTAGGCGGGCAGCTGGTTGGCGTCCCACAGCCAGTACGTCACGGTGTTAGCGGACGCTCCGGTGCCGTCGCCGGCTGCGCAGCCGGTCACCAGGGACAGCGTCAACGCTCCGGCCAGCGCGGTCAGTGTACGAAGTCGCATGGGCCGTTCCTCACTTGATCCCGGTGAAGCCGATGGAGCTGACGATGCGGCGGGCGAAGCAGGCGAACAGAACGAGCATCGGCAGTGCGGCGATCAGCGTCGCCGCACTGAGCCCGGACCAGTCGACGCCGGTCGCCGGGGTCTGCGCCCGGAAGATCGCCAGCGCCACGGTCAGCACGCGCGAGCTGTCGCTGTAGGAGACCATCAGCGGCCAGAAGTAGTCGTTCCAGGAGGTGATGTACGTCAGCACGGCCAGCGTGATGATCGGTGTGGCCGCCATCGGCAGGATCACCCGGAAGAAGATCTTGATTTTTCCGGCGCCGTCGAGCAGCGCCGCCTCCTCGACCTCCCGGGGCACGTTCATGAAGAACTGCCGCAGGAAGAACACCGCGAACGGCGTCATGAAGAGACTGGGCAGGGCGATGCCGAGCAGCGTGTCCACCAGGTGCAGCTGCTTGATCAGCACGAAGTTCGGCAGCAGCGTGAAGATGGTCGGCACCATCAGCCCGGCCAGGAACAGGCCGAACACCTTGTCCCGGCCGCGCCAGCGCAGCCGCGAGAAGGCGTACGCGGCCATCGCCGAGAAGAAGATCTGGCAGCCGGTGATCAGCGTCGAGACGACCACCGAGTTGAGCAGATAGCGCCAGAAGTCGAGCCCGCCGCCGGCGCCGCCCTGGGCGACGGCCTCCTCGGCGGACTGGAGCCCGAGGGCGCGTTCGAAGCCACTGGTGGTCAGGCCGACCGGCAGGGGGTTCGCGGGGTCGGTGTTGAGGCCGGCGTTGGTGGACAGCGCGGTGCGCAGGATCCAGTAGAACGGCAGCAGGGTGATGAGGACGATCAGGCCCAGCACGGTCCAGGCGGCGGCCCGGCCGAGGGAGAACCTGCGCCTGACCGGCCGTATGCGGGTCGGCATTCCGGTCCTTGTGGTGGTCACGGCAGCCACGGTGAGCTCCTTCCGTCAGCCGAGGTCGGTCTGGCCGGCCCGGGTGATCCGGTACTGGATGACGGTGATCGCGCTGAGGACGACCAACAGGGCGACGGACATCGCCGAGGCGTAGCCGAACTGGAAGCGGCCGAAAGCGGAGCCGTAGATGTAGTACTGGAGCACGTTGGTGGCGTTCGCCGGACCGCCCGCGGTCGTCACGGCGACCGTGTCGAAGACCTGGAACGAACCGATCACGGTCATGATCAGCACGACCGCCAGCACCGGCCGCAGCAGCGGCATGGTGATCCGCCAGAACATCCGCCACTCGCTCGCGCCGTCGACCTTGGCCGCCTCGTACACGTCGTTCGGGATCGCCTGGAGACCGGCGAAGATCAGGAGCGCGGTGTAGCCGACGTGCCGCCAGACGTTGATCAGGGCGATGGTGGGGATCGCCCAGGTCTCGTCGGCCAGGAACGGGATGCGGTCGAAGCCCAGGCTCTGGAGGATCTCGTTGCCGATGCCGAGCTGGTTGTCGAGTATCCACAGCCAGACCAGACCGGCGACGACGTTCGACATCAGATAGGGGGTGAGCACGATGCCCCGGAGCACGGCCGACTGGGTCAGCCGCTGGAGCAGCACCGCGATGGCGAGGGCCGACACCGTCTGCACACCGATGTTGATGACCACGTACTCGACGGTGACCTTCAGCGAGTCCCAGAAGAGGGGGTCGTGGACCAGCCGTTCGTAGTTGGCGAGGCCCACCCACTCGGGCGGGGTGAGCAGGTTGAAGCGGGTGAAGCTCAGGTAGATGCCCCGCAGCGTCGGCCAGAGCAGGAAGACCAGAAAGCCCAGCAGGGCGGGGGCGATGAAGAGGGCCGCGAGGGCTCCGTCCCCGCGCTCCCGGGCCTTGCGGACGGTGCGTTTCGGTGTGACTCCCTCGGCGCCGCGCAACGGCAGACGTGAAGGAGGGCTGCTGGAGGCGACGGTCATCGGAGACTCCCTCGTCTGCGGCGTCCTCGGCTGAGGGCACTTACTTTTGATGCAAAAGAATCCACGCGTCAAGAGTCGTGCAATCCTGTGTTGTGTCCGGATCTTGCGGCGTAGAGTGACGTCATTACTTCCTTTGTGAAAAAAATCTTGTGGGAGTCTGACCCTCATGACCACACTTGGGGCGAGTTGGCCGCCGCTGAGTCCCGGCGAGCGCGCGGTGGCGATCGAGGTGCTGGTGCACGGCCCGCTGTCGCGCAGTGAGATCGCCCGTCGGCTGAACCTCTCGGCGGGCAGCCTCACCCGGCTGACCAAGCCGCTGATCGAGTCGGGTCTGCTGATCGAGTCGGCCGAGGACGCGATGCTCGCGGAGGCACGGCAGGGACGGCCCTCACAGCCACTGGACGTCGTCCCCGAGTCCCGGTACTTCCTCGGGTTCAAGATCACCGCGGACCGGGTGTACGCGGTCGTCACCACGCTGCGCAGCGACATCGTGGCCCGTTACGACCGGCCGCTGACCACACACGACCCCGCGGAGGTGGCCGGCCTGCTGCACGAGATGACCGACGAGCCCGTTCGTGCGTTCCCCCGCCTGGCCGGGATCGGCATCGGCGTCGGCGGCAGCGTCCGGGACCGCTCGACCGTCGTCGAATCGGCCTTCCTCGGCTGGAAGGACGTGCCGCTGGCCAAGCTGGTCGAGGAGCGCACAGGGCTGCCGACGGTCGTCGAGAACGACGTGGCGGCGCTGGTGGAGGCCGAGTCCTGGTTCGGCGCCGGGCGGGGCCTGGAGCGGTTCGCGGTGCTCACCATCGGGGCGGGGCTGGGCTACGGACTTGTCGTCGGCGGCAGGCGGGTGGCCTCCTCCGAGGACGGCGTGGGCTTCGGCCGGCGCTGGATCGTCAACCCCTACGGGCCACTCACCCCTTATGGCGATCGCGGCAGCGCCATCTCCCTGCTCACCATCCCCAGCATCCGCTACCAACTCCAGGCCGCGACCGGCCGTGAGATGACGTACGAGGAGATCCTCGGCCTTGCCGCCGAGGGTGAGCCCATGGCCGCCCGTGTCGTGGACGAGGCCGCCCAGGCCCTGGGCACGCTCGTGGCCCAGATCGCCAACTTCGCGATGCCGCAGAAGATCCTGCTGGCCGGTGAGGGCGTGAGCCTCGTCGACGTGGTCGGCCCGGCGGTGAAGGAAGCCATCCTCGCGGGCCGCCACCCCCAGGCCGACCCCGTCAATCTGGAGACCAAGGTCTCCGACTTCCACGACTGGGCCCGCGGCGCCGCCGTTCTGGCCATCCAGGTGCTGGTCCTGGGATCGGCCGAGACCTGACGTGTCCAGCCCTGACGAGGTGATGCGATGAGCTCAGCCGTGCGGCGTCGGCGCGTCCACCGCATAGCCGGGCACGGACGGCCAGCGAACCGTCAGCACCACCGACTCCTCCTCCGCGAACCAGGAGTGGTCGACCCCGCGCCCCCACACGACGTAGTCGCCCTGCTGCTCCAGCAGAACGCTGCGCCCGGGCAGTTCGACACGGAAGCGACCGCTGATGAGGACCAGGAGAGCCGTTCGCTCCTCGCCTCTCACCCACTGGGCCCGCTCGTCACCAGGGGGGTGGACGCCCCATTTGATCTCCACGGCCTCGCTGTGGCGGGGATCGTCGGTGTCCTTGAAGTGTCCGAGAAGCCAGCCCCGGTCCAGTGCTGCGTCCTTACCCGCGTTGCCCACGTACACGCTGTCGTTCACGTACGCGGACGCTAGCAGCTCTTGGCCGGGACGGCCCGGTGGGAGGGGGTCAGCCCTTGCGTATGTCGGGGATGTCCTCCGCCGCGATCAGCGCCGGGTCGAGGATCACGTCCTGCTCGCGGGCCGCGATGCTGGGGGCCTCGGGGAAGTGGCAGGCGGACAGATGGCCCTCGTGGTTGCCTTCGAGGCGGATCAGCGGGGGCTCTTCGCGGGCGCACTTGTCCTGGGCCTTCCAGCAGCGGGTGCGGAAGCGGCAGCCGGAGGGCGGGTTGATGGGGGAGGGGACGTCGCCGGCGAGGCGGATGCGCTCACGGCGCGCGGTGCCGCTCGTTTCGGGGGCCGAGGCCTCGCCCTCGTCCGACTCCTCGGTCAGCAGGGCGGGCTCGGGGACCGCGGAGAGCAGGGCGTGGGTGTAGGGGTGGCGTGGGCGTTGGTAGATGGAGTCGCGGTCGCCGACCTCGACGATCTTGCCGAGGTACATGACCGCGACGCGCTGTGAGAAGTGGCGCACGACGGCGAGGTCATGGGCGATGAAGAGGAAGGCGATGTCCAGCTCGCGGCGGAGCTCCTGGAGGAGGTTGACGACCTGGGCCTGGATGGAGACGTCGAGCGCGGAGACCGGTTCGTCGGCGATGATGAGCTTGGGTTCGAGGGCCAGCGCGCGGGCGACGCCGATGCGCTGGCGCTGGCCGCCGGAGAATTCGTGCGGAAAGCGGTTGTAGTGCTCGGGGTTCAGGCCCACGGTCTCCAGCAGCTCGCGCACCCGGGCCTCACGGCCGCCCGGCGGCTCGATGCCGTTGATCTCCATCGGCCCGGAGATGATCGCGCCCACCGTCTGCCGGGGGTTCAGCGAGGAGTACGGGTCCTGGAAGATCATCTGGATCTGGGAGCGGACCGGCGCCAGCTGTTTGCGGTCCGCGTGGGTGATGTCCTGGCCCTGGTAGGTGATGGTGCCCGCGGTGGGCTCCAGGAGCCGGGTCAGCAGGCGGCCGGTGGTGGACTTGCCGCAGCCGGACTCGCCGACCAGGCCGAAGCTCTCGCCCGCCCGCACGGTCAGGTCGATGCCGTCCACCGCCTGGACGGCCCCGACCTTCCGCCTGAAGGGGAAGCCACCCATGATCGGGAAGTGCTTGGTCAGCTTCTCCGCGACCAGGAGGGGTTCCCCGGACGCGGGCGACGCGTTGCTGCTCATGGTCCGTGTCTCCTAGGCCAGCCGGGGCTTGATCTGCTCGGTGAAGATGGTCTGTTTGCGGTCGGCGGCGAGATGGCAGGCCGCGCCCCGCCCGTCGGGCAGCGAGGGGCGCTCGGTGGCGCACCGGTCGCCGTCGACCTCCTCGGTGTAGGCGCAGCGGGGGTGGAAGGGGCAGCCGGGCGGTGGGGACAGGAGGCTGGGCGGGGCGCCGGGGATGGGGCTCAGCGGCTCGTCGACGGCGGAGGTCAGGCGCGGCATGGAGCCCAGCAGCCCCCAGGTGTACGGGTGCCGGGGGGACCGGAGCACCTCGCGGACCGTGCCGCGCTCCACGGCCCGGCCGGCGTACATGACCAGCAGGTCGTCGGCGGTGTTGGCGACCACGCCCAGGTCATGGGTGATGAGGATGATCGCGGAGCCGAACTCCTGCTGCAGATCCTTGAGCAGGTCGAGGATCTGGGCCTGGACGGTGACGTCCAGGGCGGTGGTCGGCTCGTCGGCGATGAGCAGGTCGGGGTCGCAGACCAGGGCCATGGCGATCATCGCGCGCTGCCGCATGCCGCCGGAGAACTGGTGCGGATAGTCGCGCACCCGCAGCTTGGCGTTGGGGATGCCGACCTTCTCGAGCATCTCGATGGCGCGCTCCCACGCCTCGCGCTTGGAGGCGCCGGTGTGCTTGCGGTAGGGCTCCGCGATCTGGCGGCCGACGGTGTAGTAGGGCGAGAGGGCGGTGAGCGAGTCCTGGAAGATCATCGCCATCTTGTTCCCGCGCAGCTTTTCCAGGGTGCGCTCGGGCGCCCCGGTCAGCTCCCGGCCGTCCAGCACGATCTCGCCGCGGATCTCGGTGTTGCGTGGGTCGTGCAGGCCGAGGACGGCGAGGTTGGTGACGGACTTGCCGGAGCCGGACTCGCCGACGATGCCGAGGGTGCGACCGCGCTGGAGGTCGAAGGAGAGGCCGTCCACGGCCTTGACGACGCCGTCCTCGGTGGCGAAGCGCACATACAGGTCGCGCACGGACAGGAAGGCGTCGCCCGCGGCGGGGGCCGGGGTGGCCTCGGACTTGGTCAGGGTGGTCACGTCGGTCGTACTCCTAGGCGAGGCGCACGCGCGGGTCGATGACGGCGTACAGCGCGTCGACGATGATGTTGGCGATGACGATCGCCGTGCAGCTGAAGAGCATCACGCCCATCAGCATCGGGAGGTCCTTCTCGGTCACCGACTCCACGGCGAGCCGGCCCAGGCCGTGCAGGGTGAAGGTGAACTCCGTGATCATCGCGCCGCCGAACAGCGAGCCCATGTCGATGCCGACGATGGTGATGATCGGGGCGATCGCGCCGCGCCAGGCATAGCGGAAGAAGACCGTACGGCCCGACATCCCCTTGGCCCGCGCGGTGCGTACATGCTCCTCGTTCAGCTGCTCGACCATCTGGGAGCGCGTCATACGGCTGTAGTTGGCGATGAAGATGATGGAGAGCACCAGCCAGGGCAGCAGCAGCCCGCTGAACCACTTGGCCGGATTCTCGGTGATCGGGATGTACTCGGGCCGGTCGATCAGGCCCCAGGTATCGACGAGCAGCCACAGGGCGATGACGCCGACGAAGTAGATCTGCAGCGAGTTGCCGATCAGCGACAGGGAGCTGAAGAACTTGTCGGTGAAGGTGCCACGTTTGGCCGCCGCGATCATGCCGATGGACACCCCGATGAGCAGGAAGACGGCGGCGCCGCCGACGGCCAGCGAGAGCGTGGTCGGGTAGCGGTCCAGGATGGTGTCCCAGACCGGCTGGGAGTTGGTGAAGGAGTAGCCGAAGCAGGGGGCCGGGCAGTGGCCGACCTCGAAGTTGCGGCCGGCGAAGATGCCGACCAGATAGTGCCAGTACTGGACCGGTACGGGCTCGTCGAGGCCCAGGTTCTTGTTGATGAGGGCGATGGCGTCCGGGCCGCAGTTCTTGCCGCAGGCCAGCTGCGCCGGTTCGGACGGCAGCGCGAAGAAGAGGAAGAACGTGATCGCGCTGATCAGCAGAATGATGACGATCGCGCCGAGGGAGCGGCGTACGAGGAAACGAAGCATGGCGTCGCGGGTCTTCCGGTACGGGCGCCTTGGGCGACCAGGGCGGATCGGACGGGCGGCGCCGCCCGCCACCCTCGGAGGGTGGCGGACAGCGTGCCCTGGGGGGCTGGTGTGGTGATCATGCGGCTCCGCCGCGTGGCGATCGCGGTTGCTACTTCACATACACCGCGGTCGGGTCGGCGGTTCCGTACACGGAGTGGTATTTGATCCCGCCGAGCCCCGAACCCCAGATGTTCCACTGGCGGTTGTAGAAGAGCGGCACGGCCGGCACATCGTCGGTCAGGATCTTGTTGGCCAGCGAAACCCACTCGCCGGAGGCCTTCTCCACGTCCGAGATCTTCAGGATGCGGGCGATCTCGGCGTCGACCTTGCTGTTCTTGAGGTGCCAGTAGTTCTGCGAGCCGTCGGCGACGGCCTTGCCGTCGAACAGCGGCGGGACCACGGTCGAACCGACCGGCCAGTCGGCGCCCCAGGAGACGCGGTAGATGTCGAAGCTGTTGTCGACCTTGGCGATCTCGGTGTTGTAGTTGTTGGAGTCGATCTCCTTGCGCTGCACCTTGAACCCGGCGGCCTTCAGAGCCTTGGCGACGACCACGGAGACGTTCTGGTACTCGGTGGTGTTGGGGTAGGCGTAGACCAGCTCCTGCCCCTCCTTGCCCGCCTCCTTCAGCAGCTCCTTGGCCTTCTTGATGTCCCCGCCCTTGTTCTCCTTCTTCGTCTTGCCGAAGGGGTCGAAGGCCTTCCACCCGGAGAGCGAGGGAGCCAGCAGGTTGCCCGCCACCTGCCCGGCCCGCGGGCCGCCGAACTGACCGAGGATCTGGTCGTTGGGCATGGCGTAGGCGATGGCTTCCCGGACCTTCTTGTCCTTGATCCGGTCCATGTTGATGGCCATGTAGTCGACGTACGGCTGCACCTCGAGGAAGGTGCGCGACTTGGCACCCGGGTCATTGTCGACCTCCTCACCGGACTCGGAGGTGACCGCGTTGGTGAAGGACATCGCCTGCTTGTCGCTGCCCCGTTCGGCCAGCAGCCGGCGGGCGGAGTCGGGCTCCTGGATGCCGAAGCGGATGTCGAACTTGTCCGGGTACTGGTGGCGGACCGCGTCCGTCTTCGGGTCCCACTTGTCGTTGCGCACCAGGGTCAGGGACTTGCCCGGGTTGAGCTTTTCGATCTTGTACGGGCCGGAGGAGACCGGGTGGTTGGTGTACTTGTCGGCGGTGTCCTTCTTGCCGTCGGAGGGCACCGCGCCGACGTTCGGCATGGCGGCCGCGTACGGCGTGTCCGCGTGCGGCTCCTTGAAGTGGAAGACGATCGTCTTGTCGTTGGGCGTGTCGAGCACGTCCTTGGGCAGGTGCTTGCCCTTGTACGGGCCGTCGGGCAGCGCCTTGCGGAAGCTCTGGCCCTCACCGGAGAGCCACTGCGGGATGTACAGCGGTCCGTCGGTGGCCCACTTGGCGTAGAGCCGCTCGATGGACTGCCGGACGTCGGCCGAGGTGATCGGGGACCCGTCCTCGAACTTGAGGTTGTCCTTGAGCGTGTACGTCCACGTCTTGCCGCCGTCCGAGGACTTGCCGGTGTCGGTGGCGAGGTCGCCGACGAGCTTGACCCGGCCCTTGTCGTCGACCTTGTAGGTGGTCAGCGACCGGTTGTAGAGCATCTGGACGGTCAGCATGTCGGCGTAGTAGATCTGCGCCGGGTCGAGATAGGTGAAGGCGTCGCGCTGCAGGACGTTGACCGTCCCGCCCTTCTTGGCGCCGGGCACCGCGGCGGCCGGGCCGGTGGAGTCGGCCGCGGTGCCGAGCGAGTAGTTGTCGGCCCTGGACTTGTCGGGCTTGTTCTCGACGGGATCGCCGTCGCCGCCCCCGCCGCTGCTGCAGGCGGAGAGCACGAGGGCCCCGATCGCCAGAGAGACGGCCGCGAGCCGCCCTCTGCCCCGTGTGGATGAGGTCATGTGTCGTTGCACCTGCCTAGCGCTTAGTCTTCGGATCGAATGCGTCCCGGACCGAGTCCCCGAGCAGGTTGAAGGCCACCACGAAGATCACCATGGCCACGCCCGGGAAGAACATGTACGTGATGTCGTTCTGGTAGTGCCTGGCGCCGGTGGCGAACATCCGGCCCCAGTCGGGGGTCGGCTCGACGAGCCCGACTCCGAGGAAGGAGAGCCCGGCCTCGGCGGTCACGAAGGTCGGCAGCATCAGCGTCGACTGCACCAGGATCGGCGTCCACAGATTGGGCAGCAGCTCCTTGGTGATGATCCTCCAAGGGGAGGCGCCGGTCACCTTCGCGGCCTCCACGAACTCCCGCTCGCGCAGGCTCAGCACCTGCCCGCGCAGCAGCCGGGCCAGCCCCATCCAGCCGAGTGCCCACTGGACCAGGATCAAGGTGATGACCCGCAGGTAAGTGGGCGTCTCCTTCTCCGGACTGACGAAGAGGGAGTAGACGACGGGCGTGAAGGCCACGAAGGAGAGCTGCGCGGGGAAGGCGAGGAGCAGATCGATGAAGCGGCCGAGGAAGTAGTCGGTCTTGCCGCCCATGTAGCCGGCCGTGACGCCGACGACGATGCCGGTGAGGGTGCACAGGAGGGTGACGGCGACCGCGATCAGCAGTGAGGTCCGTATCCCGTACAGGAGTTGGGTGAACACATCCCGGCCGAGTTGGGGCTGGAGGCCGAACCAGAACTCGCCGTCGATGCCCCCGTTGGGCTTGATGGGGTAGTAGAACTCGTTGAGCAGCCCGGGCCTGTCGAGTCCGTAGGTGGTGTACGGATCCTTGCCGTACAGCCACGCGATCACGGGCGCGAATAAGGCGATCACAAAGAAGAAGATCACGACGTAGGCCGAAATCACGCCTGTCTTGTCGCGTTTGAAACGCCGCCACATCAACTGGCTGGGCGACCGACCCACCAACGGCGCGCCGTCCTTGCCGACTTCGACGGTCGGCACGGCATCCGGGCCGGGCGCGTTCGCCCCGGGCGCCGCGGCCTGGGAAGGACTCGTCATCGCGTAGCGCCCCCCGCACTGATCACTATGTCTATTCGCGCTTGTCTACTCGCGTCATGTCGTTCCCGTCCGCCGGTGGTCGTGCGCGTCTCGGGATGAGCGGACTTTCGCAACCGATTAACAGCTCAGTCAAGGGGCCAGCGGAAGCGGAAGGGGCGCTCGCGGCAACCTTGAGCGAACATTTTGCAGATCGAGGTCCCGGCGTGCTTGACAGAGATCAGCCGATGGCGACAAAGAGTGAGCAAAGCTCATCAAACGCGTTAACACGCAAGCAACTTGGCTGACGCGATACCGATATACGGACGCGTCAGGCTGAACTGCGTACGGCCGTGCGGGTGCCGTAGACCGGCCGGGGCGCGCCATGCCGCCCCGGCCGGTCACTCATGTCGGCACATTGGTGGCGCCCGGGACGGTTGACCAGGGGTCGGGGCGGGGCAAACCTACAGCCATGGGGCAGGGACGGATACTCAACCGTGGCGCGCGCACTTTCGGGGCGCTGGTGTGCGCCGTGCTCGGGCTGATCTCACTGGCGTGGATCATCCGGGACTTCGACAAGGCCGACGAGGCCAGCCATGTGTGGTGGACCTGGGCCGGGATACCGTACCGGCTCCCGGACAGCATCTTCGGCACGTCCCTCGCCGATCTGGTCCTGCTCGCCGTGTACGTGGCCGCCGGGATCGCGGCGCTGCGCTCGTCGGCCGCCGCCGGGGCCCTGGCCTCGGCCGCCGTCGCCACGGTCGCGCTGCGCCTGCCCAGCCTGTGGAATCTGCACGCCGACTGGATGCAGGGCATCCCCGACGGGCTGAAGACCCGCGCGCAGCTGAGCGCGTGGGCGGCGGTCGTGCTCGGGGGCCTTCTGCTGGCCGTCGTGGCCGCCGGGCGGCGCCCGGCCGGGACGACCGGCCCCGACTACGCCGTTTTGCCCACCGAGCGGCCGCCCGGCCGGCCGACGCCCGCGGTCGCCGTGACGGCCGCGCTGTTCCTGGGGGCCATCGCGGTCGTCGAGGGCGCCTGGCAGATCTACTGGGCCCAGAAGCGGGGCTGGGACATGTACGAGCACCAGCTCACCGGCAAGTACATGCTCACCACGCTGCTCTCGCCGCCCGCGGCATGGGCGGCCTGGACGGCGGTCCTGCTGGCCCTGGCGGCCGCCTTCGCGGCGGTCGGCAGGGCGCCGCTGGCCCGGCCGCTGGGGATGACGGCGGCCGTCCTGGTGCTGGGTGACGGGGTCGCCGCGATCTCCGTGTACTTCAAGTACGACGTCCTCGAGCACTTCGACGACCTGCCGACCGTGGGTGTGCTCACCGTGCTGACCGGGTTCTTCGCGGCGCTCGTCGGCCTGGTCGCGCTGATCGCGCTGGCGCAGCCCGCCCTCCCCGCGGAGGATGTTCCGCTCGCCGGGTGGGGCCAGCCCGCGGCTCCGCCGTACGGGGGCTACGGGGGCTACGGGGGCTATGGGGGCAATGGCGGGTACGAGGGCTACGACGGAGCGGGCGGTGGCTACGGCTACACCCCGCCGCCCGCGTCCCCGCCCCCGCCCCCGCCGGCGTCCCCGCCCGGCCCGCCGCCCGCGTCCCCGCCCGCGGTCCCGCCGCCGCCCGCGGTTCCGCCCCCGCCCTCCCCGCCCTCGCCTCCGCCCCCGCCGCCGCCGGGCTGGTAGGCGCGGCGCGCCCGGGAAGCGGCGGGGCGGGGAGGAGGACTCCGCTCAGCTCATGCCGAGCGAGCGCCTGAGGAAGTCCACCTGCAGCAGGAGCAGGTTCTCGGCGACCTGTTCCTGCGGGGTCATATGGGTCACTCCGGACAGCGGCAGCACCTCGTGCGGGCGGCCGGCCGCGAGGAGCGCGGAGGAGAGCCGCAGGGTGTGCGCGGCGACCACGTTGTCGTCCGCCAGACCGTGGATGATCATCATGGGGCGGTGCGGTTCCGCCGCGCCGCACAGTCCCTCGTCGGTCACCGGCGAGTTGGCGGCGTAGACCTCCGGCTGCTCGTCGGGATGGCCGAGATACCGCTCGGTGTAGTGGGTGTCGTACAGCCGCTGATCGGTGACGGGGGCGCCCACGATGCCCGCGTGGAAGACGTCGGGGCGGCGCAGCACCGCGAGCGCCGCCAGGTAGCCGCCGTAGGACCAGCCGCGGATGGCGACGCGGGAGAGGTCGAGCGGATAGCGCTCGGCCAGCGCCGCCAGCGCGTCGGCCTGGTCCTGCACCGATACGGCCGCCAAGTCGTCGCGGACGGCCTTCTCCCAGGCGGGGGAGCGGCCGGGCGTGCCGCGGCCGTCGGCGACGATCACCGCGAAGCCCTGGTCGGCGAACCACTGCGAGGTCAGGTGGGCGTTGTGGGAGGCCAGCACGCGCTGGCCGTGCGGGCCGCCGTAGGGGTCCATGAGGACGGGCAGCGGCCCGTCGTCCGCGGTGTGGCCGGCCGGCAGCAGCACGGCGCTGGGGATGTCGCGCCCGCCCGCGTGCAGCAGCCGCGGGCGGGCGGCGATGACGGGCCGCTCGGCGTACGAGGCGATCTCGGCGAGGCGGTCGGCCGAGCCGGCGGCGGTCGGTCTGAGCACCTCCACCGCCGCCCCGGGCCGGTCCGGCTCGGCGCACGACAGGACGATCACCTCGCCGCCGCGCGCGGCGGACCGCACGGCGGGGGCGGGCCGCTTGTCGACCGGCTCCCAGCCGCCCTGGTCCCCGCTGCCGCGGAACCACGCGCGGAAGACCCCGATCTCGCCGGGCTGTTCGGGCAGTTCGGCGTCCGCGCCCGGCGAGGCGGAGAAGAGCACGTCCTCCTCACCGATGTCCAGGACCGAACGGACGTGCAGCGCGCCCGAGGTGAGCTTGCGGTCGCCGACCATCAGCACCCGGGCGCCGCCCTCGTCCGCGATGCGGACGAGCCGCCCGTCCGGCGTCCAGCCCGGCACACCAGGGAAAAGATCCAGCCAGACCGGGTCCTCGTCCACATGTACGGTGCGGGTGCGTCCGGTCCCGGTGTCCACGGCCAGATAGAGCTGACTGCGCTGGTCGCGGGCCTGGACCAGCAGCAGCGGCGGGCCGTACGCGGACCAGTGCACCCGGGCGAGGTACGGGTAGCGCCGCCGGTTCCATTCGATCTCGGTGCGGGACCCGTCGAGACCCAGCAGCACCAGCCGAACCTCGGCGTTGTCGGTGCCCGCGGCCGGGTACGCGACCTCGGCGGGCTTCCGGTCGGGGTGCGCGGGGTCGGCGATCCACCAGCGCCGCACGGGCGCGTCGTCGACCCGGGCGGCCAGCAGCGCGTCGCTGTCCGGCGACCACCAGAAGCCGCGCGAGCGCTGCATCTCCTCGGCCGCGATGAACTCCGCGAGCCCGTAGGTGACGGTGTCGCCCTCCGGCTCGGCCAGCGCCCGGTCGCCGCCTCCGGCGCCCCCAGCACCCCCCTCTACGGTTGTTACGCGCAGCGCGCCCTGCGCCACATAGGCGACGCGGCGTCCGTCCGGAGACGGGCGCGGGTCGATCACCGGTCCCGGTACGGGGAGTTCGCGGGTCACGCCGGCGCGCAACTCGGAGGCGAACAGCCGTCCCGAGAGTGCGAAAGCGGCCAATTCGACGGTCAGGTCGGTGGCATAGCCGACGATGCCCCCAGAACCCTCCCGGCTGCGCTCGCGGCGCGCCCGCTCCTCGGCGGACAACTCCTCGTCGGCGCCGCCGAGCAGGGCGGCCGGGTCCGCTGCCGGGTACTCCCGGCGCTCGGCGAGGTCGTGCACCCACAGGAGGTTGGCGCGATCGGTGCCGGTGCGCGAGCGCAGGAACACCAGGCGCGAGTCGTCGGGCGCCACCACGAAGGCGCGCGGCGCCCCAAGGGTGAAGCGCTGCGTGCGGGCGTGCTGCCGGGGGAACGAGAGCTGTCCGGTCATAGGCCGAGCGTACGGCTCCGGCCCTGTTGCCGGGGGCATGTTCCGGCCGCGGCGGCCGCCGAGATCAACTCGCCGAATGTGGCGAGAATCAGGCCTGATGACGAGGCAGACGGTGCGAACAGGCATGCGCCCCTGTCATGCTCCCGTGCACCGAGTCGTGCGCACGGGCCCATAGTTATGATCGATTGCGCATAGTGGGTAGGCCCCCTGTGGCATGAATATGTTGTCCGTTCGAGCGCGTGTACCTGGAGGTGAGCCGCTGTGGCGCTCTCGATTTCGTTGGTCGTGCTGCTGCTGATCATCGTCTTCATGCTCGTCCAGAAGGCTGGGCTGAAGTCGGGGCACGCGCTCATCTGTGTGCTGCTCGGCTTCTACCTCGCCAGTTCCTCGATCGCCCCGACGATCGACGACCTCACGACGAATGTGGCGAACATGATCGGAGACGTAGACCTCTGATCCACGGCGGACCCGCGGCTCCCGCCGCGGGGCTCGTAGGCTGTGCTCATGACCCCGGTCCTTCCCGCCCGTCGCCTGCTCCTGGTACACGCACATCCGGACGACGAGTCGATCAACAACGGTGCGACCATGGCCAAGTACGCCGCCGAGGGTGCCCACGTCACGCTGGTGACCTGCACGCTCGGCGAGGAGGGTGAGATCATCCCGCCCGCCCTGGCGCACTTGGCCGCCGACCGCGACGACGCGCTCGGCCCGCACCGGATCGGCGAACTCGCCGTGGCGATGAAGGCGTTGGGGGTCAGCGATCACCGCTTCCTGGGCGGCCCCGGCCGGTACCGCGACTCCGGGATGATGGGCGCCCCGCAGAACGCCCGCCCGGACTGCTTCTGGCGGGCGGAGGCGGACGAGGCCGCCGCCCACCTGGTCGGGGTGATCCGCGAGGTGCGCCCGCAGGTCCTGGTCGCCTACGACCCGGACGGGGGCTACGGCCACCCCGATCACATCCAGGCGCACCGCGTCGCCATGCGCGCGGCGGAGCTCGCCGCGGAGCCGGTCTACCGCCGGGACCTGGGCGACCCGCATGAGATCGCCAAGATCTACTGGAACTGCGTGCCGCGCTCGGAGCTCGAGGAGGGCTTCGCCCGGTTGCGCGCCGCGGGCTCGCGGGCTCCCTTCCCGGGGATCGCCTCGGTCGGCGATGTGCCGGGGGTGGTCGACGACACGCGGGTGACCGCGACGGTGGACGGCTCCGGATACGCCGAGGCGAAGGCGGAGGCCATGCGCGCCCACGCCACCCAGATCACGGTGGACGGGCCCTTCTTCGCGCTCTCGAACGATCTGGGGCAGCCGCTGTCCGCCCAGGAGCATTACCTGCTTGTCAGAGGGCGGGCGGTCGCGGCTTCCGGCTCGGACCGGGGCCGTGAGGACGATCTGTTCGCGGGGGTGTCGGCGTGAAGGCCACGCGCGTGGGGGTGTACGTGCTGCTCGGTGTGGTGGGGGTGCTGGTCGCCGCCGCGGGCGCGCTGGTCCAAGCGGCCTGGTTCCCCGGCGGGTTGCTGCTGGCGCTGCTCGGGGTCGGCGCGCTGTGCTACGGCGGGGTCAAGGCGACCGGCACCCGGCTGGGCGGGGTGGTGCCCGCCGGGGCGTGGGTGATCACCGTGTTGTTTCTCACCGTGGCCCGTCCCGAGGGGGACTTCCTCTTCGGCGCCGGAGCGGGCTCGTATGCTTTTCTGCTGGGCGGAATGTTCGCCGGTGTGATGTGCGCCACGATGCCGAAGGTGTCGCAACCGGGCAGCGGCCCGGCCCGACTTGGTAAGTGACGTCACGTTTTCGCCTGGGTGCCCGCCGAGACGGCAGGCCGTGCGCGCCGGTGCGCGGGATGCGGTGTTACAGCGGTCGTCAAGTGCCTGCCCGCGGGGCCCAGTAAGGTGGTGCCGCCGCCGAGCCGCCCGCGCGAGTCTGACGGGCGGCGGAGCTAACTGGGAGAACCTGCTTTGAGCCGTGAATCTGACAGTTCGTCCTCCGGAAGCCGGAAGGGCAGTGGCGCCGCCGCCTATCCGCCTGGCACCCCGCCGTACGGATCCCGCCAGTACCCCTCGCCGAATCCGACGCAGGAGGCCCAGGGCGGCTCCGGCGACGGCGAGGCGCGTGCCGCGGCCAGGCCGGAGGAACCGAAGACCGAGACCACGCTGACGACCCGGATCCGGATCAACATCCCCGGCTCGCGGCCCATCCCTCCGGTGGTCATGCGCACGCCGGTCGGTGAGGAGGGCATGCCGAACCAGCGCTCCGCCGACGACTCCGAGGGCGTCGGCGACCCGGCCGGGCCCGACGCCGCCGCGGCAGCGGGCCCCGGCGCGGCCGGAGCGGCGGGCGGAGAGCACTCGGAGAACAAGAAGAAGGAGGAGCGGACCAGCGACTGGTTCGCGCCCCGCAAGGCCAAGGGCAACACCTCGACGACGGGGAGCACGCCGCAGCCCCCGGCGCCGCCGGCCGCCACGCCGCCCGCCCCCGGGCCCGCCGCGGCCGACCCGTTCGGTGCCGACCCGTTCGGGGCCGGGGCGTTCGCGCCCGAGGCCTCCGCCGCCGCGCCCTCGGCTCCCGAGACCACGCAGCAGTTCCCGGCTCCCGACTTCTCCGCTCCGGAGACCACGCAGCAGTTCCCCGCCCCGCCGCCGGACGGCGGACCGGGTGCCGATCTGCCGTACTTCACCGACACCCCGCCGGGCGGCTTCCCCGGGGCGGCGGAGCCCAGCGGCCCGACGACCGGCCCGGCCACCGGCGATATGCGGCTGCCGACGCGGGGCCCCGGCGCCACCCGGGCGCCGCTCGGAGGCGGCGCCGGGCTCGCCGCGCAGCCGCCCACCCCGCCGAACGGGTCGCCGCTGTCCGGCAGCCTCGGCGCCACCACCGGCGCGAGCCCCGCGTCGTCGGCCGGGCCGCTCGGCGGCCCCGGCGGCAAGCCGGGGACCGACGCGCCCTCGCCGCTGTTCCGCGACCCCGACCCGACCCCCGGCGGCGGCGTGCCGGCCGAGCATGTCTCCGGGGAGACGCTGGTCAGCGGTATCCCCGTCGTCCCGCCGACCGAGAACCGGCCGGGCTCGCCCTTCCCGCCCGCCGGGAGCGGCTCCGCCTCGCCCGCCACGTCCGACAAGGACGGCAGGTCCGATCAGGCCGGCAGCCCGGCGCCGCCCGCCGCCCCGGCGGCCGCCCGCCCCAAGAAGAAGGGGCGCTCCAAGCTGGTCATGGCGGTCGGCGCGCTCGTCGTCATCGGCGGCATCGCGTACGGCGCGGGCCTGGTGATGAACCACGCCGACGTGCCCAACGGCACCACCGTGCTGGGCGTCGACATCGGCGGCACCTCCAAGGAGACCGCCGTCCAGAAGCTCGACACCGCGTTGGAGGGCCGTACCGGCGCCCCGCTGAAGGTGTCCGTCGACGGCGAGCAGAAGGAGATCAAGCCGACCGTCGCGGGTCTGACGCTGGACACCGAGGCCACGGTCCGCAACGTCGCGGGCCGCGACTACAACCCGGTCACCGTGATCGGCTCGCTGTTCGGCGGCACGCACACGGCAGAGCCCGTCGTCACCGTCGACGAGGAGAAGCTCAGGGACGCGCTGCAGCGGCTCGCGGGCACCTCGGGCACGGCGCGCGAGGGCACGATCAAGTTCGAGCCCGGCAAGGCCGTCGCGGTGTACGGCAAGGCGGGCAAGGGGCTGGACGTCGACAAGGCGGTCGCGGCGGTGGACGAGGCGTTCCGGCAGCGGGCCGCCACGGGCCAGAACAAGGTCATCGCCCTGCCCGTCGTCACCAAGCAGCCGCAGGTCAGCAACGCCGAGGTCGACCGCAAGATGCGGACCTTCGCCCGGCCCGCGATGTCGGGCCTGGTCAAAGTCCAGACGGACCCGGTGCACTCGCTGCCGCTGAGCCCGCAGAACTCCCTGTGGAAGATCCTGTCCGTGCGGGTGGTGGACGGCAAGCTGGTGGAGCACTATGACCTCGCCGCCCTGAAGGAGCTGTACGGCGGCCTCTTCGACGGCGTGTTGATCCAGCGCGGCAACGGCAGCAAGCAGCCCGTCGCGCCGACGGACGTCGCGGTGGCGCTGGGCCAGGCGCTGAAGGGCAAGACCCCGGCCGAGCGGATCGGCATCATCGAGACCAACGGCAACTGAGCCAAGCGCGTACGGCTTCCGCCCGGCCCGAGAGTCCGCCACCGGGCGGGGGCCGTCGTGTGCCCGGCACCGGGCGCGGCGTGCCCGGCCCCGACCCATGACATCTGTCATGCCGAGGCCACGACCGCTGACACTGCCGGAACGAGTCGCGCTGGGCGAAGCTTGGGCCATGACCGCACCAACCGCTCAGTCCGCTCCCGGCGCCGCCACCGTATCCGGCCGCGCCGGCGCGTCGGCGTCCGCGCCCGTGGTCGCCTTCGAGAAGGTGAACAAGAGCTACGGCAGCGTGCGCGCCGTGGCCGACCTGGACCTCACACTGCACCAGGGCGAGACCGTCGCGCTGCTCGGCCCCAACGGGGCGGGGAAGTCCTCGACCCTCGACCTGCTGCTGGGGCTGCGCACCCCCGACTCCGGCCTGGTCCGGATCTTCGGCACCACCCCGCGTCAGGCCATCGAGGGTGGCCGGGTGGGCGCGATGCTGCAGAGCGGCGGGCTGATGGAGGAGGTCACGGTCCAGGAGCTGGTGCGGCTCGCCTGCGATCTGCACCCCCGGGCCCATCCGGTGCGGCAGGTGCTGGAGGAGGCGGGGATCACGGACATCGCCGACCGGAAGGTGAACAAGCTCTCCGGTGGCCAGGAGCAGAGGGTGCGCTTCGCGCTGGCCACCGCGGGCGCCTCGGACCTGATCGTGCTGGACGAGCCGACCACCGGCATGGACGTCTCTTCCCGGCAGACCTTCTGGGCCGCGATGCGGGCGCAGGCGCGGCAGGGCCGCACCATCCTCTTCGCCACCCACTACCTCGAAGAGGCCGATGCGATAGCCGACCGCGTGATCGTGCTGCACCGCGGGCGGGTGCTCGCCGACGGCACGTCCGCCGAGATCAAGGCGATGGCCGGGGCCCGGCGGATCTCCTTCGAGCTCGACGAGCCGGCCGACGAGGCGGCGCTGCGCGCGCTGCCCGCTCTGACCGGGATCGAGATATCGGGGCGCACGGTCCGGATGCGGTCCGGCGACGCCGACGCGACGGTCCACGCGCTCTACGGCCTCGGGGTGTATCCGCGCGGTATCGAGGTCGCGGGCCTCGGCCTGGAGCAGGCGTTCCTCGCCATCACCGACGCCGCGGCCGCTGAGGAGGCGGGACGATGACCACCCTGATCAAGCTGGAGATCACGCGCGCCCTGCGCAACAAGAAGTTCATGTTCTTCACGGTCATCTACCCCTCGGCGCTGTTCCTGGTGATCGCGGGGACCAGCGACACCACCGCCCTGGTGCCGCACAGCCATCTGACGATGCCGCTGTACTACATGGTCGCGATGGCCTCCTTCGGGTCGCTGACGACCGTGCTGATGGGCAACAGCGAGCGCATAGCCAAGGAGCGTGAAACGGGCTGGGTGAGACAGCTGCGGCTCACCGCGCTGCCCGGGCGCGGCTATGTGGTGGCCAAGATCGCCTCGGCGGCGGTGGCCACCCTTCCGGCGATCGTGGTCGTCTTCGTCGTGGCCGCGGCGGTCAAGGACGTGCGGCTCGACGCCGCATGGCAGTGGTTCGCCCTGACCGGCGCGATATGGGCGGGCTCCCTGGTGTTCGCCGCGCTGGGCGTGGCCATCGGCTATCTGGCCTCCGGCGACGCCGTACGCCCGCTGACCATGATCATCTACTTCGGTCTCTCGATCCTCGGCGGCCTGTGGTCGCCGACGACCTCGTACCCTCAGTGGCTCCAGAACATCTCCGACTACCTGCCCACCCACGCCTATGCCGCGCTCGGCCAGGCGATCGAGCTGGGCGGCGCGCCGCACGGCAAGGACATTGCCCTCCTGGCCGGCTATCTGGTCCTCTTCGCGGGCGCGGCCGCCTGGCTGTACCGCAAGGACACCCGCAAGGCGTGAGCGGCGTGGACGAGCGGCGCGAGGAGGAGAGCGGGCCGGCCGGGCGGGGCGGAGCCCGCTGGGCGGCTTGGCGCCGGTCGCTGCTGCGGGAGGACGATGTGCTGACCGGCGTCGGCCGGGAGCCCACCGACCGCAGGCAGGCCGTGATCAAGCTGATGTGGGTCGGCATCTGGATGGCGTATATGACCGCCCCGGTCAATGATCTGCAGGACGGCGGTCACCGCCCCCTCGCCACCGCGCTGGGCTGCCTGGGGCTGCTGGTCTTCCTCACCGCCTATTGCATGCTCCTGTTCCGGCACGTCCACCGTCCCCTGGATTACCGGAGGGTCGGCGGGGCGCTGGTCACCATGGCCGCGCTGGCCGCCGCCCTGGCGCTGACGCTCGGCGCCTCCTGGCTGGTGCTCTTCGTCTATGTGTCGGTGGCCTGCGGTGCGGTGCTCCCCATCAGGGTCGCGCGGCTGGCGATCCCGCTTGCCACCGTCGTCCTGCTGCTCGTCGGCCTGACGGCCCGGGACGCCCGGCATCTGCTGCCCGCCCTGGTGATCCCCGCGCTGCTCGGGGGGTTCGCGATGAGCGGGGTGCGGCAGCTGGTCCGTACGACCAGGGCGCTGCGGGAGGCGCGGGCCACCGTCGCCCAGCTCGCCGCCAACGAGGAGCGGCTGCGGCTCGCCCGCGATCTGCACGACCTGCTGGGCCACTCACTGTCGCTGATCACACTCAAGAGCGAGCTGGCCGGGCGGCTCCTTTCGGACCGGCCCGAACAGGCCGGGCAGCAGGTCGCCGACATCGAGCGGGTCAGCCGCCAGGCGCTCGTCGACGTACGGGAGGCGGTCAGCGGGTTTCGCCGCCCGACCTTGGAGGCCGAGGTGGCCGGGGCCCGGATCGCGCTGACCGCGGCGGGCATCGCCGCCGACCTCGGCCGGGCCGCCGACGGCCACCCGGACCTGCCGCCCGACGAGGAGGGGGCCCTGGCGTGGGCGCTGCGCGAGGGGATCACCAATGTGGTGCGGCACAGCGGGGCGCGGCGCTGCACGGTGACGCTCACCGAGGCTGGTGACGAGCTCTGCCTGACCATCAGCGATGACGGCCGGGGCCCCGAGGGCCCGCCGGGCAACGGACTTTCCGGGCTGTCCGAGCGGCTGCAGCTGGCCGGCGGGCGGCTGGAGACCGGGAGCGGTGAGCGGGGCGGGTTCGCGCTCCGTGCGTACGTCCCCCTCTCCCGCCGCGCCACCGCCCCCGAACTCGCCCCGGCGACGCCCGGGTAGCGGGCCGGGGCCGAGCCGGGGCTGTCGGAGGGGCCGCCTACCCTGGGGCCATGAACGGAGCGACGGGGGAGCCGGCCGGGGTGCCGGGAGGTCGTATTCGGGTGCTTCTCGCCGAGGACCAGTCGATGGTGCGGGAGGCGCTGGCCGCGCTGCTCGGGCTGGAGGCCGACATAGAGGTCGTCGCCCAGGTCGCGCGCGGGGACGAGGTGGTGGACGCGGCCCTGGAGCACCGGCCGGACGTCGCGCTGCTGGACATCGAGATGCCCGGGATGACCGGCCTCGACGCGGCCGCCGCGCTCCGCCCGGCGGTCCCGGGGCTCCGGATAGTGATCCTGACGACCTTCGGCCGCCCCGGCTATCTGCGCCGGGCGATGGAGTCCGGCGCCGACGCCTTCTTGGTCAAGGACGCCCCCGCCGCCGAGCTCGCGGACGCGGTGCGCCGGGTGCTGCGCGGCGAGCGGGTCATCGATCCGACGCTGGCCGCGGCCGCGCTCGTCGACGGGGTGTGCCCGCTGACCGCGCGGGAGCGGGAGGTGCTGGGGGCCTCGGCGGACGGCTCGACCAACGCGGAGCTGGCGCGCAGGCTCAACCTCTCGCAGGGGACGGTCCGTAACTACCTCTCCACGGCCATCCAGAAGACCGCCGCCCGCAACCGCGCCGACGCGGTGCGGATCGCCCGCGACAAAGGGTGGCTCTGACCGCCGCCCGAGGCAGCCCCGGTGCGGTGGCCGTCTCGGTGCGGTGCGCTCAGTTCAGCATCGCCCGGGCGGCCCGCGCCTGGCGCCGTACGGCCTCCGCCGCGTTCGGCTCCATCGCGGCCACGACCTCCGCGTACTCCTCCATCTCCTTCGCGCCGGCCACGAACTCCCCGCGCTCCACGAGCAGTTTGGCCCGCTCGTAGCGGAGCCGGGCGGGGTGGCTGGGCAGCAGCAGGGACAGCTCCACCGCCCACAGCTGGACGTCCGTCCTCTCGGGGCGGGCGGCGGCCCAGGCGCG
This sequence comes from Streptomyces sp. ME19-01-6, assembly GCF_033793745.1. Taxonomy (NCBI): domain Bacteria; kingdom Bacillati; phylum Actinomycetota; class Actinomycetes; order Kitasatosporales; family Streptomycetaceae; genus Streptomyces; species Streptomyces sp. ME19-01-6. The sequence continues at coordinate 460,952 of NZ_JARAXF010000003.1, read as the reverse complement.
GATGTTGTTCAGGATCCGCAGCACGATCTCCAGCGGGGTGGCCGGGGCCGGTACCGTCGGGGCCGACGGGACCCCCAGCGCCCCCGTCACCAGCAGTGCCGCGTCCTCGTCGGACAGCACCCGCCCGCCGTCGAAGGGGTCGGCCAGCACATGGCTCCCGTACGGGTCGCCGAAGCCGACCACGAAGTGGCCCGGCAGCGCCACCCCGTACACCGGCGCGCCCGCCCGCCGCGCCACCTCCAGCCACACCACGGACAGCAGGATCGGCAGCCCGCGCCGCCGCCGCAGCACCTCGTGCAGCAGCGAGGACTCCAGGCGCCGGTAGTCGGCCGCGGAGCCGCGGAAGTCGAGGCGGTCCCCGAGCAGACCGGCCAGCGCCGCGGCCCAGGCGCCGGGCCCGCCGGGGGAGTAGGGCACCAGACCGGCCAGCCGGTCCAGTTCGATCTGCGCGGCGTCGATTCCGTCCTCGTCCAGCTCCGGGTCGGCCTCCTGGGCCACCAGCAGGCACAGCAACGCCAGGTCGGGGCGCTCCTCGCGGGCCGCCTCGGTGAAGCGCCGGCGCCGTGCCGGGGTGTCGTCTCTGCGTGGCATAGGTGCCTCGTACCCGATCAGCGGTGGTTCTCGCGGGGTGCGCGCCAGTGGTGGTAGCTGTGGTGTGTGGTGAAGCCCATGCCCTCGTACAGCGCCCGGGCACCGTCATTGTCCGTCTCGACCTGCAGATACGCAGCCGAGGCGCCCTCCTCCAGGGCCTTGCGGGCGAGCGCCGTCATCACGGCCGTCGCCAGGCCCTGCCGGCGCAGCCGCGGATCGGTCTCCACGGCCGTGAACCCGGCCCAGCGGCCGTCCACCACGCACCGCCCGATCGCGGCCGGGGCGCCCGAGCTTCCGTTCTCCGCCGCTATGGTCGCGAACCACACCGACGGGCCACCGCAGAGCACCCGCAGGATCTCGGGGGCGGTCTCGCCGGAGGCGGAGCGCTGATACCGGGCCAGCCAGGCGTCGTCGATGTCGCGGGAGAGGGTGACCCGGGAGACGTCGGCGTCCCTGTCCGCGAGGGGCGCGAGAGCGGCGATCCGTATGTCCGCGGAGACCTCCCGGACCCAGCCGTGCGCCGCGAGCTCCGCGGCCAGCAGCTCCTGTGTCCCCTCGGCGCCGGTGCTGACCTGGATGTAGGCGGGCAGTCCGCGTTCGGCGTACCAGGCGGCCGCCCGCCGCAGCGCGTCCTCGACCGGTATGCCCGGGTCGCCGAGCGGCAGCACGGAGTTGGCGCGCCGGGTGAAGCCGCCCGCCGCGCGCAGCTCCCACTCCCCGAGCCGCTCGCTCTCCACCGGCGGCCAGGCGCGGGTGGCGGCCCGGTCCAGCTCGGCCGCGGTCGCCGCCGGGCCGCGGCGGCGGGCCGGAGCCGCGGGCACCACCTTGCCCGCCACGAGCGAGGACGCCGCGATGTGGACCTCTTCCCCCGAGCGCCGAGTGACGCAGAGCACATTTTGTGTCCACGATGTGAGCACGCCGACCACGTCGGTGAACCGCGCGCCGCTGTCGCCACCCTCGATCATCAGCCTGACGGACACGCGTTTACCCACGTCAGACGAGGTAATCCGGACCTCTAGTCGTCCGCCAGTGGTGAAATCCACAGCTCTGCTCACCCCTCATGTGCGTCTGGTGCCCAAGAACGGAGATACTAGGTGCGGGCATCGACGACGCCGCGCTCCCGCGCGATACAGCCCTAAGAGGAGGAACGACAGCGTGACCTACGTCATCGCGCAGCCTTGTGTCGACCTGAAAGACAAGGCGTGCATCGAGGAGTGCCCCGTCGACTGCATCTACGAGGGCCAGCGGTCCTTGTACATCCACCCGGACGAGTGCGTCGACTGTGGGGCCTGTGAGCCGGTCTGCCCGGTCGAGGCGATCTTCTACGAGGACGACACTCCCGAGGAGTGGAAGGACTACTACAAGGCGAACGTCGAGTTCTTCGACGAGCTGGGCTCGCCCGGTGGCGCGAGCAAGCTCGGCCTGATCGAGCGCGACCACCCCTTCATCGCCGCCCTGCCTCCGCAGGAGCACGACGAGTGACCTCGCGGCGCGCGGGCGCGTTCTGAAGACGCCCCGGCACCGCGCAGCCCTCGGTCCCGCACGCCACCACGGCCTGCGGGGCCGGGCTGTTTTTCCCAAGAAAGCGAGCCAGTTGTGCCACCCGTCTCCGCCCGTCTCCCCGTCTTCCCCTGGGACCGGCTCGAACCGTACAAGGCGACCGCCGCGGCGCATCCGGACGGCCTCGTCGACCTGTCGGTGGGGACCCCCGTCGACCCGGTTCCCGAGCTGATCCGCACCGCGCTGGCCGACGCGGCCGACAGCCCCGGCTATCCCACCGTGTGGGGCACCGCCGCGCTGCGGGACGCGCTGACCGGCTGGGTGGAGCGGCGGCTGGGCGCGACGGGCGCGGACCACACCCAGGTGCTGCCGGTGGTCGGCTCCAAGGAACTGGTGGCGTCGCTGCCGACCCAGCTCGGCCTCGGCCCAGGCGACCGGGTCGCCTTCCCGCGGCTGGCCTACCCGACGTACGAGGTCGGCGCGCGGCTGGCGGGCGCCGAGCCCGTGCCGTACGACGAGCCGACGGAGCTCGACCCGGCAGGGCTGAAGCTGCTGTGGCTCAACTCCCCGTCCAACCCGACCGGCCGGGTGCTGGACAAGGACGAGCTGCGGGCCGCGGTGGCCTGGGCGCGTGAGCACGGCGTGCTGCTGGTCAGCGACGAGTGCTACCTGGAGCTCGGCTGGGACGCCGACCCGGTGTCCGTGCTGCACCCCGAGGTCTCCGGCGGCAGCTTCGAGGGCCTGGTGGCGGTGCACTCGCTCTCCAAGCGCTCCAACCTGGCGGGCTACCGCGCGGCGTTCCTCGCCGGTGACGCGGCGGTGCTCGGCGAGCTGCTCCAGCTCCGCAAACACGGCGGAATGATGGTGCCCGCGCCCGTACAGGCCGCCACCATCGCCGCGCTGGGCGACGACGCTCACGTGGCCGAGCAGCGCGAGCGCTACGCCCGCCGCCGTGCCGCGCTGCGCGAGGCGCTCGAAGGGTGCGGCTTCCGCATCGAGCACAGCGAGGCGTCGCTGTACCTGTGGGCGACGCGGGACGAGCCGTGCTGGGACACCGTCGGCGCGCTCGCCGAGCTGGGCATCCTGGTGGCGCCCGGCGACTTCTACGGCGCGGCGGGGGAGCGGAACGTACGGGTCGCGTTCACCGCCACCGACGAGCGGGTGGCGGCGGCGGTCCGGCGGCTGGGCGGCGGTCTGCCCAGGCGCTGAGGGTACGGCCAGGCGGATATGCGACGGGCCCGGGGAGCCGATGCTCCCCGGGCCCGGGTGTATCGCGGTGCCGGCATCGCCCCCGGCGGGGACACCTCCCAGTGGTAGCTGGGGGAGAACCGAGCCCTGAAAGGGGCCTTTCAGCCGCCGAGGACCGGCAGGCCCTTGACCGACAGGCCGTCCGTGAGGGAGCTGCCGGGCAGCGTGTTCGGGGCGGCCGGCGCGGCCGGGGTGGACTGTCCGGTCTCGCCGGCCTTGCTCGCCGCGGCCTTGCCGACCTTGTGGGCCTTGCCGACCTTGCCCGTGACAGCCTTGCCGACCTTGCTCGCGACGGCCTTGCCGCGGCTCGGGGCGGCGTGGCGGCCCTTGCCCTTGGCCTGGCCCTTGCCGGCCACCGCCTTGCCGTGGTCGCCCTTGCCGGCCTTCGCCATCCCCGCCTTTCCGGCCTTGGCGGCGACCGCCTTCGCACCGGAGGCCGTCTTGGCCCTGGAGACGGTCTTGCCCGCGGCGGGAGCGGTCTGCTCCGTGGTCCGGGCGACCGGAGCGGTCTGCTCCTGGCCCCGGAGGGCACGCGTGACGGTCCCGCCGGCCTTGCCGCCGACCTCGCCCGCCGCCCTCTCGACGTGCTGCGAGGCGGAGTCCGCGAGGCTGCCGACCGAGGCGGTGTCGAGCGCGCTCAGCCCACCCAGCTTGGGGGCCTGCGACAGGCCCAGGTCCGCTGCACTCGCGGCGTCGGCGGCACCGACCACGGGAGCTGCGCCCGCTGCGACCAGCAGCGCGGTCCGAGCGATCCGACGCGTGAGGGGGAGGGACATGATGCTCCTTTGAGGGAGGGACAATTGGCCTGGACGTCCGGCAGGCGGACGCAGTGAATACCGCGTGAGAAGCGGGAAGGTTGCGGTGCGCCAAGGTAAAGAATTGGCAATGCGTCGCATAATCCGTTTCGGATGTGAGTGAGCGTCCGGGAATGGAGCCGGACCCCATCTGACCCGCCGTCACCAGCGGTGATGCGCCGCGTTATCGGGCGGTGACGATGCGCACTTCCGGCCCGGAGTCCTCATCGGTGCTACGCCAGCCGGCCGTCAAATTCCCGGCGGTCCATACGTGGTTGCCATAAGAAACGCGTTCGATGCGCAACTCGTCCGAGTGGGCCACCGCCCAATAGGCCAATTCCCAGCCGTTCCGCTCCGCCTCGCCGCGGGCCCGGACCGCCCCGGTCCGCACGCGCACCACCCGCGTGGCCGCGGCGCGCCCGCCGCTCTGCCCCGTCGGCCGCACCGCCGCCGCCACCTCGGCGCCGAACTCCCGCTTCAACTCCGCCCGGACTCGCGCCGGATCGCCCGGAACCCCGTCGTCCGGCGGGCCGGGGCAGGAAAAGGCGGCCGCCGAACGCCCCGTCAGCGCGCCGGTCAACTCCACGGCCTCGGTCTCGTGCTTCGCGTACGCCTGTGGGAAACCGCTGTACTGCACCCGCTGCGCGGCCACGGTGAGCGGGAGCCGCGAGTAGCCGGGGACCCGCACAAGGCGGTCGTAGAACCTTCCCGCGGCGTAGACCGGGTCCTGGATCTGCCGCGCGGTGCCCCAACCCTGCGAGGGCCGTTGCTGGAAGAGCCCCAGCGAATCCCGGTCGCCATGGCGGATGTTGCGCAGTCCCGACTCCTGCAGTGCGGTGGCGAGGGCGATGGTGACGGCCCGCTCCGGCAGCCCCCGGGACGCGGCCACCGCCTCGATCGTGGCCGCGTTCACCGCCTGTTCGGGAGTGAGCGCCAGGAACTCGCCCTCCGCCCGCACGATGCAGCGAGGCGGGCCCCAGCCGCCGGTCGCGATGTGCAGCGCCACATATCCGACCAGGGCCAGCAGTACGGCGCAGGCGATCGCGGCACGTGTCCGACGGGCGCGGCTGGCAAGGACGGGCAGGGGCACGGCGCCCACGTTACTTCAGGGCCGCCCGGCCCCGGACCGGCATGTGTCAAGAGGCACGTCACCCGCCCGGGAGGCCTCGCCACCGCCCCCGCCGGGCCACCGCCACCGACCGCCACCGCGCGGCCGCCGTCGTCGACGGCGACGGGCTAGGGTCGGTTCCATGGCACATCCCGCACTCGATCTGTCCCTGGACGCCGCCCGGCTCACCGCCCGGCTCGTCGACTTCCCCTCGGTCAGCGGCGACGAGAAGGCGCTCGCCGACGCCGTCGAGGAGGCCCTGCGCGCCCTGCCGCACCTGACCGTCGACCGTGACGGGGACGCCGTCGTGGCCCGGACGAACCTGGGGCGGGCGGAGCGGGTGGTGCTCGCGGGGCACATCGACACCGTGCCGATCGCCGACAACGTGCCCTCCCGGCTCGACGGCGACGGGGTGCTGTGGGGCTGCGGCACCTCCGACATGAAGTCCGGCGTGGCCGTACAACTGCGCATCGCCCGGGCCGTGTCCGCCCCCAACCGCGATCTGACCTTCGTCTTCTACGACCACGAAGAGGTCGCCCTCGAGCTCAACGGGCTGCGGCGGCTGGCCGAGCGGCACCCCGAGTGGCTGGCCGCCGACTTCGCCGTGCTGCTGGAGCCCACCGACGGCAAGGTCGAGGGCGGCTGTCAGGGCACCCTGCGGGTGCGGGTCACCAGCAGCGGCAGGCGCGCCCACTCCGCGCGCAGCTGGCTCGGCGAGAACGCCATCCACAAGGCCGCGCCCGTCCTCGACCGGCTGGTCGGCTACGCGCCGCGCCGCGTGGAGATCGACGGGCTCACCTATCGTGAGGGCCTGAATGCGGTGCGTATCGAGGGTGGCCACGCGGGCAACGTCATCCCGGACTCCTGCGTCGTCACCGTCAACTACCGGTTCGCCCCGGACCGCTCCGAGGCGGAGGCGCTCGCGCATGTGCGCGAGGTCTTCGACGGGTTCGAGGTGGAGGCCACGGACAGCGCGCCCGGCGCGCTGCCGGGCCTGTCGCACCCGGCCGCGGCCGCCTTCGTCGAGGCCATCGGCACGGAGCCGGCCCCCAAGGACGCCTGGACGGACGTCGCCTTCTTCTCGGCGCTCGGCGTGCCCGCGATCAACTACGGACCGGGCGATCCGCTCCTCGCACACACCCGCGAGGAGCATGTGGCCACCGCGGCGGTGCTCGAGGCCGAGGAACGGCTGCGGGCCTGGCTCACCGCCTGACCGCGTGACCGCCTGGCTGCCCGGCCGGCCCGCCTTTTTTGAGCGCTCGGTTCTCCCCCGGCTACCGCTGGGAGGTGTCCCCGGCCCGCCGCCCCGACTTGGCTGACGTGCCGAATCGAGGGGCCTACGCTGAACGACAGATCTGCGGCTTATCGGAGGCAGATCTTGGCGAAGGGAGCACACATGGGCAACGCCGAGGACGAGCGAACGCTGCAGGAGCAGCGTGAGGGTCCGGTCGTGCGCCGACGCCACCAGATGCGGCCCGGCACGACCGACCAGCGGCTGCTGGACACCCAGGGGGCGACCCACTGGGTGCACGAGGACCCGTTCCGGGTGCTGCGCATCCAGTCGGAGTTCGTCGAGGGCTTCGGCGCGCTCGCCGACCTCGGCCGGGCGGTCAGCGTCTTCGGGTCCGCCCGTACGCCGGAGGGGGCGCCGGAGTACGAGGCGGGGGTCCGGATCGGGCGGGCCCTCGCGGAGGCGGGGTTCGCGGTGATCACGGGCGGCGGCCCGGGGGCGATGGAGGCGGCGAACAAGGGCGCGTGCGAGGCGGGCGGGGTCTCCGTCGGGCTCGGCATCGAGCTGCCGTACGAGCAGGGCCTCAACCCGTATGTCGACATCGGCGTGAACTTCCGCTACTTCTTCGTGCGCAAGACGATGTTCGTGAAGTACGCGCAGGGCTTCGTGGTGCTGCCCGGCGGGGTCGGCACCCTGGACGAGTTCTTCGAGGCGCTCACCCTCGTCCAGACCAAGAAGGTGACCCGCTTCCCGATCGTGCTCTACGGCAGCGCCTACTGGGAGGGCCTGGTGGGCTGGCTGAAGGACACGCTCGTCGCGCAGGGCAAGGCGAGCCCGGTGGACCTGGAGCTGTTCCGCCTCACCGACGACGTGGACGAGGTGGTCGAGCTGATGACGAAGGAGTCCGGCGGCTGAGCCCACGGCGACTCCACCGCGTCCCACCCGTCGGCTGACGTGTCGCCCGGCGCCGTCAGGCCAGGCCGCGCCGGGCGACCGCCGGGGGCCGGTGACCGGCGATGGACGACACCATGTCCAGCACCTGGCGGGTCTCGGCCACCTCGTGCACCCGGTAGACCCGCGCGCCGAGCCAGGCCGAGATCGCGGTCGTCGCGAGGGTGCCGAGCAGCCGCTCTTTGACCGGCCGGTCCAGCGTCTCGCCCACGAAGTCCTTGTTGGACAGCGAGACCAGCACAGGCCAGCCGGTCTCCGCCAGCTCGCCGAGCCGCCGGGTCGCCTCCAGTGAGTGCCGGGTGTTCTTGCCGAAGTCATGGCCCGGGTCGATCATGATCGACTCGCGCGCCACGCCCAGCTCGACGGCGCGCCGCGCGAGCTCCAGCGTGACCCGCAGCACGTCGGCCACCACATCGTCGTACGCGACCCGGTGCGGCCTGGTGCGCGGCTGGGCGCCGCCCGCGTGGGTGCACACCAGACCGGCGCCGTGCCGGGCCGCGACCTCGGCCAGCTTGGGGTCGACCCCGCCCCACGCGTCGTTGAGCAGATCCGCGCCCGCCTCGCAGACGGCCTCCCCGACCTCGTGGCGCCAGGTGTCCACGCTGATCACTACGTCGGGGTGGCGTCGGCGCACCTCGGCCACGAAGCCGACGGTACGGCGCACCTCCTCGGCGGTGCTCACCTCCTCGCCGGGACCGGCCTTCACCCCGCCGATGTCGACGATGGCGGCGCCCTCCGCCACCGCCTGCTCGACGCGGGCCAGGGCGGGCTCGTCACGGAAGGTCGCGCCCTGGTCGTAGAAGGAGTCCGGCGTCCGGTTCACGATCGCCATGATCACTTGTTCGTTCTCGCCGAACTCACGCCGTCCGAGCCGTAGCATCCGCACTTCCTCTCACTTCCTCCCCAGAGGGGCTGCCAGCGACGATAACTGTCGGTGGGGCATGGCACGATCGAGGCAGACTGGTAGGACGTACGCGCGCACCCCGGGGAGACGATCGTCGTGTTTTGGTTCTTGCTGATCGCGCTGGTCGTGGTGGTCGGCGCGGTCACAGTCGCGGTCGTCGGGGGCGGTGACGGCGGCGCGCTGGCCGAGGCGCCCCCCGACCGGCTCGATGACGCGCTGCCCGCCGACCGGCCGCTGGGCCGGGCCGATGTGGAGGCCCTGCGGATCCCGATGACCGTGCGGGGCTACCGCATGGCCGACGTCGACGATGTGCTGGGCCGGCTCGGCGCCGAGCTCGCCGAGCGCGACGCCCGGATCGCCGAGCTGGAGACGGCCCTGGCCGGGGCGCGGGCCTCGGCACACGGCGGGCCCGGCCTGCTGCGGCACGACATCGCCCCGCCGGGCCTTCCGCCGCATGACATCGCCCCGCCGGGCCTTCCGCACGATCTGCCCCCGCCCGGGCTGCCCACCCACGACCTGCCTGCCCACGGCCTGTCCCCGCAGGACCCACCCCCGCACCATCCGCCCGCGCCCGACGTCCCGCCGCGCGGGCCGGAAGGGGAGGGCGCCAGGACTGAGCGGGAGGGAGGGGCATGAGCGCCGGGGAAGCGGTGCCGGGGCCGGACGGGCTGCTGCGCTGCCCATGGGGGCTGGAGGCCGAGACCATGGCCGACTACCGCGCCTACCACGACACCGAGTGGGGCCACCCGGTCCATGGCGACGACGCCCTGTTCGAGCGGATCTCGCTGGAGGCGTTCCAGTCCGGCCTGTCCTGGCTGACGATCCTGCGCCGCCGCGAGGGCTTCCGCGACGCGTTCGCCGACTTCAAGATCGCAGCGGTCGCGGAGTTCACGGAAGCGGACGAGCAGCGGCTGCTCGCCGACCCCCGCATCATCCGCAACCGGGCCAAGATCTCGGCCGTCGTGGCAAACGCGCGGGTGGCCGCCGAGCTGGCGGCGGGCGAGCTGGACAAGCTGATCTGGTCGCACGCCCCGAACCCGGTCGGCCGCCCGGCGCCGCGGACCTTCGCCGACGTCCCCGCGATCACCCCGGAGTCGACGGCGCTGTCCCGTGACCTCAAGAAGCGCGGCTTCCGCTTTGTCGGCCCGACCACCGCCTACGCCCTGATGCAGGCGTGCGGCCTGGTCAACGACCACCTGGCCGACTGCCACGCACGGGGCGCCTGACCCGGTCCACGGTCACTCGTGGCGAACCGAGCCTTCAGAAAAGGGCGGGCGCGGGCGCTCAGCGTCCGGTGAAGTGGGGCTTCTGCTTCTTGACGAAGGCGTCCACCGCGGCCAGGTGGTCCGCCGAGGCCCCCGCGCGCCGCTGCAGCTCGTCCTCCTTGGTCAGCGCCTCGGTGAGGCTGTGCCCGGCCGCGTAGGCGAGGGATTCCTTGATCGCCGCATAGGCCGCGGTCGGGCCCTCCGCCAGCCGCCGGGCCACCGCCGCCGCCTCGGCGGCCAGCTCCGCTGCCGGGACGACCTTGTTCGCGATGCCCAGGTCGTAGGCCTCCTGCGAGCTGATGGAGCGCGGGAAGAGGAGGAGGTCGGCGGCGCGGCCGTGGCCGATCAGCCGCTGCAGGGTCCAGGAGACGCCGGAGTCGGCGGTGAGGGCGACCCCGGCGAACGAGGTGTTGAACGAGGCGGTGTCGGCGACGACGCGGTAGTCGGCGGCGAGGGCGAAGCCCGCGCCCGCGCCCGCCGCGACCCCGTTGACCGCGGCGACGACCGGCTTCGGCATCCCGGCGATGGCGGTCACGATCGGGTTGTAGTGCAGCCCGACGGTGCTCATGGTCGAGCCCTCACCGTGCCCCGCCCGGTCGGCGGCCAGCAGTTCGATGTGCTCCTTGAGGTCCTGGCCCACGCAGAAGGCGCGGCCGGTGCCGATGAGCAGCACGGCACGTACGGCCGGGTCGCCGGCGGCCTGGAGCAGGGCGTCGCGCAGGGCGATCTTGGTGTCGATGTTGAGCGCGTTCATGGCGTCGGGACGATTGAGGGTGATCGTCGCGAGTCCGTCGGTCAGCTCGTAGAGCACGGTGTCGGCCATGGCGGGTCCTCCGGGGCGGATGGTTCGCGGCTCGGGTGGCGCCGCACCGGCGGCCCGGTCCCGGGCCCCGGCGCGGCGGTCAGCGCTCAGCATGCCGAAAGATCGGCGCGACCGACATGTGACCTGCGTCAAAGAATCCGGCCCTTCTTGGGCCACCGCCGCGACGCGCCCCGGGCATTGGCGCCCGTACGGTATCGCGACCCCTCCCCGAATTGGGTGGTTTTGGGTGAGCGCGTTGCGCAGGGGTTGCCGACTGATGTTGGTCATCGGGTCGTGCCATGCGGGATAATGACAGGGAAGCAACGTGTTCGATGCCGGTGACGCCTGGGTTGTCGGCTGCGATGAGCTGGTTTCAGGAAGGGGAACGAGCATGGCGGCCATGAAGCCGCGGACGGGCGACGGCCCGCTCGAGGTGACCAAGGAGGGGCGGGGCATCGTCATGCGCGTTCCGCTCGAAGGCGGCGGTCGACTCGTCGTCGAGCTGACACCGGACGAGGCCGACGCGCTCGGCGACGCCCTGAAGAAGGTTGTCGGCTGAAGCCATCGGTCCCACCAACCACCCGTGTGCCGCCCCGGCGGCCGGTATGGACATACCGGCCGCCGGGGCGGTGCTTTGATCAGAGGTGCTGTGCTCGGCGGCGCGCTGCGATCAGCGCTTATCCGTGCTACCCGCGCTTGACCGCGCAGAGCAGTCCGTCGCCCACGGGCAGCAGGGACGACTGCAGCACGGTGGACTCCCGTACGGTGCGCAGCAGCTCGCGCAGGCGCAGCACCTCGGCCGGCTGCACCGCGGAGTCCACGGTCCGCCCGTTCGCGAAGACGCCCTCGAAGCAGACCAGCCCGCCGGGCCGCAGCAGGCGCAACGATTCACCGAGGTAATCGAGGCACTCGGAGCGGTCGCCGTCGCAGAACACCAGGTCGTAGCCGCCGTCGGCGAGCCGCGGCAGGACGTCCAGCGCGCGGCCGGGGATGAAGCGCGCCCGGTTCCCGGTGAAGCCGGCGGCCCGGAACGCCTGCCGGGCGAACTGCTGCATCTCCGGCTCGGAGTCCACGGTGGTCAGCACGCCGTCCGGCCGCATGCCGCGCAGCAGGTGGATGCCCGAGACCCCGGCCCCGGTGCCGATCTCGGCGACGGCCTTGGCGTCCGCGGCGGCGGCGAGCAGGCGCAGCGCCGCGCCCGTGCCGGACGACACCGAGCGCGTCCCCGCCTCCCGGGCCCGGTCACGGGCCCAGCGCAGGGCTGCGTCCTCGGCGACGAACGCATCGGCGAACGCCCAGCTCGTCTGCCGGTTGGCGGTAATGGCCCTCTCCTGTCCCCGTAGTTGACGCAAGCGTGACTGTAGCCGCTGCGCCCGGGAACCCGCAGATGGGACCGGGCGTTGGAAGGGAAGGGGGGAGCATATGGATCACGAACAAATGCAGGTCAAAAATGCTTATCCGGAGCTAACGGGCGAGGTGGATATGGTAGGGGCTCTACTGGACACCACCAGAGCCGACAGGGGAGGTGCGGCTGCGGCCGGTGACCGGGGAGTGCTGAGGCGCTTTCGCAGGTCAGCGGGCGAGCCGAAATCCGTGACCAACACTGCTGACCGTCCTCGTTCCGTCGATTCCGCTACGACCGCGACCTTCGCCACCGATGCGGATGCCCCGGCGTGGACACCTCCTACCTGGGAGGAGATCGTCAGCACGCACAGTGCACGGGTCTATCGCCTCGCGTATCGCCTCACCGGCAATCAGCACGACGCCGAGGATCTCACCCAAGAGGTCTTCGTCCGCGTCTTCCGCTCGCTGTCCACCTACAGCCCCGGCACGTTCGAGGGCTGGCTGCACCGCATCACCACCAACCTCTTCCTCGACATGGTCCGCCGCCGTCAGCGCATCCGCTTCGACGCGCTCGGTGAGGACGCGGCCGAGCGGCTGCCCAGCCGCGAGCCCTCTCCCCAGCAGCACTTCAACGACACCCACTTCGACGCCGATGTGCAGCAGGCCCTCGACACCCTCGCGCCGGAGTTCCGCGCGGCCGTCGTGCTCTGCGACATCGAGGGGCTGTCCTACGAGGAGATCGCCGCGACCCTCGGCGTGAAGCTCGGCACGGTCCGCAGCCGGATCCACCGTGGTCGCTCGCATCTGCGCAAGGCCCTGAAGCACCGCTCGCCCGAGGCCCGGGCCGAGCAGCGCACGGTGACGGCGGTGCCCCGCCCCGCCGCCGCCCCCCGGTTGAGCGGGGAGGTCGGAATCGCGTGACCCGGTCAGGCGGTCAGTCCCCCGCCGAGCAGCATCTCGGCGACCGCCTTGCAGCTCTGGTCGATGGCGAGCTGGGGCATGACGCGCGTGAGCGTGTGCTCGCACACCTCGCCACGTGTTGCAAGTGCAAGGCGGAGGCCGACGCTCAGCGGCGGCTGAAAAATGTGTTCGCGCAGACGGCGCCCCCCGCTCCCTCGGAGGGCTTCCTGGCGCGGCTCCAGGGCCTGCCGGGCCTGTCGGCGGACGACGGTGACAGCGCCGGGGGCGACGGCTCGCCCTTCGGCGGCTCGAGGGTCTTCGGCATCCCTGACACCCGGGACGTTCGGGGTGTGCATGAGGCGCGGGAGCAGGCCTTCGCGTTTTTGCCCACGGGCCGGGCGGTAAGCCCGGCCGCTTCGTCGCTCGCCGTCCCGCGCGAGCGCGGCTTCCGGATCCATGAGGTCGGGCGCCCCGCCGCGCGCCGGCGGTTCGCCTTCGCGGCCGCGGGGGCGGTGTCCCTGGCCGCGTTCGCGCTCGGCGGCGCGCTGCCGCTGGACGCGGCGGTCGACTCGCCCGGGAGCCAGGCGGAGGGCGCGGACACCGCGGTGAACCCGGTCGGCGCCAGCTCCGTGGTCGAGGAAGCCGACGCCATGGGGGTGCGCGAGCGCACCCGCCGTGAGGTGGGGCTGCTGGATGTGGCGGCCCCAGTGGACACGACCTCCCCGAGTTCGACGCACTCCCGGACCCTCAACGAGGCCTCCGGTGGTGTGCCGGACCCGCTGATCCAGCCGATCCTGGCGGCCACCCGGCTGCTGCGCGCCGCGGCGGCCAAGCCCGCGGCTCCCGCGCCGACCCAGATGGCTTACCCCTCCCAGCCGGCGACGCGGACTCCGGCGTACCGCGGGTTCAGCGCGCCCCCGGAGTAGCAGGGGGCTGACGGGCGCGCCCCGGCCCGGTGGCCGGGGCGGTGTGGAGCTGGTGCCGGGGGTGGCTCCTGGCGTACGCACTGCGCGGGCGTTGGCGGACCTGATTGAATCGCTACCGGGCAGCGCCACCCGGTGGCGGTGGCGGCTGTCCCGAGGCGGCGCAGTCCGCGCCGTGTCGCGGGAAATCTGGGGAGATCATGGACGAGGGGAAGGCCACCGGGCCCAAGCCGAAGTGGTGGAGCCGTCCGGTCACACGACCCGGCCGCCGGTCGTCAGCCGAGGTCGAGCCGCAGCCCGCGGGAGACACCACGGCCGCGGATCCGGCGGCGGGCGCGGCTGACGGCGACGGCGGGCGCGCGCCGGGCTCGGCTGACGGTGCGTCGGCCGCCGGGGCCGAGCCCGGGTCGGCACCTGCCCAAGGCCCCGCCGACAACGCTGTCGGTGACGGCGTGTCGGACCAGTCGCCATCGCCCGCGGCCGGTGGCCACGGCGGTGATGGCGGAGGTGGCGGTGACGGAGCCTCGGCGGGCGCCGACTCCGGTGCGGAGGAAGGGCGGGCCGCTCATCCGCTGCACGCCCCCGATCCGTACAGCACACCGCCCTATGGCGGACCCGGCCCCTGGGCGCCCGCCCCTCCCGTGCAGCGGCCCATGCCGACCCCGGCCCATGGCACCCACCTCCCGCCCGGCGTCCACCCGGGCGCGACGCCCGCGCACGGGACCCAGCTGCCGCCCGCGGCGGCCCAGACGGTGCCGCCGCCCGGGATGACCCCCGCCCATGGCACCCAGCTTCCGCCGCCCGGGATGACCCCCGCCCATGGCACCCAGCTTCCGCCGCCCGGGATGACCCCCGCCCATGGCACCCAGCTCCCGCCGGGCGCGCAGGCGGACCCGGGCGCCGCCACCGCCCAGTTGCCGCAGCAGGCCGCCGGGCAGCCCCCGCAGCCCCAGCCGGGACAGGCCGCGCAGTGGCAGCACTACGACCCGTGGACCTCGGCGCCTGACGTGCCGCCACGGAAGGCGTCCCGCCGCCGCGGCCTGGTCGGGGCCGTGCTGATCGCACTGATCGCGGGGTGCCTCGGTGGCGGCATCGGCGCGTATCTGGAGCACGAGCGGACCACTGAGGACAGCGTGGTGCAACTGCCGCAGGCCCCGGCCGACAAGGGGGCCGTGGATCCGGACAGCGTCTCGGGTATCGCCGCGCGGGCGCTGCCGGGCGTGGTGACCATCCATGTCAGCGGCGGCGCGGAGCAGGCCACCGGCACCGGCTTCGTGCTCGACGAGCAGGGCCACATCCTCACCAACAACCACGTCGTGGAGCCCGCCGGTTCGGGCGGCGACATATCGGTGACGTTCAACGGCGGCGAGGTGGCGGACGCCAAGGTGGTCGGCCGGGACAGCGGCTACGACCTGGCGGTCATCAAGGTCGACGGTGTCTCAGGACTGCACCCGCTGGCCCTCGGCAACTCCGACTCCGTGCGCGTCGGCGACCCCGTCGTGGCGATCGGCGCCCCCTACGACCTGGCGGGCACCGTGACCTCCGGGATCATCAGCGCCAAGGAGCGCCCCATCACCGCGGGCGGCGAGCAGGGGGACGGCAGCGACGTCAGCTATGTCGACGCGCTGCAGACCGACGCCCCGATCAACCCCGGCAACTCCGGCGGCCCGCTGGTGGATTCCAAGGCGCGGGTGATCGGCATCAACAGCGCGATCCGCGCTGCCGACGACGGTTCGGGGCTCGGCGGCAGCCAGGGCGGCAGCATCGGCCTGGGCTTCGCGATCCCGATCAACCAGGGCAAGCGGGTCGCCGAGGAGCTGATCAACACCGGCAAGGCCACCCACCCTGTGATTGGCGTCACGCTCGACATGGAGTACGCGGGGGACGGCGCGCGGGTGCACACCCGGGGCGCCGACGGCTCGCCGGTCAACCCGGGCGGCCCGGGGGACGAGGCCGGAATCAAGGCCGGTGACATCATCACGGAGGTGGACGGCGTACGGGTGCACAGCGGCCAGGAGCTGATCGTCAAGATCCGCAGCCACCGCCCCGGCGACCGGCTCCGGCTGACGCTGCGCCGGGACGGCCGGGAGCGGGCGATGGAGCTGACGCTCGGTTCGGCCAGCGGCAGCGGCTGAGCGCCCGGCGGCTGAGTGCCAGGGGGCACCTCCCAGCGGTAGCTGGGGGAGGGTGATCCCAAGCGGCCGACGCCCGATGTTGGTCCGGGTGTCTCCCGCCCTGCCCCTGCCGACAGGTACCGTGTTCAATGGCCTGGACCGTGGCCACAGACGTCACAAGGAGCTGCAAGGTGTTCTTCGACATAGGACCCCTCGAGCTGATCGCGCTCGTCATCCTTGCGGTGCTCGTCTTCGGCCCGGAGAAGCTCCCGAAGGTCATCCAGGATGTGGCGCGGTTCATACGCAAGGTGAGGGAGTTCTCCGACAACGCCAAGGAGGACATCCGCTCCGAGCTGGGCCCGGAGTTCAAGGACTTCGAGTTCGAGGACCTGAACCCGAAGAACTTCGTCCGCAAGCATGTGCTCGACTCGGACGAGCTGGGCCTCAAGGAGATCCGTAACGGCTTCGACCTCCGCAAGGAGATGGCCGAGGTCGCGGACGCGGTGAACGGCCGGGAGAGTGATGTGGCACACGGCTCTTCCGGTTCTTCCCCAGCCTCCCCGTCCGGCGGCGGATCCGGTACCGAAGGCGGCTCCAGCACCCCTGACCTGCTGCGCAAGCGTGAAGAGCCGAGGCGCGAGGAGCGCCCGCCTTTCGACTCCGACGCCACTTGACCCCCCGTATGCCCGGCCTGGTTGACCCGTATGGCTATCCTCCCTTTGTCCGGGGTGAGGTCGCCTGAGGGGGGCGGGCCGCCCACGACGCAGGGCAACGAGGAGGCTCCGCGCAGATGGAGACGACGAGTCGGCTAGGGGTGCAAGGGGTGGCTGGTACACCGGGCGCGTCCGCCGAGGACGATGCGTCGGCCGCTCAGGGGATCCCCGCCGACGCTCGGCGGAGGGTCGACGGCTATCTGATGGCCGCCTTCCCGTGGTACGGCCTTGACGAGGCGTTCACGGGGCGGCGCTGGCTGATGCAGGTGGGCGCGGCCGCGGACGGCACGGTCGAGCACGGCTCCACCGGGCACGGCGACGAGCCGTCGCTGCGCGCGGAGACCGAGCCGGAGCAGCAGCGCTTCACGGTCGTGGTGACCGTGGCCAGCCGCCCGGTGCGGGACAGCGCGGACGGCACGGGCGTGCTGGAGGCCACCTCGGTCTCCTCGGCGGCCTGGCTGGCCGGGTCCGGCCTGCTGTCGTCCACCTGGCCGACGCGCATGGAGCGCGCGCTGCGCCAGGACTGGCTGGACCAGCAGACCGCAATCGCCTGGGAGCTCGCGGACGACCTCGACGGCCCGAGCTGGTCGCAGCTGTCGCTGCCGGTGGACGGGGTGCCGACGGACTTCCACTACCGCGAGTCGGAGTACGGCTGGGTGCTGGCCGGATCCGCCCGCGAGGGCGTGCACATCGGCGCGTACGGGCGCGGGATGAGCGCGTACGGGCTGGGCTTCGCCGTGGTCAAGGACATCACCGCGTACGAGTAGCACGCGCGGATGGGGGCGGCCCCTTGAGGAGGCCGCCCGCCACCCTTCGCGCGTGCTCAGAACTTGTTGCGCGGCGTGATGCCCAGCGACATGCCCGCCAGCCCGCGCTGCCGCCCACCGAGCTTGCCCGCGATGGACCGCAGCGCGCTGCCCGCAGGGGAGTCGGGGTCGGTCAGCACGACCGGCTTCCCCTCGTCGCCGCCCTCGCGCAGCCGCACATCGATCGGGATGGCGCCGAGCACCGGCACCGTGGCGCCGGTGGCCCGGGTCAGCCCGTCGGCGACCGTCTGGCCGCCGCCCGTGCCGAAGACGTCGACCATCTCGTCGCAGTGCGGGCACGGCAGCCCGGACATGTTCTCGACCACGCCGACGATCTTCTGGTGGGTCTGGACCGCGATCGAGCCCGCCCGCTCGGCGACCTCGGCGGCGGCCTGCTGCGGCGTGGTGACGACCAGGATCTCGGCGTTGGGCACGAGCTGGGCCACGGAGATCGCGATGTCTCCGGTGCCCGGCGGCAGGTCGAGCAGCAGCACGTCCAGATCGCCCCAGTAGACATCGGCCAGGAACTGCTGGAGTGCTCGGTGCAGCATCGGCCCGCGCCACACCACCGGCGTGTTGCCCGGCGTGAACATCCCGATCGAGATGACCTTCACGCCGTTGGCCGACGGCGGCATGATCATGTTCTCGACCTGGGTGGGGCTGCCGTCGGCGCCCAGCATGCGCGGCACCGAGTGGCCGTAGATATCGGCGTCCACGACGCCGACCTTCAGGCCGTCGGCGGCCATCGCCGCGGCCAGGTTGACCGTCACCGACGACTTGCCGACGCCGCCCTTGCCGGACGCCACCGCGTACACCCGGGTCAGCGAGCCCGGCTTGGCGAAGGGCACCTCGCGCTCGGTCTGGCCGCCGCGCAGCGAGGTGGCCAGCTCACGCCGCTGCTCGTCGCTCATCACATCCAGCTCGACGGTGACCCCGGCCACTCCGGCGACCTTGGCCACCGCCTCCTGCACCCGGGCGGTGATCGTCTCGCGCATGGGACAGCCGGAGACCGTGAGATAGACCGCCACCGCGACCGTCCCGTCCGCCGCGATCTCGACAGATTTGACCATGCCGAGATCCGTGATCGGCTTGTGGATCTCCGGGTCGTTGACCGTCGCGAGCGCGGCGCGTACCGCGTCCTCGCTCGGTGTGGGGGCAGTGTCGGTAGCCATAGGGAGATGGTACGGCGCGCCCGGTACTCAGCGGTAAGGGCCGTCAGCGGTCGTGTTCATCACGGGGGGCGGGAGACGGGGCGGCCCGCCCCTTCTCCACGTCCTTGATCAGGTCCTGGAACTCGGAGCGGATCCAGTCGCGGGTGGCCACCTCGCCCATGCCCATCCGCAGCGCCGCGATCTCCCGGGCCAGGAACTCGGTGTCGGCGATGGACCGCTCGTCCCGGGCGCGGTCCTGCTCCAGGGTGACCCGGTCGCGGTCGGCCTGCCGGTACTGGGCGAGCAGGATCAGCGGGGCCGAGTAGGAGGCCTGCAGCGAGAGCATCAGCGTCAGGAAGATGAACGGGAAGGAGTCGAACCGCAGCCGCTCCGGGGCCAGGATGTTCCAGCCGAGCCACACGGCGACGAAGACCGTCATCCAGGCGATGAAGCGGCCGGTGCCCAGGAAGCGGGCGATCCGCTCCGACGCACTGCCGAACGCCTCCGGGTCCCAGCGCGGCAGCCGGACGCGGCGGCGCTCCCTGGGCCGGTCGAGCCGGGCTCCCTCACCGGCCATCGGGGACCTCCGGCCAGCCGCCGGGGGGCTCGGGCCGACTGCCGGGGACGGTTGGCGGGCCGCCGGGGACCGCGGGCGGGGCCATGCCGTACAGCTCCCGCTCCCGCCAGTCGGGCGGCAGCAGGTGGTCGAGCACGTCGTCGACGGTCACCGCGCCGAGCAGCGAGCCGCTCTCGTCCACGACCGGCGCCGTGACCAGGTTGTACGTGGCCAGATAGCTGGTCACACCGGGGAGCGGGGCCTCGGGCGGCAGCGGCCGCAGATCGGTGTCGACGACCGAGGCGACGAGGGTGTACGGCGGCTCGCGCAGCAGCCTCTGGAAGTGCACCAGGCCCAGGTAGCGGCCGGTCGGCGTCTCGTCCGGTGGCCGGCACACATACACCTGCGCGGCGAGCGCGGGGGTCAGGTCCTGATTGCGCACCCGCGCCAGGGCGTCCGCGACCG
Organism: Streptomyces sp. ME19-01-6; assembly: GCF_033793745.1. Taxonomy (NCBI): domain Bacteria; kingdom Bacillati; phylum Actinomycetota; class Actinomycetes; order Kitasatosporales; family Streptomycetaceae; genus Streptomyces; species Streptomyces sp. ME19-01-6. The sequence continues at coordinate 441,586 of NZ_JARAXF010000003.1, read as the reverse complement.
TCGCGTCGGGGCGCAGCACGATCGGGTCGGGCGTCATCAGCCCGCCCGCCGAGCCCTCCTCGTACGACATCAGCCGCCGCATGTCCGCCGCGTCCCGCGGCCGCATCAGGGCCAGCAGCCGCTCCTTGTCCTCCTCGGGGAGCTCGGAGAGCAGATCGGCCGCGTCGTCCGGGTTCATCGCCTCCAGGACGTCGGCCGCGCGCTCCTCCTGCAGCTTGCCGAGGATCTCGACCTGGTCGTCGTCCGGCAGTTCCTCCAGGACGTCGGCGAGCCGCTCGTCGTCCAGCGCCGCGGCCACCTCGCCGCGGCGCTTCTCCGAGAGGTGGTGCAGCACATTGGCGAGGTCCGCGGGGCGCAGCTGCTCGAAGGTGGCCAGCAGGTTCTCCGCGCCCTGCCCCTGTTCCTCCAGGGAGAAGCCGGTGACCGCGGACCAGTCGACGGTCAGCGTCTCCCCGCGCCGCCGCAGCGCGCCCGACCTGCCGCGCCGCACGAAGACCTTGTCGATCTGCCAGTCCCGGCGCGCGGGCAGCTGTGCCATGGCCACGTCGAGGACGGTGACCTCCTCGCCCGTCTCCACCAGCCGTACGGTGCGGTCCAGCAGCTCGCCGAGTACCAGGGTCTCGGTCGGGCGCTGCTCGAAGCGCCGCATGTTGACCACGCCCGTCGTGATGACCTGGCCGGACTCGACACCGGTCACCCGGGTCATGGGCAGGAAGATCCGGCGGCGGGTGACCACCTCGACCACAAGACCCAGGAGGCGCGGCGGCCGCCCGCCCAGGCGCAGCATGGCCACCAGATCGCGGACCCGGCCCACCTGGTCGCCGTTCGGGTCGAAGACGGGAACACCCGCGAGGTGCGAGACGAACACCCTGGGGGCGCCTGCGGGCATGTCATGCGCCTCCCTGTGCCATGAGCTCTTCTGTCGATGGCGATGCCATTTGTGGCTACATGCGGCTATCGCTTCGAATGCCGGGTTCAGGCTAGCGCGCCCGGCCCTGCCCTGCCGCTGGACGAGCGCTCACAGCTACCGCTGGAGGTACCCCTCCTACGGCACTGTGCCGACACCTCTGGACGGCACCGGTAGGGTGCCCCTGCACCGGCTTCAGGAGGCAGAGCAGACGTGCGCACCCGGAACACGGCTGTCGTGGCGGCGATGTGCGCGGGGTTGGCCGCGACGCTCGCCGGATGTGGCGGCGACGGCGGCGGTGAGGACCCCGACGCGGGCACCAACGGCGTGGGCAAGCTGCCCGCCGCCAAGATCGAGGCCAGAGCCCGGAAGGCCGCCGGAGACGCCGAGGCGGTACGCCTGTCCGGCAAGCTCGTCACCAAGGGGCGCACCTACAAGGTCGACATGCGGCTCAAGACGGACGGCGGCACCGGCCAGGTCTCCACCGAGGGCAGCACCTTCCAGCTGCTGCGCGTCGGCAAGGACCTCTACCTCAAGGCCGACGCGGGCTTCTGGACACACAAGAGCGAGGGCAGCGGCGGCGGGCAGAGCAGCGCCGACGCGGCGGCCGCGGACAAGCTCGACGACAAGTATGTGAAGGTGCCGGTCGGCGACCCCTCGTACAAACGGCTCAGCGGCCTGACGGACAAGAGCCTGCTGCTCGACGGGCTGCTCGGCCTGCACGGCGAGATCTCCACGGGCGGCCGCGGCACGGTCGGCGGCGTACGGACCATCCGGATCCGCGGCGGCGAGGGGAGCGGCGGGGCGCTCGACGTCTCCCTGAAGGGCAGGCCGTATCCGCTGCGGCTGCAGCGGGCGGGCGACGCGGGCGTCATCCGGCTCGCCGACTGGGACAAGGACTTCACGCTGGCCGCGCCCGACAAGGGCGACGTCGTGGACTACGGACAGCAGATCCCGAGCGGTACGTAGCGCCTCCGGCGGTGCGCGGCACCACGGCGGTGCGCGGCACCACGGCGGTGCGTGGGGCCCAGGTGGGCCGGCTCAGCGGGCCTTGCGCGCGCGGGCTCGGCGGCCGAGCAGCTTGGGGAGTGCGGCGGGCATCAGGCGGCGGGTGGTGGCCGGGCTCGGCGGCGGGGGCGCGGCCAGGGAGCCGGACGGCACCTCCTCGACCGGGGCGGACGCCGGCTCCAGGCGCAGCACCCGGCACTCACGGGCCCAGCGCTCGGCGATCCGTTCCGCGTCCGGGGCATTCAGCCGCTTGCCCTTCAGTTCGTCGACGGCGGCCGTCCAGACCTCGCTGCCGGGCGCGAGTTCGGCCACCCGGGCGGGCCAGGAGACGAGCCGCCCGCCCTTGTCCTTGCTGCGCACGGTGACGGTGGCGGCGCCGCCGTCCACCAGGCCGAGGCCGCTCAGGGGCTGCTCCCCGGGGCCGTCCCCGACCAGACAGACCGCGCCCTCGTGCCACACGTGCCACAGCGCGCGGTCGGCGGCCTGAGCGCCGTCCGCGCCCCGGACCCAGATGAGGGCGGACTTCTTGGCCGCTTCCTCGATGAGGGCGCGGTCCAGCGGGGTCTGCGTCATGTGGACCAGCGTAGGCCCTGTCTCCCCGATCCCGGCGGGCCATTGACGGGTGGCCTGCGGAGATCGGGGCGACAGGGCCTGTTTCGCGCAGAGGCCATGACCGTCGGCGCGCTCACCGTTCCTGAGCAGTGGGCGGGTGTGAGCCCGCACACTGGCACGCCCCGAACGGTCTTGGGCGCTCCCCCAGCTACCGCTGGGAGGTGCCCCCTGGTCCCCGGCGTACTCGACCCCGGGGCGGCGACACGGATCCCGTCCGTGGTCCGTTCCCGGGAGGCCGGTTCTCTGTGCGACCTGGCCTGTGGGCTCGGCCAGAGGCGACGGGGAGGCCCTGAACCATCACTCCGGTGGAGCAGGGGCCCCGCACGCTGGCGCCGAACCCGGCGTCCCAGATCGCGACTTCACGCTGCCCCGCTACGCAGGGAACACAGCAACCCCGGAAGCCGACCATCACCTGAACGAGCGAACTCACGCGCTTCGGGACGTGGCTGCCCAGCCTGCACATGACCTCCGTCGCCTCGTCGACCGCGCTCGTCACCACGTCCCCGATCTGGGCCGCGCTGCTGCTGCGGTTGCTGGGGCCGTCCATCACCTCGACCGCGCTGCTGCTCGAGACGCCGGGCGCGGCCCTGATCGCCGCCCTCTGGCTGGGCCAGACGCCTCACGCGGTGGCTTACCCGGCGCTCGCGGTGATCCTCGTCGGCCTCGCGCTGGTGGTACCGGCGGACCGCAGAAAGCCGAGTTGAGGTCAGGCCGAGCCGAGGTCGGCTTCCCCGAGTTATAGCCAGCCGTTGCGCTTGAATCCGCGGTGGATCACAAAGCAGATCGCGACCGTGACGACGAGCACCGACGGGTAGCCGAACTTCCAGCGCAGCTCCGGCATGTAGTCGAAGTTCATGCCGTAGATCCCGGCGATCATCGTGGGCACGGCGAAGATCGCCGCCCAGGAGGTGATCTTTCGCATGTCCTCGTTCTGGGCCACGGTGGCCTGCGCCAGATTGGCCTGGAGGATCGAGTTGAGCAGGTCGTCGAAGGCCAGCACCTGCTCATTGACCCTCGCCAGGTGGTCCGCGACGTCCCGGAAGTACTTCTGGATGTCCGGGTCCACCACCCGCATCGGCCGCTCACTCAGCAGCTGCATCGGCCGCAGCAGCGGCGAGACGGCCCGCTTGAACTCCAGCACCTCGCGCTTGAGCTGGTAGATCCGCCCCGCGTCGCCGCCCCGCCGGGAGCTGGCCGCCGAGAAGACGTCGATCTCGACCTCGTCGATGTCGTCCTGGACGGCGTCGGCGACCGCGAGGTAGCCGTCCACGACCTGGTCGGCGATCGCGTGCAGCACTGCCGAGGGACCCTTGGCGAGCAGGTCGGGGTCCTCCTGGAGGCGGTGGCGCAGCGCGCGCAGCGAGCCCTGGCCGCCGTGCCGGACGGTCACGATGAAGTTCCGGCCGGTGAAGCACATGACCTCGCCGGTCTCCACGACCTCGCTGGTGGCGGTGAGTTCGGCGTGCTCGACGTAGTGGATCGTCTTGAAGACGGTGAACAGGGAGTCGTCGTACCGCTCCAGCTTCGGCCGCTGGTGCGCCTGGACCGCGTCCTCCACGGCCAGCGGGTGCAGCCCGAACTCCTGTGCGATGCCCGCGAACTCGCGCTCGGTGGGCTCGTGCAGCCCGATCCAGGCGAAGCCGCCCTCGGCGCGCGCCCGCTTCATGGCCTCGGCCGGGCTGCAGTGGTCGCTGACCCGCCGCCCGTCGCGGTAGACGGCGCAGTCGATCACCGCGCTGGAGACGGAGGGGTCGCGGGTGGCGTCGTAGTTGCTGGTCGTGCGGGTGCGGCGCAGGGCGGGGCGGACGGCTGCGCGCAGGTCACGGATCATCGACATGACGGGCTCCTTCACGGGCCGGCCGTCAGCGGCGGGCGCGCGGCGCAGCGCGGCCCGGAAGGTGGACGTACGGGCTCCGGTGGCCGTACGTCCGCAAAGCGGGCGGCACTCCGTGCGATGGCGCTGACGGAAGTTCGCGGTCAAAAAAGAGACAAAGCGTTACGAAGGCGCTCTACCGTCAAGTGCCCTGGATGCAATCAACTTCACGTGTTTCACCGCTCAGCGGTGGGGTACGGAAGGTTTCAGATCACGAACAGCCGCATACCAAGGGGGAGAGGACGGGAGAACTGTCGGTACTGCACGGTCGACTCGGATCCACCGCAGCCCCACCTCCTCCTGTCGGTCCCCCTTGAGGGATGACGTGTAACTCCCTGGGCAGGCGCCAAGGCTATCAGCCGCCCGAAGCGTTAAGTCGTCGCTTTGCCTGTTCGATACACGATCTATGCTCGCCGCATGTCAGACGTTCTTCAGCTGGTCGAGGCCCGATTGCGGACGGCGTTGGGCGAGCCGGACGCCCGCGCCACCGTGACCTTCGTCGGCACGGACCGTATCGAGGTGCTCCGCTTCCGCGACGGGGACGTCGTCCGCTACGCCACGCTCGGCATGTCCGACCGGCCGATGACCGACCCCACCGCTGTCGTCGCCGACCCGCTGCGCGGCCCGCGCGCCGAGCTGGTGCTGACGGTGCGGATCGGCGGCGTGGCCGTGAGCCCTGAGCTGCCCGTGCTCGACGAGGTGCTCCGCCCGCTCGCCGTGCTCGCCGCGTCCCCTCAGGTGGAGGGCGTGGTGGTGGCGCCGGGCGCGTCGCTGGACCTGGGCGGGCCGCTGTGGCCGGGGGCGCCCTTCACCTCCGTACTGGTGGCTGAACCGGGTGGGCTGGTCGAGGACTTGGAGCTCGACCAGCCGAGGGACCCGGTCCGGTTTCTGCCGCTGCTGCCCATGACGGGGAACGAGGCGGCGTGGAAGCGGGTGCACGGCGCGGGCGCGCTGCAGGACCGCTGGCTCAGGCACGGGACGGATCTGCGGGACCCGACCCGCTCCGGGGTGCCGCTGGCGAGCTGAGGGGGTTTGCCGGCTCACGTCGCATCCGGACGGGTGATCGTCCTTGACGTGGCGACGCCCGGGGAGGACCGTGGGGCCCTATGAGGGGCGAACCCAGTTGCCCGAAGTGCGGTGGCCGGGTGCGGGCGCCCGGTCTTTTCGCCGACTCCTGGCAGTGCGGGGTGCACGGCACGGTGCATCCCCTCCAGCCGGTCGTCCCGCCGAGCGTCGAAGCACTCGTGGTGGTGACCAACCGTGCCCGCGTGCCCGTGTGGATGCCGTGGCCGCTTCCGGTCGGCTGGCTGTTCACCGGTGTCGCGTGCGCGGGCGACGACCGCAGCGGCGGCCGGGCCACCGCCGTGGCCTGCTCCGGCCCCGGCCCGCTGGGCGGGCCCGGGGAGCTGCTGCTGATCGCGGAGGAGCTCGGGGTCGGGCTCGGTGCGCGATACGCCGGGATCCGCGGCCCCGACCCGGGGCCGGGCATGCGGGTCGACCGGGCGCCGCAGGTCAAGGTGTTGGCCGCCGGGCGGCCCACCCCGCTGTGGCTGGTCGAGGGCACGCCGGAGGACCGCGCGGTGTTCGCGGGGGAGGCGTGCGGGCTGTGGCTGTGGGCGATCGTGTGGCCCGAGCAGACCGGTCTGATGATGTACGACGAGATGGTGCTCACCGATCTGCGGGACGCCGGAGCCGAGGTGGACCTCGTCCCGTGCGGGGCGCTGTCGCCGCGGATCCTGGGCTGACTCTCCCCGCCACCGCTGGAAGGCACCCCCTCCATACCTGTGCTGCCGGTGGGCGCCGGACCGGCCGGGAAGGCGGACGCGGCGGCCGGTTATCCTGAAGCGTCCCCTCCGTTCCCTCGCCGCAGCCGGGAGTCCGCGTCGTGCGCATCGATCTGCACACCCACTCCACTGCGTCGGACGGCACGGACACCCCCGCCGAGCTGGTGCGCAATGCCGCCGCGGCCGGGCTGGACGTCGTCGCGCTCACCGACCACGACACCGTCGGCGGGTACGCGGAGGCGAAGCGGGCGCTGCGCGACTGTTCATCGGGGCTGACCCTGGTGACCGGCGCCGAGCTGTCGTGCCGGCTGGCGGTCCCGCCGTCCCCAGGCGCCTCGGGCACCTCGGAAGACGGCGCGGCGGGCGTGAGCCTGCACATGCTGGCCTATCTCTTCGACCCGGCCGAGCCGGAGCTGGCGCGCGAGCGCGAGCTCGTACGCGACGACCGGGTGCCGCGCGCCCGGGCGATGGTCGACAAGCTGCGCGAGCTGGGCGTGTCGATCACCTGGGAGCAGGTGGCGCGGATCGCCGGTGAGGGGGCCGTGGGGCGGCCGCACGTGGCCACCGCCCTGGTCGAGCTGGGCGTCGTCGACAGCGTCTCGGACGCCTTCACACCGCAGTGGCTCGCCAATGGCGGCCGGGCCTATGCCGAGAAGCACGAGCTCGACCCCTTCGACGCGATCCGCCTGGTCAAGGCGGCCGGCGGGGTGACCGTCTTCGCGCATCCGCTGGCCCTCAAGCGCGGGCAGTGCGTGCCCGAGAGCGCGATCGCGGAGCTCGCCGCCGCTGGGCTCGACGGCATCGAGGTGGACCACATGGACCACGACGAGCCCACGCGCGCGCGGCTGCGCGGCCTCGCCGCCGAGCTCGGCCTGCTCACCACGGGCTCCAGCGACTACCACGGCAGCCGTAAGACCTGTCGTCTCGGTGAGTACACGACGGATCCCGAGATCTACGGAGAGATCGTCCGCCGGGCGACCGGGGCGCTCCCGGTACCGGGGACGGTTGACTGAGCGGGCCGCCCGGACGCACAAGCGCCCCCGTGCGACGATGCACAGGGGCGCCGGAAGCTGCGTACTACAAGCGGGGCGTTACCGGGCGGAGCTTTCGGCGGGTCGGATGTAGATGCGCTGACCGATTGCGGCGGCCTGCTGCACGATCCGGTTGACGGAGGCGGCGTCCACAACGGTGCTGTCCACGGCGTTTCCGTCGACATCGTCGAGGCGCATGATCTCGAAGCGCATGGCTTCTCCCTTCGTCTGATCCTCCTGAGGAGAACTGTGGTGTGAGACGGATCCCTGCGGCGCCTGTGCCGCGAGCATCCGTACGGTTCAACAGCGGGTGCCCCGAAAAACATTCCCTACGCTAAAGAAAATTTTCGGGAGCCTAATTACCGTCTCGTACCAGGTCCGGTTGTGTCCCGAGCGCGCTGGCCCGGAGAATGAACCGCGTATGAGTGACGTCACGCCTCCGGGCCCACCAGACCTCGCCTCGGTCGTCGCCGGCATCGAGCGCACCAATGAGCTGCTGCAGCGTGTGCTCGCCGAGGTCGCGACCACACCCTCCACCCACGCGATATTCGTGGACGCCGGCTACGTCTACGCGGCCGCCGGCCGCCTGGTCGCCGGGACCGAGGACCGCAGAGCCTTCGAGCTCGACACCGAGGGGCTCATCGAGGCGTTCATCGACAAGGCCCGCACGATCTTCCCGGACAGCAGGCTGCTGCGCGTCTACTGGTACGACGGCGCCCGGCGCCGTATCCACACCTCCGAGCAGCAGAGCATCGCCGAGCTGCCCGACGTCAAGGTCCGCCTCGGCAACCTCAACGCCAACAATCAGCAGAAGGGCGTCGACTCGCTCATCCGCTCCGACCTGGAGTCCCTCGCCCGGCACCGCGCCATTGGCGACGCGGTGCTGATCGGTGGGGACGAGGACCTGGTCTCCGCGGTCGAGGCGGCGCAGGGGTACGGCGCGCGGGTGCACCTGTGGGGCATCGAGGCCGTCGAGGGGCGCAACCAGGCCGAGCCGCTGCTGTGGGAGGTCGACAGCCAGCGCACCTTCGACCTCGACTTCTGCAAGCCGTACGTCACCCGCCGCCCGGCGGGCTTCGAGCCGTTCGGAGCCGACCCGGGCCAGGGCGGGCCCGCCCCCAGCCGCGACGACGTCCGCTTCGTCGGGGCGCAGATCGCCGCGCGGTGGCTGTCCTCGCGCGGCCGGGAGTCACTCGCCGAGCTGCTGCCCGGCCATCCTTACCTGCCGGGCTCGGTCGACCAGGAGCTGCTGATCGACGCGGAGGCTCTGTTGCGGCTGTCGCTGCGTACACACGCCGATCTGCGCCGGGCGCTGCGGGACGGCTTCTGGGAGCACCTCCAGGCCCAGTACTGACGTCAGCTGTCAGCTGTTGGTTGTCAGCGGTCAGCTGGGGGAGACGCCGCGCCAGAAGTCGATCAGCGCCTCGGCGGTGGGGAGCGGCCGCTCGGCGTTGGGGGAGTGCCCCGCGCCCTGGATCACGGTCCGGCGGGCCGCGAGCCGCTCGGCCATCTCGTCCATCAGCGGCACCGGCCAGGCGTAGTCCACGACCCCGGACAGCACATGCTTGGGCAGCGCCACCCCGGCCAGCTCCGCGACCCGGTCCGGCTCGCGGTTCAGCTGCCGCCCGGTGACGATCAGCTGCTCGGGGACGGTGCCGAGCCAGCGCTGGTGCAGGAAGTCCTCGACGCCGGGCGGCGTGTTCTCCTCGGGCGCCTCCGGCGGGTCGAGTTCGCGCATCGCGTGCCAGACGTTCTCCATGTCGGTGACCGTCAGCGCGTCGACCAGCAGCTTGGTGCGGGCCTGCTGCGACTCGGAGATGGCGGCAGGGCCGGAGCTCATGAGCGTCAGCGAGGCGAAGGCGTCCGGGGCCATCATCACGGCGGCCCGTACGATCAGCCCGCCCAGCGAATGCCCGAGCACATGCAGTGGCGCGGAGCTCTCGGCGTCGGCGTCCAGCGCGGCCGCCTGCGCCAGCACGTCCCGGGCCAGCTCCTGCTGCGCGTACGCCGCCTCGTCCCGCGGCCCCTCGGTCTCGTGCTGACCCCGCCCGTCGACCGCGACCACCCGGAACCCGGCGCGGGCCAGCGGCTCCAGCAGCGCGATGAAGTCCTCCTTGCTCCCGGTGAACCCGGGCACCAGCAGCACTGTGCCCCGCGCCGTCCCCTCGGGGCGCGCGTCATGCACGGCGAACTCCCCGCGAGCGGTGCGAAGACGGTGGGCACGGGCGCACCCGGGCAGCGTGAGGAACGGCGGCCTGCTCATGCGCCGAGGCTAGCGCGTACACGGAAAATCCTGGCTAACCCGCCATGACGTGTGCCGCCACGTGCCGTGTGCGGGGCCGCTCGGGGTGTGTGCTTCGGTGGGCTGGGGCTGGGGCTGGGGTGTGGTCGTGTGGGTGGCGCGTTCGGGGGCCGTGGCCGGGGTGGGGGACGCCGAAGGGCCCGATCCGCGGGGAGCGGACCGGGCCCTTCGGCAATTGGGGCGGGTGGCGTCAGCTCGTCTCAGGGGCCTCGGCCTTCGACGCCGCCGCGCGGGTGCGGCGACGGCGGCGGACCGGCTTGGCCTCGCCTTCCCCGGCCTCCGCCGGGGCTGCCTCGGCCACCTCGGCCTCGGCCGGCGCTGCCGCTGTCGCTTCCACGGCCTTGGCGGCCGCCGCGCCACGGGTGCGGCGACGGCGCGCCTTGGCCGGAGCCTCGGCGGTCTCGGCGGACTCGGGGGCCGCTTCGGGCTGGGGCTGTGCGGTGTCGGTCACGACCGTCGCCGGGCCCTCGGCCGTGGCGACCGCCGCCTCGGCGTCGGTGCCGGTCTCGGCCGCCTTGGCCGCGGCTCCGGCGCGGGTGCGCCGACGGCGACGGGGCTGCCTGGGCTCGGCGGCGGCCTCCGGGGCCTGAGCCGTGCCCTCGGCGGTGTCCACGGCGGCCTCGGCGGCCTCGGCCGCCGGTGCCGAGCCGTCGGCCACCCCGTCCACCACCACACCGGCGCGCAGCCGACGCCGCTGACGCGGCGTGCGGGTGCGGGCGGGGCGCTCCTCGGCGGCGGGCGCCGCCGAACGGCGGCCGCGCCCGGACCGGGCGCCGCGGGCGCCGGTCTCGCCGAGGTCTTCGATCTCCTCGGCGTCCAGGCCCGCCCGGGTGCGCTCGGCGCGCGGCAGGACACCGGTGATGCCCTGCGGGATGTTCAGCAGCTCGAACAGGTGCTCGGAGGTGGAGTAGGTCTCCTCCGGATCGTTGAAGGGCAGGTCGAGCGCCTTGTTGATCAGCTGCCAGCGCGGGATGTCGTCCCAGTCGACGAGGGTGATGGCGGTGCCCGACGCGCCCGCACGGCCGGTGCGGCCGATGCGGTGCAGATACGTCTTCTCGTCCTCGGGGGACTGGTAGTTGATCACATGCGTGACGCCCTCGACATCGATGCCGCGCGCGGCGACGTCGGTGCACACCAGCACATCGACCTTGCCGTTGCGGAAGGCGCGCAGCGCCTGCTCGCGCGCCCCCTGGCCGAGGTCGCCGTGGACCGCGCCGGAGGCGAAGCCACGGTGGGCGAGCTGGTCGGCGATGTCGGCGGCGGTCCGCTTCGTACGGCAGAAGATCATGACGAGGCCACGGCCCTCGGCCTGCAGCACACGCGCCACGACCTCCGGCTTGTCCATGGAGTGGGCCCGGAAGACATGCTGTGTGATGTTCGCGACGGTCGCGCCCTCGTCGTCCGGCGCGGTGGCGCGGATGTGGGTGGGCTGCGACATATAGCGCCGGGCCAGCGAGATGACCTGGCCCGGCATGGTCGCCGAGAAGAGCATCGTCTGGCGTTTGGCGGGCAGCATCTGGATGATCTTCTCGACGTCGGGCAGGAAGCCCAGATCGAGCATCTCATCGGCCTCGTCGAGGACGAGGGACTTGACGGCGGAGAGCCGCAGCTTCTTCTGGCCCGCCAGGTCGAGCAGCCGGCCGGGGGTGCCGACGACCACGTCGACGCCCTTCTTCAGGGCCTCGACCTGCGGTTCGTACGCACGGCCGCCGTAGATCGCCAGGACGCGCACGGCGCGGACCTTGCCGGCGGTGAGCAGGTCATTGGTGACCTGCTGGCACAGCTCGCGAGTGGGGACGACCACGAGCGCCTGCGGGGCGTCGGTCAGCAGCTCGGGCTTGGCCCGGCCCGCCTCGACGTCCGCGGGGACGGTGACGCGCTCCAGCAGCGGGAGGCCGAAGCCCAGCGTCTTGCCGGTGCCGGTCTTGGCCTGGCCGATGACGTCGGAGCCCGAGAGGGCCACGGGGAGCGTCATCTCTTGGATGGGGAACGGGGACGTGATGCCGACGGCCTCGAGGGCCTCGGCCGTCTCGGGGAGGATCCCGAGGTCTCGGAAAGTGGTCAGGATGCTTGCCTCTTCTGTGAGACGCGGCGTGAGGCGGCGAAGGGGGTCGCACGGCGCCCCGAGTACAACCGGCCTTGGGGTGGCCGGTCCGGCGCGGGACCACTGCCCTCGCTCGAGCGCTCATACCGCGAGCGGATCCCTCCTGCCGTGCGCACGATTACATGCGCGCCGCGCGGAGGGCGGTCGGTTTGGAGCCGATCGGGCCACCGACCGGGCATCCGTATGCGTGGAACAACCCGTCGATACTCGACGGGCGCCAATAGCACTGTACCCCGAGAGCGCGCATCTGTGACCGGGATGCCGGTTGCGCCCTGTTGCCGGTCCCGGCTGACCAGGGCCTTCCGCGGGGCGCTCAGCGGGCTATTGTGCGCACCATGGAGACGTCTGACACACCGGAGAACGACCCCGCCGCCGGGGAGCGCACCGAGGGACACGCCGCCGGGGAGCGCACCGGGATCGCCGCCCAGGACTGGGCGCGGGCGGCCGCCGAGCCGCAGTACCGCGCCGCCGTGGTGGACCTGCTCGGCGCCCTCGCCTACGGCGAGCTGGCCGCCTTCGAGCGCCTGGCCGAGGATGCCAAGCTGGCGCCCACGCTCGAGGACAAGGCGGAGCTGGCGAAGATGGCGTCCGCCGAGTTCCACCACTTCCAGCAGCTCAGAGACCGGCTGGCGGAGGTGGGCGAGCAGCCGACGGCGGCCATGGAGCCCTTCGCGGCGGCGCTGGACGGGTTCCACCGCCAGACCGCGCCGTCGGACTGGCTGGAGGGCCTGGTCAAGGCGTACGTCGGCGACTCGATCGCCAGCGACTTCTACCGCGAGGTCGCGGTTCGGCTGGACTCGGACACCCGCGGGCTGATGCTGAGCGTGCTCGACGACACCGGCCACGCCTCGTTCGCGGTGGAGAAGGTGCGGGCGGCCATCGAGGCGGACCCGCGGGTCGGCGGGCGGCTGGCGCTGTGGGCGCGGCGGCTGATGGGCGAGGCGCTGTCGCAGGCGCAGCGGGTGGTCGCGGAGCGGGACGCGCTGTCCACGATGCTGGTGGGCGGGGTGGCGGACGGCTTCGATCTGGCGGAGGTCGGCCGGATGTTCTCCCGGATCACCGAGGCGCACACCAAGCGGATGGCCGCGCTGGGCCTGGCGTCCTGAGCCGTCGGGCGGAGCGGTAGCGCGCGGCCCGCGTCCCAGGGCCTGTCAGTCGTCAAAGGGGGCTTTTGGCCGCGAGCGGCGTCTGGCGCGGCAGCGGCTGATGTCACTGCGGCGTCGGGAGCAGGGCGCCCCCTTTGACGACAGGCCCCCTGGGGTGCGGGCCGCGGTGCGTGTCGGATGGGTGGCGCGTCGTCGGGTGCGAGGCGTGCCCGGTGCGGTGCGTGCCGGGTGCGTGGCGCCTCTCAGGCCGGGGCGGAGCGGCGGAGCCTGCTCGTCGGGCGGACCAGCAGCGACAACAGCGCCACCGAGAAGCCGAGCGCGACGATCAGCACCGTCGGTGTGTGGCCCGAGCCCAGCACGGCGTGGGTGAGCAGGGAGCCGAGGAGCGCGGCGGCCGGGCCGGTGGACAGCAGCAGGCGCCGGGAGTGGAACCTTCGGGGCTGCCAGCGGCCCGCCCCGTATGCGATGGCGAGACCGATCAGTACGGAGCCGAGCGCTTCCAAGATCATGGTGCGTCCTTCCCGCGGGCGGATCGGGGCCGAGGCCTCGGGGTATGCCGGGTGCCGAGCCCCGGTCGCAGCCGTCCTACCCCCGGGCCGGGCCGGGCAACCCTGCCCGGGCCAAGCGCATCCGAAGGGGGCGTTCCGCGCGGGCGCACGGAACGCGGAGTCACGGAACGCGCAGCGGAACGCGGGCGCACGAAAGCGGCGGGGCCCGGTGAGGATTCCCACCGGGCCCCGCCGCTTTCCGTTGGCGCGGACGCTCAGAGCGCGCTGAAGCCGACCTTGCGGGCGGCCGGCTCGCCGATCTCGACGTATGCGAGCCGGTCGGACGGGACCAGGACCTTGCGGCCGTGGTCGTCCACCAGGGTCAGCAGCTGCGCCTTGCCGGCGAGCGCGTCGGACACCGCGCGCTCGACTTCCTCGGCGGACTGCCCGCTCTCCAAAATGATCTCGCGGGGCGCGTGCTGCACGCCGATCTTGACCTCCACGGCTTTGTCCCTCCGACGGTCAGTTGGGGTGCGCGGCCAGCCGCGCCGTACGCAGCACACATTAGCCGGGTGCGGAGACCGGACGGGCAGCATGGGCGCACGCCCGCAGCGAACACGCGCCGCCGGTCGTGGCGAACATGCCCCGGCCGCCGGCCGGGGACACGCGCCCCAGCCGACGCCCGCGGCTCAGTTGCCGCCGTCGGACCCGTGCAGCGGGAAGCCCGCGATGCCCCGCCAGGTGAGCGAGGTGAGCAGCTGCACCGCCGTATCGCGCGGCACGGCGCTCTCGCTGGAGAGCCAGTAGCGCGCGACGACCTGCGAGACCCCGCCGAGGCCGACCGCCAGCAGCATCGACTCGTCCTTCGACAGGCCGGTGTCCTCGGCGATCACCTCGCTGATCGCCTCGGCGCACTGCAGCGCGACCCGGTCCACGCGCTCGCGTACGGCGGGCTCGTTGGTCAGGTCGGACTCGAACACCAGGCGGAAGGCGCCGCCCTCGTTCTCGACATACGCGAAGTAGGCGTCCATGGTGGCGGCGACGCGCTGCTTGTTCTCGGTCGTCGACGCCAGCGCGGTGCGCACCGCCTGCAGCAGCGCCTCGCAGTGCTGGTCCAGCAGGGCCAGATAGAGGTCGAGCTTGCCGGGGAAGTGCTGGTAGAGCACGGGCTTGCTGACCCCGGCGCGCTCGGCGATGTCGTCCATGGCCGCCGCGTGATAGCCCTGTGCCACGAAGACCTCCTGGGCCGCCCCCAGGAGCTGATTCCGTCGGGCTCGGCGCGGCAGGCGCGTGCCCCGCGGGCGCGCCTCGGTCTGCTCGATGGCTGTCACGCCGCCTCCCAATGAGTGTTCCGTACACGGTGTCCACCGCGCCGCCATCGTACTTTTGGGTAACAGGACAGCGCGCGGTCCGTACGGAGAATTTCACGGACCGGACTCCATGAAAAGCTGACAAATGGTGCGGTTCACTGGTAGTCGTCCTCGTTCACCTCGACGACCCGGGCCTGCTCCAGACGGTCCGCCTCGTTCGCCTCCGACAACGCGTCGCCGTTCACGGGCTCGTCCCGGTTCGGAAGGAGGTCGAGGTGCTGCTCCGCGGCGTCCACTTCCGGCGCTTCGACGTCCTCCACGGCGGATTCTGTGGCGTCGTTTTCCTCGAAGGTGTCGGGGTCGCTGGGATCGACGGACATTTCTCCCCTTCCTCAGGTGCCCTGGCCGGGGCGTTTTTCCCGCCCGCCCCGGCCCGGGGTGATCGTCCCTGTGTATTTACGAGCCTAGGAGAGCTCACTTTCGGACGCTACGTGGCCTGTGAGAGCGAACACAGGGCTCCGAGTGTGATCGTCTCGTAACATTGCCGCATGTCTTCGACCGAGCAGCCGGATGCCCGCATCGTCCCCGCGGTCCCGCCCGCCCGGCCCGTTCGCGTCGGAGCGGGGGAGGAGCTGCGCATCGCGCGCCTCCCCGGTCTCACCCTCACCGTACGATCCCGCCCGCCGATCCGGGAGGGTCTGCCGCCCGCGCTGTATGTGCACGGGCTCGGCGGCTCCTCGCAGAACTGGTCCCTCATGATGGAGCCGCTCGCCGACCGGGTGGACGGAGAGGCCCTCGACCTGCCCGGCTTCGGCGACTCCCCGCCGCCGGACGACGGCGACTACTCGATAGCCGGCCACGCCCGTGCCGTGATCCGCTATCTCGACGCGAGCGGGCGCGGGCCCGTGCACCTGGTCGGCAATTCGCTGGGCGGCACGGTCTCCACCCGCGTCGCCGCGCTGCGGCCGGACCTGGTCCGCACCCTCACCCTCGTCTCGCCCGCGCTGCCCGAGCGGCGCCTCCAGCGCACCGCGGTCCCCACCGGCCTGCTCGCGATCCCGGGCGTCACCCGGCTGTTCACCCGGCTCACCAAGGACTGGGACGCGGAGCGGCGCACCCGCGAGGTGCTGGCGCTCACCTACGGCGACCCGGGGCGGGTCAACCCCGAGAACTTCGCGCTGGCGGTGGAGGAGTTCGAGCGGCGGCTCGCCCTCCCCTACTTCTGGGACGCGCTGACGCGCTCGGCCCGCGGGCTCGTCGATTCGTACACGCTCGGCGGCCAGCACTCGATGTGGCGGCAGGCCGAGCGGGTGCTGGCGCCGACGCTGCTGGTGTACGGCATGCGTGACCAGCTGGTGTCCTTCCGCATGGCGCGGCGGGCCAGCGCGGCCTTCCGCGACTCGCGGCTGTTGACGCTGGTGGACGCGGGGCACGTGGCGATGATGGAGTATCCCGAGGCAGTGGCGCGAGGGATGCGCGAGCTGCTCGACGACGTGACAGGCCGAGAAGGCAGAGCAGGCCGGGAGGGCCGGGAGGACGGCGGCCGCCGGGGCGACCCGCGCGCACGGACCGCCCCGGTGCCCGGCCCGGACGGGAGCGGTGCGGCGCGTGGGTAAACACAGCGCACGTGGCAGCCGGGAGGACCGCGACCGCCGGTCCGGGCAGGCGGGCCCAGGCTCCGCCGCCGGCGACGGCCGTGCCCCTGGTGCCGGTCCCGGCTTTGTGGAGTACACGGCCTCTGGCCCGGCCGGGGGCCCGGGCACCGGCCGCAGGCGGCGAGTGGTGCCGGGGCCCGGGCCCGGTACGGGGTCTGGTGCGGCGCCCGGCGCGGGGCCTGGTGTGGGGCCTGGTGTGGATCCGGGGGTGACGCCGCCGCAGGGCGTGCCGCGTATGCGTCCGCCGGGGCCCGCCGTGCCGCGGGCCAGGGGCGGGCACCCGGAGCAGCGCGAGCCGGGCGGCGGCTGGGGCGCCGTGGGCGGGCCGGGCGGGCGTATGGTCCCGGGCGGTCCTGGCCCTGGTGGGCCGGCGGGTGCTAACGGTCTCGGTGGTCCTGGTCGTCCGGCGGGTCCTGGCGGTCCTGGCGGTCCGGGGCGGCGCGGTGGTTTGGCCGGTGTGCCCGGCGGTCCGGGTGGTGTGCCCGGCGGGGCGCGGGCGTCTTTCGGGACGCGGACCACAGGCCTTCCGCCGGGCGCGGCGCCCGGCGGGCTGATGCCCGGCCCGCGCAAGGAGTACGTCGACGCGTTCGACATCTCCGAGGCCCTCGACTGCGACGGCGAGGACGTCTTCGCCGCGGGCGCCCCGGGAGCGGCCCGGGCGCCGCACCGCCCCGGTGCCGACGGCACGGAAGCCGACAACGCCTACAACGCCTACGACGCTGACAACGCCGACGACGGCGAGGACGAGTCCCAAGAGGTGGGCGCCGCCAAGGGCGGCAAGGCGCGGACCTTCACCGGCGTCGCCGCCGCGGCCGTGACCACCGTGCTGGCGGTCGTGGTCGCCGGGCAGGTGGCCAACGGGCCGCAGGACAGCGGGAACACCGCACGGGCCCAGGGCGGCGCGGAGCGCGCCGACACGGTGGGCGACGGCGATGACGGGCGCGGCGAGCGGGCGGGGCAGTCCGCCCCCACCACCCCGGCCCCGAAAGCCCCCTCGTACGACACGCTGATGACGCGGAAGTTCCCGCTGGACCCGAAGCTGAGCGGATCCGGGGCGTTCACGACGGTCCCCGGGCACGACAAGGGGACCGGCCGGGGCCGGGTGCTGCGCTATCGCGTGGACGTGGAGAAGGGGCTGCCGCTGGACGGCGAGCTGTTCGCCAAGGCCGTGCACAAGACGCTGAACGACGACCGCAGTTGGGGCCACGGCGGGACCCGCTCCTTCGACCGGGTCTCCTCCGGCCGGGTCAACTTCGTGATCACGCTGGCGAGCCCCGGCACCACCGCGACGTGGTGTGCGAAGTCCAGCTTGGACACCACCCAGGACAACGTCTCCTGCGACTCGGCCTCCACCGAGCGCGTCATGATCAACGCCTATCGGTGGGCACAGGGCGCGAAGACCTTCGGCGACGACAAGATGTACGCATACCGGCAGATGCTCATCAACCACGAGGTGGGCCACCGGCTCGGGCACAACCACGAGATCTGCACCCGGCAGGGCGCGTTGGCGCCGGTGATGATGCAGCAGACCAAGTTCCTGACGACCGACGGGGTGACCTGCCGGCCGAACGCCTGGCCGTATCCCAAGTGACGGGTGGCCTCGGGTAGCCGACTGCCGTCCCCTGCTGCCGTGCCGGTCTGCCCTACGGAGCTGGACGGCGCGGAGCCCGACAACGCCTGACGCCCGGGAAGGTCACGGGCGTTCACCCCTTCCGGTGGTGCGACGGACAACCGTCCGTCGCACCACCACTCTGCCCGCATAACGTGCTGCCGCTGCCGGACGGCGGCGCGACGGCTTGCCGACATGGGAGATCGGGGGTGCGCTCATGCGCGTGGGACTGCTCACGGAGGGTGGGTATCCGTACGCGAGTGGTGAGGCGCGGCTGTGGTGCGACCGGCTGGTGCGGGGGCTCGCCCAGCACGAGTTCGAGGTCTACTCCCTCAGCCGGAGCGCCCGCCAGGCGGCGGAGGGCTTCATGGAACTGCCCGGCGCGGTGCGGCGGGTGCGTACCGCGCCGCTGTGGGGCGAGGGGGCGCGGGCGCCGCGTCGGGTCCGCGGGACGTACGGGCGGCGCGAGCGGCGGCGGTTCGCCGAGTGCTTCGGGGAGATGGCGGCGGCGATCAGCGCGCCGGGCGGCCCCGGGAGCCCTGGCACCCCCGCTGTCGCCGGGGCTTCTGCTGCCGCCGGGGCGGCCGGGTGCCAGGCGGACCGTTTCGCCAGCGGCCTGTACGGGCTCGCCGAGCTGGCCCGGGAGCGCGGCGGGCTGCCCGCCGCGCTGCGCTCCGAGACGGCCGTACGCGCGCTGGAGCGGGCCTGCCACACGCCCGGCACGCTGCAGGGCGCGCACCAGGCGCGGGTGGCCGACCTGCTGACCGTGACCGGCGCGCTGGAGCGCGCGCTGCGCCCGCTGTCGCTCGACTGGTACGGCGACGGTGAGGGCTCCGCCGGCGAGCCGGGCCTGTCCGGCGTGGACCTGTGCCATGCCGCCTCGGCGGGCCCGGCCGCGCTCCCGGGGCTGCTGGCCCGGCGTTTCTTCGGTACGCCCCTCCTGGTCACCGAGTACGGCGTACGGCTGCGCGAGTACTACCTGGCGAGCGCGGCGGCTCCGGGCGGCGCGGTGCCCCCCGGCCCTGTGTTCTCCGGCCCGGTGCGGGCGCTGCTCGCCTCGTTCCACGGCCGGCTGACCGCCGAGGCGTACGCCCGGGCGGCGCTGATCACCCCCGGCAACACCCATGCCCGCCGCTGGCAGGAGCGCTGCGGCGCCGCCCCGGAGCGGCTGCGCACCGTCTACCCCGGCATGGACGCGAGCCGCTTCGCGGAGGTCGGCGAGCGCGGCGCGGGCAGCGGCGTCGGCGCGCGGGGCGACGACGGCTGGACACTGGTGTGGCTGGGCCGTCTCGAGCCCGCCAAGGACATCGTGGCCCTGCTGCACGCCTTCGCCCAGGTGCGGCGGGCGGTGCCCCGGGCGCGGCTGCGCCTCGTCGAGACCGGGCGCCCCGCCCGCGCCGCCGGGGGCTACCCGGCCCACTGCCGCGCCCTCGCCGCCCACCTCTTCCCCGACGAGGCGGCCGACGCCCACACGGTCGGCGACAACCCGGTCTCCTTCGAGCACCTCGGCGACCCGGGGCTGCCGTCCGCGGCGGACGCGTACGCGGCGGGGAGCGTGGTGGCGCTGTCCAGCGTGGTCGAGGGCTTCCCGGTCGGGCTGGTGGAAGCGATGTTCTGCGGGCGCGCCACGGTGTCGACGGACGTCGGCGCGGTGTGCGAGGTCATCGGCGGTACGGGTCTGGTGGTCCCGCCGCGCAACCCGCGGGCGCTCGGAGACGCGTGCCTCGAGCTCCTCGCCGACCCCGAGCGCCGTGAGCGGCTGGGCGCCGCGGCGCGCGCTCGTGCGCTGGAGCTCTTCACCGCCGAACAGAACGTGGCGGCGTTCCGCGGCATCTATCTGGAGCTCATGTCGCACTGCCCGGTGCGCCGCGAGGAGCTCGGCCCGGACGGCGAGCCCGTGCCCTTCGCCCGCCCGGCGGAGGCCCACATCCCCGGCCGCTGGGCGGGCGGCGGCGGACCGGGCCTCTCGCCCGCGGCCCACACCCCCACCTGGGCCACCGCACAGCCCGGCCCTGAGCCTGAACCCCTGGGTGTGGGCCCGTACGCCCCGCTGCCGGAAGAGGCGCGCCCATGACCCGCCGCCCGGGCATCGCGGGCCCGGAGGACTGTGACGGCGGCGAAGCGGCTCCCGGCTCTGCCGGCTCTTCCGGGGGCGGGGGTGGTGACGTCGCACCGTCCGCCGCGGGTGAGGGGGCGGCTGCCGAGCTGCCCGGGGGACGGTCTGCGCGCCCTGTCCGTCCAGGGGACGCCCCGCGAACTCCGCGGAGCCCTGGGGGTTGGGACGCGCCGTCACGTGCGCTCGTGAGTGGGACACCCAGGCCGGAGACGGGCGGCGGGGCACCGCGTGAAGGACTCGGGGGCGGTGGCCTCGCGCCGTCGGCCGGGCCGCAGGCGGCCGCCGCCCCCGGCTGCGGGCCGCTCCCCGGTTCCGGCCCGTGCCCCGGCGGTGCCGCCCGGCCCGCCGGGAGCGGACGCCCGCCGTCCTCGGGCGTGCGGGAGTCGGCCGCCGCCCTCGGCGCGGCCCCGCGTTCCGCCGCCGCGGGGCCCGTGGGGCGGGGGTCGGCCGACCCGGTGCGGATGTTGATGCATC
Organism: Streptomyces sp. ME19-01-6; assembly: GCF_033793745.1. Classification (NCBI taxonomy): domain Bacteria; kingdom Bacillati; phylum Actinomycetota; class Actinomycetes; order Kitasatosporales; family Streptomycetaceae; genus Streptomyces; species Streptomyces sp. ME19-01-6. Next base: position 421,207 of record NZ_JARAXF010000003.1, on the reverse strand, counting down.
GCCATCACGAGCTGTGCGCGCACGCCGTCGATCCGCTGGAGATCGCCGCCGGTCTCGAGGCTCATGGCGTGACGGACCGCACCGCCGCCCGGTTCCGGCATCGTGACGTCTTCTCGCTCGCCGAGGAGCTGTACGCGCGCGTCCCCCGCGAGGACGACGCCCCGAGCGGCCCGGCGGCCGCGCCGCCGCGCGGGCGGCTCGGCGGGCGGCTGGCTCTGGGCGCGCTGCACCTGGTGCCCGGGGTGCTGGGGGCGGCGACCGCCGTCGGGCTGGCCAGGGCGCAGGGCGGGGCGGCGGGGGCGCGGGTGGCTGCTGGGGCGGGCGGGGGCGTGTTGATGGTGGCCGCGCTGTGGCTGTGCCTGGGGCGCGGGCCGCTGAGAGTGCGGGGCGGCAGGGTGGCCGGGCGGTTGGCCGGGCTGCTTCGCGTCGGCTGGCTCATTGCGTACGCCCTCTGCGGCGACTGGCTGCTCGCCGGGCTGCGGACCGGCGTATGGCGGCCTTACGGCGCCGCGCCCGCCGACTGGCCCCTCGTCGCAGAGGCGGTTGTCGTCCTCGCCCTCGCCGTCGCGCCCGCCGCGTGGTGCGCGCGCTGGTTCGCCCGGCGGGCGTGCCGGAGGCTGGTGGGCAGCCGTGGGCTCGCGGAGTTCGCGGCGGGGGTGCGGCCGCTGCTCGCGGGCACGGTGGCGCTGTTCCTGTGCGCCCTGCCGCCCCTGGTGCTCGCGGTCCGGTTCGCGCTGCCGCTGCCCGGCGGCCCGCCCGGGGCCGTCCCGACGGCTGATGCGGCCGCCGCGTCCGACGCGGCCGTGGTGACCGTGTGCGTCCTGCTGTTCGTCGCCCGGCTGCTCGCCGTCCACGGCTTCCGGCGGGCCGCCGCCACCGGCACCGCCGTGGCCTGCGCGGCCGAGGTGGCGGCCCTGGGTGGCGCCGGGGCCGGGCGGCTGCCGGGCGGCGGGGCGTTCGCCGAGGCGGTGGCGGCGGCCTCGGCCGTCTGCGGACCCGTCACCGTCCCGGCCGCGGTCTGCGGTGCCACCGCGCTCGCGCTGCTGGCGTACGCGTTCGCCGCGCTCTCCCGCGCCTCGGCCCATACGCCGGGCGCCCCGTACGCCCCGTACTCGTACCCCACCGCTTCCGAACTCGCCGCCCCCCTCCGCCCCACCACCACAAGGAGCACATGACATGAGCGACGACACGACCCACCCACAGCCCCAGGAGCGTGGCCGATGAGAGTCCTGCTGCTCGGCTCCGGGGGATATCTCGGCCGCTATGTCGCCGAACACCTGCTCGCCGATCCCGCCGTCCAGCTCACCGCGCTCGGCCGCGGCGACGACGCCGATGTGCGGTTCGACCTGTCCACCGGCAGCCCCGGCGCGCTGACCCGCTTCCTGAACGCGGTCCACCCCGGGGTGGTGATCAACTGCGCGGGCGCGACCCGTGGCGGGGCGCGCGAGCTGACCCGGCACAACACCGTGGCCGTGGCGACGATCTGCGAGTCGCTGCGGCGCAGCGGCTGCGGTGCCCGCCTGGTCCAGCTCGGCTGTTCCGCGGAGTACGGGCCGTCCCAGCCCGGCTCGTCGACGGCGGAGGACGCCGTGCCGCGCCCCGGCGGCCCGTACGGGGTGAGCAAGCTGGCCGCGACGGAGCTGGTGCTGGGGTCCGGTCTTGACGCGGTGGTGCTGCGGGTCTTCTCGCCGGTCGGGCCCGGCACCCCGGCCGGGTCGCCGCTGGGCCGGCTGGCCGAGGCGATGCGCCGGGCCATGCAGGCCGGGGACGGCGAGCTGAAGCTGAGCGGCCTCGGGGTGCAGCGCGACTTCGTGGACGTACGGGACGTGGCCCGGGCGGTGCACGCGGCCTCGCTCTCGGCCGCGCAGGGGGTCGTCAACATCGGCAGCGGGCGGGCCGTCCGGCTGCGCGACGCGGCCGCCGTGCTCGCCCGGGTGGCGGGCTACGGCGGCACGCTGCACGAGATCGACGGCCCGCCGGGGCGCGGGCCGCTGCACCACGTCGCCGCGGGCGGCCCGGCCGGGTCCCAGATCGAGCATGTGGGCGGCGGGGCGGGGTATCCGTACCCGGACGGCTGTGGCAGCTGGCAGCAGGCGGATGTGCGCACCGCGCGTGACCGGCTCGGCTGGCGCTCCAGGATCGCGCTGGAGGAGTCGTTGGCCGACATCTGGATGGAGGCGGCGTGCCGGATCTGAGGGACGGCCTCATGGCCGGCGGCGCTGCCCGGGTGATGGGACGTATCCGTCTCGCGGACCGGACCACCCGTCTCGGAATGAGATGGGCCGTGGCAGTGTTACCAGGAGAAGAACCCTGCTCCCACCCACTACGGAGTCCCCGTGTCGCTGCCACCCCTGGTCGAGCCGGCCGCCGAGCTCACCGTCGACGAGGTCCGCAGGTACTCACGCCATCTGATCATCCCTGATGTGGGGATGGACGGGCAGAAGCGGCTGAAGAACGCCAAGGTGCTGTGTGTCGGCGCGGGCGGCCTCGGCTCGCCCGCGCTGATGTACCTCGCCGCGGCCGGTGTCGGCACCCTCGGCATCGTGGAGTTCGACGAGGTAGACGAGTCCAACCTGCAGCGCCAGATCATCCACAGCCAGGCGGACATCGGCCGCTCCAAGGCGGAGTCCGCGCGCGACTCGGTGCTCGGCATCAACCCGTACGTGAACGTCGTGCTGCACGAGGAGCGCCTCGAAGCCGACAACGTGATGGAGATCTTCTCCCAGTACGACCTGATCGTGGACGGCACCGACAACTTCGCCACCCGCTATCTGGTCAACGACGCGTGCGTGCTGCTGAACAAGCCGTACGTATGGGGGTCGATCTACCGCTTCGACGGCCAGGCGTCGGTCTTCTGGTCCGAGCACGGCCCCTGCTACCGCTGCCTGTACCCGGAGCCCCCGCCGCCCGGCATGGTCCCCTCCTGCGCCGAGGGCGGCGTGCTCGGCGTGCTGTGCGCCTCGATCGGCTCGATCCAGGTCACCGAGGCCATCAAGGTGCTCACCGGCACCGGCGACCCGCTGGTCGGCCGCCTGATGATCTACGACGCCCTGGAGATGACCTACCGCCAGGTCAAGGTCCGCAAGGACCCCGACTGCGCGGTCTGCGGCGAGAACCCCACCGTCACCGAGCTGATCGACTACGAGGCCTTCTGCGGCGTCGTGTCGGAGGAGGCCCAGGAGGCGGCGGCCGGTTCGACGATCACTCCCAAGCAGCTCAAGGAGTGGATCGACGACGGTGAGAACATCGACATCATCGACGTCCGCGAGCCGAACGAGTACGAGATCGTCTCGATCCCCGGCGCCCGGCTGATCCCGAAAAACGAGTTCCTGATGGGCAACGCCCTGCAGGACCTTCCGCAGGACAAGAAGATCGTCTTGCATTGCAAGACGGGTGTCCGGTCGGCGGAAGTCCTGGCTGTTCTGAAGTCCGCGGGCTTCTCCGACGCGGTCCATGTGGGCGGCGGCGTCATCGGCTGGGTCCACCAGATCGAGCCCGCGAAGCCCGTCTACTGACGCGGCCGTAGAAGCGCCGAAGGGCCCCGCACCGTTTTCGACGGTGCGGGGCCCCGCCGCATAAGTGCCGCTACGAGCAGACCTTGCCGTCCGCCGGCACCTTCCCGTTCAGCAGGTAGTCGTCGACGACCTTCGTCGTGCACTCGCTGCCGCCGTTGTACGCGCCGTGGCCCTCACCCTTGTAGGTGAGCTCCACCCCGACGCCCTCGCCCAACCCCTTGACCATCTTCCGCGCGCCCTCGTACGGCGTGGCCGGGTCGCCGGTGTTGCCGACGACCAGGATCGGCGCCGAGCCCGGGGCGCTGACCTCGGGGTGGTCGGTCTTGCCCGCCACGGGCCAGTCCTGGCACGAGAGCATGCCCCAGGCCAGGAACTCGCCGAAGACCGGGGACGCCTTGCGGTACTCGGGCAGCTTCGCCTTCACATCGGCGACCGTGTAGCGCTGCTTGTCGTCCACACAGTTGATCGCGACGTTGGCGGGCCCCTGGTTGTTGTAGTGGCCGTTCTCGTCGCGGCCGGCCAGGGAGTCCGCCATCAGGAGCAGCACATTGCCGCGCTTGGCCTGCATGGCCTCGGTCAGCCCCAGCGTCAGGTACTGCCAGCTGTCCTTGCTGTACAGCGCGGCGGCGATGCCGCCCACGGCCTGGTCCTGGGTGAGCTTGCGGCCGCTCTTGGTGGGCAGCGGCTGCTTGTCGAGCTTCTTCAGCAGCGCGATGATCGTCTTTTCGGCCTCGTCGGGGTCGCTGCCGAGCGGGCAGGCCAGCCCCTTCTTGGCGCAGTCCTTGAGGTAGTTGTCGAGGGCGAGCTGGAAGCCCTTCGCCTGGCCGAAGTTACCCCGCTCCGGGTCCTCGGTCGGGTCGACGACGGCGTCGAAGACGGCGCGTCCCACGTTCTTGGGGTACAGGTGGGCGTAGACGCCGCCCAGCTCGGTGCCGTAGGAGATGCCGAAGTAGTGCAGCTTCTTGTCGCCGAGCACCTCCCGCATCAGGTCCATGTCACGGGCGGCGCTGACGGTGTCCACGTGCGGGAGCACCTTGGCGGAGTTCTTCTCGCACGCGGCGACGAACTTCTTCTGGTCCGCCGTCGCCGCCGCGATCTCGGCGGCGTCGTCCGGCGAGCCGTCCACGGAGTCGGATGCGTCGAGTTCCTTGTCGCTCTGGCACTTCACGCCCGCGCTCTCCCCGACCCCGCGCGGGTCGAAGCTCACAAGGTCGTAGCGGGCGCGCAGCCGCTGGTAGTCCGCGCCGAAGCTGGGGAGGGCGGAGACCCCGGAGCCGCCGGGGCCGCCGAAGTTGAAGATGAGCGAGCCGATCCGCTTGCTCGGCTCGGTGGCCTTGGCGCGGATCAGGGCGAGGTCGATCGTCTCGCCGTCCGGTTTGGCGTAGTCCAGCGGGACGCGCATGGTCGAGCACTGCCATTCGCTGCCCGGGGTCTTGCCGATGCCCTGCATGGTGGTGGGCGCCGGGCAGGATTTCCAGCTGAGCTTCTGCCCGGTGAGGGAACTGGGCAGGCCGGAGGCCGACGGCGCCTCGGACGCCTTGTCCTTGCCGCCCTTGCCATCCTTGGAGCCGCCGTCGTCGTTGCAACCCGCGACGGCGGTGAGTGCGACCACGACGGCCGCGGAGACCAGTGCCCTGGCCCGTATGGTGCTTATGGAACTCGACATAGCCGGTGATCCTATGTGCCGGTTATGAGCCGGAGTATGCGAGTCTCTTCTCGATTTGGTCACAGGTTCCGGGCGCATTGGTGCAGGCCGGCGCGGATTCGGCCGCCAGTCATCGGGACCGCTAGCCGCAGACCTTGCCGTTCGCCGGCACCTCGCCCCGCAACAGATAGTCGTTGACCGTACGGCGCACACAGGCGTTGCCGCTGTCGTACGCGCCGTGCCCCTCGCCCCGGTACGTCAGCTCCACGCCCACGCCCGGGCCCAGTTCCTCCACCATCTTGCGTGCGCCCGCGTACGGGGTGGCCGGGTCGCCGGTGTTGCCGACGACCAGGATCGGCGCGGCGCCCGGGGCGCTGACATCCGGGGTGCGCCAGGCGCCGTGCACCGGCCAGCCGGTGCACTGGGTGAGGCTCCAGGCGAGGAAGTCGCCGAAGACCGGGGACGCCTTGCGGAACTCGGGCAGCTTCGCCTCGATGTCGTGGACCGTGTAGCGCTGCTTGAAGTCGGCGCAGCTGATGGCGGCGAGGGAGGACTGCAGGGTGCTGTAGCGGCCGTTCGGATTGCGGCCGTTCATGGCGTCGCCGAGGGCCAGGAGGATCTTGCCGTCGTCCTTTTGGGCGTCCGCGACGCCCTGGGTGAGGTACTGCCAGAAGTCCCGCGAGTACAGGGACTGCGCGATGCCCCCGTCGGCGAGGGACTCGGTCAGCTCGCGGTTGCCGATGCCGGGCACCGGGCGCCGGTCGAGCTTCTTCAGCAGTGTGCGGATCTCCGTCCGGGTGGGGCAGCTGTAGCCGTTGCCGCCGGCGTTGCACGCCTTCATGTAGTCGTTCAGGGCCAGCTGAAAGCCCTTCGCCTGGCCGAGGGAGCCCTGCGCGGGGTCCTGTGCCGGGTCGACGACGCCGTCGAAGAGCGCGCGCCCCACCTTCTTGGGGAACAGGTGGGCGTAGACGCCGCCCAATTCAGTGCCGTAGGAGACGCCGAAGTAGTAGAGCTTGGTGTCACCGAGGACGCCCCGCATGAGATCCATGTCACGGGCGGCGTTGGTGGTGCCGACATACGGAAGCACCTTTCCGGAGTTCTTCTCGCAGGCGGTGGTGTATCGCTTGACGCGGCCTGTGAGGGACTTCACCTCCGAGGAGTCGTCCGGGGTCGAGTCGGCCGCGTAGAAGGCGTCGAGCTGCTTGTCGCCCAGGCATCTGACCCCGCTGCTGCGGCCGACCCCGCGCGGATCGAAGCTGACCAGGTCATAGCGGGTGCGCAGCTCCTTGTAGCCGCTCGCGAGGGCGGGCAGGGCTGCGACGCCGGAGCCGCCGGGGCCGCCGAAGTTGAAGACGAGTGAGCCGATGCGGTGACGCCGGTCGGTGGCCTTGGCGCGGATCATGGCGATGCCGATGGTTTCCCCGTGCGGCTTGCGGTAGTCCAGCGGGACGTGGAGCGTCGCGCACTCCCACTGCTTGCCGGGGGCCTTGGTCGCCCCGTCCTCGCTGTCGTCGGGGGCGGGGCAGACGGACCACTTCAGCTTCTGGTGAGCCGAGGTGTCCGGTCGCCCGCCACCGCTCCCGCCGCAGCCCACGGCGGCGGCCAGCAGCAGGGCGACGGCGGCAGGCGCACCGGCGCGTACGGGTCGGGACACGGCGGCTCTCCGGAAGTGGGGGCGTGGTGCCATCCTCGGGCGTGCGCGGCCCCGGCGCGCGCGGTGCGGGCGTACGGGTGAGCGGCCCCGGCCGCCCCTACAGGGACTCTTTACGGGTGAGGTGGGTGAAGGCCAGCCAGCCCGGCAGCACCGGCAGCCAGAAGACCATCAGCCGGAAGAGGAGCACCGCGGGCGCGGCCGTCTCGTACGGCAGTCCGGCCAGCGTCAGACCGGCGATCAGCGCCGCCTCGACGGCTCCCACGCCGCCCGGGGTGGGCGCCGCCGACCCCAGGGCGTTGCCCGCGAGGAAGACCACCGCGATGCTCGCGTAGCTCATGTCGCCGCCGAACGCCCGGATCGAGGAGTCGAGGCACAGCACGTTGGCCGCGGTCAGCAGCAGCATCCCGCCGATGCCGGCGACCAGCTTCTTGGGCCGCTGCAGCACGTCCAGCATGCGCGGGACGACGCCCGCGAACAGGGACCGCAGACGGGTGGACACAAACTTCCGCAGCACGGGGATCGCGGCCACCACGAGCGCGAGCACGGCGGCCGTCAACAGCCCGGCGATCACCGTGCGGGACGGCGAGAGGGTCGGGGTGCGCTCGGTTCCGGTGATGTAGCCGAAGGTCAGCAGCAACAGGATGTGGCTGGCGAGGCCGAACAGCTGGGACGCGCCGACGCTGGCCACCGCAAGACCGGGCCGCACCCCCTGGCGCTGCAGGAAGCGGGCGTTGAGCGCGACCCCGCCGACCGCGGCGGGGGCCACCAGCTTCACGAACGACGCGGCGACCTGCGCCAGCACGGTGCGCCCGAACGGCACCTTTTCCGGCACGAAGCCGAGCAGGCTCAGCGCCGCCGCGACGTAGGTGAGGGCGGAGAAGACCAGGGCGGCCAGCACCCAGAGCCAGTTGGCCTCGCCGATCACCGTGCCCAGCTTGATGTGGGTGAACTGGGACAGCAGGAAGTACGCGGCGAAGGCGCCCGCGCAGAAGCTGACCAGCGTGCGCGGCTTGATGCGCTCCAGCCGCACCGGCTCTATCGGCGCCTGCGGCCTGATCAGCAGCACCTGCTGGCGGATCTGGGAGAGCAGGTCCTCCTCCCGGGCCCCCTCCAGGGCCTCGTCGATCGCCCGCTTCTCCGCCTGCTTCTCGGCCCTGAGTGTCTTGCGGTCGACCGCCGCCGCGGCCGCGGCCGGCCGGAGCCTGGCCTTCTCCGCGGTCTCGTCCGCCGCCTCGGCGGGGGCGGCGGCTCCGGCCGCCTCGGCCCGCTCCGCCTCCCGGGCTTCCTCGGCCTCTCTGGCTTCCTTGGCCTCCCGGGCCTCCTTCGCGGCGCGCGAGGCCTCCAGGACGGCTTCCCGCTGCCGCTGCGCGCGCTCGCGCGCCAGATGGCGCAGCGTCGCGCGGGTGCTGCGGTTGAGGGCGAGGGGCTGCAGCAGCGGGAGGCTGTCGGCGACCGCGTCCGGGCCGATGACCTCGACCGCGGCGGCGACGGACCGCTCCGCGCCGACCCGCAGACCGAGCGTGGTGAGCAACTGCGCGACATCCATCCGCAGCACCACGTCGCCGGCCGCGATCTCGCCGCCGCGCAGATCGGTCAGCACGATCTTGCCGGAGCGGTCCACCAGCAGCGCGTCGCCGTCCAGCCGGCGGTGGGCGATGCGGCGGGACTGGAGCGCCCGGACCTGGTGCCAGGCCCCGGCCAGCAGGTCGTCGGTGATCGCCTCGTCGGGCAGCGTGTTGAGCGGGCGGCCGCCAAGGTGTTCGTAGACCAGGATCACGGCGTCCGGGCCGAGCTCGGAGGTGGCGATCAGCTTCGGCGCGTTGGCGCCGGCCGCGATGGCCGCGTACGCCAGCAGCGCCTCCTGTTCGAGGGCCTGGCGCAGCGACTGGAGGCTGCGCCGCGGGGTGATGGTGCGCAGCGTCAGCCGCTGCCAGACGCGGTAGAAGAAGCCCTGGGCCTGCTGCTCGCGGTCCACGACGGTGACGTCCAGGGGCGGGCCGTCCTCGAGGGTGACCAGATAGCGGCGGCCCCGATCCGTCTGGCCGGTCGTCTGGGCCGACTGGCCGGTCTGCCCCGTCTGGTCCCCGTGGTCGCTGTCCGCGGAGTCCTCGTACCGCAGCGCGGTGACCGGCGCGAAGCCGACGTGGCGCAGCCCGGCGAGCAGGTGCTGGCCGGTGGGCCGCACGTTCGGCGAGCCGACGGCGTACAGCGTGCCGTAGGCCACGGTCCAGCCGATCAGCACGGTGATGATGATCGAGAACGGTGTGGTGTAGCCGCCCACCAGCACCGCGAAGGCGTCGAGCAGCAGTACGAACCACATGGCCACCCGCCAGCGCGGGCGGCGGGCCATGCCGACGGCCGTCATATAGGCGATGACGGGCGCGAGATAGCCGTGTACGGGGTCGCTGAAGGTGCCGCCGGGCGCCGGCTGGGTGAGCGCCTCCCGGATCGACTCGGGGGCGCCACGGGCCACCCACAGGTCGGTGGCCAGGGACACGCCATGGGCGAGGACGGCGGCCAGCACGCCGTCGGCGATCCGCAGCCCGTCGCGTTTGATCAGCCGCTCGATGGCGAACGCCATCGGGAGCAGGAGCACCGCGACGCTGGCCGCCAGGCCCGCGAAGTCGATCAGCAGGGTCGGCGCCTGGTCGGCGCCGTGGCCGATGTCCTTCTCCAGGCCGGCAGTGGTGCCGTGCGCGAAGGCCGCGATGGCCAGCACGGTGGCGATGCCCAGGGTGCCGAGCAGCAGCCGCAGCAGGTCGAAGGGGCGGTGGACGCGCGCGGGGAGCAGCGGCTCGTCGCCGGACACCCGGTCGACGTGCGGGTGGGGGTCGTCGCAGTCGGGGGCCTCGGAGGTCTGGCCGTGAGCCGCTGGGACCTCACGAGCTTCAGGGGCTTCAGGAGCTTCAGAGGTTTCAGGGGCTTCATGGGCTTCAGGGGTGGCCGGCTTCTGGTTTTCGGGGCGGGGCGACGACTCCCGCTCGGACGGCTCCGGCTTTTTGGCGCGGGGCAGCGCCTTGGGGGCGCGGGCCTCCCCTTCAGGAGGCTGCGCACCCTGCTGCTCGGCCGTTTCTTCTTGATCTCGTATCACCAGTCACCGCCCGGAAGATGGTGGCATGCCCGGGCTGAGGAGGTGGGCATCAGGGTGCATTTCGGGGACGTGAAATTCGGATCGTACGTCGTGTAAGGGAACCCCGCACCCTCGGTGAGCGGTTCGGGGGAGGGCGCTGTGGAGCGTCGGCGGGGCTGTCGGTGGGGTGCGGCAGGATGTACCGGATGAGCCGGATTCCCGATCAGAGCGGTGGGCGCGCCGAGGGCGAGCGGACCGGGGCCGCGCACGAGCTGCCCGAGTACGCGGAGCGAGTGCTGGAGGTCGCCGAGCTGATTCCGCCCGGCCGGGTGATGACGTATGGCGATGTTGCCGAATGGCTGGACGAGGGCGGCCCGCGGCAGGTGGGCCGCGTCATGGCGCTCTACGGGGGCGCCGTCCCCTGGTGGCGCGTGGTGCGCGCGGACGGCGTGCTGCTGTCCGGCCATGAGCTGCGGGCGCTGGACCACTACCGGGAGGAGGGCACGCCGCTGCGCGAGGCGGCGCGCTCGGCCGAGGGCCACCTGCCGCGGCTCGACATGGCCCGGGCCCGCTGGGGCGGCGACGGCGGGGCCGGTGCCGACTGACGACGGGCGGCGCGCCCGCCGGTTCCCCGGCCGGCCGGACCCAGGCCGAAGCGCCGCGGCGCGCCCGCGGCCGTATCCACAGCCATTCGGGTGACGCCCCGCGTCACATGAGAGGCTGTGCCGCACCCAGCACACCCACCAGGACCGGCGATCCACGTGAGCTCCTCCTCCTCGTCCCTTCCGCGCCAGCGGCAGGCTCGACAGCCGTCCTCGCGGCAGCCGTCCCCGGGCACGTACCGGCTGGTCCGCACCCGGCCGGACCCGGTGGCTGCCCCTGCCCTGGACGCACGGCAGCGTGCCGTGGTCGACCACCCGGGCGGGCCGCTGCTCGTGCTCGCGGGCCCGGGCACGGGTAAGACGACGACCCTCGTGGAGGCGGTGACCGAGCGGGTGCGGGGCGGTGCGGACCCCGAGCGGATCCTCGTGCTCACCTTCAGCCGCAAGGCGGCGGTCGAGCTGCGCGACCGGATGGCGGCCCGCCTGGGGGGCGCCCGCGGCCCGCAGGCCACGACCTTCCACTCCTTCTGTTATGCCCTGGTCCGCGCACACCAGGACATGGACATTTTCGCCGATCCGCTGCGCTTGATGTCGGGTCCCGAGCAGGACGTCGTCGTCCGTGACCTGCTCGCCGGGCAGGCGGAGCTGGAGCGGGAGGGGCGCGCCGCGGTCCGCTGGCCGGACGAGCTGCGCGCCTGCCTGACCACCCGCGGCTTCGCCGACGAGGTGCGCGCGGTGCTCGCGCGCAGCCGGGAGCTGGGGCTCGACCCCCGCGCGCTGGGGGACTTCGCGGCGCGCCAGGGCCGGCCGGACTGGCGCGCGGCGGCGGCCTTCCTCGCGGAGTACCTGGATGTGCTGGACGCCCAGGGGGTGCTGGACTACGCGGAGCTGGTGCACCGGGCCGTGCTGCTCGCCGAGCGGCCCGGCGCGGCGGCGGAGCTGGCCGCGCGCTACGACGCCGTCTTCGTCGACGAGTACCAGGACACGGACGTGGCCCAACTGCGGCTGCTGCGCGCGCTGGCGGGCGACGGCAGGACGCTGGTCGCCTTCGGCGACCCCGACCAGTCGATCTACGCCTTCCGCGGCGCCGACGTGGGCGGCATCCTCGACTTCCCGCACAGCTTCCCGCGGCGCGACGGCAGACCGGCGCCCGTCGAGGTCCTGACCACCTCCCGCCGCTCCCGCGCCGCGCTCCTCGCGGCCACCCGACTGATCAGCCACCGGATGCCGCTCACCCGCCTCCCGGCGGACGCGGTGCGCGCCCACCGGGAGCTGTCGGCCGTCCGCGCGGGCGGGCGCGTCGAGGCGTACACCTACCCGACCGCGGGCTCCGAGCTCGACAACATCGCCGACATCCTGCGCCGCGCGCATCTGGAGGACGGCGTTCCGTGGCGTGAGATGGCCGTGCTGGTGCGCGCCGGAGGCCGCTCGCTCCCCGGCGTGCGCCGCGCGCTGACCTCGGCGGGCGTGCCCGTGGAGGTCGACGGCGACGACATCCCGCTGCGCCATGAGCCCGCGGTGGCCCCCTTGCTGACCGCCCTGCGCGCCGCCGCGACGGCCACCCTGCGCGGGCCCTCCGGGCTGGACACCCCCCCGGCGGCGGGGGAGTCCGGGCCCGGCGCGGACACGGGCGTGCCGCCTGCGGAGGGGCCGGGCGCCGAGGGGCGCCCAGGGGCCGGGGGCGGCACCGGCAAGGCCGCCGTGCTCGACGTCGAGACCGCGCTGACCCTGCTCGCCTCGCCCCTCGGGGGCATGGACGCCGCCGATCTGCGGCGGCTGGGCCGGGCGCTGCGGGACGAGGAGCGGGCGGCGGGGCGGGCCGTGCCGCGCCCCTCCGACGTACTGCTCGCCGAAGCGCTCGCCGAGCCCGAGCGGCTGGTCGCGCACGACCCGGCGTACGCGCGCGGCGCCCAGCGCCTCGGCCTGCTGCTGCGCAAGGCGCGCGAACTGCTCGCGGGCGGTGGCACGGCGGAGCAGGCGCTGTGGGAGCTGTGGGACGGCACATCCTGGCCGCAGCGGCTGGAGCGGGCCGCCCAGCGCGGCGGGGCCGCCGGGCGCAACGCGGACCGCGACCTGGACGCGGTGTGCGCGCTGTTCGAGACCGCCGCGCGCGCGGAGGAGCGCGTCGGCGGCCGCGGCGCGCTCAACTTCCTCGACGAGATCGACGCGCAGGACATCGCGGCCGACACCCTCTCGCGCCGCGTGGTCCGCCCCGACGCCGTACGGCTGATGACCGCGCACCGCTCCAAGGGGCTGGAGTGGCGGCTCGTCGTGGTGGCGGGGGTGCAGGAGGGGCTGTGGCCCGATCTGCGGCGCCGTGGCTCGCTGCTGGAGGCGGACCGGATCGGCCGGGACGGGCTGGCCGAACCGCTGTCCCCGGGGGCGCTGCTGGCCGAGGAGCGGCGGCTGTTCTACGTCGCGGCCACGCGGGCCGAGGAGCGGCTGGTGGTCACGGCCGTCAAGGCCGCGGCGGACGACGGGGACCAGCCCTCCCGCTTCCTGGCCGAGTTGGGCGTCGAGCCGGTGGACGTCACCCAGCGCCCGCGCCGCCCGCTGTCGGTCGCGGCGCTGGTCGCCGAGTTGCGCGCCACCACCGTCGACCCGGCGGCCTCCGACGCCCTGAGGGACGCCGCCGCGCGCCGCCTGGCGCGGCTCGCGGCGCTGCGCGACGACGACGGCCAGCCGCTCGTCCCGTCGGCTCACCCCTTCCGCTGGTGGGGCCTGTACGAGCCGACGCACAGCGCGGTCCCGCTGCGCGACCGCGACCGCCCGGTGGCGCTCTCCGGAAGCGCGCTCGACCAGCTCGTCAACACCTGTTCGCTGCAGTGGTTCCTGGGGCGGGAGGTGAAGGCCGACACGCCGTCGACCGCCGCCCAGGGCTTCGGCAACGTCGTCCACGTCCTGGCCGACGAGGTGGCCTCCGGCCGCACCCCGGCCGACCTCGCGGTCCTCCTGGAGCGGCTGGACTCCGTATGGGACGCGCTGGCCTTCGACGCGCCCTGGAAGTCGCGGCAGGAGAAGGAGCACGCGCGGGCGGCGCTCGAACGGTTCCTGCGCTGGCATGTGATGGAGCGTGGCGGCCGCTCCCCGGTGGCCACCGAGCACGCTTTCGACGTCACCTTGGAGGCGGACGCCTACCTGGTGCGGATCCGCGGCAGCATGGACCGGGTGGAAGCGGACGGGGAAGGCCGCGCCTATGTCGTCGACTTCAAGACCGGCAAGCAGGCGGTGACGCGGGACGCCGTCGCCCACCACCCCCAGCTGGCCGTGTACCAGCTCGCGGTGCGCGAGGGCGCGGTGGACGGCCTCTTCGCGGACGGCCGTCCCGAGCCGGGCGGCGCGGAGCTCGTACAACTGCGCCAGGGCGCCGCCGGCAAGGACGGCGGGGACGCCGTCCCCAAGGTCCAGGCGCAGGAGCCGCTACGGCCGCTCCAGGGAGAGTGGGTGGGCGAGCTGCTGGCCACGGCGGCCGGACGCGTCCTCGACGAGCGCTTCTCCCCGAGCGCGGGCGAGCACTGCAACCGCTGCTCGTTCCGCGCGGCGTGCAGCGCGCGGGCGGAGGGGCGGCACGTCGTGGAGTGAGCGTGGAGTGAGCGCGGAGTGAGCGATGTGGCGTTCGCGACATCGGCGCCGGCCGGCGGGCCCGGCAGGGACCGGCGCTGACCTCGGTGTTGACGCCGGTGTCAGCGGGCCCCGATAGCCTCACTGGAATGTCCGCCCGCATCACCGACCCCGAGCAGCTCAAGGAGCTCCTCGGCATCCCGTTCACCCCGGAGCAGATCGAGTGCGTCACCGCGCCGCCCGCCCCGCAGGTGATCGTGGCCGGAGCGGGCTCGGGCAAGACCACGGTGATGGCGGCGCGTGTGGTGTGGCTGGTGGGCACCGGCCAGGTCGCCCCCGAGCAGGTGCTCGGCCTCACCTTCACCAACAAGGCGGCCGGGGAGTTGTCCGAGCGGGTACGGAAGGCGCTGGTCAAGGCGGGGGTGACGGACCCCGACCCGGTGCCGGTGGCGGGTCCGGTGCCAGGGCCGCCGGAGGCCCCGGAGACCGCCGCGGGCGAGCCGCACATCTCCACGTACCACGCCTTCGCCGGGCAGCTGCTCAAGGAGCACGGCCTGCGCATCGGCCTCGAACCGGGCGCCCGGCTGCTCGCCGACGCCACCCGCTTCCAGCTCGCCGCGCGCGTGCTGCGCACCGCCCCCGGGCCCTTCCCGGCACTCACCCGCCCCTTCGCCGACCTGGTCACGGATCTGCTCGCGCTCGACGCCGAGCTGGCCGAGCACCTGGTCCCCGCCGAGCGGCTGCGCGCGTACGACAGCGAGCTGCTGCACACCCTCGACGGGGTGAAGCTGACCAACGCCGAGCTGCGCAAGGTGCCCGAGACCGCCCGCGCCCGCCTCGAACTCCTCGGCCTCGTCGAGTCGTACCGCGCGGACAAGCGCGGCCGCGACCTGCTCGACTTCGGCGATCAGATCGCGCTCTCGGCCGCCGTGGCCCGCACCCACCCGGAGGTCGGCCGGATTCTGCGCGAGCAGTTCGCGGTGGTCCTCCTGGACGAGTACCAGGACACCTCGGTCGCCCAGCGCCTGCTGCTCTCCGGCCTCTTCGGCGGCGGCACGGGCCATGCCGTCACCGCCGTCGGCGACCCCTGCCAGGCCATCTACGGCTGGCGCGGCGCATCCGTGGCCAACCTCGACGACTTCCCCGAGCACTTCCCGCACGCCGACGGCAGCCCGGCGCGCCGCTTCGCGCTCAGCGAGAACCGTCGCAGCGGCGGCCGCCTCCTGGACCTCGCCAACGGGCTCGCCGCACCCCTGCGCGCCATGCACGAGGGCGTCGAGGCGCTGCGTCCCGCCCCGGGCGCCGAGCGGGACGGCGTGGTGCGCTGCGCGCTGCTGCCCACCCACGCCGAGGAGCTGGCCTGGCTCGCCGACTCCATTGCCCACCTGGTGCGCACGGGCACCGCGCCCGGAGAGATCGCGGTGCTGTGCCGTACGGCCGGTGACTTCGCCCGGATCCAGGGCGCCCTGGTGGAGCGGGAGGTCCCGGTGGAGGTCGTCGGCCTCTCCGGGCTGCTGCACCTCCCGGAGGTCGCCGACCTGGTGGCCGTCTGCGAGGTGCTGCAGGACCCGGGCGCCAACGCCGCCCTGGTGCGCCTGCTGACCGGCCCGCGCTGGCGGATCGGCCCCCGCGACCTGGCGCTGCTCGGCCGCCGCGCCCGCGCCCTCGTCCGGTACGAGGGCGGGCCGGACGGGCAGGACGGAGACGGGAGCCCCGACCGCCGCCTCGCCGAAGCCGTCGAGGGCGTCGACCCCGCCGAGGTCGTCTCGCTCGCCGACGCCCTGGACACCTTCCTCACCCCCGACGGCACCGACGAGGGGCTGCCGTTCTCGGCCGAGGCCCGGGTCCGCTTCGCACGCCTCGCCGCCGAACTGCGCGAGCTGCGCCGCTCACTGGCCGACCCGCTCATGGACGTGCTCCACCGGGTGCTGGCCACCACCGGCCTGGAGATCGAGCTGTCCGCCTCGCCCCAGGCCCTGGCCGCCCGCCGCCGGGAGACGCTCGGCAACTTCCTCGACGTCGCCGCGGGCTTCGCGGCCCTGGACGGCGAGGCCACACTGCTGGCGTTCCTCGGCTTCCTGCGCACGGCCGCGCAGTACGAAAAGGGGCTCGACAACTCCCTCCCCGGCGGGGAGAACACGGTCAAGGTGCTCACCGCGCACAAGTCCAAGGGGCTGGAGTGGGACGTGGTGGCGGTGCCCGGGCTGGTCGCCAAGCAGTTCCCGAGCGACCAGGCCCGCGAGTCCTGGACGGCCAACGCGCGGGTCCTGCCGCACGCGCTGCGCGGCGACGCGGAAACGCTCCCGGAGGTCGCCAACTGGAACGCCAAGGGGCTGACCGCCTTCAAGGAGTCCATGAAGGCGCATCAGAGGACCGAGGAACTGCGGCTCGGCTATGTGACCTTCACCCGCCCCCGCTCCCTGCTGCTCGGCTCCGGCCACTGGTGGGGGCCCACACAGAAGAGGCCGCGCGGCCCGTCGGCCTTTCTGGAGGCCCTGCGCGAGCACTGTGAGGCGGGCCACGGCGAGGTCGAGGCCTGGGCCCCGCCCCCGGACGAGGACGAGGCCAACCCGGCCCTCAAGGCCGCGGCCGCCGACCGCGCCTGGCCGCTGCCCCTCGACCCGGAAGCTCTGGCCCGCCGCCGCCACGCCGCGGACGTGGTCCTCGCCCACCTGGACCGCCTCGCGGCGCCGCCCAGCGAGGCGCCCGCGCCCGCCATGCCTGCCGAGCCCGACGCCGCGGGCCCGCGCGGCGGGCCCGCGGCGCACGACGAGGGCCATCCGGCGGCGGACGGGGCGCCCGGGGCCGGGGTCGAGGCCGGGGACGACCCGGCCTGGCCCGAGCCGCCCGACGAGGCATACGCCGACTCGTACGCCGATCCGTACGTCGACCCGTACGCGGAGGAGACGTACCCCGAGGACCCGGACGCCGAGGACCCGGACGCCGAGGACCCGGACGCCGCGGATCCGCACGCCAACGACCCGTTCGATGCCCCCGAACCCGCGCCTCCGGGCCCGGATCCGGGCCCCCGCGCGGCGGAGCCGCACAGCGACGCTGCCGGGGAGGGGCTGGGCGGGGGAGCAGGCCGCCCGGACGACGACCTCTGGGCAGGCTGGCCCGCCGGAACCGGCCCCCACCCCGCCCCGGAGGGCTCACCGCAGGAGGGGGCGACCTCATCGCCAGGCGGCGGCCTGCCGCCCGAGGAGGCGCGGATGGTCGCCTCCTGGGACCGGGACCTGGACGCGCTCGCGGGCGAGCTGCGGCGGGCCCGGGCCGGCGTGCGGGACGTGCCGATGCCGTACACGCTCAGCGCCTCGCAGCTGCTGCGCCTCGCCGCCGACCCCGACGGCTTCGCGCGGGAGCTGGCCCGCCCCATGCCGCGCCCGCCGCGCCCCGCCGCGCGCCGCGGCACCCGCTTCCACGCCTGGGTGGAGTCGCGCTTCGAGGCGCTGCCGCTCCCGTTCCTCGGCCCGGACGAGCTGCCGGGCGGCGAGGACGACGAGCCGGAGATCGCGGACGAGCGGGACCTGGCCGAGCTCAAGGAGGCGTTCGCGCGCACCCCGTACGCGCATCGCACCCCCTACCGCGTCGAGGCGCCGTTCCAGCTGGCGCTGGCGGGCCGGACGATCCGGGGCCGGATCGACGCGGTGTACCGCGCGCCGCGGGCCGTGGGGACCGGGCCGGGCGTGCGATACGAGATCGTCGACTGGAAGACCGGCCGGTCGCAGGACGCCGACCCGCTCCAGCTGGCGGTCTACCGCCTCGCCTGGGCGGAGCAGCAGGACCTGCCCCTGTCGGCGGTCTCCGCGGCGTTCCTCTACGTGCGCAGCGGCGAGATCGTCCGCCCGGCCGCCCTGCCGGGCCGGCCGGAGCTGGAGCGCATCCTGCTCGGCGAGCCGCAGGAGGCGCACGAGCCGACCCAGCCGCACGAACCTCACGACGAACGCCACGACGAACGCCACGACCACCACGTGACGGAGAACACATAGGGGCAGCGGCCGCGCGCGGACCCCGGCCCTGGCACCGTTCCGGGCCGGATAGGCTCAAGTGCATGAGTAATACCCCGGACGCGGACATCGCCGTCCGCGCCTACGTGGACGGTCACCGCGCCGCGTTCCTCGACGACCTCGCCGAGTGGCTGCGGATCCCGTCCGTGTCGGCCGACCCCGCCCGGGCCGACGACGTCCGGCGCAGCGCGGAGTGGCTGGCGGCGAGCCTGACCGCCACGGGCTTTCCGGTGGTCGAGATATGGCCGACGGCGGGGGCGCCGGCCGTCTTCGCCGAGTGGCCGTCCGGCGACCCGGGCGCCCCGACCGTGCTGGTCTACGGCCACCACGACGTCCAGCCCGCCGCCCGCGAGGACGGCTGGCACACCGAGCCCTTCGAGCCGACGGTCAAGGACGGCAGGCTCTACGCGCGCGGTGCGGCCGACGACAAGGGGCAGGTCTTCTTCCACACCCTGGGCGTACGGGCCCACCTCGCGGCGACCGGCCGTACCGCCCCCGCGGTCAACCTCAAGCTGATCGTCGAGGGCGAGGAGGAGTCCGGTTCGCCGCACTTCGCCGAGCTGATCCGGGCCCATGCCGGCCGGCTCGCCTGTGACACCGTGATCGTCTCCGACACCGGGATGTGGTCCGAGGACACCCCGACCGTCTGCACCGGCATGCGCGGGCTCGTGGAATGCCAGATCGATCTCCACGGGCCGGACCAGGACATCCACTCCGGCGCGTTCGGCGGCGCGGTCCCCAACCCGGCCACCGAGGCCGCCCGGCTGGCTGCCGCCCTGCACGACGCCGACCGCCGCGTGGCGATCCCCGGCTTCTATGACGGGGTCGTGGAGCTGACCGACCGCGAGCGCGAACTGTTCGCCGAGCTGCCTTTCGACGAGGGCGCCTGGCTGCGCTCCGCGCACTCGTACGCCACGCTCGGCGAGGCGGGCCACACCACCCTGGAACGGATCTGGGCCCGCCCGACCGCGGAGGTCAACGGGATCGGCGGGGGCTACCAGGGGCCGGGCGGCAAGACGATCGTGCCGTCCTGCGCCCAGCTGAAGCTGTCCTTCCGGCTGGTGGCGGGCCAGGACGCGGACAAGGTCGAACTGGCGGTGCGGGAGTGGGTCGCGGCCCGGATCCCGGCCGGTGTCCGCCATGAGATCACCTTCGCGAACGCGACCCGCCCCTGTCTGACCCCCCTGGACCACCCTGCGCTCCAGTCGCTGGCGCGGGCCATGGGGCGGGCCTTCGGCATGAAGATCCGTTTCACCCGGTCGGGCGGCTCGGGCCCGGCCGCCGATCTGCGGGACGTGCTCGGCGCGCCGGTGCTGTTCCTGGGCATCTCGGTGCCCTCCGACGGCTGGCACGCGCCGAACGAGAAGGTCGAGCTCGACCTGCTCCTGAAGGGCGCCGAGACGGCCGCGTACCTGTGGGGCGAGCTCACAGAAAACGCGGAAAACCGGACCGTATAGCGCGTATGTACGTAAAGCACCCATTTCTCAGGGGGAGTTGGAAGCAGCCGTGACCACCTGGACCGATCGCACCGCCGCCGAACCGATCACGCTCAGCGGCGCGAGCGGCATCGACCGTGCCGCGCACCACCGCCTGGACGAGGCGTGGCTGGCCGCGGCGTGGAGCCACCCGACGACGCGGGTCTTCGTGGTCTCCGGCGGCCAGGCGCTGGTCGACGACGCGCCGGACGGGTGCACCGAACTCGTCATGACCCCGTCCTTCGAGGCCCCGCCCACCGAGAATCACCGCTACTTCCTGGGCACCGATCAGGACGGGGTGCGCTACTTCGCGCTGCAGAAGGACGCGCTGCCCGGGCGGATGGACCAGTCGGCGCGACCCGCGGGGCTGCGGGAGGCGGGCGCGCTGCTGTCGGCGCGGGACGCCGGGCTGCTGGCGCACGCGGTGGCGCTGGAGAACTGGCAGCGGCTGCACCGCTTCTGCTCGCGCTGCGGCGAGCGCACGGTGATCGCGGCGGCGGGCCACATCCGCCGCTGCCCGGCCTGCGGGGCCGAGCACTACCCGCGGACCGACCCGGCCGTGATCATGCTGGTGACCGACGATCAGGACCGGGCGCTGCTGGGCCGCCAGATGCACTGGCCCGAGGGGCGCTTCTCGACGCTCGCGGGCTTCGTCGAGCCGGGCGAGTCGATCGAGCAGGCCGTGGTCCGCGAGGTGGCGGAGGAGGCGGGCGTCACGATCGGCGAGGTCGAGTATGTGGCCAGCCAGCCGTGGCCGTTCCCCTCCAGCCTGATGCTGGGCTTCATGGCGCGCGCGACCTCCTCCCGGATCCAGGTGGACGGGGAGGAGATCCACGAGGCGCGCTGGTTCTCGCGGGACGAGCTGCGGGCCGCGTTCAAGTCCGGGGAGGTGCTTCCTCCCTCGGGGATCTCGATCGCGGCCCGCCTGATCGAGCTCTGGTACGGGGAGCCGCTGCCCCGGGCCTGAGCCCGGCCTCGGTATGAGCCGGGAATCGAGCGGCTTCACGTCATGGAGGTCCGCGCTCTCCCCCTGGACCAGCTGTGCCGGCCGCTCAGGGTCGGTGATCACGTAGCCCTGCACCACGTAGTCCGTGCCGTCGCCCGATGTAGGCGGCGGGTCTTGTTCAGTCGACGCGGCCCCAGGGCACACCAAACCCCCGATCAGCGTCAGGCCGGTCGGGGATTGCGCGTAGCGGGAGTCAGGCGCCGAGCGCCTGCTTCACCTGGGCAAGGCTCGGGTTCGTCATCACGACCTCAGCGCCACCGTTGGAGGGAACCACCTGGACAGTGGGCACGGTCTGATTGCCGCCGTTCGCCTTCTCGACGAAGGCCGCCGACTCCGGGTCCTGCTCGATGTCGACCTCCGTGTACGCGATTCCCTCGCGGTCCATCTGGCCCTTCAGCCGGCGGCAGTAGCCGCACCAGGTGGTGCTGTACATCGTCACAGTGCCGGACATCGGTCTTACTCTCCTTGAGGCTCGGCCTCTCCGTGAGGCTCGGTGCGATGGCAGTGGTGAAACGTCCGCCCAACCCGCGGCATTCCCTCGCCGCCGTGCGACGGGGCACACCCCGCCCGACAAGCGGATGAGATGACCGGACGGGCGCGGCTGTGGACAACCGTCCCGGCGGTCTCAGCGGACCTGGCAGCATGGCGGGGTGACAGCAGCAACGCCCTCCCCTCTCTTCCCGCGGGTCTCCACGCCGGCCGAGTACGCGGCGGTTCCGCGCGACGCCGACGCGGTGCTCGAAGGGCTCGACCCGGAGCAGCGCGAGGTGGCCTCGGCCCTGCACGGCCCGGTGTGCGTGCTGGCCGGGGCCGGGACGGGCAAGACCCGTGCCATCACCCACCGGATCGCCTATGGGGTGCGCGCGGGCGTCTTCCAGCCCGCGAGTGTGCTCGCCGTCACCTTCACCAACCGCGCGGCGGGGGAGATGCGCGGGCGGCTGCGGCAGCTGGGCGCGGGCGGGGTGCAGGCGCGTACCTTCCACTCGGCCGCGCTGCGTCAGCTGCACTACTTCTGGCCCAAGGCGGTGGGCGGCGAGGTGCCGCGCCTGGTCGAGCGCAAGGTACAGCTGGTCGCGGAGGCCGCGGCGCGCTGCCGGATCCGGCTGGACCGCAATGAGTTGCGGGATGTGACGGGTGAGATCGAGTGGTCGAAGGTCACCCAGACCGTGCCCGAGGACTATCCGGCCGCGGCCGCCAAGTCCGGCCGGGAGGCCCCGCGTGACGCCGCCGAGATCGCCCGGATCTACGCCGTGTACGAGCAGCTCAAGCGCGACCGCGGCGTGATCGACTTCGAGGATGTGCTGCTGCTGACGGTCGGGGTGCTCGAGGAGCGGCATGACATCGCCGACCAGGTGCGCCGCCAGTACCAGCACTTCGTGGTCGATGAGTACCAGGACGTCAGCCCGCTGCAGCAGCGGCTCCTCGAGCTGTGGCTCGGCGACCGGGAGAGCCTGTGTGTGGTCGGCGACGCCAGCCAGACCATTTACTCCTTCACCGGCGCCACCCCCGACCACCTGTTGAACTTCCGCACCCGGCACCCGGGTGCGACGGTCGTCAAGCTGGTCCGCGACTACCGCTCCACCCCCCAGGTCGTCCACTTGGCCAACGGGGTGCTGGCCCAGGCCCGGGGCCGGGCGGCCGACCACCGTCTGGAGCTGGTCTCGCAGCGCGAGCCGGGACCCGACCCGCTCTATACGGCATACGCGGACGAGCCGG
The DNA here is from genome assembly GCF_033793745.1 of Streptomyces sp. ME19-01-6. Classification (NCBI taxonomy): domain Bacteria; kingdom Bacillati; phylum Actinomycetota; class Actinomycetes; order Kitasatosporales; family Streptomycetaceae; genus Streptomyces; species Streptomyces sp. ME19-01-6. Next base: position 398,956 of record NZ_JARAXF010000003.1, on the reverse strand, counting down.
CCGAGGCCGAGGGGGTGGCTCGCCGGATCCGCGAGCTGATCACCCCCGTGGAGCAGGGCGGCGGCGGGGTGCCGGCGAGCGAGGTCGCGATCCTCTACCGGGTCAACGCGCAGTCGGAGGTCTACGAGCAGGCGCTGGCCGACGCCCAGGTGCCCTACCAGCTGCGCGGCGCCGAGCGGTTCTTCGAGCGCCCTGAGGTGCGCGAGGCCGGGCTGCTGCTGCGCGGCGCCGCCCGCGCGGGAAACGCCGACCCCGCGCTGACGGACGCGGATGTCCCCTCCCAGGTGCGGGCCGTGCTCTCCACCCGCGGCTGGACGCCGGAGCCCCCGGCCGGGTCGGGCGCGGTGAGAGACCGCTGGGAGTCCCTGGCGGCGCTGGTGCGACTCGCCGAGCAGTTCTGCGCGAGCCACCTGGCGGCGGGGCGGCAGGTCACCCTGGCCGACCTGGTGGCGGAGCTCGACGAGCGGGCGGCGGCGCAGCACGCCCCGACCGTCGAAGGTGTGACGCTCGCCTCACTGCACGCCGCCAAGGGCCTGGAGTGGGACGCGGTCTTCCTGGTCGGGCTCACCGAGGGCATGGTGCCCATCACTTATGCCAAGACCGACCCGCAGGTGGAGGAGGAGCGTCGGCTGCTCTATGTGGGGGTCACCCGTGCCCGCCGCCATCTGACCCTCTCCTGGGCCCTCTCGCGCTCTCCCGGAGGCCGTGCGAACCGCCGCCCCAGCCGTTTTCTGAACGGGCTGCGTCCCGGCTCAGCGGCCCCCGCCCCCCGCACGCCGGGCGGGGGCGGCGGCATCGAGCGCGGCGGCGGCACAAGTGGACAGGTCCGCAAGCGGCGCGGCCCGGTCCACTGCCGGGTGTGCGGCAGGACGCTGACGGATGCGGGTGAGATGAAGCTGAGGCGCTGTGAGGACTGCCCCTCGGAGTTGGACGAGGCGCTGTACGAGCGGCTGCGGGACTGGCGGGCCGAGCAGGCCGGGCAGCTGGGCCAGCCCGCCTACTGCGTCTTCACCGACAAGACGCTGCTGGCGATCGCCGAGGCCGTGCCGGGAACCGAAGGGGAGCTGTCGGGCATCCCTGGAGTGGGGAGGCGGAAGCTCGACAAGTTCGGCGCCGACGTCCTCGCGCTCTGCTCCGGGCGGGAACTCACCCGGGCGGAGGGTGTCGACGGGACCGGTGGAAGCGGTTCCGAAGATCCCGCGCGAAACTCGACGGAAAAATAGTTTGCGCGCGCGGAGCGCATACCCATAGCCTTCCGAGCACGGAGACAACGGCCCTTCCGGGATCCGAGGAATCCGTGTTGTACTGAACGAGCCGGACCGGTTTCGAGACGGTCCCTGAGACGCCGAGAGGAGGCGAGCCCAATGATCAGCTTCATGAACACCATCAAAATGACCGATCGTTCGGTCCTCGCCACCTGCCTGCTCGGCTCCGAGCTGCCTGGCACCGGTGTGTCCGCCGGCGCCGGTGAAGCGCGTCTCAGCGAGCGACCGATCCAGGCACCTGCGGTAGCGGCAACCGCGCGGGCGATTGCCTATGCGTTTGCGGCCAATGGTGCCGGATCCCGGACGACGCAGCAGCACCACGAGAAGTGGGCCCTCCGCGGGCTCGGACCCTGGAGATATCCAGCCTGATCCAGAATCAGGTCGGCACCTTCCAGGGCCGCGGAACCCACACCGGGATCCGCGGCCCTTTTGATTTGCCAGCGCCCGGCCACCAGCCGGACCGAGAAGACGAGGAACTGACGACCGTGCAACTCAAGGCACACGCCCCGTCCGTAGCAACCGACCTGATCCCCCCGCCTGACCTCTCGGAGGACCCCTTGACCCCGCTCACCGCCCTCACCGACCTCGATGAGGCGATCGAGAACCTCGGTGTCGCCGTCCCGTGCCGCTCCTACGACCCGGAGGTCTTCTTCGCCGAGTCTCCGGCCGACGTCGAGTACGCCAAGTCGCTCTGCCAGACCTGTCCGCTGCGGGAGGCCTGCCTCGCCGGGGCCAAGGACCGCCGTGAGCCCTGGGGCGTGTGGGGTGGCGAGCTCTTCATCCAGGGCGTCGTCGTCGCCCGGAAGCGGCCGCGTGGTCGTCCGCGCAAGAACCCGGTCATGGCATGAACATCACCGGAACGATCGATCGCCCAGCGACGCATGACCCGATGAAACAGGTCCCGACGATGACCCCGTCCGTCTCAGACACCCCAGCCCGCGACACCTCAGGTGCGACCGAGTCGCGCCAGAACAGGACCCGTGAAATGCAACTCATCCCAGAAGCCCTGGCCCGTGCGCATATGCATGAACGACTGCAAGAGGCCGAGTCTCAACGCAGCGCCGTCCGGCTGGCAGCCGCCCGGCGCATGCAGCGCCGTGCGGAGCGGGCCTCGCTCCGCGCCCGCCGCGCTCTGGCCATGGCGGTGATGCAGTAAGCGGCAACAGGGGGAGGCGGCTGCGATAACGGGGGGACAGCCGCGCTAACGGGGGACAGCCGCAACAACAGGGGGACGCCGGGGGCCGGTCCGATCGGACCGGCCCTTCGGCTGCCCGCTCACCCTTGAAGGGCAGCCGAAGGGGCCCGCCGAAGCGGGCGGGCACGTCAGGCAGATGCCTCGGCCGCCTTCTGCGCCGTTTCCTCGGCCGCCTCCTCGGGGGCCTCTTCGATGGCTTCCGCAGCCTCCGACGCCGTCTCTTCCGCCTCTTCGGCCCCCTCGGCTTCTTCCGTTTCCGCAGCTGCTTCCGGTGCTTCTGCTGCTTCTGCCACTTCGTCGTATCGCTCGGCGAAGCCGGGTACCCAGTCCTCGAGCTCGTTCCGCAGCCGCACTTCCGCGCCCAGCTGGCACAGCACCCCTATCGTGCTCAGGCAGACCCGGTGGATCAGCAGATAGGCCGGGGGCAGATTGAGCTGGTTGCCCAGCTCGTAGACCGGTGAGCGACGATCCGCCACCCGCGCCGCCTGGCGGCGCAGCCACTGCCGGTCGAAGGTGAACTCGTCCACCTGGGCCGGCTCCAGCATCGGCAGCAGGAAGTCCAGCAGCGCGTCCGGGTCGAGCTCGATGGTCGGCTTGACGAACCCCTCGCCGCGTATCAGCTCGTAGACCGCCTGGGCGTCGCCGTCCAGCGCCATCCGCAGTGCGATGCCGATGGGCTCGGGGAGCCCGCCCGGGAGCCGGTCCACCGAACCGAAGTCCAAGACCCCCAGCTTCCACTTCTCCGGCGGTCCCTCCGGGGCGTCACCGGTCAGCAGCCGGAAGTTGCCCGGGTGGGGGTCGGCGTGGAGCAGCCCGGTGCGGGCGGCGCCCGAGAACAGGAAGCGCGCGAGCAGCTGTCCGGCCCGGTCCCGCTCCTCGGGCGCGCCGTCGGCTATCACCTCGGAGAGCGGTGTCCCCTCCAGCCATTCCGTGATCAGCACCTGATCGCTCTGGTGCACCACCTGCGGGACCACCACATCCGGATCGTCGGCGTACTCCTCCGCGTGGATGCGCTGGGCCTCGGCCTCCAGTTCGTAGTCCAGCTCCTCCGACACCCGGTCGCGCAGCTCGGCGATGAGTGGCTTGATGTCCAGGCCCGGCACCAGCGGCCCCAATACTCGGGCAAACCGACTCAATTGATTCAGGTCGGAGAGCAGTGCCTCGCCCGCGCCCGGGTACTGGACCTTGACCGCGACCGCCCGCCCGTCGTGCCACACCGCCCGGTGCACCTGTCCGATCGAGGCGGCCGCCGCGGGCTTGTCGTCGAACTCGGTGAACAGCTCGCGCCACTCGGCCCCCAGCCGCTGCTCCAGCGCCGTGTGCACCGTGCGGGTCGGCATGGGCGGCGCCGCTTCCTGGAGCTTGGTCAGCGCCGCCCGGTAAGGCTTGGCGATCTCTTCCGGCAGCGCCGACTCGAAGACCGACATCGCCTGGCCGAGCTTCATCGCGCCGCCCTTGAGCTCCCCGAGCACCTTGAACATCTGCTCGGCCGTGCGCTGTTGCAGCTCGCGCGCGACGATCTCTGCCGGCCGGCCCCCTATCCGCTTTCCGAGCCCCCAGGTGGCGCGCCCGGCGAATCCCAAGGGCAGCGTCGCCAGTTTGGCGGTACGGGTGATCGCCTTGCGCGGCAGATCGGACATGCGCCCTCCAACTACAGCTGAGCCTTCCCGGGGGTGGCCCCCCGGACCCCCGTCGCCCACTTGGCGGACGTCGGTCACCCGGACATTGTCGCGTGCGGCGCTTCGACATCCGAGGCATATACCGCATCAGTCCGTCCGGCCGCGCCACAGGCGCACTCCGCATGCGGCTCGATCCGCCGCCTGTCCCAGGTGAGAGTGGGCAGCGCCGCCTCCAGCCGGGCTCCGGCGCTGGCCGGCAGTCGCCCGTCCAGGAACCCCAGCGCATGCACGGCAGTGACGCCGGCGACCACTGTGGCCAAAGCGGTGTCGCAGGCCCATGTGGGCCCGCGGCGGCCGGACCGCCACTGCGCGAGCATCCTCGGCCAGGTCGGCTCCCGCTCGCCGCGCCCCACGGCGGCACACCCGGCGCACGGCGTGATCCCCGGCAGCACGAGCGGCCCCACAACCCCCGTCGCCTCCAGGACTCCCGCATACAGATGAGGCGTCCCCGACGCCAGCAGCGGCTCGGCCCCCGCCGGATCCGGAGCGTAGGCCGCGAGCCCGTCGCGCGGGGCGATCACCACGAGGGTCAGCCCCGGCTCGCCGGAGGGCGCCGGTCCCGGCGCCGGCCCCGCCGGGCGGCGCGGCCGCGGACCCGGCGCCGACTGGCGCACCACGCCGCGCGCGGCCGCGTCCCGCCGCTCCCCGATCCGCTCGGCCGGCAGCCCACCGGGCGTCACGTCCCACGGCTCGACACAGCCGCCGTCCACCACATCGACCTGCCCGACCCCCGAGGCCGACAGCAGCGCCGCCACGGCCGCCCCGACCCGGCCCGCGCCCCTCACCTGCACGCGCATCGCGCCCCGCGCCGCCAGCAGCCGCGCCGCGGCTCCCGGCTCGGGACACAGCACCGACAGCGCCGCCAGGTCGGGCCGCAGCCGGTCGAGCGCCGCGCCGTGGCGCCAGGCCGCGGCTGCCCGCTCGCCGCCCTCCACCGGGTCGTCGAGCAGACCGGCCGCCGCCAGCCGCTCCACCAGCGCGTCGGCCCGTCCCTCCGGCAATCCCAAGGCCCTGGCCTCCTGCCGGAGCAGCGGCAGCCCGCGCGTCCCGTCCAGCAGCTCCAGGAAGCTGCCCGTCGCCGTGTCCACCGGCCCCAGCACCACCGCATGGGCCCGGGCCACCCCGAACTGCACGGTGTCCCGGCTCCGCCAGCCGCGCCGCAGCGCGGGCTTGAGCATCGGATGCATGGTCGCCCCCGTCATCGGATCCCCCTCCTCGGTCATGAGCCGGCCCTCACGGCCGACCCCGCCCCCGAACTGCTCCCAGCATGCGCGGACCCGCCGCGCGGCCGCCGAAAGTTATCCACAGCCGCGAGTGATAGTCGTACAAGCGGTGACCACCGGGTGGAGTGGTTCGGCCCGTAACCCGGTGCGCGGCGGGACTTCCCCGGCTGCCAGCGGGTAACGTCAAGGGGTGTCTGCCGACCGTTTCCCCCACCTCGCCGGTGAGACCCCATCGCACAGCGCCGCCAGCACCTCACGCAGCGCCCAGGGCCCGCAGAGCCGGGGTCCGGGCGCGGTCGAGGTCCGCCGGAGCACACGGCGGCGCAGAACGGTCTCGGCCTACCGAGAGGGGGACCGCACCGTCGTCCTGATCCCCGCCCGCATGTCCGAGGCGGAGGAGCAGCGCTGGGTGAGGGTCATGCTCGACAAGCTGGCCGCGCAGGAGAGCAAGCGGATGCTCGGCGACGCGGAGCTCGCGGCCCGCGCCGAGTGGCTGTCCGACCAGTACCTGGGCGGGCGGGCCCGCCCCGCCACGGTTCGCTGGGTCACCAACCAGAACACCCGCTGGGGGTCGTGCACCCCGTCCGAGGGCAGCATCCGCCTCTCACACCGCCTGCAGGGCATGCCGGAGTACGTGGTGGACTACGTCCTGGTCCACGAACTCGCCCATCTGCTGGTGCCCGGCCACGGCCAGCGCTTCTGGGGGCTGTTGGAGGCGTATCCGCGGACCGAGCGGGCGCGCGGGTACCTGGAGGGCGTGGTGGCCGCCGGAAGGCTGCCGCACCTCCCCTCGGCCCCGCCGGAGTAGTCACCGGAACCACACCTCGCTCCCCGGCGTCGCTCCTTCTCAGCGGCAGCGGTTAGCCTGGCGCGCAATGCATTCTCCGCTATCGGGATGGGGGACGGTCGTTACGTATGGCCAGGGAATTCCAACGCGGCCACAAGGCCAAGATCAGTGATCTGACCGCGGGGAGGGACCTGTACGTCGGCGTGCAGATCGCCGGGCCCGGTCTGACCTTCGACATCAGCTGCTTCGGCCTCGACGCGGACGAGCGGCTCTCCGACGACCGCTACTTCATTTTCTTCAACCAGCCCAAGTCCCCCGAGGAAGCGATTCAGCAGCTCGGCCCGCAAGCCGGAGACACCGAGTCGTTCCGCGTCACCCTCGACAACATCCCGTCCCAGATCCACAAGCTCTCCTTCACCGCCACCATCGACGGTGCCGGCCAGATGTCCCAGGTCGGCCCCGGCTACATCCGGGTCGTCGCGGGCGGCGAGGAGGTCGTCCGGTACTCCTTCACCGGGGCGGAGTTCAGCACCGAGCGCGCCGTGATGCTGGGCGACTTCTACCTCAAGGACGTGTGGCGGTTCGCCGCGGTCGGCCAGGGCTTCGACGGCGGCCTCGATGCGCTGCTCAAGAACTTCGGCGGCGAGGTCGCGGAGGAGGAGCCCGCCCCCGCCCCGGCCCAAGGCGGGACCCCCGGCTTCGCGCCGCCCGGCCAGGCCGCCCCCGCTCCGGGCTTCGCGCCCCCGGCGGGCGCGGCCCCCGCCGCGCCGCAGCAGCCCGCCCCGGACTTCGGCCCGCCGCAGCCCGCGCCGCAGGCCCCGCAGCCCGCGCCCGCGCAGGGCTTCGCGCCGCCGCCCGGCGGCACGCCCCCAGCGGCGGCCCCCGCCGCGCCGCAGGTGCACGCGGCGCCGACCATCGCCGCGCCGATCGCACCCCCCGGACAGGTGCCGCCGCCCGGACAGGTGCCGCCCCCGGGCCAGCCCGCCCCGTACCCCGGCCAGCAGCCGCAGTTCGGCCAGACCCCGGGCCAGGCGCCCCCCGCCCCGGCCCCGTACGGCCAGCCCGCCCCGTACCCCGGCGGCCAGCCGGGCCAGGTGCCGACGAACCCGTACGGCCAGCCGGGCCAGCCCGCCCCGTACCCCGGCGCGCAGCCCGGCCAGCCGCAGGGCGCCGCCGCCCCCGGTGTCCAGGCCGCGCTCGCCAAGTACCGCGAGGCCCCCACCGGTCAGCGCTGGACGCCGCAGAACCCCAGGCTCATCCGGGCCGACCTCGGCGTCGGCGGCCAGCCGATCCTGGCCCGCCAGGGCTCGATGGTGCTCTACCAGGGCAAGGTCGACTTCAGCTACAAGGGCGCCGGTTTCCGCGGCAGGGTCGTGGGCAACGCGACCGGCCAGGAGATGCAGCTGATGCGCTGCTCCGGCCAGGGCCAGGTCTTCCTCGCGGAGAACGCCGCCGAACTTCACCCGATCGAGCTGCAGGGCGACGCCATCTGTGTGTCCGCCGAAAGCGTGCTCGCCTTCGACGAAGGACTGCACCACGAGGTGCGCCGGATCGAGGGCCACGGGATCCCCGGCGGCGCGCTGTTCACCATGCAGTTCCAGGGGACCGGGACCGTCATCGTGAAGACCCTGGGCACGCCCGTCGTGCTGCCGGTCACCCCCACGACCTTCGCCGACGCCAACGCCATCGTCGCCTGGTCCGCCGCCTCACAGGTGATCATCTCAAGCCAGGTGCGGCTGCGCCGCAACGCCTACCCCGGCCACAGCGGGGAGACCGTGAACCTCCAGTTCCGCGGTGCGCCCGGCAACTTCATCGTCGTCCAGCCCTACGAGGTCTAAAGGGACCGCCATGGACCAGCAACTGATCACCGGTTACGCGCCGGCCCCGGTCTCCGCCCGTATGGAGAACCACGGCAGCAGCATGCTCAAGGTCGCCATGCAGAGCGGCCAGGACCTCTTCGCCCGCACCGGCTCGATGGTCGCCTACGAGGGCTTCGTCCAGTACGAGCCCAACCCGCCCGCGGTGCGCCAGATGGCCTCCCAGTGGCTCACCGGCGAGGGCGCGCCGCTCATGAAGTGCAGCGGCGACGGCCTGCTCTACCTCGCCGACTACGGCGCGGACGTCGTATGCGTCAACCTCAACGGCGACTCGCTGTCGGTCAACGGGACCAATCTGCTCGCCTTCGACGCCCACCTCCAGTGGGGCGTCGAGCGGGTCAAGGGCATCGCCAAGTTCGCCGGGCAGGGCCTGTTCAACGTGGGCGTCTCCGGCACCGGCTGGGTCGCCCTGACCTCCCGGGGCACCCCCATCGTCGTCGACTGCGGCCGCGGCGAGGACGAGACCTATGTGGACCCGGACGCCCTCGTCGCCTGGTCCACCAACCTCAAGGTGAAGGGGAAGCGCAGCTTCAAGGCGTCGTCCCTGATCGGCCGGGGCAGCGGCGAGGCGTACCAGCTCGGCTTCTCCGGGCAGGGCTTCGTCGTCGTCCAGCCCAGCGAGGACAGCACTGACCGGCTCCGGGCGCGGGGCTGAGGGGGAGCGAAGACATCATGCAGAGCCCGCTTTTCGGCTTCACCGAGACCCAGACCCAGGACCGCTACGCGCTCCAGAACCCGCAGCTGCTGCGGGTCGCCCTCGAGGGGCACCAGGACGTGCTGGCCCGCAAGGGCACCATGGTCGCCTACCAAGGACTGATCGAGTTCGACGGCGAATACCAGACGCAGGGGCAGCAGCGCGCCCGGGCCCGCACCGGGGAGGCGCTCGATCTGATGCGCTGCTCCGGCCAGGGCACGGTCTACCTGGCCAACCTCGCCCAGCACGTCCATGTCGTCGACGTGGACCACGAGGGGCTGACCGTCGACAGCGCCTATGTGCTCGCGCTCGACTCCACCCTGCACTGGGAGTCGATCGCGGTGGACAGCCAGTACGGGATCTCCGGCTCGGGCAAGTACAACCTCAACATCTCCGGCCGGGGCAAGGTGGCCCTGATGACCTCGGGCCAGCCGCTCATGCTGCAGGTCACCCCCGACAAGTACGTCAACGTGGACGCGGACGCCATCGTCGCCTGGTCCACCTCGCTGCGGGTCCAGATGCAGGCGCAGACGCACTCCAGCGGAGTGTGGCGGCGCCGCGGCAACACGGGTGAGGGCTGGGAGCTCAGCTTCCTCGGCCAGGGCTATGCGCTGGTGCAGCCCAGCGAGCTGCTGCCGCCGCAGAACGCGGTGATCGGCAGCGGGGCGGCCGCTCAGTTCGGCATGGGCCAGCAGGGCGCCCGTGGGCAGAACCAGGGCAACATCTTCAGCAACTGACGGCAGCCGGCGCCCCGGGCACGACGGCCCGGGGCGGCCGGGGGAGTGCCGTACCCGCGCGCCTCCCTCACACCAGCGCGCGGGTACGGGCCAGCAGGCGGCGCACCGACTCGTCGGCCACGCCCGCCACCTCGTCATAGCCGAACCAGCGCAGGTCCAGCGACTCCTCGCTGATCGCCGCCACCGCTTCCCGCGGGGCCAGTGCCGCGTACTGCACATCCAGGTGCCAGGCGCACGGCGTCAGATGGCGGTCGAGACGCACCGGGCCGGTCGGCAGCAGCGTCAGCCCCTCGATGCCCGACTCCTCGGTGGCCTCGCGCAGCGCCGCGTCCGCCAAGGTGGCGTCCTCGGGCTCGCAGTGGCCGCCCATCTGCAGCCACATCTTCAGCTTGCGGTGGAGCGTCAGCAGGACGCGCCCTTGGGACGGGTCGATCACCAGCGCGCTGGCGGTGATGTGCCCGTCCTGGCACGCCTTCCACATCCCGTCCGGATACGCGGCCAGATGGCCGCCGTAATTCAGCCGCAGCCGCTCCTGCCCGTCGTCCGGCGCGGGCCACTCGCGCAGCACCCGCGCCGCGTCCTCGTGCAGGCTCACCGGCCGCTCTCGCCCTTGTCGTCGTCCTTGCCGTCCTGAGCGCCGCCCGTGCCCTTCTCGCCGCCCGCGGCCTCGCCGAGCATCTTGTCCAGCTCGGAGAAGTCCAGCTGCTCGCGGTGGACGAACCCGTCCGGGTCGTCCAGGTCCTCGGCCGTCGGCAGCATGTCAGGGTGGGCCCACAGCCCGTCGCGCCCGTCCAGGCCGCGGGCGTCGGTCAGCGAGGCCCACAGCCGCGAGGCGTCGCGCAGCCGCCGCGGCCGCAGCTCAAGGCCGATCAGCGTGGCGAAGGTCTGCTCGGCGGGGCCGCCGCTCGCCCGGCGGCGCCGCAGCGTCTCGCGCAGGGCGTCGGCCGACGGCAGATGGGGCGCCGCGGCGGCGTGCACCACCGCGTCCACCCAGCCCTCGACGAGCGCCAGAGCGGTCTCCAGACGGGCCAGCGCGGCCTTCTGGGCCGGGGTGTCCTCCGGCTGGAACATGCCCTGCTGCAGGGCCTCCTGCAGCTGCTCGGGGTGGGTCGGGTCGAGCTGGCCGACCGCGTCCTCCAGCTTCGCGGTGTCGACCTTGATCCCCCGGGCGTACCCCTCGACCGCGCCGAACAGATGCGAGCGCAGCCACGGCACATGCGAGAACAGCCGCTGGTGGGCGGCCTCGCGCAGCGCCAGGTACAGCCGGACCTCCTCCTCGGGGACGCCGAGCCCGGAGCCGAACGCCGCGATGTTGACCGGGAGCAGCGCCGCCTTGCCCGCGGGACCCAGCGGCAGCCCGATGTCCGTGGAGCCGACGACCTCGCCGGCCAGCACGCCCACCGCCTGCCCGATCTGGGTGCCGAACATCGCGCCGCCCATGGAGCGCATCATCCCGAGCAGCGGGCCCGCCATGGCCTGCATCTCCTCGGGGAGCACATCGCCCATGGCCGCGCCGACCCGCTCGGCGACGGGGTCCACCAGGTCCTTCCACACCGGCAGCGTGGCCTCGACCCACTCGGCCCGGCTCCAGGCCACCGCGGTGCCCGCGCCCGAGGGCAGCGAGGTGACCCCGTCCAGCCACAGATCGGCGAGGCGCAGCGCCTCCTGGACCGCCGCGCGCTCGGCCGGGCCGACGCTCGCGTCCTTGGTGCCGTCCGCGGTGCCTTGCGCGACCGTCTGCCGCGCGATGTCCTTGGCCATGTCCCAGTTCACCGGGCCGCCCTCGTACGAGAGCATCTGGCCCAGCTGCTGGAAGGCCGCGCCCAGGTCGCTCGGGTTCAGCGACCCGAACATCGCGGCGAACGGGTTCTCCCCGCCGCCACCGCCCGCGCCGAACCCGAACGGATTCGCGGGGCCCTGACTGCCGCCGTGGCCGCCCTTCTGCTTGCCGTCGTCGCCGTCCTCCGGCTCCTCCGGCGGGAGGCCGAATCCGAATGGGGTGTCACTCACGGGTTCCCTCGGCTCGTAGGGCCGCCGGCCGGGCCGGCGGCGAATGCCCTTGCACCACCACCCAGCCTAGACACCTCGCCGGTTTGCGGGCTCAGTGCTTCGCTGATAGCGGGCCTGCGGCAGGATGGACGTCACCTGGTACGTATGCGTCAGTGCGCTGCGTACTGAAGACAACCGCTGGAGACGCCCGGTGAGTTCCCCAGACCGAGAAGTTCGCGCAGCGCGAAACGATCCGCCGCGCACCGCACGACGTCCTGTCGTCGCGGTCACCGGCGCCGCATCGGGCGCCGGAGCCCTGCTCACGCAGCGGCTCGCCGAATCCGACGAGACCAAGCACGTCCTGGCCATCGACGAGCGCCGCGGCGATGTGACCGAGGCGCAGTGGCACATCCTGGACGTGCGCGACCCGGCCATCGCCGACAAGCTGCGGGGCGCCGACGTCGTCGTCCACCTCGCCGTCGACCTTGACCTGGGCACCGACCCGGCCGCCCGAACGGCCTACAACGTGCGCGGCACCCAGACCGTCCTGACCGCCGCCGCGGCCGCCGGGGTGCGCCGCGTGGTGCTGTGCACCTCCGCGATGGTCTACGGGGCGCTGCCCGACAACGACGTGCCGCTCGCCGAGGACGCGGAGCTGCGCGCCACGGCGGAGGCCACCGGCGTCGGGGACCTGCTGGAGATCGAGCGGCTCGCCCAGCGGGCGCCGAGGGCCCACCCCGGCCTGAACGTCACCGTCGTACGCCCCGCCATCCTGGTCGGCGGCACGGACACCGCGCTCACCCGCTACTTCGAGTCGCCGCGCCTCCTGGTGGTCGCCGGCTCCCGGCCCACCTGGCAGTTCTGCCATGTCGAGGACCTGGTCGGCGCGCTGGAGTACGCCGCCCTGGAGAAGGTCGAGGGCGAGTTGGCGGTCGGCTGCGACGGGTGGCTCGAGCAGGAGGAGGTCGAGGAGCTGTCCGGCATTCGGCGCATGGAGCTGCCCTCGGCGGTCGCGCTGGGTGCGGCCTCCCGGCTGCACCGGCTGGGCCTGACCCCGTCCCCGGCGGGCGACCTGGCGTACACCATGCACCCCTGGGCGGTCAGCGGCAGCAGGCTGCACGAGGCGGGCTGGCGCCCGCGCTGGACGAACGAGGAGGTCCTCGCGGAGCTGCTGGAGGAGGTCTCCGGCCGCCACACGGTCGCCGGGCGGCGGCTCGGCCGCAAGGACGCCACGACGCTGGGCGCCGCGGGCGCGACGGTGGCCCTGGTGGGCACCGCGGCGATCGTCCGCCGCGCCCGTAAGGCGCGCCGTAGGGCCTGAGCGGAAACCGTGTTCCGCGATCCGGCATTCCGCGGAGTGAGCGCGGTGGGGCACGATGGGGCGCATGGGACGTACGTACGACCATCCGGGCGAGCTCGCGGCCGCCGATCCGGTCCGCCTGCTCGCGATCCGTGACACCCCCCTGTCCGTCGACGAGGTGTTCGGGGCGGTCGGCGACGCCGCCGCGGGGGGCACCGCGCTGTTCGTCGGCACCGTGCGCGACCACGACGAAGGCGCCGACGTGGGCGCCCTCGGCTACTCCGCCCACCCCACCGCCGAGGCGGAGCTGCGCCGTGTCGCCGAGAAGGTGGTGGCGGACTTCCCGGTGCGGGCGCTCGCCGCGGTGCACCGGGTCGGGGACCTCGCGATCGGGGACCTGGCCGTGGTCGTGGCCGTGGCCTGCCCGCACCGCGCGGAGGCCTTCGCGGCCTGCCGCCGCCTGATCGACGACCTCAAGAGCGAGGTCCCCATCTGGAAGCACCAGACCTTCGCGGACGGTACAGAAGAGTGGGTGGGCGCGTAGCGCCTCGGTGAGGGGTGGTGGTCGGGCGACGGGAGGGCGGGTGGGCGCGTAGCGCAAGGCGAGTGGGGCAGGGGAGTGGAGATGTACCGCTGACGGGTGTACTCCGATTGCGTAACCCGCACCCTGCCCTGAGCGTTGAGCTGGCGGAGGATTAATCTGCTCATCTGTCAGTCGCGGTTGTGTCAGGGGATGGGAGGCCGCCGTGGGTGTGCTTCTGTGGTTGCTCATTCCGGTTCTCGCCGCGTTGGCCGCCGTGCTCTATACCGCCTGGGCCTCGCGTACCCGCAAGACCGGGGATGTCGCCGAGCTCGCCGGGTACGCGCGGTTCCGTGAGGCGATGGAGCGCGCACATTCCGATTCGGATGCCGCCTAGCGGACGTCTGCCCGGACGGACGGCCCGGGCGGTGGACTGACGGGCGTGTCCCGTACTGTCGTTCCATGCCACGCCGCACCGCGACGATGCTCGCTTCCCTTCTGATGCTGATCGCGCTGCTCTGCGCCGGGGTGCTGATCCCGGTGCCGTACGCGGAGATGTCGCCGGGCCCGAGCTACGACACCCTGGGCTCCCACAAGGGCGAGTGCGTGCTGCAGATCTCCGGCGAGAAGGGCTGCGCGACCACCGGTGGGCACCTGAACATGACGACGGTGCGTGTCACCGGCTCCGAGTACAAGATGAACCTCGTCGAGGCCGTCTACGGCTGGCTGGCCCATGACGGCGTGGTGTTGCCGCACAGCACCCTCTACCCGGACGACAAGACCCCGGACGAGGTGAGCCAGGAGACCGCCGAGGAGTTCACCCAGTCCCAGGAGAGCGCCAAGGTGGCGGCGCTCAGGCAGCTGGGCAAGAAGGTCACGTCCCACGTCATCGTGGGCGTCGTGCAGCGGGACATGCCGGCCCAGGGCCGGCTGCACGCGGGCGATGTGATCAAGGAGGTGGACGGTTCGGCGGTGCGCGCCCCGGAAGACGTCGCCAAGCTGATCACCAAGCACAAGCCCGGCGAGAAGGTGACCTTCTCGATCGTCCCGGCCAAGGACGCGGCCGCGGCGGAGAAGAAGAATGAGGAGGCCACGACCCGGAAGTCGGTCACCGTCACCACCGAGAAGGCGGAAGACGGCCGGGCGATCGTCGGCATCCAGGCCGGGGTCGACTACACCTTCCCGCTGAAGATCGACATCAAGCTGGCCGACGTGGGCGGGCCGAGCGCCGGGCTGATGTTCACGCTGGGGATCGTGGACAGGCTGTCGGCGGGTGACCTGACCGGCGGGAAGTTCATCGCCGGTACGGGCACCATCGACGACAAGGGCACGGTCGGCCCGATCGGCGGGATCCAGATGAAGATCATTGGGGCGCGGGACGCGGGCGCGGAGTACTTTCTCACGCCCCAGGAGAACTGCGCGGCGGCCGCCGCGGGCAAGCCGGACGGCCTCACGCTGGTGAAGGTGCACACCCTCAAAGGGGCGTTGAAGGTCCTGAAGCAGATCCGCGCGGGGGACACCGCCGCGCTGCCCAAGTGCACCAAGAGCTGAGCCGAACAAAGAGCTGAGCCGCATCCCGGCTGAGCGGCGGCGCCTCGCCCGCGTCCCCGGTGGCCGCGGGGTCGCCCCGCGGCCACCGGGGACGCGGCGGTCACCCGGCGGACGTGGCCGTCACTCCGCGAAGGTGGCGGACAGCGCCTCGGCCAGCCCCGGCACCAGGTCGGCACCGGTGAGAACCTCGGTGGGCGAGTCCTTCTCGCGCAGCCGTACCGCTGCCTCGCGCGCCCCGTCCCGCAGGACCGCGACCGTCATCCGGACCTCCTGGCGCTCCGGGTGCTTCTCGACCCATGTCGCCAGCTGCTTCTCGTCCAGGTCCTTGGGCACGGATGCCTCGGCGGAGGGCGGCAGCATCAGCCGCTCCACGGTCAGCGCGCAGCCGACCACCGCGTCGGGCCAGGCGATGGTGGCCAGGAACTCGTCCAGGGGGGTCGCGGCGGGCAGCTCGTCCTGCTCGATGGGGGTGAGGGCCGCGGCGGGGGCGCCTTCGGCCTCCTCGTCGAGCCCGAGCTGGGTGGCGAGACCCGGCTCCTGGGCGCGCAGCCGCGCGGTGTCGACGAGGGCGAAGAGGCGGGCCGGCCGGTCCCAGCCGAGCCCGGCGGCGTACTCGTCGATCTCGAGGACGGCACGGGTCAGCGGATTGGCGGCCAGCGGCCCGGAGGCGGGGTGAACGTTCGACATGAGTCATATCGTGCCCTGATCGGACCCGGAAACGGGAACTGAGTAAAGCCTGAGTAAGTTG
Source organism: Streptomyces sp. ME19-01-6 (assembly GCF_033793745.1). NCBI lineage: Bacteria > Bacillati > Actinomycetota > Actinomycetes > Kitasatosporales > Streptomycetaceae > Streptomyces > Streptomyces sp. ME19-01-6. The sequence goes on along the minus strand of NZ_JARAXF010000003.1, from coordinate 383,391 downwards.
CTCCATTGGGTCCTACTGCCCGGACCCGCTCAGTCGACAGCGAACTTCGAGGTGCGCACCTTGGCTTTCCAGATGCCGGACCGCGGCGGAGGCCCGACGGGGCCGCGGATCAGAGTCGGCCGACCGTCCCGGCGAGTCCGGACCCTGCTCATGACCCTGGGTGTGCTGGCAGTGCTGGCCATGCTCTTCGTCATGTTCGCGGGGTATTGGACCGACTGGCTCTGGTACCGCTCGGTCCATTATTCCTCGGTCTTCACCACCACCCTGTGGACCAAGATCGGGCTGTTCTTCGTATTCGGCCTGCTGATGGCGCTGGCCGTCGGGATCAACATCTGGCTGGCGCACCGGCTGCGGCCGCCGTTGAGCGCGATGTCGATGGAGCAGCAGAGCCTGGACCGCTACCGCATGGGCATCGCCCCCTACAAGAAGTGGGTGCTGCTCGCGGTCACCGTGCTGGTCGGGCTGATCGCGGGCGCGTCCGCGTCCGGTCAGTGGCGGACCTGGCTGCTGTGGGTCAACGGCGTGCCGTTCCACGTCAAGGATCCGCAGTTCCACATGGACGTGTCGTTCTACGCGTTCGATCTGCCCTGGTACCGCTTCCTGTTGAGCTTCGGCTTCGCGGCGACGGTGATCTCGCTGGTCGCCGCCGCGCTGGTGCACTACCTCTACGGGGGGCTGCGCGTCACCAGCCCGGGCGCCCGCGCGACCGGCGCGGCCACCGGCCATCTGTCCGTGCTGCTTGGCATCTTCGTCGCCCTCAAGGCTGTGGCGTACTGGCTCGACCGGTACGGCCTGGCGGTGAAGTCGAGCGACTTCAAGGCGACGGCCAACTGGACCGGTCTGCGCTATGTGGACGCCCACGCCTATCTGCCCGCGAAGACGATCCTCTTCTGCATCGCGGCGATCTGCGCCGTGCTGTTCTTCGCGACGCTGTGGCGGCGCACGTGGCAGCTGCCCGTCATCGGCTTCGGCCTGATGGTGCTGTCGGCGATCCTGATCGGCGGGCTCTACCCGGCGATCGTGCAGAAGTTCCAGGTCCAGCCCAACGAGCAGGCCAAGGAAGCTCCGTACATCGAGAAGAACATCGAGGCCACACGCAAGGCGTACGGCCTCGACGACTCCGAGGTGACGGAGTACACGGGCGAGGCGCCCAAGGGCGCGGACCGCAAGCAGCTGCGCGCCGACGCCGAGACCACGGCGAGTCTGCGGCTGCTCGACCCGAATGTGGTCTCCCCGACCTTCCAGCAGCTTCAGAAGGTCAAGGACTACTACAGCTTCCCCGCCACCCTGGACGTGGACCGCTACAAGACCAAGGACGGCAAGGAGCAGGACACCGTCATCGGTCTGCGCGAGCTGAATGTGAGCGGCATCCCCGAGCACAACTGGATCAACGACCACTTCAAGTACACCCACGGGTACGGGGCGGTGGCGGCCAAGGGCACCACGACGTCCACGACGCGGCGCGGCGCCCCGGACTTCATCGAGGAGGACCTGCCCTCCAAGGGCCTGCTCCCGAAGTACGAGCAGCGGATCTACTACGGCGAGAAGACCACCCAGTACTCGATCGTCGGTGGTCCGCAGAAGGAGCTGGACCGCTCCACCGACAAGGGTGAGAAGACCTACCGGTACCAGGGCGACAGCGGCGTCAAGCTGTCCAACCCGATCACCCGCGCCGCGTACGCGCTGACCTTCAGCGAGCCCCAGATCCTGTACTCCGGGGCCATAGGGGACGGTTCGCGGATTCTCTACAACCGCACGCCCAAGGAGCGCGTCGAGGCGGTCGCGCCGTGGCTGACCATCGACGGCGACGCCTACCCGGCGGTGGTCGACGGCCGGATCAAGTGGATAATCGACGCCTACACGACGACGGACGGCTATCCGTACGCGTCCCGTACGACGTTGGGCGACACGACGGCCGACTCGCTCAACGACACCGACGGCGAGCGTTCGGTCGTCGCGCAGCAGAACAAGGTCAACTACATCCGGAACTCGGTCAAGGCGACCGTCGACGCGTACGACGGCAAAGTCACGCTGTACGAGTGGGACACCAAGGACCCGGTGCTGAAGACCTGGAAGAAGGCGTTTCCGGGCACGGTCAAGCCGAAGAGCGCGATCAGCGATGACCTGATGCAGCATCTGCGCTACCCGCAGGACCTGTTCAAGGTGCAGCGCGAGTTGCTCACCCGCTACCACGTCACCAACCCCGTGACGTTCTACAGCGGCAGTGAGGTGTGGCAGGTCCCGGACGACCCGACCAACAAGGGCAACGCCGTACCGCCGTACTACCTGAGCATGAAGATGCCGGATCAGAAGGCGCAGACCTTCTCGCTGACGACGACGCTCACGCCCAAGGGCCGGGACAACCTCGGCGCGTTCGTGGCGGTGGACGCGGACTCGGAGAGCAGCGAGTACGGCAAGATCAGAATCCTGAGACTGCCGTCCACCACTGGTGTGGCGGGCCCACAGTTGGTGCAGGCCAACTTCAACTCCGATGACAAGATCGCCGGAAAGCTCAACATCCTCAAGAGAGGCGATTCGGAGATCGAGTACGGCAATCTGCTCACCGTTCCCCTCGGGGGCGGCCTGTTGTACGTCGAGCCGGTCTATCTGCGCGGCGCCAGTACCGACCTCCCGCTGCTGCGGCAGGTGCTGGTCAGCTACGGGAACAAGACCGCCTTCGAGGACTCGCTCAGCAAGGCGCTGGACGTGGTCTTCGGCCAGAGCGAACCATCGGACACCCCAAGCGACGACCAGGACGGCGGCGGCGGTGGCGATACGACCAAGCCACCGGCCGGTGACGCCACGGTCGAGCAGGCCCTGAAGGACGCCGCGAAGGCATACCAGGACGCCCAGGACGCGCTCAAGAAGGACCCGCAGGACTGGACGGCCTACGGCAAGGCCCAGAAGGCCCTGAAGGACGCGCTGGACCGGGCCGCCAAGGCCGAGGCGGAGGCCGCCAAGAAGAACGGCCAGAGCCAAGGCGGCGGGCAGCAGGACCAGAAGCAGAGTCAATCCGCCGACGACAAGGCCGAGAAGGCGAGAAGAGAGGACACCTGAGCAGTCGGCGCCGCTCGGGCGAATACCCGAGCGGCCGCCGTCCCGCGCCGTGGTAGCGTAGAGGCACAACGGCGCGGGGTGGAGCAGCTCGGTAGCTCGCTGGGCTCATAACCCAGAGGTCGCAGGTTCAAATCCTGTCCCCGCTACTGACAGACAAGGCCCGGATCCGCAAGGATCCGGGCCTTGTCGTGTGTCCACCGTCGTTGTCCACCGGGATGTCCACCCAGGGAATCGCGATACAAGCGTTTGGGTTGTCTCTCTGTGGGCATGTCGACAAAACGCTGAAGTGACCTCACTGGCTGCGGTATACCAAGGTGTACCCGGGTTGCAGGTGATGTCACGATGGAATTTATGGGGGACAGGGTCAGTCTGTTGGAGACAGGGCGTTTTGCGCACACGCACGACGGTGCCGAGGACGAGGAAGAGACCCGGCACCGCCGGGCCGCCGAGTCCGGCGACATCGCGTCGATGAGCGCCCTGGGCTCGTTGCTGCTGCGCCGCGGCGATCTCGACGGCGCCGAGCCGCATCTACGCGCGGCCACCGCGGCGGGCGACCGCGCCGCGGCCAACAACCTCGGCGTCCTCCTCCACCAGCGCGGCTACGCCGACGAGGCGGCCGGCTGGTGGCGCGTCGCCGCCGTCGCCGGGTCCGCCGCCGCGGCCCACGCCCTCGGCCGCCACCACCGCGAGCGCGGGGACGAGCCCGCTGCCGAGTACTGGCTGCGCCAGTCCGCCGAGTCCGGGCACGCCCTGGGCGCGTACGCCCTCGCCGACCTGCTCGAGCACCGCAGCGACATCGGCGCGGAGCGCTGGTTCCGGTCCGCCGCCGAGCGCGGTCACCGCGAGGCCTCGTACCGCCTCGCCCGCATCCTCGACAAGCGCGAGGACGAGGCCGCCAGAGGCCGCGCCGGTCCCGGCGCAGAGTCGGAGGCCGAGAAGTGGTACCTGCAGGCCGCCGCGCGCGGCCACCGGCGCGCCGCCCTTCACCTCGGCACGCTCCTGGAGAAGCGGGGTGAGCTCCAGGAGGCGGGCCGCTGGTACCTGACGTCAGCCAAGGACGGCGAGGCCCGCGCCGCCTGCGCGCTCGGCTTCCTGCTGCGCGACGCGGGCGACACCGACAGCGCCGCCGTCTGGTGGCACCGGGCCGCCCAGGACGGCGACGGCAACGCGGCCAACGCGCTGGGCGCCCTGCACGCCGACCGCGGCGAGACACAGACCGCCGAGCGCTGGTACCGGGCCGCCCTGGACGCCGGGGACATCAACGGCGCGTACAACCTGGGGCTGCTCTGCGCCGAGCAGGGCCGCGCCGCGCAGGCCGAGCAGTGGTACCGCCGCGCCGCCTACGCCGGGCACCGCGAGGCCGCCAACGCCGTAGCCGTCATGCTGCTCCAGCGCGCCGACGCGGCCGGCGCCGAGCCGTGGTTCTCCAAGGCCGCCGAGGCCGGCAGCGTGGACGCGGCGTTCAACCTGGGCATCCTGCACGCCGGGCGGGGCGAGGAGCGGGCCGCCCAGCAGTGGTACGAGCGGGCCGCCGCCGCCGGGCACACCGAGGCCGCCCTCCAGGTCGGCATCGCCCTGCTGCGCGAGGGCGACGGCCGCGAGGCCGAGCGCCATCTGCGCTGCGCGGCCGGGGGCGGCAGCGCGGAGGCCGCCTTCCGGCTGGGCGCGCTGCTGGACCGGCCGTCCGCCGACGAGGGCGCGCCCCGCGGGTCCCTGGGGCGCGCCGAGACGGAGCCGGCCGTGCCCGAGTACGAGGAGTGGTACGAGCGCGCCGCCCGTCAGGGCCACCGGCGCGCCCAGGTGCGCATGGGCATGCTCGCGGCCGCCCGGGGCGATGTGGTGGAGGCCGCCCGCTGGTACCGCGAGGCCGCCGAGGCGGGCAGCAGCAACGGCGCCTTCAACCTGGGTCTGCTGCTCGCCCGCGAGGGCAGCGAGCCCGAGGCCGCCCTGTGGTGGACCCGCGCCGCCGAGGCCGGCCACGGACGCGCCGCGCTGCGCCTGGCCCTGCTCGCGGCCCGCCGCGGCGCCCTGTCCGAGGGTCAGCGCTGGTGCGCCCGCGCGGTCGAGCTGGGCCCGGCGGAGGTCGCCGAGCGCGCGGCCCGGCTGCGGGACGCCCTGCAGCAGGAGCTCACGGCGTAGCTCGCCGGACGGAGCCCCCCGGCGGCGCGCTCGCTCCCGCCCTCCCGCCGGCCCCTCTCCTCGATTTGCCCCAGCCGTCGCCGTGTGGTTACTATTACGTCACATCGACGCGGGGTGGAGCAGCTCGGTAGCTCGCTGGGCTCATAACCCAGAGGTCGCAGGTTCAAATCCTGTCCCCGCTACCAAGACGAAGGGCCCGGATCCTCCAGGATCCGGGCCCTTCGTGCTCAGGCGGCCGCGCAGTCGGGACAGAGTCCGCGGTAGGTGACCTCGACCTCCGAGACCGCGAAGCCGAAGCGCTCCTCCGTCGGGAGGTCGGCCAGCGGGTCGCCGGAGGGGTGGACGTCGCGGATGGTGCCGCACCGGGCGCAGATCAGGTGCTGGTGCGCGCGGTGGGCGTTCGGGTCGTAGCGCTTGGCCCGACCGTCCGTGCTGACCTCGAGCACCTCGCCGAGCGAGACCAACTCCCCGAGGGTGTTGTATACGGTCGCGCGCGAGATCTCCGGCAGACGGGCGGCCGCCAGGGCATGGACCTCATCCGCGGTGTAGTGCACATGCTCCCCGTCGAGGACCTCGGCGACGACACGCCGCTGGGCCGTCAGTCGCCAGCCGCGCACCCGGAGCCGTTCCAGCAGGTCACTCATGCCATCACCTATCAGTCAGATAAGGCAAGGGTAGCAGTGGGCCGGTCCATGACCAGATCTCGTATCGCTCTCTACTGATTCTTGATTTGGACATTATCCAAATCAATGCGCCCCTCACCCTGCCAGCGCGGGCTCCGGCTGCCGTGCGCCGGCCCAGCAGCGGATGATGTCGCGCACCGACACCACACCCACCGGATCGCCCGCCTCCAGGACGATCAGATGGCGGAAGCCGCCGTGGGACATCGCGCGCGCCGCCTCGTCGAGCGTCCACTGAGGAGCGGCGAAGACGACGTCCGAGGTGGTGTGGGCATGGGCCCGCTCATGGTCCGGGTCCTGGCCCGAGCCCAGTGAGTTGAGGACGTCGCGCTCGGTCAGAATGCCGAGCCCGCTGGTATCAGGGTCCAGCACGATCGCCGAGCCGACGCGTCGCGCGGACATCAGCCGGGCGGCCTGGCGCAAGGTGTGGGCGGGGCCGATGGTGAGGACCACCGAACTCATGGCGTCGCGGACGAGCATGGGCGGGGGCATGGTCGTGCCACCTCCTTGGCGAATCCTTACTGCGGGGACTGCGTGCACTGCGTGGACCTGCGTGGACTGCGGGGGGCCTGCGTGGACCGCGTCGCTGCGCGGCGGTGCAGTACCGCACAAGTTCACAAGCACGTGGATTCACATGTTCACATGGGGGCGCGGACGTCAACAAGGGGCGTGCGGAAGCCGATCTGCCGCCTGGTACGCCCCCGTACCCCGGCACGCGTGAGCCGGTCCGGACCCTGGACGGGCCCTAGTCGCCCAGGTAGCTCAGCAGTTCGCCGTGCAGCAGACCGTTCGACGCCGCCGCGTTCCCGCTGAGCGGCCCCGGCGCCCCGTCGAGCCCCGTGAAGCGGCCGCCCGCCTCTTGGACGATGATCGCGTTCGCCGCCATGTCCCACAGCGACAGCTCGGGTTCGGCACAGATGTCCACCGACCCCTCGGCGACCATCATGTACGGCCAGAAGTCGCCGTAGCCGCGCGTCCGCCAGCAGGCCCGGGTCAGGTCGAGGAAGCCGTCCAGCCTGCCGCGCTCCTCCCAGCCGCTGAGCGAGGAGTAAGCGAACGACGCGTCCCCCAGCCGCGCCACGCGTGACACCGCCAGCCGACTCGCGGACGACAGGCTCCGGCCGGTGTACGCCCCCAGCCCCTCGGCCGCCCACCAGCGGCGGCCGAGCGCCGGCGCCGACACCACCCCGACGACCGGCCGGTCGCCGCCCGCGCCGCGCTCCATGAGCGCGATCAGCGTGGCCCAGACCGGCACCCCGCGCACGTAGTTTTTGGTGCCGTCGATCGGGTCCACGACCCAGCGGCGCGGACCGCTGCCCTCGCTGCCGAACTCCTCGCCCAGAACCGCGTCCCGCGGCCGGGCGCGCTGCAGCGAGGTGCGGATCAGCTCCTCGGCCGCCTTGTCGGCCTCGCTGACCGGCGTCATATCGGGTTTCGTCTCGACCTTGAGGTCGAGCGCCTTGAATCGCTCCATGGTGGTGGCGTCGGCGGTATCGGCGAGTACATGGGCGAAACGCAGGTCATCGTGGTAGTCGGGCATGGCCGAACAGTATCGACACGGAATCGGCCGATCCACACGACCACAGCCGGACGGGGGCGCCCGGGGCGTACGCCGTGGCTATTGACACCACCTGGCGGTGCGTCAATTCTGTCCGCACGTGCCGCCGAATGGGACGCATGGCCTGGGAGGCGACGATGCCCGCAGCACGTGAATCCTTACTCGACGCGGCCTTCACCGCGCTCGCCGATCGCCCGTGGACGGTGGTCCGCATGGTCGATGTGGCGTTGGCGGCCGGGGTCTCGCGACAGACGCTCTACAACGAGTTCGGCAGCAAGGACGGTCTCGCGCGCGCCCTGGTGCGCCGTGAGGCCGAGGCGTATCTGACCGGCGTCGAGCGGGCGCTGTCCGGAGCGTCCGGCGCCGTCGGCCCGAACGAGCGGCTGGCGGCCGCGGCGGGCTGGACCGTACGGGCGGCGGCCGCGAACCCCCTGGTGCGGGCGGTGCTCACCGGCTGCTGGGACGAACGGCTGCCCTCGCCCCAGCGCACCGGGATCGGCGTCGGCTCCGGCCCGGCTCCCTCGGCGCGGCGCCCGGGCGTCCCGGATCCGCTGCCCTCGCCCGTCGAGCTCCTGGGGGAGATCAGGGACCGCGCGGTGCGCCTGCTGGCGGGCGACTGGCCGCAGGGCGGGGCGGCGGATCTGAGCAAGGCCTGCGAGACGGCCGCGCGCCTGGCGTTGTCGTGCGTGGTCGCGCCCGTGTCGGAGGAGGAGGTGGAGAGCCTGGTGCGTGGGGCGCTGGCCTAGTGCGCCGAGCCGGAGAGCTGCAGGCCGATCACGCCGACGATCACCAGCGAGATGGAGATGAGCTTGAGCGTGGAGACCAGGTCACCGAGGAAGACCATGCCGTAGATCGCGGTCCCCGCCGCCCCGATCCCCGTCCACACCGCATACGCCGGGCCCACGTCCAGCTTCTTCAGGGAGAGGGTCAGCAGGCCGAAGCTGCCCAGCGCGAAGGCGCAGAAGGCGATGGTCGGCCAGAGTCTGGTGAAGCCGTGTGAGAGCTTGAGGCAGACGGCGAAGCCCGTTTCGAGTAGCCCGGCGACCACGACGAGCAGCCACGCCATCGAATCTCCTTTACGCGTTGGCGCGCAGCGCCACCAGTTCGCTACCGTCTGTATCGCGCCGTCAGGCGCCGGTCAGGGCTCGGCCGTCATGAGGTCGCTATGGCGGCCGAGTGAAAAGCCCCCTCCTGCTGGGAGGGGGAGGAGTCACACAAGTCCTCCCGTGCCGTGTGTGTTGAGGGCTGTTGTCCGCTTGCCCGGAGTATCCATTTACCTCTCGTGGCGGGCGGCAAACGTTGCGTCGGCGGGCGGGGTCAGTCGCCCTCTCGCCGCTCGCGCGTGGCCAGCAGCCGTCGCAGGGAGTAGAGCCGGGCCGGATCGGCGTGGCCGTCGGCGACCCACTGGTCCAGCGCGCAGTCCGGCTCGTCGTGGCTGCAGGCGCGCGGACAGCCCTCGGTGCCCGGCTCCAGGTCCGGGAAGGCGTGGATGACCCGCGCGGGGTCCACATGGTGCAGCCCGAAGGACCGTACGCCCGGGGTGTCGATCACCCATCCGTCGTCGCCGGGCAGCGGGAGCGCGAGCGCGGAGGTGGTGGTGTGGCGGCCGCGGCCGGTGACCGCGTTGACCCGGCCCGTGGCCCGCTTGCGCTCCGGGACCAGGGCGTTGACCAGGGTCGTCTTGCCGACGCCCGAGTGCCCGACGAAGACCGTGACTTTGTCCGCGAGGCGTTCGCGCACCCGGTCGGCCGTGCCGCCGTCGGCCAGCTCCTCGCGGTTGGTGACGACATAGGGGACGCCGAGCGGCCCGTAGGACTCCAGCAGGGTGGCCGCCGGGGCGAGGTCGGACTTGGTGAGGACCAGCAGCGGGGACAGCCCGGCGTCGAAGGCGGCGACCAGGCAGCGGTCGATCAGGCGCGGGCGCGGCTCCGGGTCGGCGAGCGCGGTGACGATGGCCAGCTGGTCGGCGTTGGCGACGACCACCCGCTCGAAGGGGTCGTCGTCATCCGCGGTGCGGCGCAGCACCGACGAGCGCTCCTCGACCCGTACGATCCGCGCGAGGGTGTCCTTGGCGCCCGACAGGTCCCCGACCACCGCGACCCGGTCCCCGACCACCACGCCCTTGCGGCCCAGCTCGCGGGCCTTCATGGCGATGATGGTGCGGTCCTCGACCAGGACGGTCAGCCGGCCGCGGTCGATGGTCAGCACAAAGCCTTCGGCGGCGTCCTCGTGCTTGGGGCGGATGCTGGTGCGCGGGCGGTTGCCCCTGCGGTTGGGGCGGACCCGGACGTCGTCCTCGTCGGTGTGCTTGCCGTAGCGGCGCATGGCGGGGGCGCCTCAGGCTCTCCGCGCCGGGGCCGTCGCCGCGCCGAGCATGCCGGTCCACAGGCCGGGGAAGTCGGGCAGGGTCTTGGCCGTGGTGGCCACGTTCTCGATCTGTACGCCCTCGACGACCAGGCCGATGACCGCGCCGGCGGTGGCCAGCCGGTGGTCCTCGTAGGTGTGGAAGACCCCGCCGTGCAGCGGGCGGGGGCGGATCCGCAGCCCGTCGGCGGTCTCGGTGACATCGCCGCCGAGTTCGTTGATCTCCTTGGCCAGGGCCGCGAGCCGGTCGGTCTCGTGCAGCCGCAGATGCGCGATGCCGTGCAGCGAGGACTCGGAGTCGGCCAGTGCGGCCACCGCCGCGATCACCGGGGTGAGCTCGCCCACCTCGTGCAGATCGGCGTCGATTCCGGTGATCCGGCCGGTGCCGGTGAAGGTCAGACCGGCGTCGGTGAGCTCGCAGGAGCCGCCCATGTCGGTGAAGATCCGGCGCAGCGCGTCGCCGGGCTGGGTGGTGCGCTCCGGCCAGTCCGGGATCGTCACCCGGCCGCCGGTGACCAGGGCGGCCGCCAGGAACGGTGCCGCGTTGGACAGGTCGGGCTCGACCACCAGGTCGCGGCCCAGCAGGGCGCTGGGCGAGACCCGCCATACGTTCGGCTCGCCGCCCGCCTCCGGGGCGTCCACGGCCGCGCCCGCGGCCCGCAGCATGTCGACGGTCATCCGGATGTGCGGCAGCGAGGGCAGCGCGGCGCCCACGTGGCGCACCTCGACGCCCTGGTTGAAGCGCGGCGCGGACAGCAGCAGCGCGCTGACGAACTGCGACGAGGAGGAGGCGTCGATGCGCACCGGGCCGCCGTCCAGCGCCCCGCCGCCGTGCACGGTCATCGGCAGCGCGCCGCGGCCGTCGTCGTCGATCCGGGCGCCGAGCGCGCGCAGTGCGTCGATCACGCCGTGCAGCGGGCGCTCGTGCGAGCGCGGGTCGCCGTCGAACCGCACCGGGCCGTCGGCCAGCGCCGCGACCGGGGGCAGGAAGCGCATCACCGTACCGGCGTTGCCGACGTCGACGGTGGCCGGGCCGTGCAGGCCAGCCGGGATGACCCGCCAGGCCTCGCCACCGCCCTCGGAGCCCGGCGCGCCGAGGGAGCCGGGGGAACGGTCGGACACCGTCTCCTCGATGCCCACGCCCAGGGCGCGCAGCGCCTCGGCCATCAGAAGGGTGTCACGGGAGCGCAGCGGGCGGCGCAGCCAGCCGGGCTCGGCGGCGAGCGCGGCCAGGATCAGGCCGCGGTTGGTGACCGACTTGGATCCGGGCACGGTGACGGTCGCGTCGACCGCTCCGTCGGCGAGCGGAGCGGGCCAGAGGGCGTCGTGCGCGCCCGAAGAGGTCTCAATGCCGGTCATGGCTCTCACTTTAGTGGCTCGCCGAGAGTAAGATTCTTGATCAAAAACGGCGAAACCCAGTCGAAACACGCCACTGGTATGGACAGCTCGTCACAGCCCCAGCAGCCAGCGGCCGCCGCCGATCAGCGAGCTCAGCGAGACCACGTGGAAGAGCAGCAGCCAGACCGGGGCCGGGACGTTGGTCAGCCGCGCCAACTGGTCGGGATCGGAGTCGTACGCCCCCGAGTATCGGCGCTTGCGCTGCAGCTCGAACGGGGGCCGGACGCCGCCCAGGAGCAGGAACCACACCACGACGTACGCGAAGGCCGCCTGCACGTCCGGCTTGGTCAGCCAGGAGACGAGGAAGAAGGCCGCCCCGGAGGCGACCACGGTGAGCACGCCGTACGCGTTGCGGATCATGACGAGCATCACCGCCAGCAGCGCCGTCGTCCCCCACAGCAGCGCGGTGATATGGCCCGCGGCCAGCAGCCACGCCCCCGCCAGGCCGAGCAGGGACGGCGCGGTGTAGCCGGCGGCCGCGGTGAGGATCATGCCCAGGCCGGTGGGCTTGCCACGCGAGACGGTCAGCCCCGAGGTGTCCGAGTGGAGGCGTATGCCGTCCAGCCGCCGGCCGCTGAGCAGCGCCACCAGTCCGTGGCCGCCCTCGTGGGCGATGGTGATGGCGTTGCGGGCGATCCGCCAGGCGACCTGGGAGACGACCACCGAGAGCGCGACGAGCCCGGTGGCGGCGACCAGCCAGGTGGTGGGGTCCGGCTGGGTGCCGACGACGCGGTCCCACAGATCGGCGGCGTTCGTGCTGTCCATGTGCGGGAGACTCCTCGCGTCCGTCTTCTGTGCTTCTGCTCTTGTGCTTCTGCTCTTCAGTACGTTCTTCGTGGCCGCTCGGTTTCGACGGCCAGGCGTCACCGGCCGTGGGCGTCGTGGCAGTGTGGCACCTATGTGCGGTCGATACGCAGCGAGCCGGAAGCCCGAGGACCTCGTCGGCCTCTTCGGGGTGCAGAAGTGGGAGCCGGAGGAGACGCTGGCCCCGGACTGGAACGTCGCGCCCACCAAGGACGTGTACGCGGTGCTTGAACGCCCTCTCAAAGACTCCGATGCCGGCGATCCGAGCCCGGTCCGCCAGCTGAGAGCGCTGAAGTGGGGGCTGGTGCCGTCCTGGGCCAAGTCGCCGGACACCGGCGTGAAGATGATCAACGCGCGGGCGGAGACGGTGCACGAGAAGCCCTCCTACCGCCGCCCCTTCGCCTCGCGCCGCTGTCTGCTGCCCGCCGACGGCTACTACGAGTGGGTCACCGCCTCGGGGGAGCGGCAGCTGGAGGAGCAGGGGAAGCGGAAGCGGCCGCGCAAGCAGCCCTACTTCGTGACCCCGGTGGACGGCTCGGTGATGGCCATGGCCGGGCTGTACGAGTTCTGGCGGGACCGGACGCTGCCGGACGACCACCCGCGGGCCTGGTGGGTGACCTGTACGGTCATCACGACCGAGGCGGAGAAGGAGCCGTTTCCCCTGTTGGGCGAGGGCGGGGACGACAGCGGCGCGGGGCCGCGGTCGCTGGCCGAGATCCACCCGCGGATGCCGCTCGTGCTCACCGAGGACCGCTGGGCGGCCTGGCTCGACCCCTCCAGCACCGACCCCGACGAGCTGCGCTCGCTGCTCGCCCCGCCGCCCGCGGGGCTGCTGCGCGCCTACCCGGTCGCCACGGCCGTCAGTGATGTACGTAACAACGGCCCGGAGCTGGTGACCGAGCTGGAGGCCCCCGAGTCGGGCACGCTCTTCTGAGCGGCCTGCCGAGCGTCCTTCCGGGCGCAGCCGCCGGGACGCGGCAGGATGGGCACGTGAGCGCCGAGCAGATCGAGCAGTCAGCCGAGAACGGGCCCGCCGAGAACGGGACCACTGAGAACGGGACCACTGAGAACGGGACCACTGAGAACGGGACCACTGAGAACGGGACGGCCGGGGCCGCCGAGACCGTGCCGACACCCGTCGGCGACGCCCGCATCACCTGGCACCGCGCCCCCGGAGCCCGCACCGTGCTGGCCGTGAGCCACGGCGCCGGGGGCGGGATCGAGGCGCGGGACCTGCGGGCGCTGGCCGCCGCGCTGCCGCCGCTGGGCGCCAGCGTCGCGCTGGTCGAGCAGCCGTGGCGGGTGGCGGGCAAGAAGGTGGCGCCCGCGCCCAAGACCCTGGACACCGGATGGCGCGCGCTGTGGCCCGCCCTGGAGAAGTCCGGGCTGCCGGTCGTCGCGGGCGGCCGCAGCGCCGGGGCGCGGGTGGCCTGTCGTACGGCGCGCGAGCTGGGCGCGAGCGCCGTGCTGGCGCTGTCCTTCCCGCTGCACCCGCCGGGCAAGCCGGAGCGGTCCCGGGCCGAGGAGCTGCTGGGCGCCGGTCTGCCGACGCTGGTGGTCCAGGGCGGCCGCGATCCGTTCGGCCGCCCCGAGGAGTTCCCCGAGCTGCCCGCCGGCATGGAGCTGGTGGGGATCCCGCACGGCGACCACAGCTTCGCCGTGCCCAAGAGGGCGGACATCGGCCAGGAGGAGGCGCTGGCGCGGATCACCGGCGCCGTGGCCGGATGGCTGGCCCGCGTACCGCTCTGAGCTGTGCGGACGCGCCGTATGGGGTGGCGCGGACGGCCCGGGAATGCGGCCGGGACGCCATCTGTTGTAGGGGGCGTCGTTATGAGCCCCCAGCTACCGCTGGGAGGTGCCCCCGGACAAGGCACAGGCTCGAGTACAGGCACCAGCAGAAGGAGTCCCCGGTATGGGTTCGCTCGCTTGCCCGGCCCGCCCGCGCGCCGCCGACCTGGACTGGTCGCAGCCGCAGACGGGGTGGACCGCCCGGAACGAAGCGGCGGGCGGACCGGATCGTCGTCTATTCTCCGATTCGAGCGGGTCCGCAATCGGCGGCCTCGCCACGAACGCGGAGGAGGTGGGTCAGGTCACTGGCACCGACGCGGGGACCGACGGCGTGACCGAGGGCCGGCCGGTCGGGCAGCCGCAGGAGACGGGCGCCGAGCGCAATGCGCGCTTCGAACGGGATGCCCTTACCTTCCTCGACCAGATGTACTCCGCCGCATTGCGTATGACACGCAATCCGGCCGACGCCGAGGACCTGGTCCAGGAGACGTACGCGAAGGCGTACGGATCCTTCCACCAGTTCCGTGAGGGCACCAACCTCAAGGCGTGGCTGTACCGCATCCTGACCAACACCTTTATCAACTCGTACCGCAAGAAGCAGCGGGAACCCCAGCGCAGCGCGGCCGAGGAGATCGAGGACTGGCAGCTGGCTCGCGCCGAGTCACATATGTCGACCGGTCTGCGCTCCGCGGAGTCACAGGCGCTCGATCACCTCCCCGACTCGGACGTCAAGGAAGCGCTCCAGGCCATTCCCGAGGAGTTCCGCATCGCGGTTTATCTCGCGGACGTCGAGGGGTTTGCCTACAAGGAGATCGCAGACATCATGGGGACACCCATCGGCACCGTGATGTCGCGGCTGCACCGTGGGCGCCGCCAGCTGCGCGGTCTGCTCGAGGACTATGCGCGGGGGCGCGGGCTGGTCCCGGCCGGCGCGTCCGCCGCGGCGGACGAGTCGAACGATCGGAAAGGCGCGGACTCATGAGCTGCGGAGACCCGCACGAGACGGATTGCTCCGAGGTCCTCGACCACCTCTACGAGTTCCTCGACCGGGAGATGCCCGACGTCGACCGCGCCAAGCTCGAGGTGCACTTCCACGAGTGCTCCCCCTGCCTGGAGAAGTACGGCCTGGAGCAGGCCGTGAAGAAGCTGGTCAAGCGGTGCTGCGGCCATGACGACGTGCCCAGCGACCTGCGCTCGAAGGTCATGAGCCGCATCGAGCTGATCCGCTCCGGCGAGGAAGTGCCGGAGCGGGACGTCACCGCGGAGGCGAACGCGCCGACGCTCGCGCAGGACTAGCGCCGCGTCAGTCAAGGTTTGCCCGGTAGCGAGGCGTCCTGGTGCGGTCAGCTGCAAGGCGCCGGATCGGCCTCCGGGGGCACCTCCCGGCCGAAGGCTGGGGGCGGGCCTACTCGGCTGATTCGGCAACGCAGCAGATGGCCGTGCCAGGGCGGCGAGCGGGGCAAACCTGGGCTGACGGGGCACTAGCCGCCAGCGCGGGATCAGCCACCCGCGCGGCGCCGGCCGCTCGCCGCGGCGCGGACGTCACCGAAACCGCCGAAGCCGCCCGATCATCACCCGAAGGTGTGCAATCGGGCGGACCATACGGACCAACCCCGCGCGCCCGGCTCTATCCTCCCCAATCTGACGGCCCCGACCGGGGCCGTTCGACGAACGGGGAGGAGGAGGCATGCGGGCGGTTCCTCTGGCGGCGCGCGTCTACGTCCTGAGCGCCGCGCTGCTGGCCGCGGTGTGCGCCGCCCCGGCGCTGAGGCCCACGGCGGACATCCGATGGGCCACGGCCGCGCTGCTCGCCGCGCTCTACGCGGCGGGGGCCCGCCGACCGCCTTCGCTCTTTTTTCAGGGTTCGGTTCGCCTCCGGGGCGCCTCAGACCCTGTCGACGGTCGACCACGCGGCGGTAGCACATCAGCGTCTCCGGCGCGGGCGGCCGCGCCCCTTCGGCTCTCCCCCAGTTACCGCTGGGAGGTGCCCCCGCGCCCAGCGGCGTCGCCGGACTGGTGCGGCCCCGTGCTTCTGGCCGGGGTTTTTCTGCTGCCCGCGCCCGCCGCCGCGCTCGTGGCGGTGCCCGGCGCGCTGCTCGGCCCCGTCGAGCGGCGTCCCGCCGGGGTACGGCGGCTGTGGCGCGCCGCACGGCTCGCCCTCGCCGCGTACGCCGCCTCGCTCGCCTTCGGGCTCTGCGGCGGCCGGGAGGCCCTCGCCGCCCCCGCCGGTGGGCCGGGCTTCTTTCCGTACGCCCTGGTCCCCGCGGCGGCCGCCGCGCTCGTCCTGGGCCTGACCGCCGCCGCCCTGGAAGGCGGCGTGCTGATCACGGCCGAGGGCCGCCCACCGCGCGCCGCCTGGCGCGGCCGGGTGCTGTGCTCGCTCGTCCCCCACCTGGTGCACGGCCTGGCCGGGCTGACCATGGCGGTGCTGTGGCGCAGCCCCTACGGGCCGCTAGCCGCGCTTCTCGTGCTGCCGCCGATGTACGTCTGCGCCCGCGCCTTCGCGCTGTACCACCAGGAGCGCGCCGCCCATCAGGCCACCGTCCGCGCCCTCGTCCAGGCCGTCGACATCAAGGACCGGTACACGCGCGGCCACAGCGAGCGGGTCGGCCGCGCCTCCGTCATGATCGCCCGCGAGTTGGGGATGAGCGGGGACCGCCTCGAGGCGCTGCGCGTCGCGGGCGTCCTGCACGACGTGGGCAAGCTCGGCGTTCCCACCCGGCTGCTGCGCAAAAACGGTCCGCTGACCCCTGAGGAGCGCCGGGTCATCGAGCTCCACCCCGAGTACGGGCACGAGATGGTGCGCGGCATCGGCTTCCTGGGGGAGGCGCGGGAGGCCGTCCTCCACCACCACGAGCGGCTGGACGGGAGTGGCTATCCCCATGGGCTCGCGGGGGCGGACATTCCGGAGGCGGCGAGGGTGGTGGCGGTCGCGGACGCCTTCGACGCGATGACCTCGACCCGTACGTACCGGCGGGCGCGGCCGGTGCCCGCGGCGGTGGCGGAACTCAAGCGGTGCGCGGGGGCGCAGTTCGACCCACGGATGGTGGGTGCCCTGGCCCGCGCCCTGGACCGCTACGGCTGGCCCGCCGCGGTCCCGGAGGAGGCCCGCCCCCTCGCACCGGCTGTCCCGCCGGGACCGGCTGCCGGAGGCGCACCGGCGGTCCCGGGCACCCCAGCGGTCCCGGGCGCACCTGCTGCATCGGCCGTACTGGTGGTCCCGGCCGCACCGGCTGCCGCGGCTGCACTGGCCGACTCGGCCGGCCGGGATCACGTGCTGGGTCGCACACCTGCCCGCACGCTGGACCACGTACCGGATCGCGACCCGTCCCGCGCACCGGACCAGCGCGGAAACGTCCCGCCTGCGCCCGGCTCCGCGCGACCACCGGAGGCCGCGCCGGTGCCGGACGGGGTGCCGGGCACGGGTTCCGAAGCGGTGCCTGGCGCGGTGCCGCAGCCGGGCCCGGACGGCACCCGGCCCCAGGGGCTGGGACTGAGCGCCTCGGGGCCCGGCCGGGGCGGTGGCGCATGAGCCCGTGGCGGGGCGCCGCGCCGTGGCCCGGCGCCGGTGCGCGCAAGACGGCCGTCGGCGCATGCGGCGCCGCGACCCGAGGCCGGGCGGGACGCCGGAGCGAACGTGAGGCCGTGCATGGGTCGGGGACCGGGCGTCGGCCAAGGGCCGTGCGCTGGGCGCGCTCGGGCGCGCCGGGCGGGCGGGGAGGGCTCACCTGTGTCGCGGTGTACGGCGCGGCAGGCGCGCTCGCCGTAGCCGCCTTCGCATGGACGCAGTGGCGGGGTGTGCGCGAGCCGACGGCGGCGCTCGCTTTCGGGGCGCTCGTCGCTCTGGGGGAGGTCATACGGTGGGACGGGCGCCCGGCGGTGCGCGCGGGCGCGGGCGCGGACAGGGGCGCGGACGGGGCGCACGAGCGGCCGGGCGAGCCGGAGGCCGGAGAGCGTGAGCCCGCGCCCGTCGCCGCCGCGGCCGCCCTCGGCTATGCCGTGCTGGGGCGGCTGGAAGGCGCACCGGCCACGCACGGCGTCCTCCAGACCGTCGCCGTCGTCGGGGCCGCCTCCCTCCTCGCCCTGGTGCCGCGCACGGCCCTGGGACACCCGGCCGACCTCGACCGCGCCGCGCGCCGGGTGCTCACCGTCGCCTTCGTCGCGGTCTGCTGCCAACCGCTTCACCACACCGGCCGGTTGCGCTCCTGGCTCGACTGGCCCGACTGGCCCGACTGGCTCGGCCGACCCGGTCACCGCCCGTGCCTCGTCGCGTCCTTGCTGCTCGTCCTGGCGCTGGCCGCGTTCGGCGACGCCGTCATGGCCGCGGCCCTGGCCCGGGCCCGCACGGGCCGCCCCTACACGCCCTTGCTGTACGACGAGCTGCGCGCGCTGCCCGGCGTCGGGGCCGCGATCGGTGCGACGGCGGCGGTGACGGCCCCGGCGGTCGCGGTGGCCGGGCTGTGGGCGCTGCCGGTGCTCTGTGTGCCGCTGCTGCTCGTTCAGCACTCCTTCCGCCGCTGGGCGGGGATACGGGCCACCTGCCGCCAGACCGTCGCCTCGCTGGCCAGGACGACGGAGATAGCGGGGCACACCCCCGCGGGCCACGCCCGCCAGGTCGCCCGCCTCAGCCGCGCCGTCGGCCGTGAGCTGCGGCTTTCCGCTCCGTCGCTGACCGTGCTCGAGTACGCGGCGCTGATGCACGACCTCGGGCAGCTGTCGCTGCTCGACCCGGTGCCGGCCGGGGCCACCGAGCCGCTGCCGGAGGCCGAGCAGCGGCGGATAGCGCTGCTGGGCGGCGCCGTCGTACGGCAGACCGGGGTGCCGGACGAGGTCGCGGAGATCGTGGAGCGGCAGGCGGACCCGTATCGGGATCAGCCGCTTTTGGCCCGTATCGTGCGTGCGGTGAACGCCTACACCGAACTGGTGGGAGGTTCCCCGGGCGGCTCACAGGGAAACCCTCAGAAGGGTCGGGGCACGGCGGGGCCCGGGGCTCTGGAGCGGCTGCGGCGGGGCACGGTCCGCGACTTCGACCCGGTGGTGGTGGAGGCGCTGGCCATGGTCGTGTCGCGTCCGGTGCACGACCGGGTCCGTGGCCGCCCGAAGTGAGAACTCGCGGGTAATGAGCGGCCGCCCCGAGGGGCATGGTTGGATGCGAAGAGAGGGGGTGTCGGGCCTATGGCCGACGGCAAGGAGGTGTGGTGGGCATCGTCCCCCGGCCGAACCGTGAGGGGCCGGGCTGAGATGTCCGCGAATGTGTGGCAGGTTGTCGTCGAGGGAGGGCTAGGCCGTCCGCGAAGGCATCTGGTGCGGTACTACTTCGATACCGGCAGGCGGGAATGGTGAAGATCTTCGGCAAGGTGCGGCACCGGCCGTCCGCCTCATGGCGGCAGGCCACGGACCGCGCGTTCACGCTCATCGGAGACGGTCGGTACGAGGACGCGGGTGCACTGCTGACCCGCGCCGCCGATCTGGAGCCGTGGCTGTCGGAGTCCTGGTTCAACCTGGCGCTGTTGCACAAGTTCCGGCACGACTGGGAGCAGGCGCGCGCGGCGGGGCTGCGCGCGGTCGCGCTGCTGGACCGCGAGACCGGCGCCCCGGACTGGTGGAACGTGGGGATCGCCGCGACCGCCCTGCAGGACTGGCCGCTGGCGCGCCGCGCCTGGCAGGCGTACGGCCTGAAGGTGCCCGGCGAGGCGTCCGCGTCCGGTGAGCCGCTGGGCATGGAGCTGGGCAGCGCGGCGGTGCGGCTGTCGCCGGAGGGCGAGTCGGAGGTCGTCTGGGGCCGCCGCCTGGATCCGGCCCGGATCGAGGTGCTGTCCATCCCGCTGCCGTCCTCCGGGCGGCGTTGGGGCGAGGTGGTGCTGCACGACGGCGTTCCGCACGGCGAGCGCGTCACCTCGGCCGGCCCCGCGTATCCGGTCTTCGACGAGATCGAGCTGTGGGCGCCGTCCCCGGTGCCGACCTGGGTGGTGCTGCTGGAGGCCGCCACGGAGGCCGACCGGGACGCGCTGGAGCGGCTCGCGGCGGACGCGGGCTTCGCCGCCGAGGACTGGTCGTCCTCGGTGCGGCTGCTGTGCCGCTCCTGTTCTGAGAGCCGGATGCCGAGCGACGAGGGCGAGGGCGAGCACCTGGACCCGCACGACCACAGCGAGCCCGGCCAGCCCGGCCCGCTGGGGCACCGTATGGCGGGCTCCGGCTCGCTGTGGGTGGCGGAGCGGGAGTGCGGGATCGCCGCGCCGAGCGGGCTGGTGCGCGGGCTGCTGGACGGCTGGGTCGCGGACAGCCCGGACACCCGCGAGTGGCGGGATCTGGAAGAGGTCTGCTGACGGGCGGCGCCCGGCTGACATACCCGCTCATCCGGCGCGGGCCTTACCCTGTAGGGCGACGAGTCTGGTTTTGAGGAAGGCGTGCGGCGGACGATGGCGCAGCAAGGGACTGAACAGCGGGTGGACGACGAGTTCATCGTGGACACGGAGGACTGTGAGGAGCGCGAGCGCGCATACCGCGAGCGCGGCACGGCCCGTCCGATCACGGTCGTCGGCAATCCGGTGCTGCACAAGGAGTGCCAGGACGTCACGGAGTTCGACGACAAGCTCGCCGCGCTGGTCGATGACATGTTCGCCAGCCAGAAGGCGGCCGAGGGTGTGGGCCTGGCCGCCAACCAGATCGGCGTCGACCTGAAGGTCTTCGTCTACGACTGCCCGGACGACGACGGCGTCCGCCATGTCGGCGTGGTCTGCAACCCGGTGCTCGACGAGCTGCCGGCCGACCGCCGGGTGTTGGACGACTCCAATGAGGGCTGTCTGTCGGTGCCCACCGCCTACGCCGAGCTGGCCCGCCCCGACTACGCGGTGGTGCGCGGCCAGGACGCCGAGGGCAAGCCGATCGCGGTGCGCGGCACCGGCTACTTCGCCCGCTGCCTGCAGCACGAGACCGACCACCTCTACGGTCGCCTCTACATCGACCGCCTCTCCAAGCGCGACCGCAAGGACGTGCTGCGGCAGATGGCGGAGGGCACGCCCCGCTACGAGACGGTGCCCAACGCCTGACGCCTCGCGGCATACGGCATACGACGCGGCGCCCCCGGGAGATCCCAGGGGCGCCGCGCCTGCGTATCGGGTTTGGATCAGCCGCCGGTCAGAAGCCGCTGAGAAGCCGATCAGAAGTCGTCGTCGAAGGAGACCGAGCCCTCGACCGCCACCTGGTACGCGGAGGCGCGGCGCTCGAAGAAGTTGGTCAGCTCCTGGACGTTCTGCAGCTCCATAAAGGAGAACGGGTTCTCGGAGCCGTAGACCGGGGCGAAGCCGAGGCGGGCGAGCCGCTGGTCGGCGACGCACTCCAGGTACTGGCGCATCGACTCGGTGTTCATGCCCGGCAGCCCGTCGCCGCACAGGTCGCGGGCGAACTGCAGCTCGGCCTCGACGGCCTCCGCCAGCATGTCGGTGACCTGCTGCTGGAGTTCGTCGTCGAAGAGGTCGGGCTCCTCCTCGCGGACCGTGTCCACCACCTGGAACGCGAAGTTCATGTGCATGGTCTCGTCGCGGAACACCCAGTTGGTGCCCGTCGCCAGGCCGTGCAGCAGGCCGCGGGAGCGGAACCAGTAGACGTAGGCGAAGGCGCCGTAGAAGAAGAGGCCCTCGATGCACGCCGCGAAGCAGATCAGGTTGAGGAGGAAGCGGCGGCGGTCCTCCTTGGTCTCCAGCCGGTCGATCTTGTCGACCGAGTCGATCCAGCGGAAGCAGAATTCCGCCTTCTCCCTGATGGACGGGATGTTCTCCACCGCGGCGAACGCGGCGGCCCGGTCGTCCGGGTCGGGGAGGTAGGTGTCCAGCAGCGTCAGATAGAACTGGACGTGTACGGCCTCCTCGAACAGCTGCCGGGACAGATACAGCCGCGCCTCGGGCGAGTTGATGTGCTTGTAGAGCGTGAGCACCAGGTTGTTCGCGACGATCGAGTCGCCGGTCGCGAAGAAGGCGACCAGGCGGCCGATCAGGTGCTGCTCGCCGGGGGAGAGCTTGGCGAGGTCGGCGACGTCCGAGTGGAGGTCGACCTCCTCCACGGTCCAGGTGTTCTTGATCGCGTCGCGGTAGCGGTCGTAGAAGTCCGGGTACCGCATCGGCCGCAGGGTGAGCTCGAACCCGGGGTCCAGGAGGTTCTTGGTGCGTTCGGGGGCGGTGGTCACTGGCAGGCCTCGCAGGACTCGGGGTTTTCCAGGGAGCAGGCGATGACCTCGGGGTCGGCAGGCACCTGCTGCGCGGGGGCGGGGACGGGGATGGTGGCGGGAGCGGTCGCCGCGCGCGCCGACTGCGCGATCCGGGTCGCCGGGCGCGAGCGCAGGTAGTACGTGGTCTTGATGCCGCGCTTCCAGGCGTACGCGTACATCGAGCTGAGCTTGCCGATGGTCGGCGAGGCCATGAAGAGGTTCAGCGACTGGCTCTGGTCGAGGTACGGGGTGCGGGCGGCGGCCATGTCGATCAGGGCGCGCTGCGGGACCTCCCACGCGGTCCGGTACAGCTCCCGCACGTCCTTCGGCACCCAGGAGAAGTCCTGGACCGAGCCGTTGGACTCGCGCAGCGCCTCACGGCTCTGGGCGTCCCATACGCCGAGCTTCTTCAGGTCGTTCACCAGGTATGAGTTGACCTGGAGGAACTCACCGCTGAGCGTCTCGCGCTTGAAGAGGTTGGAGACCTGCGGCTCGATGCACTCGTACACGCCCGCGATCGAGGCGATCGTCGCGGTCGGGGCGATGGCCAGAAGGAGGGAGTTCCGCATGCCGGACTTCGCCATCCGCTCGCGCAGCGCCGCCCACCGCTCGGGCCAGGTCGCCACCGCGTCCGTGTAGTGGTCCGGGTGCAGCACCCCGCGCGCGGTGCGGGTGGCGGACCAGGCCGGGTGCGGGCCGTGGCGCTCGGCGAGCGCGCAGGACGCCTCGTACGCCGCGAGCATGATGCGTTCGGAGATCTGGGTGGAGAGCTTCTGCGCCTCGGGCGAGTCGAAGGGGAGCCGCAGCCGGAAGAAGACGTCCTGCAGGCCCATCAGGCCCAGACCCACCGGCCGCCAGCGGGAGTTGGACGCCCCGGCCTCCTGGGTAGGGTAGAAGTTGATGTCCACCACACGGTCGAGGAAGGTGACGGCGGTACGGACGGTCGCGTCCAGCCGCTCCCAGTCCATTACTTCCCGCCCGTCGCCGACGTCTTTGCCCAGGTGCGCGGCCAGGTTGACCGACCCCAGGTTGCACACGGCCGTCTCGCCGTCGTCCGTGACCTCCAGGATCTCGGTGCAGAGGTTGGAGGAGTGGACGACCCGGCCGGGCTCGGCGGTCTGGTTGGCGGTGCGGTTGGCGGCGTCCTTGAAGGTCATCCAGCCGTTGCCGGTCTGCGCGAGGGTGCGCATCATCCGGGCGTACAGCTGGCGCGCCGGGACGGTCTTGACGGCCAGTCCCTCCGCCTCGGCCTTCTTGTAGGCGGCGTCGAACTCCTCGCCCCACAGGTCGACCAGCGCGGGCGCGTCGACCGGCGAGAACAGCGACCAGTCGGCGTCGGCCTCGACCCGGCGCATGAACTCGTCCGGGATCCAGTGCGCGATGTTGAGGTTGTGGGTGCGGCGGGCCTCTTCGCCCGTGTTGTCCCGCAGCTCCAGGAACTCCTCGATGTCCGCGTGCCAGGTCTCCAGGTACACACAGGCCGCGCCCTTGCGCCGGCCACCCTGGTTGACGGCGGCGACCGAGGCGTCGAGGGTGCGCAGGAACGGCACGATGCCGTTGGAGTGCCCGTTGGTGCCGCGGATCAGCGAACCGCGGGCGCGGATGCGCGAGTAGGAGAGCCCGATGCCGCCCGCGTGCTTGGAGA
Source organism: Streptomyces sp. ME19-01-6 (assembly GCF_033793745.1). NCBI lineage: Bacteria > Bacillati > Actinomycetota > Actinomycetes > Kitasatosporales > Streptomycetaceae > Streptomyces > Streptomyces sp. ME19-01-6. Next base: position 359,755 of record NZ_JARAXF010000003.1, on the reverse strand, counting down.
GCCGCGCGACCTGGTGGTAGCGGTTGTAGATCGAGTCCAGCTCGTCCAGCGGCGAGTCCAGCAGATAGCAGGACGACATCTGCGGGTGCCGGGTGCCGGAGTTGAACAGGGTGGGGGAGCTGGGCAGGTAGGACAGCGTGCTGGTGAGCCGGTAGAGCTCGGCGACATCGTCCAGCGCCTGCCGTGAGTGGTCCTCGGCCAGCCCGCAGGCCACCCGCAGCAGGAAGTGCTGCGGCGTTTCGATCACCTGGCGGGTGATCGGGTGGCGGAGCAGATAGCGGCTGTGCAGCGTGCGCAGCCCGAAGTAGCCGAAGCGGCCGTCGGCGCCGTCGGCCAGCGCCCGCTCGACCAGCGCGTCCAGGCGGGCGGCGTGGGCGGTCACGAACTCGGCCGTGCCGTCCGCGATCAGGCCCTCGCGGTGTCCCACGGCCACCGAGGCCGAGAAGGAGACCGCGCCCTGCCCGGCCGCCTCCTCCGCGATGGCGAGGGTCAGCAGCCGAGCGGCGAGCTTCGAGTACTCCGGCTCCTCGGCGATCAGCCCGGCCGCCGCCTCGGTCGCGAGGGTGCGCAACTCCGCCTCGTCCGAGCCGGGATGGCGGCCGCGCAGGGCGGCGGCCGCGACCTTGCCGGGGTCGGTGGCGGGCAGGTCGGCGGTGAGCTCCGTCAGGGTCCGCAGAAGGACGGTCCCGGGCGCGTCGTTCGCTGCCTGAGTAGCCGCTGCCTCTGAAACCGGATCGGCTGGCGCGATGGTCACGAAAGTGCTCTCCCTCGCTCGGCTTGGGGCCTCACGGTGGTGCGCGATGGGCGCGTACGGGCATGCCGAAACCGCGAACGGCATACCGCGCAGCGTCCACCGGCCCAACCCGCGGGGCCCGGACGTATGAGACGGCTGTCGGCAGGTCCTCGGACTCGCGGGTACGCAAAAGCGCACGCGTACACCGTTGCGGGACAGTTCCGGATTCCCACCGGATTCCCCTGCGGCGACAGCGAGCATGAGCATACATCTTGTGGTGGCGAGCGCACGCGCCCCCACATGTTGTGTCGCGAGGTGGAGTGTTTCGTACGAATGTGCTATTCAGTGCCGGACTTGACGCGGTCTTGGCGCGCACTTGGCACTGACCTGACGCGGGCCTTGGACAGGCCTGGCACGGGTCCGGTGCGGGCGGCCGGGCGCGCGCCAGGCGCGGGTCCGGCGCGGTGCCGGGCTGCCGTGGGCCGCCGTTAAACGGGCGCCGTTGCCCGCCACTCCGCGAGGGTACGGGCCAGCCTGGCCCGGTAGTCCGCGTAGCCGCGCTCGTATGCCTCGGCGCGGTCCGCGTCCGGTACGACAGTACGCGAATCGGCTCGCCATTGTGTCGCGTCCACCGGGTCGCCCAGCGCCCGCCAGGCGACCGCGACCGCGCCGCGCGCCCCCACCTCGGGCTCGTCGGGGATGCGCACCGGTCGCCCGAGGGCGTCCGCGAACAGCTGGGCCCAGGCGGCGGACCGGGTGCCGCCCCCGCACGCCGCGAGGCTCGCGGTCAGCCCCGCGGCCTCCAGGCAGTGGCGGGCGGCGTACGCCACGGCCTCACAGACGGCCCGTACGGCGTCCGCGCGGGTCGCCGCCAGGGTCAGCCCGTCCAGCCGGCCCCGCGCGGCGGGCTCCACGAACGGGGCCCGCTCGCCCGCGTCGGACAGGAAGGGCAGCGCGGTCACCCCGCGCGCCCCCGGCGGGCTTTGGGCGAGCAGCGCGTCCAGGTCGGCGGTGGTGGCCCCGGCGAACTCCAGGACCCACTCCAGGGCCGCCGTGCCCACCATGGCGGGCATGCCGCGCAGCCAGCGGTCCCGGTCGGGCACGCACAGCCACATGCCCGCCGGGTCGGCCGCCGGGTCGATCCGCGCGCTGTCGGTGAGGACCTGGCTGGCCAGCGTGGTGCCGACGATCAGCAGGCCGTCGCCGACCTCCTCGACCCCGCTGCCGATCGCGCAGGCCGGAAGGTCGTACGGGCCCGCCGTGACGGGCAGTCCGACCGCCAGCCCGAGCAGCTCGGCGCCCGCTTTGTCCAGCCGCCGTACGGTGTCGGGCGCGGCGGGCGACGGCAACAGCCGGGCGTATTCGGCGATTCCACATGCTTCCAGGGCCTCTGGGACATACGCGCGCGTGGTCACGTCCAGGAAGGGCATGGACGCGTCCGAGGCGTCCACGCCGATGACGCCGGTGAGCCGCTGCGCCACCGCGTCCACGCAGTAGCCCGCGACCTCCGCGCGCGCCAGCGCCTCCGGCTCGTGGTCGGCCAGCCAGCGCAGCAGCGGCGCATGGCAGCCGGGGAACACCCCGGAGCCGGTGAGCCGGTAGAGCTCGCGGATGGTGCCGTCCTCGCCCCAGCGGGTCACGGTGTCGTTCGCCCGCCCGTCCATCCACGAGATCGGCGGGCGCACGGCCCGGCCCGCCGCGTCACGCAGCCACAGCCCGTCGCCCTGCCCGGTGAGCGCGAGCGCGACCGGGGCCGCCCGGCCTTTCGCGGCCAGGGCGGCGGACACCTCGCGGACCACCTCGCCGACCGTGCGCAGCACGTCCTCCAGGTCCTGCTCAACCCGCCCTCCGGGCAGGCGGTTGAGCCGGCTGGGGCGGCTCGCGGCGGCCAGGGACCTGCCGTCCCGGCCGAAGGCGACGGCCTTGGTGACGGAGGTGCCGACGTCGACTCCGAGGACGATGCTCATGACGTGGGCCCTCCCTGGGGGCGTCGACTGCGGGGTTACGGGGCGTGCCGGATGGGCGGGCTAGTTCGCGGGGTGCGCGAGCTTCTCGCCGCGCGCGTAGCGGCCGACCTCGGCGGCGGTGATGGCGGCCGCGCGGTGGGCGGTCTGCCGGGTGGCGCCGGCGAGGTGCGGGGTGGTGACGACATTGGGCGCGGAGTGCAGCGGCCAGTCGGCGGGCGGCGGTTCGAGGTCGTACACGTCGAGGGCGAGGGCGCCGAGACGGCCGGTGCGCAGCGCCTCGGGCAGCGGGGCGTAGTCCAGCAGTCCGCCGCGCGCGGTGTTCACCAGGACCGCGCCGGGCCGCATCCGGGCGATCCGGGCGGCGTTGATGAGCCCCTTGGTCTCGGGGGTGAGCCGGGCGTGCAGGCTCACCACGGAGCTGCGGGCGAGGAGTTCGTCCAGTTCGACCGGCTCGACGCCGTCCGAGCGGGCGGTCTCGGGATCGGTGTACGGGTCGGCGATCAGCACCTGGGCGCCGAAGGCGCGCAGCACGCGGGCGACGATGCGGCCGATGGCCCCGTAGCCCACCAGGCCGACGGTCGCGCCGTCCAGCTCGATGCCGCCCTCCTCGTACGCGTAGAAGTCCCCGCGCCACCGGCCGGCGCGCAGCTCGGCGTCCGTGGTCGGGATGCGGCGCATCGCGGCGAGCATCATGCCGATCGCGAACTCGGCCGCGGCGGTGGCGTTACGGCCGGGCGCGAAGCTGACGGCGACGCCCGCGCGGGTGGCCGCGGGCAGGTCGACGTTGACCGGGCCGCCGCGGGAGACCGCGACCATGCGCAGCTCGGGGCGGGCGGCGAAGACCCCGGCGGTGAACGGCGCCATCTGCGTCACGCACACCTCGGCCCCCGCCAGCGCCTCGATCAGCTGCTCCTCGGTGCCGCTGGCCTCGATCACCCGGCTCTCGGGACCGCCCACCGGGCCGAAGGGCTCGTGCGGCCACGGCAGCGTCAGCTCGGCGACGTCGACGTCGCCGAGCCCCGGCTCGTCGCGGAGCGCGGCGATGATGAGGTCGGGACGTACGAAGTGGTCTCCGGCGGCGAGGACGCGCATGGGTGGCCTTTCTTCGGCGTTCCATCACAGAGGTGACGCTAGATTTAACATCGTTGACGTGACAAAGCAATGGTCCGCGCGTCATGCGGGTTGAGGAGAGGAACTTCCTGTGACAGCTCGTCTACTGCTCGTTCGCCACGGCGAGACGGTTTGGCACGCGGAGAACCGGTACGCCGGGATCTCGGACGTGGCCCTTACGGAACGGGGATCCCGGCAAGCGGAAGCGCTCGCCCATTGGGTGAGCGGACGCGAGGTAAACGCGGTCGCCTGCTCCCCGCTGAGCCGGGCCCGGCTGACCGCGCGCCCGGCCGCCGACGCGCTCGGGCTCGCTCCCGAGGTCGTCGAGGACCTGCGCGAGGTCGACTTCGGCTGGGGTGAGGGCCGCACCATCGCCGAGATGGAGGCGGAGGACCCGGCGGCCGTACGGGCCTTCCGGGCGGACGCGGAAGCGGGCGCGTTCCCCGGCGCGGAGCCGCCCGCCGCCGCGGCGGCCCGCGCCGCGGCCGCCCTGCGCGGCCTGGCCGCCGGGCACCCGGGCCGTACGGTGCTCGTCGTGGCGCACAACTCCCTGCTGCGCATGGCACTGTGCGCGCTGCTGGGCATCCCCGTCGGCCGCTACCGGCAGGTGTTCCCACGGCTGGACAACGCGGCGGTGAGCGAGATCGAGGTGGCGGGGGAGCGGACGGCGCTGCGGTCGCTGAACGTACCCACGGGGGGCGCGCCCGCAAGGGATGGGGCCGCGAGCCGTGGGGGAGAATCCGGCTCATGACCACGACCGGCGCGTCCGACGTCCCGCCCCGCTCCCAGGCCGCCCGCAGGCAGACCATCACCGAGTACGTGCTCGAGCACTCCACCGCCACCGCGGCCGAGCTCGCCGAGCTGGCCGGCGTCAGCCTCATGACCGTGCACCGGGACCTGGACGAGCTGGCCAGGCTCGGCGTGGTGCGCAAGTTCCGGGGCGGGGTCTCGGCGCTGCCGTCGTCCGTCTTCGAGTCCAGCCTGGACTACCGGATGGGCGTCAACCGGGCCGAGAAGGAGGCGGTGGCGGCGGCCGCCGCGGAGCTGGTCGAGCCCGGCATGTCGATCATTCTGGACGACTCCACGACCGCCCTCGCCCTCGCCCGGCTCCTGGTCGACGCCGCCCCGCTGACCGTGGTGACCAACGCCCGGCGCGTGGAGGAGGTCTTCGCCGGGGTGCCGCAGACCCGGCTGATCGGCCTGGGCGGGGAGTACTCGCACACCCATGACTCCTTCCTCGGCGTGCCCTGTGTCGCGGCGATCGAGGCGCTGTCGGTGGACATGGTGCTGGTCTCCACCTCGGCGGTGGACGCGCACACCACCTACCACCAGGAGCAGGACGTGGTGCTCGTGAAGCGCGCGATGCTCGCGGCCGGCAGCCGCAAGGTGCTCCTCATGGACGCGTCGAAGACCCGGCGCACGGCCCTGCACCGGCTCTGCCCGGTCGACGAGTTCGACCACCTGGTGGTCGACGACGGCGTGGACGCGGGGCTGCTGGCGGAGCTGCGGGAGCGTACGGATGTGAGGGTGGCGGGGACGGAGGGGAGCGCGGGGGCGCGTTCTTAACGCCTTGCGTGTTAACTTCACTTCGCACATGGGGATGGTGGGCCTTGGGTGCGCCGGGGAGCCCCAAGGTCCACCGTTGTGCCGCCCCTCCCCGGGAAGTACGGCCGCGCCGCGCATCGAAGGAGCCGACCGCTATGAGCACAACGTCGTCCGCCCCTGAGGTCGTGGCGGGCATCGACATCGCCACGGCGGCGGTCCGCGTGGTGTGCGTCGACGCGCACGGCCGGGTCCACGCGGAGGCACGCGAGCCGCTGCCCCCGCCGCGCCGCGGCGCGGGCGGCCACAGCGAGCAGGACGCCCGCGCCTGGTGGCCCGCCGTCGCGGCCGCGCTGCGGCGGGCGACCGCGGCGCTCCCGGCGGGCGGCCGCGAGGTGGTGGCCGTCGCCACGTCGGCGACCTCCGGCACGGTCGTCCTGGCGGACGGCGCGGGTGAGCCGCTCGGCCCGGCCCTGATGTACGACGACCGCCGCGCTGCCGACCTCAACGCCCGCGCCCAGCGGATCGGCGCCCCACGCTGGCAGGCCCTCGGCCTCTCGGTCGGCCCGACGGCGGCCCTGGGGCGCATCGCGTGGCTGGTGGGGGAGGAGGGCGACGGCACGCCATCAGCCCTGGGCCACCTCCTCCACACCCCCGACCTCATCGGCCGGCGGCTCACCGGAGGCCCGGTCGCCACCGACTGGAGCCACGCCCTCAAGAGCGGCTACGACGCCCGCGTCGGCGAATGGCCCACCGAGGTCCTGGACGCCCTGGGCGTACCGGCCGCGTGGCTGCCGCCCGTGCAGGCGCCCGCCACCGAGGTGGGCACGGTGTGCGCGGCCGCCGCACACGAGACCGGGCTGCCGGTCGGCTGCTCCGTCCGCCTGGGGATGACGGACGGCTGCGCCGGGCAGATCGCCACCGGGGCCGTCCGGCCCGGCCAGTTCGTGGGCGTCCTCGGCACCACGTACGTCCTCAAGGGCGTGACCCGCGAGCTGGTCACCGACCCGACCGGCGCGCTCTACAGCCATCGCCACCCCGACGGCTGGTGGCTGCCGGGCGGCGCCTCCAACACCGGCGGCGAAGCCCTCGCGCACCTCCCCGCCGGCCAACTCCCCGCCCTCGACCGCGCCGCGGCCACCCGCGGGCCCGCGTCCGTGGTCGCCTACCCCCTGCGTCGCGAGGGCGAGCGCTTCCCCTTCGTCAGCGGCGAGGCCCGCGGCTTCCTCCTCGGCACCCCGGCCGACGAGGCCGACCGGCACCGCGCCGAGCTGGAGGGCGTCGCCTTCCTGGAACGCCTCGCCATCGAGCGCGTACGGGAGTTGGGCGTACCCGTCGAGGGGCCGCTGTGGGCGGCGGGCGGTGGCAGCCGCAGCCCCCTGTGGACCCGTATCCGCGCCACCGCCCTCGGCATGCCCCTACGCGTCGCCGACCACGCCGAAACCGCCTTCGGCGCCGCACTCCTCGCCGCCTCCGGCACCCTCCACCCCGACCTCGCGGCGAGCGCCGCCGCGATGGTCCGTACGGGCCGGGACATCGAACCGGACGAAACGGAACGCGCCGCGCTCGACGAGTCGTACGCCGCCTTCACCGCCGCACTCCGCGAGCGCGGCTGGCTCGCGTAGTCTCGCCGCGGATACAGGCGATGAACGCGGAATCGGTCACCGGGACGCTGGCGCGGCGGTCGTGGCCAGGCCGTTGCGCCCCCGCCTGCGCCGGACACCGGCACTCGCCTTTTCCGCCGCCGCGGCCGACGACAGCGCGTCCCCCGCGGCGTGCGCCTTCCGCGATCTCGCCGAGCAGGCCGCCGCCCCGACCGGCTGAGCCGGTCGGGCTGACCGGTCCCGCAAGCCGACCCGGCGGGGCGCCTCCAGCGCGGTCCTGCGGCCGACCGCCGGCACGCCACAAAGGCCCCGCCCGGCTACAGCTCCACGGTGAAGGCCCAGAGACTGATCCCCGGTATCGGCTCCCAGTCCCGCTCCGGGGCCCGTACGAACCCCAGCCGTCCGTACAGCCGGTGCGCGGCGGCCATCTTCTGCTGGCTGGAGATCACGATCCGCTCCAGGCCCAGCTCCCGCGCCCGGCCCAGACACGCCCGCACCAGCGCCTCCGCCGCCCCGCGCCGCCGCGCCTCGGGATGCACGGCCAGCATCCGGAACTCCCCCTCGCCCGGCCGCGCCAGCTCCGCGTAAGCCCCGCCGTACACCGCGAAGGCCACCGCGCCCAGCACCTCATCGCTCTCCGCGTCGGCCGCGACCAGCACCTCCGCCAGCTCGGCTCGCCGCCCGGCGTCGCGCAGCTGGGCCAGATACGAGTCGCTTTCGCCGAACTCCAGCAGCCCGTCCCCGAGATACGCCTGCGCGGTGAGCTCGCCGATCCCGTCCAGCTCCTCGTCGCGCGCCCGCCTGATCGTCATGTCCATATCGGCAGTGTCCCGCACGGCACCGACAACAGAATGCCGGCCTCAAATCACTGAGACCTGCTCGGTTCGGTGACGGTGCCGGCCCGACGCTTCGACGGCTCGTCCCGCGGCGAGGTCGGGGTCGCCGACGGTGCGAGGGTGGAGTCGGCGGGCCCGGGCCTCTGGTCGGGGCGGGGGCTGACGCGCCCGGGCGACTCCGACGGGGTGGAGGTCGCCGGCGGTGTCGGAGTCGGGGTCGGGGTCGGGTGCGCGGTACGACCGCTCGTGGTCGGTGGGGCGAGGGGGACCGTCGGGGGCGCCGGTGTCTCGCGTGTCTCCCGCGTCACCAGGCTGAGCGGCAGCGCGATGAGGGCCGCGGCGGCGCAGGCCAGGCCGACTCCGGCGGCGGCGCGGAGGATTCGGCGGCGGGCGGCGGTACGGCGGATGGCCTCGTATCGGCCGGGGGGCGGGCCGAGGTGGTCGGAAGGGGGGCGCAGGATCACCGTGAGGGGGTCGTCGGGTTCGTACTCCGGGCCGTCGTCAAGGCGTGTGGTCAAGGCTTCTCCTCAGGTGGGCGCGGAGCAGTTCGCGGGCCGCGTGGAGGTCGGCCTTGACGGTTCCTTCCTTGCGCCCGGTCAGTACGGACACGTCCCGGACCGGCATGTCAGCGTAGTAGTGCAGGAGGATCGGGACGCGCAGTCGTTCCGGCAGGGACTGGACGAGCAGGCGTACCGACGGGTCGGCCTGTTCGGCGTGGGGGCGGACGGCGGCTTCGGCGGTGGCACGGCGCAGGGCTTTGCGTTCGCGCTCCAGCTTGCGCCAGTGGTCCCGGACGAGGTTGGCCGCGGTGACGTAGAGGAAGCCGCGGGGTTCCTCCACGGAGGTCCAGCGGGCCCAGAGCCGGGTGAACGCCTCCGAGGCGATCTCGTGGGCCGTCTCGTCGTCGTCGACGAGCCGGCGGCACCAGCCGGCGAGGCGCGGATAGAGGGCGGCGAACAGCTCGGACGCCGCCTTGTCACGGGACCGTTTCAACACTCTCCATGGCCGTGATGGCACGTGTCGGGAGGGATCCCGGGCCGTCGGCGTACGTTCCGTCGGCCCGGGATCCAGTGGGGGGTGGGTCAGGGGCTGGTGGAGCTCAGCGCGGCGAAGACGATCACGTTGTCGCGGTACGCGTCGCCGGTACGGGGGCCGCCGCACGTGATCAGCCGCAGCTCCGGGCGGTCCACGTTCCCGTAGACGTCGTCCGCCGGGAAGTCCGCCTTGGCGACCGTCCGTACGGAGCTGACGGTGAACACCGCCCGCGTGCCGTTCTCCAGGCGCGCCTCGATCCGGTCGCCCCGGTGCAGCCGCGCGAGGTGACGGAAGACCCCGTCCCCGTAGGCGCCGACCGTGACATGGCCGAGGATGACCGACGGGCCGACCTGCCCGGGTGTCGGCGAGTGCCGGTACCAGCCCGCCCGGTCGTGCGCCGTGATCGGGGGTACCTGCACACTGCCGTCCGCCGCCAACCCCAGCCGCATGACCGGGGTGTCCACCCCGATGGCCGGGATCAGCAGCCTGACCGGGACCGAACGCCCAAGGGCACGCGCCGCCTTCACCGGGGTCGAGGAAGGCGGTGGCGTACGCGTGGCGCGTCCGGTCGTGCCCTGCGTCGCCCGCGAGGTCTGCTTGGCCTCGTCGCCGCCACCACAGCCCACGAGCAGCGAGGCCATCGAGGTCATCGCCGCGGTGGCGAACGCGCGCCTGGAGACCGGGGTCATGCCCCGGTCGCCCGCCGGCGACGTACGACGAACACCGCCGCGCCACCCGCGACGAGCACCGCGGCGGCGCCCCCGCCGATCAGCCCGGCATCGGTCCCGGAATCCGAGGACTCCTCCGCCGTCACCCCGGTGTTCGGCGCGCCCTTCGGCACCTCGCGAACCTGGGGTTTGGACGGCCGCTTGTGGGCCTTTTCGTCGCGGGGAGCCGGGGTGGCGTCGGCGGGCGCTTGGGTGGCCGGGGCCTTGGTCGGTTCCTCGCGGGGGGTCGGGACGGCGGTGGTCGGGGCCTTGGTCGGGGCCGGGGTCGCCTCGTCGGCGAACGCGGGGACGGTGCTCGCCAGCACGGCGGTGCACGCGAGTGCCACGGCGCTGAGGACAGTTCGGCGCATTGAATCGCTCTCTCTCGTCGGTCCGCCCGGCGGTACGAGTACTCGGCGGGCTGAGTTACGGATCGAGCGGAGAGACGAGGGAGCGGTGGAGCGGGTTGTAAAGAGAAGGCAAAGTGTCTTACGGGTGGTGACCGTCAGAAGGTCCGCTCGTAAGGCGCGGCTCTCGCTAGCGGCGGACTCGATAGCGCAGGTGCAGCACCCGGTCGCCCTGGATCACCGTGTGCGGGTCCTCCAGCAGATGCTGGGCGGCGACCGACCCGAAGTACCGCTTGCCTGAGCCCAAGACCACGGGCACGACGTCCATCGCCACCTCGTCCACCAGGCCGAGAGCGAATGCCTGCCCGCCGACGTCGCCCGCCGCCACGGCGACGATGCGCTCCCCCGCGAGCTCCTTGGCCTTCGCGACCGCCCGTGCCACATCGTCGACGAAGTGGTACGGCGCCTCGGGATGCCACCCGTCGGGCTTGGGCCGGTGCGACACCACGACCATGTGCTCCCCCGCCGGGGGCGACCCCTCCCAGCCGTTGGTCATATCGAACACGTGCCGCCCGACCACCATCGACCCGATGTTCGCCAACATCGGCCCGACGTACTCGGCCGAGACCTGTGAGACCTTCGCGAACGGGCCGAGCTCGACGTCGCCGTTGGAGTACCAGTCGAACAGAGGGCCGACTTGATCGTCCGCGTCGGCGATGAAACCGTCCACGGATACGACGTTGTGCATCACCACGGTGCTCATCACATCTCCTGGGGGTGTTCCGAGGCCTTCACGCCATCCTTGTGCGTGTAGACCCGGCATGCCCCCGAAAACTCATCTGAGGTGGTCGAGGTGGCCCGCTTTGGCGCTGCGCTGCCCATCGCGGCCTGATCAACCGCCGGGGGCGGTCGCTCCGTCGAGCACGGCCAGGTCGAGCTGGTGAAGTCGGGCGGGATCGGCGATCAGCTCGTACGCGGTGATCCGCTCGCCGACAACAGTGACCGCGAGGACGAGCCGCAGTCGGCCCCGCGGCGCGACCACGATCCCCACGGCGCCGTTGACAAGCGCCGGCTCCGCGAAACGCGAGTTCCGTCCGAAGGCGGCGATCTCCTCCGCCACGGCCCGCGCGCCACGGACCTCGGTCGGCCTGTCCGGGGGAAGGGCGGCTCGGTCGGCCCGTCGTACGACATCGGGGGCCAAGACCGTGAGTACCCCGTCGATGTCGCCGGACCTCGAAGCGGTCAGGAACGCCTCGACCACGTGCCGCTGGCGGACGAGCTCCATATCGGGAAGCGCGGGAGCCCCCCGCACTTTGCGGCGCGCGCGGCTGGCGAGCTTCTTGGTGGTGGCCGGGGAGCGATCGACGATGGGCGCGATCTCGTCGAACGGCACGGCGAACATGTCGTGCAGCACGAAAGCGACCCGCTCGGCGGGGCCCAGTCTGTCCAGCACGATCAGCAGGGCGCGGCCGACCGATTCGGCCAGCAACGCCTCTTGTTCCGGGGCACCGCTCTGATCGGGGTCCGGGTTCTGGTCGGGCATCTGGTGGCCCGCGAGTTCCTCTCGTCGTGACGCGCGGGAGCGCAGCATGTCGAGGCAGATCCGGGACACGACCGTCGTCAGCCAGCCGCCCAGGTTCGCCACGCCGTCGGTGTTGCCACGGGCCAGCCGCAGCCACGCTTCCTGGACGGCGTCGTCCGCCTCGCTGAGTGAGCCGAGCATGCGGTAGGCGACCGTTCGCAGGCGGTCGCGATGCGTCTCGAAACTGCGGGCGAGTCCGTCCTGCGCGTCCACCGGTCACCTTTCCCTGTCCTCGATCGTCAACACAGTAAGCCGATGTGGGAGGTCATTGCTCTTGGACGTCTATGAGGCGGTCGCAAGCCGACGGGCGGTGCGCGGGTTCACGGACGAGCCCGTCCCGAGGGAGGTGCTCGAGCGGGTGCTTTCGGCCGCTGCCCGAGCGCCGTCCGGAGGGAATCTGCAGCCGTGGAACACATACGTGCTGACCGGCGCGCCGTTGGCCGAGCTCAAGAAGCGCGTTGCCGAGCGCGTGGCCTCGGGCGATCCCGGGGACGAGCGCGAGTACGCCATGTATCCGGCCGAGCTGAGGAGTCCGTACCGGGAGCGCCGGGCCGCCGCCGCCGAGCAGCGCTACGCCGCGCTCGGCGTTCCCCGGGACGACAAGCAGGCACGCCAGAGGGCCATCGCCGCGAACTGGGATTGTTTCGGCGCACCGGCTCTGCTGCTCTGCTACATCGACCGCCATATGGGTCCGGCCCAGTGGGTCGATGTCGGTATGTACCTGCAGACCGTCATGCTGCTGCTCCGTGCCGAAGGGCTGCACAGCTGCGCGCAGATGGCGTGGTCGGTGTACCGCGGGACAGTCGCGGAGGTCGTGTCACCCCCGGAGGGGCTCATCCTGTTCTGCGGTATGTCGATCGGGTTCGAGGACGCCACGACGTGTTCCGTCCGTACGGACCGAGCCCCACTTGCCGAGACGGTCGCCTTCCTCGCCTGAGAACCTGATCACGGCATCACATGGCATCGAGGGTGGCGCCGCTTGGCGTCATCCGGTGCCATTCCATGCTTCGAAAGGTGCATGGGCGTGCATGGCGCCACATGGGCCCGGGCCGACCCCTTCATCTTTCCGCAGGTCAGGGCATCGCCCTCACGTTCACCCCCTGCAAGGCGCCACCCGGGCTTGCGCATGGCACCATAGTGGTGCCACCATGACGTCATGGACCTCACCCCGTATGTCGACACCCTCCGCCGTGAACTCGCGGTGGCCGCCGAAGCCGGCGGGGAAGATGCCCGCGAGCTGGCCGAGCGGCTCACCGCTCCTCTGGAGTCGGCGACCCGTCTGACCATGCTCAATGTGCTCTCCGCCGCGATGGACGAGATCACCCGCGAGCTCGCCCCCGGCTCGGTCGACGTACGGCTGCGCGGACTCGACCCCGACTTCGTGGTGACGCTGCCGCCCGCCGACAGCGGCCCCATGGAAGCGGCCGCCGCGCCCGTCGAACCGCTCGCGGCGCCGGCGCCCGCCGACGGCGACGAGGGCGGCACCGCCCGCGTCAATCTGCGGCTGCCGGCCCACCTCAAGGCGCGCGCCGAGGAGGCCGCGAGTCGCGAGGGCCTGTCGGTCAACGCGTGGCTGGTGCGGGCCGTGTCGGCCGCGGTCGACGGCACCACCCGGCCGCGTACGACGGAGAAGGCTCGCACCCTCGGACAGAGCTTCACGGGCTGGGTGCGCTAGCCGCGCCCGCCCCCGAACAAAGCACTGCACCCACACCACGTCCCACCAGCGGGGACGATCCAAGGACTCATGAGGACGGTACAGCCATGCCTTCTTTCGACACTCCCGAACCGATTTCGGTCACCGCCCACGTGGGCGCCGGTTCCATCCGGTTCACCGCGAGCGACCGCCTCGACACCGCCGTCGAGGTACGGCCGGGCAACGCGAAGCGGGACAAGGATGTGCAGGCCGCCGAGCAGACCGAGGTCACGTACGCGAGCGGCGTCCTGACCGTCAGGACGAAGGAGCGCCGCTTCATCGGACCGTCCGGCATCGTCGAGGTGACGGTCGAACTGCCCACGGGCTCGCACGTCGGCATCACCGGGTCCTGGGCCCAGGTATTCGGCGAGGGCCGGCTCGGCGAGGTCCGGGTGAAGACCTCGGGCGGTGACGTCCGCCTCGACACGACCGGGCCGCTCCAGCTGACCGTCTCGCACAGTTCGATCGTCGTCGACCGGGTCGAGGGCAACGCCGAGATCACTTCCAGCTCCGGCAGCCTGCGCGTCGGCACCGTCGAGGGCAGCGCCGTCCTGAAGAACTCGCATGGCACGACGACCGTCGGCACCGCGATCGGTGACCTGCGGGTGAGCGGCGCCCACGGCGACATCGACATCGAGAGCGCCGAGAGTTCGGTTACCGCCACCACCGCCGGCGGCGCCCTGCGCGTCGGCGAAGCCGTCCGCGGCACCGTCCAGTTGGAGACCGCCTACGGCCTCATCGAGATCGGTATCCGCGAGGGCACCGCCGCCTGGCTCGACGTCAGCTCCGAGCGCGGGCAGGTGCGCAATGCGCTCGCCGACTCCGAACCTCCGGCGGCGACCGAGGACACCGTCAAGGTCCGCGCCCGGACCCGCTGGGGCAACATCGACGTGCGCCGCGCCCGGCCCTGAGCACGGCTTCCCAGGCTCCCTCACTCCCTCACTCCCTCAGTCACTTCAGCCTCCGAACGGGAGGGCTCCATGCCTTCATCTGTCATGCCCACGTCTAATCGCGAGGGCGACCGGCCGTCGCCCGCCGCCGTCTCCACCATCGGTCTGCGCAAGGCGTACGGCGACAAGACCGTGCTCGACGGCATCGATCTGCGCATCCCGGCCGGGTCCGTGTTCGCACTGCTCGGGCCCAACGGCGCCGGCAAGACCACCACCGTGCAGATCCTGTCCACGCTCATCGCCGCCGACGGCGGGCAGGCCCAGGTCGCGGGCCACGACGTCGCCACGTCACCGGACGGGGTGCGCGCCGCGATCGGTGTCACCGGGCAGTTCTCCGCGCTCGACGACCTGCTCACCGCGGAGGAGAACGTGCTCCTCATGGCCGATCTGCTGCGCCTCGGCAAGCGTGAAGGACGGTCCCGTAGCAGGGAGTTGCTTCAGCGGTTCGACATCGCGGACGTCGCGCACAAGCGGGCCGCGACCTTCTCCGGCGGTATGCGGCGCCGGCTCGACCTCGCCATGACGCTGGTCGGTGACCCCCAGGTGATCTTCCTGGACGAGCCGACGACCGGGCTCGATCCACGCAGCCGACGCACCATGTGGGACACGGTGCGCTCGCTGGTCGCGGGCGGCACCACCGTTTTCCTCACCACCCAGTACCTGGAGGAAGCCGACCAGTTGGCCGACCGGATCGCCGTGCTCGACGGCGGCCGGATCGTCGCCGAAGGCACCGCCGACGAGCTCAAGGCGCAGATCCCCGGCAGCCACGTACGGCTGCGGTTCACCGAGTCCGCCGAGTACGAGCGCGCGGCCGGCGCCTTCCCCGGCGCGACCCGAGACGACGAGAACCTCGCCCTGCGCGTGGCGGGCGACGGCGGCCTCGACGCGCTGCGCGCCCTGCTCGACCGGCTCGACGCCGTCGGCATCCGGGCCGCCGACTTCTCCGTGCACACCCCCGACCTCGATGACGTGTTCCTCGCCCTGACCGGCGACGGCACCACCGAAACCGGCACCAGCACCCCGCTTCACGTCAAGGAGACCCAGCGATGAGCATCCTCGCCTACGCCGTGCACGACTCGATGACGATGCTGCGGCGCAACCTCAAGCACGCGATCCGGTATCCGGCCGTGGGGTTCGGCAGCGCCATGATGCCGATCATGATGCTGCTGCTGTTCGTGTACGCCTTCGGCGACTCGATGGGCGCCGGCGTGGGCGGCGACCGGGACGCGTATCTGAACTATCTGACGCCCGGCGTCATCATCATGGGGGTGGCCGCAGGCTCGATGTCGACCTCGATCGCGGTCTGCTCCGACATGACCGAGGGCATCATCAACCGCTTCCGCACCATGAACATCACGCGCTCGTCGTTCATGACGGGACATGTCGTCGGCAGCGTCATCCAGACGATGGTGTGCCTCGTCCCGGTCGTGGGCGTCGCGCTCGCCGTCGGCTTCCGGTCGGACGCGAACCCACTGGAGTGGCTGGCCGCCGCCGGCCTCCTCGCGGCCATCGCGTTCGCCGTGACCTGGCTGTCGGCGGCGCTCGGCCTGATCTCCAAGACCGTCGAGTCCGCGAGCAACAAGCCGCTGCTGGTCCAGTTCCTGCCGTTCCTCGGCTCCGCGTTCGTGCCGGCCGACTCGATGTCGCCGGGCCTGCGCTGGTTCGCCGAGAACCAGCCGTTCACGCCGATGACCGAGACACTGCGCGGCCTGCTCTCCGGCTCGGAGATCGGCAACAACGGCTGGATCTCGCTCGCCTGGTGCGCCGGCGTCGCCCTGGTCGGCTACGTCTGGTCGCGCTCGCTGTTCAACAGCACCACCAGGCGCTGAGAGCCCTTACTGGTCAAGGTGGCCCGCCTCGGCGCTGCGCATGGGCGTCTGTTCCCTCTGGTCGTACTCGCGACGGGCTTCGGCGATGACGGATCGGTGGGCCAGGGACCATTCGGCGAGCGCCTTGACCAGGTGGGTGAGGCTCGCGCCGGTTTCGGTGAGGCGGTAGTCGACCTGGGCCGGGACCGTGGGGTACACCGTGCGGAGGACGAGCCCGTCGCGCTCCAGCCTGCGCACCGTGAGAGTCAGCATGCGCTGGGAGATGCCGTCGATCGCCCGTTGCAGTTCCCGGAAGCGCCGTGGCCCGCCGGCGAGCTCGACGATGACGAGGACCGACCACTTGTCGCCGATCCGGTCCAACACGTCCCGGATGCCGCAGTCGGGGTGGTCCTTCTGTCCGCAGGGGCTGAGTTCGGCGGGCCCGGGGGTTACTCCGGTGTGCGTGAGTGACATCAAACTGCCTTCTTGTGGCCGATAGCCGGGCGGGTCAAGATCCCATCGTAGTTACTGAAGAGAACCATGAAGGAGACTTCGACCCCATGATCTTGGTGACCGGCGCGAACGGAAACCTCGGCTCACTCACGCTCGCGGCGCTGCGGGCCCGCGGTGTGGATGCCATCGGCGGCAGCCGTACGCCCGGCGAAGGAATGCGGCTCCTCGACTTCGACAAGCCGTCCGGCATCGGTCTGACCGGTGTCTCGACGCTCGTACTGGTCTCCGCGGGCTACGCGGAGGACGATCAGGTGATCCGCCGGCATGCGGACGTGCTGGACGCCGCCGCCCGCGACGGCGTCCAGCACGTCATCTACACGAGCCTCACCGGCGCCGGCGACCACCTCGGCTTCGCGCCGGCGCACCGTGCGACGGAACGGCTGGTCAAGGACAGTGGCCTGAGGTGGACGATGCTGCGCAACGGCCTGTACGCCGAACTCTTCGGCGCCCTGTTGATGTGGAACGGCGATGCGGTGGAATCCGCGTTCGGTGAGGGCGCTCTGTCCGCCGTGGCCCGTGAGGACCTGGCCGACGTGGCGGCGCTCGTCGCAGGCGATCCGGAGCGGCACCGTGAGCGCGTCTACGACCTCGTCGGCGCGCCGATCACAGCCCCCGCTGTCGCCGATCGCCTTGGAGTGGCCCACCACACCATCGGATTGGGCGAATACCGGCGCAGGCTCCTGGACGCGCCGGGGGTGTTGCCGTTCCAGCCGCCGATGCTCTCCTCGATCGCCACCAGCATCCGCCACGGCTTCCTGGACAACGCCGGTACGGATCTTGAGGACCTGCTCGACCACCCTTCGCGCGACCCGCTCGCCGTTGCCGTCGCCGCCGCGACCGCCGCGCGCCCGGGGCCGAGCTGAACAGCACGCTTCACTCAGTACCAGAGCGAGGGATGCCGGTCGGTGTCACTCGCCGGCCGCCGGCCTGTCAGTGCCGTTTTTCGAGGCCGGCCTCGCGGGGGAGCAGGCAGTCGAAGATCACCTCTGCCGGCCTCCCGGGCCGGTCGCTCCTGCCGCGTCGGCGTCCGGCCACCAGTGCGCCCACGACGATGGCCTGCACATCGGCCACGTCCACGTCCTTCCGTACCGCCCCGCCGCCTGGGCGCGGGTGGAGCAGTGTGTCGAACACCTCGCGCAGCTCCGCCGCCAGGCCCTCGGTTTCGGGGCCCATGTGTCCGCCCGCTTCGGTGATCGCCTCGGACAGGTCCTGCTTCGCGTCGGCTTCCGAGGTCATCTTGGTGAGGAAGGCGGAGAACGCCGGCCCGGCCGCCGTGTCCGCCAGGGCGGCGCGGGTTTCGCGCGTCAACTGCTCCAGGTGCTCGCGGACGACCGCCTCGAACAGCGCCTCCTTGGTGGGGAAATGGCGGTGGACCGTGCCCGGTCCGACCCCGCCCGGCGGGCGATCTCGTCCAGCGGGACCGCGATGCCCTCGGCGGCGAAGGCCTCGCGGGCCGTGCGCAGGACGCGCTCCCTGTTCCGTCGTGCGTCGGCGCGCAGCGGTCGCCCTTCGGTGCTCACTCTCGATCACCTTTCCATGTGGGGGAGTTGACCCCCGTGACAACCGGGGCGTGCGCCCCGCATATTGAGCAGGGCGCCTTTGCCTCCGACCAGGAACACGAACGGGCTGGTCGCGTCGGGCGGGCGTTCGTGCATCACGTAGCGGCTGACCGCGTCCAGGGTGCGAGGCTCGTGCAGGTCCACCACCCGCTCGGTGCGGGACTTGCCGCGGACCCCGCGCGGGTGGTCGTCGCGTTTGCGGACCGTCACCCGGCGCCGGCCGTAGGAGACGTCGTCCAGGTGCAGCGACAACAGCTCGCCCGGCCGCAGTCCGCCGTCCAGCATCAGCAGGAACACCGCCAGGTCCCGCAGCCGCTTCAGACTGCCGATGAACTGCTCCAGCACCGCCTCGTCCACCGGACGCGGCAGTCGCCGCGGCTGCTTGACCGTCACCGTGCGGCGCATCGGCTGCTGACGGCTCGCGCGGCCCATGAACGGCTGATGCCGGTCCGGCACCCGGGCAAGTGCGGGGTCAAGGCGCATCTGCATCGGGGGGCGGGCCGACGCGACGGTGCCCGCCGCAGGAACGCCAGCAGCCGCAAGGCATCCCGGCTCCGGAACTCGCGTTGTGCGACGAGAAACCCCGGTCGACCAGATGATCAGGAACCGGCAGGCCGCCGCGACCAACTCACCGTTGCCGTCGACCAACCGCACTCGCCGAACGACACCGCCATCACGGTCCTTGACCACCCGCACATCGGCCTCCCTGAGCCTCCACTCGAATGGCCCAACGAACCCTGCACCTCGATCGCCACGGCGCCGGTTCAGGCGTTACTCGAAAATGTCCAGATAAGGAGATGTACGGTGAGGTCAACCTCGACATGGACGCTCGCCTCGATCTCGCTGCGGCCACGTTGCCCGGCCCCCGCACCGCAGAGGCCGAGCCCAAGGACTACAACTGCAGCGCCTTGAACCCGTCCCCAAGTTGACCATCAACAGTGACCGAGTGTCCGTCCCAGTGGTTAGTTCTCCAGGCGGACAGGCATCAGTATCGAAAAGGTGTCCTCGGTGTCGGTCCGGCGGATCGCCAGGGGCGCCGTAGGGGCACCGAACTCCAGGATCAGCTGTTCCCGGTCTCCGGCGGCGAGGGCATGCAGCAAGAACTCGCGGTTGACGGCGACGTGGTCCTCGCCGTCGTCACCGTCTTCGCAGACGATCACCACGCCGTCGGCCGCCACCTTGAGCACGCTGAGGTCACAGGGAACACCGTCCTGCCCGCGCACCTCGCTTGCACGGACGGGGCCGGTTTGCACCGCCTCCCGGAAAGCCGTGACATCGACGAGGGCGCGGCGCCCTGCCGGCAGGCGGACGAGGCGGCGGTAGTCAGGGAAGTCGTGATCGAGGCACTGGCCGGCGGCCTGACGGTCCCCCGTCTCCAGGGCCACGCGGTCACCGTCCACAGTGAGCTGGACGGACGCGTCGTCGCTCAGTAGCGCCCGCATCGCATCGGCGAGCGGGGACGGCACGATGACCTGCACACGGGGTCCGCCATGGCCAGTGGTTCCGGCTTGTGCGACAGCCATCCGGTACCGGTCGGTGGCCACGACGTGCAGTACCTCACCCTCGATGTCGAACAGGAGGCCGCCGAGCGTCGGCAGCTCCGGGTCGGTACTGGCGGCGAAGCGGACCGCGTCCACCGCGGCGGCCAGCTCGGGCGCGGAGACAGCCAGCCGGGCAGTGGCGGTGCGGAGCATGGTCATGGGATTCTCCCTGTATTCGAGTAGCGCTCGGAGCGTGGAGAACTCACTGCGGGCATCGGACAACCCCAGTTCAAGACGGCGCAGATGCGCCTGAAGCAGCTTCCGTACCAGGTCGGTGTCCGCGCTGGACCAGCCGGCCAGCACCAGCCGAATGTCCGCCAACGGCATACCCGCGCGGCGCAGCCGGGCCAGCAATCGGGACTCTTCAAGCTGCTCGGGGCCGTACCAGCGGTAGCCGCTCACCGGATCCACCCAGGTCGGGACCAACAGGCCAGCACCGTCGTAGAACCGCAGGGCGCTCACACTCAGGCCACTGTCCCGGGCCATCTCACCAATACTGCGCATCTCGCTCTCCACACCCAGAACTCTGAGCCCTCCACCAAGTCGAGGGTCAACAGCCGGCCGACTCGAACACTGAACACCAGGGCGGGCACAGGGGCGAGACCGGCCGATGGAGGTCAGGCAGGACGAACGACCCGTGCCGAAAAGCGTGCAGGTACGTGCCTCGCTGCCAGCCAATCGACGGGTCGACCCAGTGCCACGACGACGCGGCCACGAGAACAACGAAGCGTCGACCGCGGTCGTCCCACTCCTCAAACATCGACGTCTCGACTTCGACGTTGCGGAAGGAGGCAATCCGCTGGCGAGCGAGTGCGGCCCAGCAGGGGTCGGACGCTGCCGAAGTAGACGTAGAGACAGGTGCGGGACCGGGGCTTGGCACGGCTGTCACCGTCGAGGAGGACCAGCAGCCAGGCACGGACGTCGCTGGCGAACCCGGCGGGCAGTTCGGCGGTGCGGTCGTCGATCCAGGGGCGGATCGCCAAGGTGGTGTCGTCTTCGAGCAGTTCCAGGTCGGTGAGGACCTCGGCGACCCGATGGCTGGAAGCGTGTCGCGGTATTCGCGTACGGACTTCGGTGAGCTTCACGGGCTTGCCGGGCGGGCGATTCTCCAGCACCGCCGTCAGGCCGTCCATCGCGCACAGGACGAGCGACGGTGCGGTCGCAGTAGGCCCGGTCTCGCCGCGATCCTTCGGGCAGCGGCTTGCCGCAGTGCACGCAGTTCATCGAGGAGGCAGGGACCTGCCGGTGCGGGGACGCGGGGTGATGGCCCGGGGCTGGCCCACCGCGGTGGCCTGTGAGTCGGTCGCCGGCGTTGGCTCTGGCACTCGCTCCGGCTCGGGCAGGAGCAGTTCCTCGACGCTGCAGCCGAGCACCGCGCAGATGACGTCCAGCTCGTCGAGCTTGACGGTGTTCGGCTGGCCGGACCACAGGCCCGACATCTTCCCCGCACTGATCACAACGCCGCGTCCGGCGAGCATCCGCTGGAGTTCGCCGGCCTTCCAGATGCCGCGGTTGGCGGCCGCCAGGCGAAGGTTCCACTTCACTGGACCAGACCTTTCCATCGGTCGGTGGTGCGCTGCTGCCCGGCTGCCCAGGCGGCTTCGACATGGGTGCCGTGGACGTGGATGTACCGGGCCGTGGTTCCGGTCCAGGTATGTCCGAGTAGTTCCTGGATCACGAACAAGGTCATGCCGGCGAGATAGAGCTGGGAGGCGCAGAAGTGCCGCAGCACGTGCGGGGTGAGCTTCCCGGCCCGGATCGGCAGGTGCTGAGCGGCGGCCTCGGCCAACGACCGGCGGTAGACATCCGCAGTCGCCCGCGAGCAGGAACCGTCCCGGTTCTTGCGCTCGGAGAGGAACAGCGGGGCGCCCGGCCTGGTGTGGTCGGCGTCAAAGTGGCCCCACACGTCCTCGATGAACCACCGCAGGTTGCGGTCGGCACCGTTGATCAGTGGCACCAGTCGCGGCTTCGGGCCCCGTCGCCGGGAGCCCTTGCCGTGCCGGACGTTGAGCTTACCGAAGCGGCCCAGCCCCCACCGGACGTCGTCCAGGTCGAGCATCCGTGCCTCGTTGATCCGCAGTCCCACGTCCGCCGCCAGCCGGGCCACCGCGTAATTACGGGCGGCCGGGCCGAATTTGCGGCAGGTCACCAGCTCCTCACGCCACCCCGCGAACAGCGCCTCGATCTCCGCTCCGCCTGGCGGGATCCGCAACTGCGGTTCCACCGAGGCCCGCGGCCGGTTCATCTCGTCCAGCGGGCACTCGACCATACGGCCGGTGAGGTTGTGCAGCTCGACCTTGTGTCGCAGCGACAGGGATGAGGGTTGCGCACCAGGGGCGAGGTTGGGTCAGAACAGCCTGCAGTCACCCGGACGAGGTGATGGGCCCAGGTCCAGGCACTCTCAGTCGTGCCAGGAGCTGGGGGACGAACGCAGAACTCGGGAACTATTGCTCGCCCACCTGCTCCAACCCCCTCGACGCCGTCATCGCCTTCGACGCGGCGGAGCAGATGCTCACCGTGCTCGCCGCCGCTGAGACCCGCTCGGCTACCGACTACAGGTCGCCGACGTGCACGAAGTCCCGGACCCGCACCGCAAGCCACTCCGAACACCCCCACGCCAGCCCGGCCAGCGTGGCCGCCACCACCGCACCCGACGCCACCACCCACGCCGTACGCCCCATCCGGTGCCGCAGCGTGGTCCGCGCCAACGCCCACATGGCGTACGTGAGCAGGGGGACGCCGAACATCATGAGCGGCAGTTCCACATACAGCAGGCTGAAGTCGCGCTCCCCCTCGAAGGAACCCTGAATCCCGGGGCGCGAGCCCCGCAGCCACGCCGCCAATCCCACGGCCCCGCCGACCACCGCCACCACGCAGCCGAAGACACCCGTGGATTCCGCGCGCTTTTCCATACTGGTAGGGATGTCGCCCGCACGATCGAGGTTGCGTGGTCGCGGTGCATGCGAACGGGCCGCCGTCCCCTCAGGGAGGACGGCGGCCCGTCGATACGAAGCGGCCGAGGCGTCAGTGGCCGCCGGGAGCGCCCGCCGTGGCCGGGGGGAGCTCGGCCTTGACGCCCGGGTCGCCCGCGTCCGCCTTGTAGTCGGCGGGCGACGTCTCGTCGACACCGTCCGGGGCCTTGACGGCGCGCAGGACGAGGGTGAGGACGACCACCACGGCGACGTTGAGCACGAAGGCCGTGAAGCCGATGTACCCGATCTCGCCGATGCCGGGGATCTCGGCGACGTTGCCGAAGTGCTTCTGGGTGGCGGCCGGGGTGTCGTACGCCTTCCAGGTGCCGTAGACCATGCCGACCGCCCAGCCGGCCAGCAGCGCCCAGCGGTGGAACCAGCGGGTGAACAGGCCGCCCACCAGGGCCGGGAAGGTCTGCAGGATCCAGACGCCGCCCAGCAGCTGGAAGTTGATCGCGACGGTCTTGTCCATGCCGAGCACGAAGATCAGCGCGCCGACCTTGACCAGCAGCGAGACCAGCTTGGAGACCTTCGTCTCCTGCTCGGGCGTGGCGTTCGGCCGCAGGAAGTCCTTGTAGATGTTGCGGGTGAAGAGGTTCGCCGCCGCGATGGACATGATGGCCGCGGGGACCAGCGCGCCGATGCCGATTGCGGCGAAGGCCACGCCGGCGAACCAGTCCGGGAACATGTCCTCGAACAGCTGCGGGATGGCGAGCTGGTTGTTGTCCACCTTCACGCCCGCCGCGATCGCCATGAAGCCGAGCAGCGCCAGCAGGCCCAGCATCAGGGAGTA
Organism: Streptomyces sp. ME19-01-6; assembly: GCF_033793745.1. Classification (NCBI taxonomy): domain Bacteria; kingdom Bacillati; phylum Actinomycetota; class Actinomycetes; order Kitasatosporales; family Streptomycetaceae; genus Streptomyces; species Streptomyces sp. ME19-01-6. The sequence continues at coordinate 336,463 of NZ_JARAXF010000003.1, read as the reverse complement.
CAGCGGCAGGATCGTGGTGTTGCGGCGGATCACCTCGCGGCTGCGGCTGGAGAGCGTCGCGGTGATCGAGTGCGGGTACATGAACAGCGCGAGCGCCGAGCCCAGGGCAAGGGTGGCGTAGGCCCACTGGGCCTTCTCGCCGCTGGCCAGGGCGCCGCGTGGCGCCCCGGTCTTCGGGTTCGGCTCGGAGAACCAGTGGCCCGCTTTGGCGAAGATGTCGTCGAAGCCGCCCAGCTTGATCGGGATGTAGATGATCGCCACCACGATGACGATGTAGATCAGCGTGTCCTTGACGAAGGCGATGAGCGCGGGGGCGCGCAGACCCGAGGAGTAGGTGTACGCGGCGAGCACGCCGAAGGCGATCAGCAGCGGCAGGTCCTTGATGAACCAGTTGGTGTTCTCGCCGCCGCCCACGCCCATCACGTCCAGCACCGCCTGGATGCCGACGAGTTGGAGGGCGATGTACGGCATGGTGGCGAGGATGCCGGTGACCGCGACGGCCAGCGACAGGCCCTTGGAGCCGAAGCGGCCGCGGACGAAGTCCGAGGTGGTGACGTACCCGTGCTTATGCGACACCGACCAGAGCCGGGGCAGGAAGAGGAAGATCAGCGGGTAGACCAGGATGGTGTACGGGACGGCGAAGAAGCCGGACGCGCCCGCCGCGTAGATGGCCGCCGGGACGGCGACGAAGGTGTACGCGGTGTAGAGGTCGCCGCCGAGCAGGAACCAGGTGATCCAGGTGCCGAAGCTGCGGCCGCCCAGGCCCCACTCGTCGAGGTTGTTGGCGTTCTCGGCCGCTCGCCAGCGCGCGGCCAGGAAGCCCATGACCGTGACGGCCACGAAGAAGAAGATGAAGACGGCGAGTGCGACGCCGTTGACGTCGTTCTTCATTCCGCCGCACCTCCCTTCTGTGCCTGCTCCGCCGAGCGCAGCGCCCGCTTCTCACGGCGGACCAGGATGTACGCGACCGTCGTCAGCGCGGCCGAGACGGGCACCCAGAGCATCTGGTACCAGTAGAAGAACGGGATGCCGATGAAGGTGGGCTCGATCTTGGCGTACGAGCCGACCCACAGCATCGCCACAAAGGGGGCGATCAGGCAGAGACCGGCCACGACGCGCGAGGGCGTGACGACCGGTCTCCTGCCTTGCGTACCGGGTGTTCCTGACATTGGCGGCGGCTCCGTCCCGCGGCTGGGCACCTGCGTAAGTGACTGATCATTTGCTTAATGCGCAGGAAATCTAAGCCAGAGGTCAGGTGGACGTCACTACCCGTCCGTATATCGGTATGGGAAAGATAAGGACGCCGGACGTGACTTTGGTGGCGTGGGCTCAGCCGTTCGGCCGCTGCAGCCGGGCCACGAACTTGTAGCGGTCCCCGCGGTAGACCGACCGCACCCACTCCACCGGCTCGCCCGCCGCGTCCAGCGAGTGGCGCGAGAGCATCAGCATCGGCAGCCCGACATCGGTGCCCAGCAGCCCCGCCTCGCGCGGGGTGGCCAGCGAGGTCTCGATGGTCTCCTCGGCCTCCGCGAGGTGGACGTCGTACACCTCGGCCAGGGCCGTGTAGAGGGAGGAGTACTTGACCAGGCTGCGGCGCAGCGCGGGGAAGCGCTTCGCCGACAGGTGGGTGGTCTCTATGGCCATGGGCTCGCCGCTGGCCAGCCGCAGCCGCTCGATGCGCAGCACCCGGCCGCCGGCCGCGATGTCCAGGAGCCCGGCGAGCCGGTCGTCGGCGGTCACGTAGCCGATGTCCAGGAGCTGGGAGGTGGGTTCCAGGCCCTGGGCCTTCATGTCCTCGGTGTACGAGGTCAGTTGAAGGGCCTGGGAAACCTTGGGCTTGGCCACGAAGGTGCCCTTGCCCTGGATCCGTTCGAGCCGCCCCTCGACGACCAGTTCCTGAAGCGCCTGCCGCACGGTCGTCCGGGAGGTGTCGAACTCGGAGGCGAGGGTGCGCTCGGGAGGGACCGGGGTGCCGGGCGGCAGGGTCTCGGTGATCTCCAGCAAGTGCCGCTTGAGGCGGTAGTACTTGGGCACGCGCGCGGTGCGCGTACCGCCGGGGCTGTTGCCGGAGCTGTTGGCAGGGCTGGTGCCGCCCTCGGCTGTGGCTGTCGTGGCTGTGGTAGCCGTCGCGGCCGCCGCCGTCGCCCCCTCGGTCTCCATCGCGCGCCTTTCCGACCCCTGGTCTGCTGCGGTCACCGGCTCCTCCGTTTTCAGCGGCTCACATCGTGGCACGGCCTTGGCCGTGAGCGGCTGCTCGGCCCGAATGTCGTCAGGTGTCGGTCCGGTAACGGAGCCGATGGCGACTCTTGGTCACCCTTGACACCCCTAAAGGTCTAGGCCAAGCTGCGGGCACTGGTCTAAACCATTAAACCTCTCTTCCGGTCCTTTGAGGAGTGAGCTGTGAAGCGTGGGCTGTTTGCGGCGACGGGTGTCGCGGCGATGCTGGTGACCGTCGCGGCCTGCGGGGCCGGCGATGACGACGAGAAGACCGGGGCGGACGGCTTCAAGGGCCAGACGCTGACCGTATGGGCGATGGACGGGTCCACCCCCGACGGCTGGACGAGGGACGTCAAGGCGGCGTTCGAGAAGAAGACGGGCGCAAAGCTGAAGCTGGAGGTCCAGCAGTGGAACGGCATCCAGCAGAAGGTGACCACCGCGCTCTCGGAGTCCGACCCGCCCGATGTGATCGAGATCGGCAGCACGCAGACACCTGCCTATGCTCAGACGGGCGGCCTCGCCGAGCTGACCGACCTGAAGGAGTCGATCGGCGCTGACTGGGCCGACTCGCTCAACAAGTCCGCGGTCTACGACGGCAAGCAGTACGCCGCCCCGTGGTACGCGGCCAACCGTGTGGTGGTCTACAACAAGAAGATCTGGGCCCAGGCCGGGATCAAGAACACCCCCAAGACCCGGACCGAGTTCTTCCGGGACCTCGAGGCGATCCAGCAGAAGACGGACGCCGAGCCGATCTATCTGCCGGGCCAGAACTGGTACTTCTTCGACGGGCTGACCATCGGCACCGGCGCCGACCTCGTCAAGAAGGACGGCGCCAAGTGGGTCTCCAATCTCGCCGACGCCAAGGTCGCCAAGGCCATGGACATCTACAAGCAGTACCAGTCCTTCAGCGAGGCCCCGAAGGACAAGGACGAGGCCACCCCGCAGCAGGCCGAGGTCTTCGCCAAGGGCAGGACCGGCGCCTTCATCGGGATGGGCTGGGAGGCGGCCACCGCCATCAAGGCCAACCCGAAGATCGAGCAGGACATCGGCTACTTCACCATCCCGGGGGAGACCGCGGACAAGCCGGAGGGCGTCTTCCTCGGCGGCTCCAACCTCGCGGTCGCGGCGGGCAGCGAGAAGCAGGAGCTGGCCAAGGAGTTCCTGAGGATCGCGCTGTCGGACACCTACGAGGGGCAGTTGGCGAAGGAAGGCGGCGTGATCCCCGACAAGGAGTCGCTGCAGTCCCAGCTCAAGGGCAACGCCGCGGCCGAGGCCGCCGCGCCCGCCGCAGCGGGCGGCGGCACCACCCCGTTGATCCCCGAGTGGGCCCCGGTGGAGAACGCCCCGAACCCGATCAAGACCTATATGACCGCCGTGCTGAAGGGCAAGTCGCCGACGGACGCGGCCAAGTCGGTCGAGGACGAGCTGAACAAGCGCCTCAGCCAGGAGCAGTAACGGTCATGGCTGTCGTGACCACACGCAAGGACCCCGGCCGCCCGGCGGCGGCCGGGGCCCCCGGGCGCGGGGCGACGCCGGGCCGTACGGGCCCGGGCCACGGAGCGCCCCCGGGGCGGGGCCGGATCGCCGCCACCGCGCCCTATCTGCTGCTTCTGCCCGCGCTGGCCGCCACCATGGTGCTGCTGGGCTGGCCGCTGGTGAAGAACGGCATGCTGTCGTTCCAGAACCTCAACATGCGGCAGCTGATCCAGCACCTCACCGAGTGGAACGGCGTCAACAACTACCGCGAGGCGCTGACCAGCGAGGACTTCTGGCGGGTCACGGTCAGGTCGGTGGTCTTCACGGCCGTCAACGTCGTACTGATCATGGTGCTGGGGACCCTGGTCGGGCTGCTGCTGGCGCGGCTCGGGACGAAGATGCGGCTACTGCTGTCGACCGGTCTCGTCCTGGCCTGGGCGATGCCGGTCATCGCGGCGACGACCGTCTTCCAGTGGCTGTTCGCGTCCCGCTTCGGGGTCGTCAACTGGGTCCTGGACAAGCTCGGCTGGCACTCGATGGCCGACTACAACTGGACCGACAGCCAGTTCTCGACCTTTTTCGTCATCACCGTCCTCATCGTCTGGCAGTCGATCCCGTTCGTCGCGATCAATCTCTACGCGGCGACCACGACGATCCCCAAGGAGCTGTACGAGGCGGCCGCGCTGGACGGCGCCGACGCCTGGCGCCGCTTCACCTCCGTGACCCTGCCCTTCCTCAAACCGTTCCTGCTCGCCACGGTCTTCCTCGAGGTGATCTGGGTCTTCAAGTCGTTCCCCCAGGTCTTCGCGATCAACGAGGGCGGCCCGGACCGGCTCACCGAGACCCTGCCCGTCTACGCCTTCATCGAGGGCGTGGGCAACCAGCACTACGGCATGGGCGCGGCGATCTCGCTGCTGACCATCCTGATCCTGCTGGCCCTGACCTCCTACTATCTGCGGATTGTGCTGAGACAAGAGGAGGACGAGCTGTGAAGCGCCTGGCCGGGCGGCTGTGGCCCCATGCGACGGCGGTCGTCCTCTTCGTCGTCTTCGCGTTCCCCGTCTACTGGATGTTCAGCACGGCCCTCAAGCCGACCTCGGACATCATCTCCGAGGACCCGGTCTGGTTCCCGACCAACGCCACCCTCGAACACTTCAAGACGGCGATGGACGCCCAGAACTTCTGGACCCTGGTCGGGAACTCCCTCACCGTGACCGTCTCGGCGGTGGCGCTCTCGCTGATCGTCGCGCTCCTCGCGTCCTTCGCTCTCGCCCGGATGCGCTTCAAGGGGCGCCGCGGCTTCGTGGTGACCTTCATGATCGCCCAGATGGCGCCCTGGGAGGTCATGGTGATCGCGATCTACATGATCGTCCGCGATGGCGAGATGCTGAACAGCCTGGTGCCGCTGACCCTCTTCTACACGGTCATGGTGCTGCCCTTCACCGTTCTCACCCTGCGCTCCTACGTCGCCGCCGTGCCCAAGGAACTGGAGGAGTCGGCGATGGTCGACGGCTGCACCCGGCCGCAGGCGTTCGTCCGGGTGATCTTCCCGCTGCTGGCGCCCGGGCTGATGGCCACCTCCCTGTTCGGCTTCATCACGGCCTGGAACGAATTCCCGCTCGTGCTCATCCTGAACAAGGACCCCGGGGCCCAGACGCTGCCGCTGTGGCTGTCCAGCTTCCAGACGGCCTTCGGCGACGACTGGGGCGCCACCATGGCCGCCGCCTCGCTCTTCGCCGTTCCCATCCTGCTTCTGTTCCTGTTCCTGCAACGCAAGGCGGTCGGTGGTCTCACTTCCGGCGCTGTGAAGGGATGATCCTTCTCCATGACGACCTTCGCCCGCGGCTCGGCCACCCTCACCCGGGACGCCCTGGCCGTACTGCAGCCCGGCTTCACCGGCACCACCGCCCCCGACTGGGTGCTGCGGCGGCTCGGTGAAGGACTCGCCTCCGTCGGCATCTTCGGCCGCAACGTCGCCTCGTCCGAGCAACTCGCCGCCCTCACCGCCCAACTGCGCGCCGAGCGTGCGGACCTGATCGTCGCCATCGACGAGGAGGGCGGCGACGTCACCCGGCTGGAGGTACGGACCGGCTCCTCCTTCCCCGGCAACCTGGCGCTCGGCGCCGTCGACGACACCGCCCTCACCCAGGCCGTGGCCCGCGAGATGGGCCGCCGGCTCGCCGCGTGCGGCGTCAACCTCGACTGGGCGCCGTCCGCCGACGTCAACTCCAACCCCGACAACCCGGTCATCGGCGTACGCGCCTTCGGCGCCGACCCGCACCTCGTGGCCCGCCACACCGCCGCGTACGTCCGCGGCCTGCAGGGCGCCGGGGTCGCCGCCTGCACCAAGCACTTCCCCGGGCACGGCGACACCGCCGTCGACTCCCACCACGCCATGCCGCGCATCGACGCCGACCTCGACACCCTCACCGCCCGCGAACTGATCCCCTTCCGGGCCGCCGTGGCCGCCGGCACCAAGGCCGTGATGAGCGCCCACATCCTGGTGCCCGCGCTCGACCCCGCCCTGCCCGCCACCCTCAGCCAGGCCGCGCTGCACGGCCTGCTGCGCGCCCCCGTCACCGAGGGCGGCCTCGGCTTCGAAGGGCTCATCGTCACCGACGGCATGGAGATGCGGGCCATCTCCGCCGCGTACGGCATCGAGCGCGGCAGCGTGCTCGCCATCGCCGCGGGCGCCGACGCGATCTGCGTCGGCGGCGGGCTCTGTGACGAGGACACCGTGGTGCGGCTGCGCGACGCGCTGGTCGCCGCGGTACGGGCCGGGGAACTGCCCGAGGCACGGCTCGCCGACGCCGCGGCCCGGGTGCGCGCCCTGGGCGACTGGGCCCGGCACTCCGGAGGGCCGGGGGCTGCGGAGGGGATCGCGCCCGCCCCCGAGGCGGGCCTGCGCGCCGCCCGCCGGGCGCTGCGGACCACCCCGGGCGAGCAGCCGTACGAGCCGCCCGCCGGCCCCGCGTTCGTCGCCGCCTTCACCCCCGTGGCCAACATCGCCGTCGGCGACGAAACCCCCTGGGGCGTCGCCGCCGAACTGGCCCGGCTGCTCCCCGGCACCGGAACCGCCACCTACGGCCGGCGGGACGCCGAAAGCGGTGGTGCGCCCGCATTGATCGCAAATGTGCTGAGGGAGGCGGCGGATCGTAGGATCGTCGCAGTGGTACGCGATGTCCACCGCCACCCCTGGATGGCCGATGCCCTGGACACCCTGCTCGCCGCCCGGCCCGAGACGGTCGTCGTCGAGATGGGCGTACCCCAGGCGCCGCCGACCGGAGCGCTGCACATCGCGACTCACGGCGCCGCCCGGGTCTGTGGGCTGGCCGCCGCGGAGGTCATCACCGGCGGCGTGGCCGGGGGATGACACCACCGCCCCGCTCGGCCCGCACCGCGGGCCCGGCACAGCACAGCCAACTGGAGGCACCCAGCATGTCCGCCACGACTCCGGCCCAGCACAGCGACCAGCCGGGCCGGATCATGTCCGGGGAGATGGCCGAGCAGCCCGCGGTGCTGCGCCGGATCCTCGACGAGGGCGCGCCCCGCATCCGTGAGACCGCCGAGCGCATCGCCGCGCGCAACCCGCGCTTCGTACTCCTCACCGCGCGGGGCACATCCGACAACGCGGCGCTGTACGCGAAGTATCTGATCGAGGTCCTGCTGGGCAAGCCGTGCGGCCTCACCTCCATGTCCACCACCACCGCGTACGGAGCCGAGCAGGACCTGACCGACGTACTGGTGATCACGGTCAGCCAGTCCGGCGGCTCCCCGGACCTGGTCGCCTCCACCGAGGCCGCCCGCGAGGCCGGAGCGATCACCCTCGCGGTCACCAACAACCCCGACTCCCCGCTGGCCGCCGTCTCCGAGTTCCACATCGACGTGCTGGCCGGCCCGGAGAACGCGCTCCCCGCGACCAAGACCTACACCGCCGAACTGCTCGCCCTCTACCTCTTCGTCGAGGGCCTGCGCGGCGGCGACGGCGCGGCCGCCAAGGTCCTCCCCGAACTGGCCCAGCAGATCCTGAACCGCCAGGACGAGGTCAAGCAGCTGGCCGGCCGCTACCGCTTCGCCGAGCGCATGGTCATCACCTCCCGCGGCTACGGCTACCCCACCGCCAAGGAGGCCGCGCTGAAGCTGATGGAGACCAGCTACATCCCGGCGCTGTCCTACTCCGGCGCCGACCTGCTGCACGGCCCGCTGGCCATGGTCGACAACATCTCGCCGGTGATCGCGATCGTCACCGAGGGCAAGGGCGGCCAGGCCCTGCAGCCGGTCCTGGAGCGGCTCCGCGGCCGCGGCGCGGACCTGGTCGTCATCGGCGCCCAGGCCGAGGTCGACCAGGCCTCGGCGGGCTTCGCGCTGCCCACGGACGGAGTGGCCGAGGAGGTCCAGCCGATCCTGGAGATCCTGCCGCTGCAGCTGCTCGCGTACGAGGTGACCATCGCCCGAGGCCAGGACCCCGATGCGCCGCGCGCGCTGGCGAAGGTGACCGAGACGCGCTGAGCGACGGCGCCGGTCGGAGGCCGGCCGGCCGTCCGAAGCTTGGGAGGCCCCCTGGGGCCGAGCAATGCGAGGGCGGCCATCAGGGCTTGGTCGCGCCGCGCGCGCTGGCGAAGGTGACCGAGACCCGCTGAGGCTGCCACCCCCCACCGGCTCCCGCGCTTCCCCGCGAAGCGCGGGAGCCTTTTGTTCGGGACGCTGAGAGCTGCTGGGAGAGAGCTGTTCGGGGGAGAGAGGACGCCGGTCGGAGGCCGGCGCGCCGCCCGAAGCCTGGGAGGCCCTCTGGGGCCGAGCAGTGCGAGGGCGGCAACAAGGGGCAGCTACCCGCGGGCCGCGGCGCCAGAGCGGGACCCTCAACCCGCCCGGCACCGCAGCCCGGAGTTGCATCGGCCGCAGCCGGCCGATCTGAGGCCCCCGGAGCGGTCAGGGCAGAGCACCCCGTGTGCCTCGATCCACCCTCCTGTGCGGGGAGGGCGGAAGATCGCAGTGCGCCTATTGTGGACTAGACCAGTCTCGCCTGTCCACGGCTCTGCGCGGAAAGGCTGAAAGGCATGTCCGGGTAGGCTCACAACGTGCCCTCCATGAACGACCTCGTACGCCAGCACACCGCGCTCAGCGACTCCGACCTCGAGTGGCTCCACCTGCTGGTATCGGAGTGGCAGCTGCTCTCCGACCTCTCCTTCGCCGATCTCGTCCTGTGGGTCCCCACCCGCGACGGCACCCGCTACGTGTCGGTGGCCCAGATGCGCCCCAACACCGGGCCCACCTCCTACCAGGACGACATGGTCGGACATCTCGCCCCCCGCGGCCGCCGCCCGATGCTCGACGCCGCCCTCGACGAGGGCCGTATCGTCCGGGAGGGCGACCCCGAGTGGCGGGAGGAGGTCCCGGTCCGGGTCGAGTCCATCCCGGTCCGCCGGGAGGGCCGGGTGCTCGGAGTGATCGCCCGTAACACCAATCTGCTGACCGTCCGGACCCCCAGCCGACTCGAGCTCACCTATCTCCAGAGCGCCTCCGACCTCGCCCAGATGATCGCCGCAGGATCGTTTCCCTTCCCTGAGCAGCAGGTCGACATGGACGCCTCGCCCCGCGCGGGCGACGGGCTGATCCGGCTCGACGCGGAGGGCGTCGTCCAGTACGCAAGCCCCAACGCCCTGTCCGCCTACCACCGCCTCGGCCTGGCCGCCGACCTGGTCGGCCACCACCTCGGCCAGACCACCGCCGAACTCGCCCCCGTACGGGGGCCGGTGGACGAGGCGCTGGTCAAGCTGGCGAGCGGCTGGGCGCCGCGCGAGTTCGAGGTGGAGGGCCACGAGGGGGTCATCCAGCTGCGGGCCATCCCGCTCAAGCCCAAGGGCACGCACATCGGTTCGCTCGTCCTGCTCCGGGACGTCACCGAGCTGCGCCGCCGCGAGCGCGAGTTGATCACCAAGGACGCCACCATCCGGGAGATCCACCACCGGGTGAAGAACAACCTCCAGACCGTGGCCGCCCTGCTGCGGCTCCAGGCCCGCCGGATGGACTCCGACCAGGGGCGGGAGGCGCTCAACGAGGCAGTGCGCAGGGTCGGCTCGATCGCGATCGTGCATGAGACGCTGTCCCAGAATCTGGACGAGCGGGTCGAGTTCGACGAGATCGCCGACCGGGTCCTGGCCATGGTGGCCGAGATATCCCCGGGCAAGGTCACCGGCCATCGCGCCGGCCGCTTCGGCATCCTCGACGCCGAGGTCGCCACCCCGCTGTCCATGGTGCTGACCGAGGTGCTGCAGAACGCGCTGGAACACGGCTTCGGGCCGGGGGAGCTGGGCACGGTCGAGGTGGCGGCGGTGCGCGGCGGCACCGGCGCGGACGGGCGGCTGCTGGTCACCGTCGAGGACGACGGGCGCGGGCTGCCGGAGGGGTTCGACCCGCAGCGGGCGGGCAACCTCGGCCTGCAGATCGTGCGCACGCTGGTGGAGGGGGAACTGGGCGGGACGTTCGACATGGTGCCCGCGCCCGAGCGCGGCACCCGGGTCGTCCTGGACATTCCGGTACGGGCGGAGAAGCACTGACCCGGCGCCGGGTCTCGCCGGGCTGGGGCGCGACGGGTCTCGCCGGGCCGGATTTTCGGGTGAGACCTTCAGCACACACTCACATTCTGAGCACAGCACTGAGCCCCGGACCGGGAGTGGTCCGGGGCTCAAAGCTCACGTTGCTGTGCGCATCGGGGTTACTGCGCGCTGCGGCTCGGGGGCCACGGGGTGTGGGCGTCAGGCGCTGGCGTTGCGTGCCCGGTTGCGGGCGGCACGGCGCTTCATCGCGCGGCGCTCGTCCTCGCTGAGTCCACCCCAGACGCCGGAGTCCTGGCCGGACTCAAGCGCCCACTGCAGGCACTGCTCCATGACGGGGCAGCGGCGGCAGACGGCCTTGGCTTCCTCGATCTGCAGCAGCGCAGGACCGGTGTTGCCGATGGGGAAGAACAGCTCGGGGTCTTCCTCGCGGCAAACGGCGTTGTGACGCCAGTCCATGGCTGCTCCATCTCCTCGTGTTGCGGAAAAGTGCTTGTGAATGTGAACGCTTTCACGAACCCCTCGACAAGGGTAGGGACGTCAACCAGTTGGGGCTGGTGCGGTCCCGTGGAATGAGGAAGGGGATTCGGGCTCTCAAGGGGGCCTTCTGGAGGCCGTCCCGATCGCCAAGAAGAGATTCGCAAACCTCGGCGGCGGATACAACCCCTTCCGGAAAGTTTTTTTTGATTCCTTGGTGTCGGCTCTGTCACAGCCCTACTTCCGGGGGGTGGAAGCCAGGCTAAACGTTCGACTGGAAGGACTTTTTGCGGTCTCACTCACACAATCACACGCAGTGCACGGCGTACGCCTGTGAACGTCACGCTCGTACGCAGTCCCAGGTGGTCACCGTCCATCTGAAACGGCAGTGGCGCCTGCGATTGCAAGGTGAAGTCCGTCAGGTCGTGCAGTGAGACCGCGTGCTTGCCGCGGGGCCCTCGATCGGGGCTGGAGGTCAGCAGCTGGGTCACGTAGCGGGTGGCCGCCGACGTGGACAGTTTGGAGAGTCCAAGCACGTCAAGGGCGGTGTCGAAGGACGCCTCGGGCAGGGCGTAGATCGGGCGGTTGCCCAGATAGGTCCACGGGACGGTGTTGCAGACTATGGACACCACGAGCCGCTCGACGGGGTCCTCGTTCGGTCGCTTGAGGGTGATGGTCCCCTCGCGGCGGTGCGGCTCGCCGAGGAATTGCCGCACCACCTGGCGTATGTAGAGCGCGTGGGTCGAACGCTTGCCGCGTTCGCGCTGTTGTTCGACTCGGCCGATCACGCCCGCGTCGAAGCCGAAGCCCGCGCAGAAGGTGAACCAGCGGGCGGGCACCGACTCGTCCGGGGTGCCCGGGGTGCCCGCCGCGAGCCCGAGGCCCACGGTGCGCTCGGTGCCGTCCCGCAACGCGTCCAGCAGGGCGCCGGTCGCCTCCACGACGTGGTTGGGCAGGCCGAGGGCGCGGGCGAAGACATTGGTGGACCCGCCGGGGACGACGGCGAGACGGGGCAGCGCGTCCGGATCAGGGCCGTGGTGCAGCAGCCCGTTGACCACCTCGTTGACCGTGCCGTCACCCCCGAGGGCGACGACCAGCTCGTGTGTGCCCCCCTCCGCGGCCCGCCGGGCCAGGTCGCGGGCGTGCCCCCGGTACTCCGTGGTCGCCACGTCCAGCTTCAGGTCGCTGGCGAGCGCGTGGATCAGGACGTCGCGGGTGCGGGCACTGGTGGTGGTTGCTGCCGGATTGACCACGATGAGCGCGCGCATGCGATGCAGCCTACCCACTGACCGTGAACCGGCCATAACCGCGGCCTGGCCCCGGCCCGACCCGGGCGGCGGCTACGCTGCTGGGGTGAGCAGTAAGAAGTCCGCCACCGCCAAGAAGGCCAGGCCCGCGAAGACGGCGAAGCCGACTGCGACGGCTCCGAAGAATCCCCGGGCGACGGCCGAGCCGGCCGCCCAGGCCAAGGGAGCCGGGGGGACCAAGGCCGCCAAGGCCACCCCCGCCGACGCTGTCCCCTCCGGCCCCCGCCCGACCCGGATCACGGCGGCCGCGGTGCTGGCCGCCGCCGAGGCCGTGGTATTGGTCGGCATGGGGGTGTACGTACTGATCATGGGGCTGACCGGGGACCCGGAGAGCCCGCAGCAGGCCGAGATGCTCGGCGTGACCGTGCTGGCGCTGGCCGTGCTGCCGCTGGCCGCGGCCCGCGGGCTGTGGCTCCGCCGGCGGTGGAGCCGCGGGCCCGCGATGATCACTCAGCTCATGGCGCTGCCCGTGGCCTGGACGCTGGTGCAGAACGGCGGCGGGCTGATCGCCGTCGGGGTGGTCACCGCCGTCGCGGCCTTCGCCGTCCTGGCACTGCTGATCAACCCGACGGCGACAGAGGCCCTGGGCATCGGCCCGCGCGACGCCTGATCCCTCTTCGCCCGATCTCTCTTCTCGGTCTTTTCCCTGACCTCTGACCGCTTCTACTCCTCCACCAGCAACCGCTCCCGCAACTGCGCGAGAGTGCGGGCCAGCAGCCGCGAGACATGCATCTGCGAGATGCCGACCTCCTGCGCGATCTGCGACTGGGTCATATTGCCGAAGAAGCGCAGCAGCAGGATCTTCTTCTCGCGCGGCGGCAGATCCTCCAGCAGCGGCTTCAGCGACTCGCGGTACTCGACGCCCTCCAGCGCCTCGTCCTCCGCGCCGAGCGTGTCCGCGACCGCCGGGGACTCGTCGTCCGTGTCCGGCACGTCCAGGGACAGCGTGCTGTACGCGTTGGCCGACTCCAGGCCCTCCAGTACCTCCTCCTCGGAGATGCTCAGATGCTCGGCCAGCTCATGGACCGTGGGGGCGCGGCCGTGCCGCTGGGAGAGCTCGGCGGTGGCCGTGGTCAGCGAGAGCCGCAGCTCCTGCAGCCGACGCGGCACCCGCACCGCCCAGCCCTTGTCGCGGAAGTGCCGCTTGATCTCGCCGACGACCGTGGGGGTCGCGTACGTCGAGAACTCCACACCGCGGTCCGGGTCGAACCGGTCCACGGACTTGATCAACCCGATGGTGGCGACCTGGGTGAGGTCGTCCAGCGGCTCGCCGCGGTTGCGGAAACGCCGCGCCAGATGCTCCACCAGCGGCAGATGCATCCGCACGAGGCTGTTGCGCAGCTCGGCGCGGGCCGTGGAACCCTCCGGCAGCCGGCGCAGCTCGATGAACATCGCCCGCGCTCCGCTGCGGTCGTGCGGATCGGGCCGCTCGTGCCGCTCGTGCTGATGCTGATCCATGTGGTCCGCCCGCTCTGGTCGGTCTCCTGCCGCCTCCGGGTCCGCGGGATGCGGCTGGGCCGGCGGGTGCGGGATGGCCGGGGTACGCACTCCCCGCGATGATGCGGTGCTCACGGAGCCCCCCTTTCCGTCACGGCTGTCCGGGGCCGGCGCCGCGCTCCTTGTACAGGCTGATACTGACCGCGCGGTCCTCGGCGACGGTCGAGTCGACCTTGCCGGCGAGCGCGGAGAGCACTGTCCAGGCGAAGGTGTCGCGCTCGGGAGCGCGTCCGTCGGTGGTCGGAGCCGAGACGGTCACCTGCAGTGCGTCGTCGATCAGGCGGAAGACGCAGCTCAGCACACTGCCGGGCACGGCTTGCTGCAACAGGATCGCGCACGCCTCGTCGACGGCGATGCGCAGATCCTCGATCTCGTCGAGGGTGAAGTCCAAGCGGGCTGCGAGGCCGGCCGTGGCCGTCCGCAGCACCGACAGGTAGGCACCCTCAGCGGGCAGCCGGACTTCTACAAAGTCCTGGGTCCCGGGCTCGCCTGCGATCTGGGACACCCTCACCTCCAAGGTGACACAAGCTGATTGAGCTGAGCTGATTGGAGCGCCGGTCGTGAGCCCTTATGGTGGAGGGAGAAACGGACCGGCGCGGCACGTGGTTCGGCTGCGACGCTATCGCGATCTGCGGCTCGGTGTCGCCCGGACGAGGCACGGCCCCCGTCATGGGTGAACGCCGACCCGAAGGTCCTCGATATCACTCATAGTAAGCACATGAGTACGCACAGTGGCTAGAGGTCTGCGGTCTCAATTCGAAAGAGATGTCGCTTCGTTGAAGGAACCGCTGGTGACAGGCTCCTTTCCGGCCCTCTCCCCGCTGAAGGCATCGCTGTTCGGATCATGAGTGAAGGCTAGCGGTCCGCACCATCGATGCGGCAGTCCTTAGAGGATCATGTGGTCCACATAGCACCAGCGCCAGCTGTCGCCGGGCTCGAAGCTGCGCATCACGGGGTGTCCGGTCTCCTTGTAGTGCTCGGTGGCGTGCTGGAACGGCGATGAGTCGCAACAGCCCACATGCCCGCAGGACAGACACAGCCGCAACTGCACCGGGTGGCTCTCCACGGCCAGGCACTCCCGGCAGGTCTCGTACCTCGGCTCCGGTTCGGGCACCGGCAGCTCGGGAACATGGGGACACTCATTCATGATTGCCAGACTAAACCGACAAGACGATCGGGACGGGCTGGTTCATGGACGTATTTCCACTGTTGGTGCTGGTAGCGGGCAGCGCGGCCGTCGCGGGCGCGGCCCGCCGCACGCCGGTGCCGGCCCCGCTGCTGCTGGTTGCCGTCGGGCTCGCCGCCTCTTATGTGCCCGGGGTGCCCGAGTACACACTCGACCCGCATATCGTGCTGCCCCTCGTGCTGCCGCCCCTGCTGCACACGGCGGCGCTCGACAGTTCGTACCTGGACCTACGCGCCAACATCCGTCCCGTCGCCCTGCTGTCGATCGGATATGTGCTCTTCGCGACCGTCGCGGTCGGCTGGATCGCCTATCTGCTGGTGCCGGGCCTGCCGCTGACCGCCGCGCTCGTCCTGGGCGCGGTCATCGCCCCGCCGGACGCGGTGGCGGCGACGGCCATCGCCCGGCGGGTCGGCCTGCCCTCCCGCATGACCACCGTTCTCCAGGGGGAGTCCCTGGTCAACGACGCCACGGCCATCACCGCCTACAAGGTGGCGCTGGCCGCCGCGGTGGGCGAGGGGGCCACCTGGCACGGGGGCCTGAAGGAATTCGCCCTCGCGGCCGTCGGCGGCGTCGGGGTCGGGCTGATCCTCATGGTGCCGCTGCACTGGCTGCGCACCCGGCTGCGCGATCCGCTGCTGCAGAACACCCTCTCGCTGCTCATCCCCTTCGTCGCTTACCTGGCGGCCGAACAGGTCCACGCCTCGGGCGTGCTCGCGGTCGTCGTGGTCGCCCTCTACCTCGGGCACCACTCCTGGCAGGTGGACTTCGCCACCAGGCTCCAGGAGACGGCGGTGTGGAAGATGATCGCCTTCGTGCTGGAGTGCGCGGTGTTCGCGCTGATCGGGCTGCAGCTGCCGGTCGTGCTGCGGGGCCTGGGCGAGTACGGGGCCGGCGAGGCGGCCTGGTACGCGGCCATGCTCTTCCTCGCGGTCGTGTGCGTACGCTTCCTCTGGGTCTTCCCCGCGACCTTCCTGCCCCGGACGGTCTCCCGCCGGATCCGCGAGCGGGAGCCGGAGACCGACTGGACCACGCCGGTCGTCGTCGGCTGGGCCGGGATGCGCGGGGTGGTCTCGCTGGCCATCGCCTTCTCCATCCCGATGACCGTGCACGGCGGAGACCCCTTCCCGGCTCGCAACCTCATCCTCTTCCTGACCTTCACGACCGTCATCGGCACCCTCGTCATCCAAGGGCTCACCCTGCCCCCGCTGATCCGGCTGCTGCCGCTGCCCGGCCGGGACGCCCAGGCCGAGACCCTGGCGGAGGCGCAGGCCCAGAACGAGGCGTCCCGGGCCGCCGAGCACCGCCTCGACGAACTCCTCGCCGACGAGCGCAACGCCCTGCCACGACCGCTCGCCGACCGGCTGCGCGCGGTGCTGGAGCGGCGCCGCAACGCGGTGTGGGAGCGGCTCGGGGCGGTGAACGAGGTGACGGGGGAGTCGGCCGACGACACCTACCGCCGACTGGCCCGTGAGGTGATCAGTGCCGAGCGCGCGGTGTTCGTGGAGCTCCGCGACGCCCGGCAGATCGACGACGAGATGCTGCGGACGCTGCTGCGCAGGCTGGACCTGGAGGAGGCGGCGGCCTACCGGGAGGAGGCCGCGGACGGCTAGCCGACGGTCGCCGGCGCTCGCTCCGGCCGGTTCAGCCGGTCATCCCAGCCGGTCATCTCCGGCGGTCATCTCCTGCGGTCATCTCCTGCGGTCACTTCAGCCGGTCGCGGATGCGCGCTCGCATCGAGGCCATGGTGAAGCCGCGCGGGTCCGTCTTGCCCGGCTGCCATTCGAGGTGGCCGATCACCGAGCGCTCCGTCCAGCCGTGGTGGCGGCAGATCGCCGCCGCGGCCCGCTCGATCGCCTCCAGTTGAGCCTCCGGCCAGGGGTCCTTTCCGTCGCCCAGGTTTTCGCACTCGAAGCCGTAGAAATAGCGATTGCCGTCGGTGTTCGCCTCGTTGTCCGGAGGCAGGGCCTTCTCGGCGATCACCGCGCGCAGCACCTCGTCGTCGCCGAGGCCCGCGTGGTTGGCGCGGCCGTAGCCGACCAGGTGTACCTCGCCGTCCTTGGCGATCACCCCATGGCACAGCGGGCCGGGCAGCGAGTCGAAGCCGTCCCGGCAGATCTGTACGGTCAGGTCGGTGCCCGAGGTGACCGTGTGGTGGATCATGACGCCGTGCACCTCGCCCCAGGGCCCCTTGTGGTTTCTGTTGTGGTGCCGCCAGTCGCCGACCTGCACCACCCGCAGGCCCTCTCGTTGCAGAGCCGCCAAAAAGTCCCCTGCGGACATGGGTGAGGCCATGGCCGCCTCCGTTCGCGTCGTGCGGGGCCACCCCTCGCGGCCCGACTGTCACCCCCTGCATACCCACGAAGACACTCGGTGATGAATCCCTGTCACAAGCGATGCGAGGCACTCCGGTTATCGTGCGTTCCGATCCGCTCGACGACGCGCAGGAACAGCACCGCACCATGGACCACCAGGCTCCTCCGGCCACCGCTGGGTGGCACTCCCTTCCGGAGGAGGTCGCGGCCCAGTGCTCGATCGAGATGATCCCCCCAGCTACCGCTGGGAGGTCCCCCTGCCGCGACCTGGCCCTCGCGGGCGGCTTCCTGGCCAGGTACGGGCTGCGCGCGGACGGCTCCCGGCTGCTCTCGCCGCGCCAGGCGAAGCGGATCAACGCGGTCATGCTCACCTGCGGGACATACGGCGCGGCGGGCGACTTCCCCTACCGCGTCGGCCTGCCCGGCAAGAGCGGCGTCGGCGGCGGCATCCTCGCGGTGATACCGGGCCGCTGCACGCTGTGCGTCTGGAGCCCGGGGCTCGACGCGCGGGGCAACTCGGTGGCCGGGATGGCGGCGCTCGACCACGTCACGACGCTGACCGGCTGGTCCGTGTTTCCGGCGTACCCGCTGGCGCACGGTCGCGGCGGGCGGGACCATGGAGAGAGCAGGAGGTGTACGCATGCAGCACGAGATGCGCGCCGAATACGAAGAGGGCAGCTCGGGGCGGGTGGCCGGCGCTCCGGTCAAGATCTGGCACATGGTCCGCGCCAACGGCACGACCGCGATGTGCGGGCGCGAGCTGGACCCGGACGCGGAGACGCAGTCGGCGGAGGTCTGGGCCACGGACGACTCGGTGCCCTTCTGTCATTCCTGTGGCGCGATGTATCTGCGCGAGGTGCCCTGACGAGGTGCTGTACCAGGAGTGGGGATCAGGGCCGCTGGGCGGCCGCGCGGTGGTGTGGTCCCGTACCGCCGGGGCCGGGACGGAGCGGGTGCTGCCGGACGGCTGCACCGATGTGATCTGGAGCTACGGCAACCCGGCAGCCGCGGGCGGGGAGCTGTTCGTGGCCGGGCCCGACACCCGGGCCCACCTCGCCGAGGGCCCGCCGGGCACCCGCTGGGTCGGGCTGCGGTTCGCCCCCGGCACCGGCCCCGCCGTGCTCGGCGTGCCCGCGCACGAACTGCGGGACCAGCGGGTGCCGTTGGCGGCGCTGTGGCCGGGCGCGGAGGTGCGGCGGCTCGCCGAGCGGCTGGCGGAGGGCACGGACGGTACCGGCCCGGACGGTACCGGCCCGCGCGGTGTCGGCCGCCTCCTGGAGGCCGTCGCGCTGGACCGGCTGCGCCGTGCGGAGCCGTCCGATCCGGCGGTCGGCGCGGTCCTCGCGGGGCTCTCCGGCGGCCGGAGCGTCGCGGAGGTCGCCGCCGCGGTGGGACTCGGGGAGCGGCAGCTCCACCGGCGGTCGCTCGCGGCGTTCGGCTACGGCCCCAAGACGCTGGCCCGGGTGCTGCGGCTGAACCGCGCGCTGGACGCGGCGCGGGCGGGGACGGCCTTCGCCGAGGTCGCGGCCGTCACCGGATACGCCGA
This sequence comes from Streptomyces sp. ME19-01-6, assembly GCF_033793745.1. Taxonomy (NCBI): domain Bacteria; kingdom Bacillati; phylum Actinomycetota; class Actinomycetes; order Kitasatosporales; family Streptomycetaceae; genus Streptomyces; species Streptomyces sp. ME19-01-6. Next base: position 317,891 of record NZ_JARAXF010000003.1, on the reverse strand, counting down.
CCAGGCCCATCTCGCACGCGAGGTCAGGGCGCTGACCGGGGTGTCGCTGGGCCGGCTGCTGGTGTAGCCGGCCCAGCGGGACTGCCCCCGGATCAGTCGGCCAGGGGCGCGAACAGGTCGACGCCGTTGCCGTCCGGGTCGAGGACGGTCGCGTAGCGGTGCCCCCAGAACGCGTCCCACGGCTCCTTGTGTCCGCGCACGCCCGCCTGGACGAGCTCGGCGTACGTCCTGTCCACATCCGCCGGGCTGTCGCACGCGAACGCCAGCCCGATCCGCCCCGACCCGCCGGACGCCGGCGTCCAGTCCGGGTCGAAGGAGCGGACCGTCTCGATGGGGTCCCACATCAGGCGCAGCCCGCCCGGCAGGGGCGCCTCGACATGCGGCTGGGTGTCGGCGTCGGAGGGGATGTCTACACCGAGGCGTCGGTAGAAGGCGAGTGAGGCGGCCAGGTCGGTCACGACCAGGCCGATCGCGTCGAATCGTGCTGTCATGCCTGCAGCGTAGGCACGCGGGCGGCCGCCGGTCTTGAACGAATCGGACGCGACAGCACGCTCACGGGCAGCGGATGACCTGCCCCGCGTACGACAGGTTGCCGCCGAAGCCGAAGAGCAGCACCGGTGCGCCCGGAGCGATCTCCCGCCGCTCGACCAGCTTGGACAGCGCGAGCGGCACGCTGGCCGCCGAGGTGTTGCCGGACTCGACGACATCGCGCGCGATGACCGCGTTCGTCGCGCCGAGTTTGCGCGCGACCGGCTCGATGATCCGCAGGTTCGCCTGGTGCAGCACCACCCCGGCCAGCTCCTCGGGGGTGATCCCGGCCCGCGCGCACACCTCGCGCGCGATGGGCGGCAGCTGGGTGGTGGCCCAGCGGTAGACGGCCTGGCCCTCCTGCGCGAAGCGGGGCGGGGTGCCCTCGATGCGTACGGCGTGGCCCATCTCGGGCACCGAGCCCCAGACCACCGGCCCGATCCCCGGGAGGCCGGCGGCGTCTGCCCCGGCTGCCCCGTCTGCCCGTTCTGCTCGGTCATCGGCCAGCACGACGGCCGCGCCGGCGCCGTCGCCGAGCAGCACGCAGGTGGAGCGGTCGGTCCAGTCGGCGGCCTCGGTGAACTTGTCGGCGCCGATGACCAGGGCGGCGGTGGCCGCCCCGGCCCGGATGGTGTGGTCGGCGGTGGCCAGGGCGTGGGTGAAGCCGGCGCACACCACATTGATGTCCAGGGTGGCGGGGGAGCCGAGGCCGAGCCGGGCGGCGACGCGGGCCGCCATGTTGGGGCTGCGGTCGATCGCCGTGGACGTGGCGACGACCACCAGGTCGATGTCGGCGGGCGCGAGCCCGCCCGTGGCGAGGGCCTTGCTGGCCGCCGCGGCGGCCATCTCGTCCACCGTCTCGTCCGCGCGGGCGATGTGCCGGGTGCGGATCCCGACCCGGGAGCGGATCCATTCGTCGCTGGTGTCGACGATGGCCGCCAGGTCGTCGTTGGTGAGCACCCTCGCGGGCTGGTAGTGGCCGACGGCCGCTATGCGTGACCCCGTCATCTTGCTGCCCCTTCGAGGGTGTCGTCCATCCGGCCGCCGCCCGGGTGTGCGGGCCGGGTGGCGCCCGGTCGGGCTTTGTGGCCCAGTCTCGTGGGGCGCGCAGTCACCGGGCGCGCCGGTATGTGCCAACATTGCGCCCTGAGATCTGGAGCTTTCCACCTTTCCAGCCGAGGAACCGGAACCCTCGCGGCCGCCGTCTGAGGTCGTGTCCGCCGAGCAGGCGGGCCACGGACACAGTATTCACGGTGAAATGCGGTACGGCGGAGCCGGGGCCGCGGGCGGGGGAGTGCGGAGTGCGGTACCTCCGGGGACGGATGTCGCGGCCGGTGTGGCGGCGGACCGGGCTGGTGCTGCTGGCGCTGGTGTCGCTCCAGCTCGGAACGCTGGTGTGGCCGGCCTACGCCTGCGGCTGCGGCGGGCTGGTGCCCGGCCGGAACACCACGGTGGCGGTGGCGCGGGAGGCGTCGGTGGTGCGCTGGGACGGCCGCACCGAGGAGATCGTCATGAGCCTGACGGTGGGCGGCGACGCCCACGAGGCGGCGTGGATCATGCCGGTGCCGCACCGGGCGACGGTCCGGCTCGGGAACCGCGCCCTGTTCGACGAGGTGCGTGAGGTCACCGCGCCGGTCCACCGGACGCGTCACTACTTCTGGCCGAGGCCGGGCGACTGGCCCTTCGACGACCGAAAGGTCGGATACGTGGACGGGGCCGGGGCCCCGGACGGCGCCGGGGCGAAGGCGCCCCCGCGCGTGGGCGTCGTCAGCCGTGAGCGGCTCGGCCCGTTCGACGTCGCCCGGCTCACCGCGACCGACCCGGGCGCGCTGCGCGACTGGCTGAAAGAGCACGGCTTCCAGCTGCCGGACCGGCTGGCGGAGGGGCTCAAGCCGTATGTGCGCGCCAAGTGGGAGTACGTCGCGGTGCGCCTGGCGCCCGCGGCGGACGCCCGAGGCGAAGACGCCAAGGAGGTGCTCGGCGGGACGCTCGACCCGCTGCGGCTCACCTTCGACTCGAACCGTCTGGTCTATCCGATGCGGCTGTCGCGGCTGGCGAAGACACCGCAGAACCTCGAGCTGTACGTACTGGCGCCGCATCGCATGGAGCCGCGCGGCGACATCGGGGGCGGGGCGCCGCGGGTGACCTACGCCGGGTGGTTCACCCCGGGGCAGGCGCCGCTGGGTGACCTGGCGGAGCTGGCGGGGAGGCGGATGTTTCTGACGGGCTTTGAGCAGTCGTTTCCGCGGCCGGAACTCATCAATGGGGACCATGAGTTGCGGCGCGCGGAGAAGGACGGCACCTATCAGCGCGTCACGTACGACCACAAGCTGCTGACCATAGGGGGCATCCCCGCGTGGCTGCTGACCGTGGGCGGCGGCCTGCTGGCCGTGGTGGCCGCCGCGCTCACGCTGCTGACGGCGGTCAGGCGCCGCCGCAGGGGCCGCGGGGCGTTGTTCATGACATCACCGTAGATAGGCCAACGACACTTGCCCCCTCGTCCGTTGACTGGTGAGCGGATAGGTGGGTATGTCATGTACTGACGGAGTCGCGCCTCCCTCACCCCAAGGGGGCTTTCATGTTTGACGATCGGCCCGCATTCGGTGCCCGGGTGCGTGTGCTCGGTGGCGTCACGGTGGCTGAGATCACGGGTGAGCTGGACATCTTCGCCGCGGCGAGGATCTCCGCCCGGCTGGATTCCCTCGCCCGCGCGGCGCGTCCGAACCTGGTCCTGGACCTGCGGATGGTGACCTTCCTGGACTGTGCCGGGGTGTCGTTGCTGTGCCGGTTGCGCAATCGCGTGCTGGAGCGCGGCGGGCGGCTGCGGCTGGTGATCGTCGACCCGCGGTTCACCCGGCTGCTGCGCATGGTCCGGCTCGATGACGCCTTCGAGGTCGTGGACGACCTGGCTCTGGCCGTCACGCAGTCGGGGGAAGTGAGCGCCGGAGGGAGTAACGGCGTCATCGGGTAAAGTACGTCTGACCAACTGTCAATAGTAAGAGCAGAAATTCACTCGTACGAGCGCATTTACTCCGGGAAATATGGGGTGCCTACCTCCGTAACCGGCGGTCACCCCTCTACGCTCGCGGCACGTCACCCAGGACCCCGGTGGTATCCGTCCCGATGCGGGCTCTGTCTGCTTCCGGGACCCTATCGACGGTGAAAGGGGGCAGTGTGCCGTTCCGAGGTGATTTCGCGATGACGCAGCAAGGCGCTCCCCGCCGGGAGGCACCTTGGCCTGCCGCCATCACCCCCGAGCACTTCCGGGCGGACCGGAGTGCGGAGCCCCGCGCCTGCGCGTACGGCGTCGGCGGGTACACGGTCGTGGAGCTCCACGGCGAGATCGACATCGTCGGTCGGGAGTGCGTCGGCCTGGAGCTGGACCGGGCCACCTCCCCGCCCGCGCCCGCCGTCGTCATCGACCTGACCCCGACGTGCTTCTTGGACTGCTCGGGGGTGGAGCTGCTGTGCCGCGCCTACCGCCGGGTGCGCGACCGCGGCGGACGGCTGCGGGTGGTCTGTGAGAGCCCCCTGATCCTGCGCACGCTGCGCGTGGGCGGGCTGCTCGACGTGCTGTGCCCGGTGCCGACGCTGGCCGACGCCCTGCGGGAGGACTGACCGGGGCCGGGGCCCGGACCGCTCGGGCCCGGCCGCTCAGGCCCGCCGGTTCCGGCCGGGGCCGACGCGGTGGCCCGGCCGCCGGCGGCCGAGGGCGCGATGGTGCCGCAGGGGGCGTTGTCCGGGCGGGGTGTCGCCATAGCGGAGAGCGGAGACCCGATTGCCGTGCTGGCCGTTCAGCCGGTGGATCACCACCACGCCCACGGCGATCAGCGCGGCGATCACGGCCACGGTGACGATGGTCTCCATGGTGCTCACTCCCCGCGGCTCGGGCCCCAGCCTGGGGGAATCCGGCCGGTATGTGCGAAATGCTCCCGGTGCCTTTACCGTACTCCCCGCGGACACCGGACCGCACCCGGCGTGGAGCGGATGCCGGGTGCGGTGCGAGGTGCTGGTCGTGGCCCTATCGGGCGTTCACCTCGAGCGTCTTGCCGAGGGCGGCGAGGCCGTTCGCCCACAGTTGGTTCACCCTGCTGATCTCGGCCGCGTTGGGCTGGGCGTTGGTGCAGGACGTCCCCGGCCCGCCGCCCGACATCAGCTCGCTGCACGGACCGGAGTAGTGGTCCGGCAGGCCGAGCACGTGGCCGGTCTCATGCGCGGCGACGCGGGTGGAGTTGTACTGCTGGTTCTGCGCGTAGTCCAGGAAGATGTAGCCGTTGCCGTGGCCGTCCGTGCTCGCGTACGAGCCGCTCGGGTCGTTGCCCTCGCGGTACTCGAAGTCGGCACTGCTGCCCTCCTTCAGCTGCACGTTGCTCACCGAGGAGTTCCAGATCTGCGCGCTGCGCGCTATGACGGCCTTGAAGGTCGGCGCCTTGCTCGCGCTGTAGGTGACGGTGACCGCCTGCGTGCCGGGCACCACGCCCCGCTTGGCGAGCACCGACTTGATCACGGCCTTGAGGAAGGCGTCGGAGTCGCCGCGGCTGTCGCCGCTCGCGATGTACGCGGACTTGGCGGTGTGGCTGACGGCATCGCTGCCGGGTGCGGCGGCGGAGGCGGGTACGGCGGACAGGGTCGAGGCCAGGCCGAGGCCCAGGGTGGCCACGAGCGCCGACGTGGAGAATCTCATGTGGGGGGCTCCTCATCGTCCGTCAGGCCCCGGTCGGCCGCCGTGGTGTGGGGTGGCGGGCCGAGGCCGTGGGATGAACGCTTGGTGCCCCGAAGTCTTGGTCAGATCCGGCGCCACGCGGAGATATCAACTGGCGATAGCACCATCACATAGCCCCCATGCGCCGTCGCACTTCCGGCTGTCCCGTTGGCGCCAATCGGCTGCCCGGGATGTGGTGTTCGTGGGCATTGAGTGTCTGGTGTGACGTCCTGATGCCCCGTTATGCTCACGCCGTGGAGCTCGAGGTCAGGCACCTTCGCGCACTGTGCGCCATCGCCGACGCCGGCAGCTTACGGAAGGCCGCACGGCAGCTGGGCATGAGCCAGCCCTCGCTGACGACCCAGCTCAGACGCATCGAGAACGCCATCGGCGGCCCGCTGTTCTCGCGCGAGCTCACCGGCAGCCGGCCGACCCCGCTCGGGCGCTCCGTGCTGTGCCGGGCCCGGCCCATCGTGGCCGACATGAACGCCCTGGTCGCCGAGGCCAGACAGGAGGCCGGCCGGGCCACCGGCACCCGGCTGCGCGTCGGCAGCACGGGCAGCCAGGCCGTGGCGGGATGGCTGCGCCGGCTCCGCGCCCGCTTCCCCGACGCGGACACCGCCATCCACATAGACGTCTGGGCCGACTCGCTGCTGCGGATGGTCGCCGAGAGCCAACTGGACGTCGCCTACGTCCACGAGGCCGAGGACGCGCCGCTGCGCCTCCCCGACGGCGTACGGCGACGGGTCCTCGTCGCCCGCGAGCCCCAGTTCGTCGCTCTCCCCGCCGCCCACCCGGCCGCCGCCCGCCCCGTCGTCCCCCTCACCGATCTCGCCGCCGACCAGTGGATGGTCGACCCCGCGCTGGACGGCCAGGAAGCCACCCTCCGCCGCGCCTTCGCCACGGCGGGCCAAAGCCCCCGCGTCGTCTACGGCGACTACCCCACCGCCGCCGACCTGGTCGCCTCCGGCGAACTCATCACCCCCTGCCGCCCCACCGCCACCCCCCGCCCCGGCCTCACCATCCGCCCCCTGCGCGACGACCCCCTCACCCTCCGCCTGTCCCTGGCCTCCCGCGCCGCAGAACCGCCCGACACGGACGCCCTCTTCGCCGACCTCAGGGACTCCTACCTGGAGGCGGCCTGGGCCAGCACGGCGTACCGGCAGTGGCTGCTGCGCAACGACGGCCCGCTCCGCCCGCTGTTGCTCACCCGCGACGGCGCGCGCCCCGTCCCGCCCTCGGTCCGGGAGGCCTCGGCGTGAGGCCGAAGCGGTCCACCGTCACTCGGACGACGGCAGCGCCTGCTCCGCCCAGATCGTCTTCCCGATGGCCGAGTGCCGGCTGCCCCAGCGCAGGCTGAGCTGGGCGACCAGCAGCAGCCCGCGGCCGCCCTCGTCGAAGACGCGGGCGCGGCGCAGATGCGGGGCGGTGTTGCTGCCGTCGGAGACCTCGCAGATCAGCGTGTGGTCGTAGATCAGACGCAGCTGGATGGGCGCGGTGGCGTGCCGCATGGCGTTGGTGACCAACTCGCTGACGACCAGTTCGGTGGTGAACACGGCCTCCTCCAGCCCCCAGGCCATCAGCTGGTCCGTCACATCCCGGCGGGCCCGGGCCACGAGGGCCGGGTCGGCGGGCACGTCCCAGGTCGCCACGCGCGACGCGTCCAGACCGCGGGTGCGGGCCAGGAGCAGGGCGACATCGTCGGAGGCGCCGTGCTCGGGGAGCAGCGTCCGCAGGACGCTGTCGCACCCCGCCTCCAGGGAGGGGGTGAGGCGGGACAGCGCGCCGGTGAGGGCGGTGAGCCCTTCGTCGAGGTCGCGGCCCCGGCCGCCGATCAGGCCGTCGGTGTAGAGGGCGAGCACCGCGTCCTCGGGCATGTCGAATCCGACCGCTTCGAAGGGCAGACCGCCGACGCCCAGCGGCGGCCCGGCCGGCACCTGGACGGGGCTCACCGTGCCGTCGGGGGCCACCAGGACCGGCGGCGGATGGCCGGCGCGGGCGAGCGAGCAGCGGCGGGCGACCGGGTCGTAGACCGCGTACAGGCAGGTGGCCCCGACGTCCCCGGTGGGCGTGATGTCCTCGGTCGCCCCGGCGTCCCCGGTGGGCGTGCCCGCGGTGCCCTCGGCGGACAGGCGGATGACGAGGTCGTCGAGGTGGGTGAGCAGTTCGTCGGGCGCCAGGTCGACGTCGGCCAGTGTGCGTACCGCCGTACGCAGCCGGCCCATCGTGGCCGAGGCCTGGATCCCGTGGCCGACCACGTCGCCGACGACCAGCGCGACCCGCGCCCCGGACAGCGGGATCACATCGAACCAGTCGCCGCCCACCCCGGCGTACGGCCCGGCGGGCTGGTAGCGGAAGGCGACGTCCAGCGCGGTGGGCCTGGGCAGCGTCTGGGGCAGCAGGCTGCGCTGCAGCGCCAGGGCGGTGTCGCGCTCCCGGGTGAAGCGGCGCGCGTTGTCCAGGCAGACGGCGGCCCGGGTGGTGATCTCCTCCGCGAGCAGCACGTCGTCGTGGGTGAACGGATCGGGCCGGGTGTGGCGGGAGAAGACGGCCACCCCGAGGGTGATCCCGCGGGCCCGGATGGGCACGGACATCATCGAGTGGAAGCCGTAGGTGCGCAGCGTGGCGGCGAGGGCGGCGTTCTCGGCCGCCCAGCGCCTGATGGCGGGGTCGGTCTCGCGGTGGATGATGGGATGGACCGCCGCCAGGGAGGTGGCCTGCGGGGAGTACTCCGGATAGGTGTCCGCCTGCCCCAGCTTCACCACGGCCTCCGGCGTGCCCGTGAGGATGGACTGGTGGGCGATCCGGCGCAGTACGACGGGGCCGACGAGCGGGCCGGGCAGCGGCTCGCCGAACGCCTCGGCCCCGGCCCCCTCGGCCTCCTGGCCATGGCCTTGCCGCTCCAGCAGGTCGACGCTGATGAAGTCGGCCAGGCCCGGGACGCCCACGTCGGCCAGTTCCTGCGCGGTGCGGGTGACGTCGAGCGTGGTGCCGATGCGCACGCTGGATTCGCTGAGCAGCAGCAGCCGCTGCCGGGCGAGGTACTGCTCGGTGATGTCATGGGCGGCCAGACAGACGCCGTGCACCTCGCCGTCCGCCGTCCTGAGCGGGGCGAGGCGGGCGGACCAGGCGTGTGCGTGGGCCTCGGCGCCGACGCGGCGGTACGTCTCCACATCGCGCGGCTCCCCGGTGCCCAACACCTCGGCCATGTGCTGTTCGAGCTCTTCGCTCTCCAGCTTCCCGCCGATCTCCGACAGCCGCAGGCCGCGGACCTCGTCCTCGGGCGCGCCGATCACCTGGGCCATCTGAGCGTTGATCTTGCGCAGCCGCAGCATGTTGTCGTAGATCGCCACCGCGCAGGGGGACTGCTGGGACGCCAGCGCCAGCAGGGTGTCGTCCCCCGCCTCCTCGATGGCCCTGGCGGCCTCCGCGCCCTCGACGTCATCGCCTCCGCCGGCAGGGCCCGGGAGCGCGGCGGCCAGCAGCCAGTCGCCCGGAGCTTTGTCGGCCGGCTCGCCGCGGTGGGCCAGCAGCCGGACCCGCACGGGGCGGCCGTCACGGTGGCGCAGGGTCAGCGTGCCGCTCCAGCGGGAGAGGGCCATGACGGCCCGTACGTCGGCAGGGGAGACCTCCTCGGCGAGCAGCGCGGCGGCCCGCCGCCCCACCACCTCCGCGGGGAGGTGGCCGAGCAGCCGCCGGGCGCCCTCGTTCCAGCTGGTCACGACTGCGTCAGCGCTGATCGTGGCCCTGGCCGTGGCCGCCTCGTCGAACGGGTCGACCCGCCGGTCGCCGAGCCCGTCGCTACCGGGAAGGGCGCTCTCGTGGCCCGTCATCGTCGATCTTTCCCACCTTCACCACGCCTGGCCCCGGCCTCCGAGGGGAGGAGGTCACCAGGGCGCGCAGATCCAGCGTCGTGCACATCCGTCCTCACATCAACCGGTGTGCGCCGCGGACCCCTTCGTCGCGGCCCGTACGCGCTGCCGTCAGGGCCCGGTGGCGCGCTGCTGTCAGGGCCCGTACGCCGCGTCCAGGACGGCCGCGACGCGGTCGAGCGCAGAGGTCGGCGGGGTGTAGGGCAGCCGCAGGTAGTGGGTGAGCGTGCGGTCGGCCGCGAAGCCCGGGCCGGGCGACACCTCCACCCCCAGCGCACGGGCCCGCGCCGCCACCGCGTCGGCCCGCGCGCCGGCCAGCCGCAGCCACAGGGCGAGCCCTCCGGATGGGACGCCGAAGCTCCAGCGCTCGTCCCCGGCCAGCAGCCCGGCCAGGTGGTCGCGCTGCCGCCGCAGCTCCGCCCGGCGCGGCAGCAGCACCGGCATCGGGTCGCTCAGCAGCTCGGCGGCCACCAGCTGCTGCATCGGCGACGCGGACAGCGGCGGGCACAGCGGGTCGCGGCTCAGCTCGCCGATCAGGCCGGCCGGCCCCCGGATCCAGCCGATGCGCAGACCGCCCCACACGGTCTTGGCCGCCGAGCCGATCAGCAGGGCGCGGCGGATGCGGGGCGGCGCCGCCCGGCTCCCGGCGTCCTCGCGCAGGTCGAGGTCGCGCATCGTCTCGTCCGCGACGACCGTGACCCGGTGGCGTGCGGCCGACTCGGCGACGGCCCGCCGGGTACGGGGCGTCATGAGCGCGCCGGTCGGATTCTGGAAGTCGGGCACCAGGTAGGCCAGTCCGCCGCGGGCCGCGCGGAAGGAGTCGTCGAGCTGGTCGAGGTCCCAGCCGTCGCCGGTGACCCGGCAACCGGTCAGGCGTGCTCCGGCCCCGCGCAGCAAGGGGAGGGCGCCGAAATAGGTGGGGATCTCGACGGCCGCGACGCGTGGGCGCAGATGCGCGGCGATCAGCGCGAGGGCGGCGCGGGCGCCCGAGGTGACCAGGATCTGCTCGGGCCGGGTGGGCAGCCCCTCGTCCGTGTGCCGCCGGGCGATCAGCGACCGCAGCTCGGGCAGCCCCGGCCCCGGCTCCCCGTCCTGGGCCAGCACGGGGTCCGCCCGCTCGGCGGCCCGCAGCATGGCCGCCTGATAGGCCGCGCGGGGCGCGGCCGGCACGGCCTGGCGCAGGTCCATGGCGCCGGCCTCCCCGGTCGCGGAGAGGGGCGCGATGTGCGCGGCCGCCGCGGGAGGCAGCCGTACGGTGCTGGCGCTGCCGTGCCGGGTGTGGAGCCACCCGCCGTCCCGCAGTGTGGTCAGCGCCGCGGTCAGGGTGCCGCGGCTGACGCCGAGCGCGGCGGCCAGGCGGCGTTCGGCGGGCAGCCTGCCGCCGGTGCGCAGCCGACCGTCCAGCACGGCCTCCCGTATGGCCCCGGCCAGCGCGGCGACCAGGGAAGTGCCGGGTTCGCGCCACTCGCCCACCATCCTGACCAGCTGCTCAGCGCTGATACGGAGATCGCTGAGATCGCCGTTACGGACATCGGTCGTACGGACGTCGCCCACTGGTCCAGTTTTCCACGATTGGACCAGGCTCCTTGACCTCCTGCCTGCCTAGGGTCGGCCCGAGCACCCACCGAGACGGAGAACGGAGCCGATATGCACCCTCGACTCGCCCATGACCTGGCCGACCTGCCCGACGCCCTGGAGGCCACCCGGCTGCTCGCCACGGGCGTTCTCGACGGGCTGGAGGAGCGGCCGGTGGTCCCCTCCGTACGGCCGCCCGAGCCGGTACCGCTGCCCGCCGACGGGGCCGGACTGCGGGCCGCGCTGGCGGAGTTCGCCGAACGCTGGGAGCCCGCCTTCGGAGCGAGCCCCGGGCCGCGCTACCTCGGGTTCGTCACCGGCGGCACCACCCCGGCCGCGCTGGCCGGGGACTGGCTGACCGCGGCCCTGGACCAGAACTCCAACTCCTCGCTGGACGGCACCGGGCAGCACCTGGAGCGGCAGACGGTCGGCTGGCTGCGTGAGCTGTTCGGCCTCGGCGCGGCCCACGAGGGCGCGTTCGTCAGCGGCGCCACGATGTCCAACACGGTCGGCCTGGCAATCGCCCGCGAGTGGCTGGGGGAGCGCCGGGGCGTCTCGGTCGCCGAGGCCGGAGCGGCGGCCCTCGGGCCGGTGCGAGTGCTGTCCGGCAGCCCGCACTCCAGCGTCGCCAAGGCCCTGTCCATGCTCGGCCTGGGCCGCGGCGCGCTGGTCCCGGTGGCGACCCTGCCCGGGCGGGAGGCGGTCGACCCGGCCGCGCTGGAGGAGGCGCTGGACCGGGCCGACGGCCCGTGCGTGGTCGTCGCGAACGCGGGCACGGTCAACACCGTCGACTTTGACGACCTGCGCGCCGTCGCCGCGCTGAAGGAGCGCCACGACTTCTGGCTCCACGTGGACGCCGCCTTCGGCGCCTTCGCCGCACTCTCCCCACGCCACGCCCACCTCGTGGCCGGCCTGGACGCGGCCGACTCGGTCTGCGTGGACCTCCACAAGTGGCTGAATGTGCCGTACGACAGCGCCGTCCAGTTCACCCGCCGCCGCGACCTGCAGACCCGCGTCTTCCAGAACGCGGCCGCCTACCTCGGCCCGCTCGGCGCGATCCCCGACCTCGTCCACCTCACCCCCGAGAACTCCCGCCGCCTGCGCGCCCTCGCCGCCTGGTTCACGCTGCGGGCCTACGGCCGGGACGGGCACCGCGACATCGTCGAGCGCTGCACGGACTGCGCCCAGGCCCTGGGCGAGGCCGTCGACGCCACCCCAGGGCTGCGGCTCCTCGCGCCCGTCCGGCTGAACGTCGTCTGCTTCACCCTGGCCGAGGACCCGACCCCCGAACGGCTCGCCGCCTTCGCCGAGTCGCTGGCCGACGAGGTCTTCCTCACCCCTACCGGCTACGCGGGCGTCCCCGCGCTGCGGGCGGCCTTCAGCAACTGGCGCACCACCGGGGCCGATGTGCGCCGCATCGCCCGGCGCCTCGGCGAGGCGGCGCGAGGTGCTGATACGGCTGAGTGATCCGGGTCGGCGGCGGCCCGGGCGTAGATCTCCTTGATCTCGTTCACGGTGGTGGGGCGGCGGGTGGTGACGGTCAGGTCGGTGACCGAGCCGGTGGGGACGGGGACCCGCAGGGCGTAGGCGTCGAGCCGGCCCCGGAGTTCGGGCAGGACGAGGCCGATGGCCTTGGCGGCGCCGCTGGAGGTGGGGACGACGTTGAGGGCCGCGGCGCGGGCGCGCCGCAGGTCCTTGTGCGGGGCGTCCTGGAGGTTCTGGTCCTGGGTGTAGGCGTGGACGGTGGTCATCATGCCGGAGTCGATGCCGACGGCGTCGTGCAACACCTTGGCCAGCACCCCGAGGCAGTTGGTGGTGCAGGAGGCGTTGGAGATGATGGTGTGGCGCTCCGGGTCGTACGCGTCGTCGTTGACGCCGAGCACGATCGTGACGTCTTCGCCGCTGGCCGGGGCGGGGATGATGACCTTCTTCGCGCCGCCCTCGACATGCGCGCGGGCCCTGGCGGCGTCGGTGAAGATGCCGGTGGACTCGATGACCACGTCCACCCCGAGGTCCCCCCAGGGCAGGGCGGCGGGGTCGCGCTCGGCCAGGATCTTGAGGGTCGTGTCGCCGGCGCGGATCGCGCCGGGCTCGGCGGTGATCTCCCCGGGGAAGCGGCCCAGGATCGAGTCGTAGGCCAAAAGATGGGCCATGGTCGCCACGTCGCCGAGGTCGTTCACCGCGACGATCTCCAGGTCCGCGCCCCGGGCGGCCGCGGCGCTGTCCGAACGCACCAGGACCGAGCAGGTCACCCAGCCCGCCATCACCCAGCTGGTCACCCGGCTGGAGCGGGACGGGCTGGTGGAGCGCCGCCCGGACCCGAGCGACGGGCGCGCTGTCCTGGTTCACATCACCGAGGCCGGCCGGCAGATCGGCCGGTCGCGCCACGAGGACCGGACGCGGCATCTTGCGCCGCTCCTGTCCCGGCTGACCGCCGAACAGCGACAGGCGATCGCGGACGCGCTGCCCGCGCTGGCCCGCCTCGCGGAACTCGGGCGAGGGCGACGCCTGTCGTGAGAAGGCCTGTCGGAAAGAAGGCCGGTAACAAGGCCGCACCCGGTCCGTCAGGCCGCCGTGCTCGGCGATCTGCGGACCGGGTGCGGTCCCGAAGGCTGATCCGGGATCAGGCCTTCTTCGTCTCCCAGAAGATCTTGTCGATCTGGGCGATGTAGTCCAGAGCCTTCTGACCCGTGGCCGGGTCCGTGGAGCCCTTGGCGGCGCTCAGAGCCTTGAGGGCGTCGTTGACCAGCTGGTGCAGGTCCGGGTACTTCTCGAAGTGCGGCGGCTTGAAGTAGTCGCTCCACAGCACCGAGATGTGGTGCTTGGCGAGCTCCGCGCGCTGCTCCTTGATGACGGTGGCGCGAGCCCGGAAGTGCGGGTCCTCGTTGGCCTGGTACTTCTCCTGGATGGCCTTGACGGACTCGGCCTCGATACGGGCCTGGGCCGGGTCGTACACACCGCAGGGCAGGTCGCAGTGCGCGCTGACCTTGACCTTCGGGGCGAACAGGCGGGAGAGCATACAGCTGTCCTTCCTTAGTGATCGTCTTCTCAGGTGCGAGATTACTCCGTGGGGGAAGGCTTTTCTCGGGTGCCCCGGGGGGCTTAGGTCAAAAGTCCAGTGGCAGCCTGGGATGCCTGGGATGCTGAATGTGTACGTGACCGGAGGTGCCGTGATGCGAGAGCAGCTGCACGATCGCGGGCAGGAGCAGGACCGCGAGCGCGGTGGGCTGCTGCGGATCGGGCTCGCCGAGGTGTACAACCCGTCGATGGTGCCGACGCTGAACCCCGGCGACCAGCTGGTCGTCCGGTACGGCGCGGCCATCCGCGCGGGTGACGTCGTGGTGCTGCGGCATCCGTTCCGCCAGGACCTGTTGATCGTCAAGCGCGCGGTGGAGCGGCGCGACGGCGGCTGGTGGGTCATGGGGGACAACCCGTATGTGGAGAACGACAGCCGGGAGTTCGGCGTCGTGCCGGACGACCTGGTGGTGGCCAGGGGTTGGGTGCGGCTGCGGCCGCTGCCGGGCGCGGGGTCGGGTCAGCGGTCGGTGACCGGGATGCTGTCGTGGGCGGTGTCCGCGGTGCGGCCGGTGCGGCCGGTGCGGCCATCGCGGTCCGCGCGGTCGCTGCTGGGCTGGCGCGGGGCGCTGTCGGAGCGCTCGGCGTCCAGGCGCTTGCGGGCGCGGTAGGCGGCGACGTTGGCGCGGGTGGCGCAGCGGTCGGAGCAGTAGCGCCGGGATCGATTTGTCGATGTGTCGAGATAGGCGTTGCGACAGGGCGGCGCCTCGCAGATCCCGAGGCGGTCCACGCCCAGCTCGGTGAGGTGGAAGGCGAGCCCCATGGAGGCGGTCGCGGCATAGCCGGCGCCCGCGTTGGCCGCGTAGTCGGCGATGTGCATATGCCAGTCGGGGCGGCCGTCCTCGTCCCGGTGCTGATGCCCGGAGATCTGCGGGCTGACCGGGAACTCGATCAGCAGCGCGTTCAGCAGGTCCACGGCCAGCACCTCGTCCCCGCCCGCCGCCGCCTCGAAGACGGCGCGCAGCCGGGCGCGCACCGATCTCAGCCGGGTGACATCGGCGTCGGTGGCGCGCCGCGCCGCCTGCTGGCTCGCCCCGAAGAGCTCGCGCACGGCCTCGACCGAGGTGAGGGTGTCGGTGCCGCGCGCGGGTTCCTCGCTGTTGATCAGGCGCACGGCGAGATCCGAGTAATAAGCCAGTTCCACTTGTGGTCCTTACGAGGGCGGGTCTAGGGTCGGTAATGGCTGCTCTAGGTACGAGGGTATTACGTCGAAGAGACGGGGAGAGCACGATGGTGGACACCGTCGCCGCGCCGGACTGGCGGGCGTGGCAGCAGAGCTGGGATCGGCAGCAGGAGTGGTACATGCCGGACCGCGAGGAGCGGTTCCGGGTGATGCTGGACGCGGTGGAGGCGCTGGTCGGCCCGGAGCCGCGGATCCTGGACCTGGCCTGCGGCACGGGCAGCATCACCGACCGGGCGCTGCGCAGATTCCCCCGCGCGACCAGCACGGGCGTGGACCTGGACCCCGCGCTGCTGACCATCGCGCGCGGCCACTTCGCGGCGGACGACCGGGTCCGGTTCGTCACGGCGGATCTGCGTGACCCCGAGTGGACGGCCAAGCTGCCGCACCGCTCGTACGACGCCGTGCTCACCGCCACCGCGCTGCACTGGCTGGACAGCGACGCGCTGCGCGCGCTGTACGGGCAGCTGGCCGGCGTGGTGCGGGACGGCGGGGTGTTCCTCAACGCCGACCACATGCCGGGGGAGGGTACGCCGCGGATCGACGCCGCCGTGCGCGCGTTCGAGCACGCCCGGCAGGAGCGGGCCAGGACCGAGGGCGCGCAGGACTGGGTGGCGTGGTGGCAGGCGGCGGCCGCGGACACGGCGCTCGGCGCGCCGGCCGCCGAGCGGTTCAAGATCTTCGGTAACCCGGCCGACGGACCCGACCACGCGAACGGCGTGGCCGAGGCGTTCCAGCCGGTCGGCTGGCACGCGGACACGCTGCGCGAGGTGGGGTTCGGCGAGGCGCGGGCCGTGTGGTGCTCCCCCTCGGACGCGATGGTGCTCGGGCTGAAGTAGCGGAAGCGCGTATGGGCGGTACGGGCCGAATCCGGCCCGTACCGCCCGTATCGCTCATGCGCTGCCGAACGGCTCTGGAGAACCCTAAAGAACCTTCGACAGGAACGACTTCGTCCGCTCGTGCCGCGGATTGGTGAGCACCTCGCGCGGGTGCCCGGACTCCACGACCACCCCGTCGTCCATGAACACGACCGAGTCCCCGACCTCCCGGGCGAAGCCCATCTCGTGGGTCACCACGACCATGGTCATACCGTCCTCGGCCAGTCCGCGCATCACGTCCAGCACATCGCCGACCAGCTCGGGGTCGAGCGCCGAGGTGGGCTCGTCGAAAAGCATCAGCTTCGGCTCCATGGCCAGCGCCCGGGCGATGGCCACCCGCTGCTGCTGGCCGCCGGAGAGCTGCGAGGGGTAGTTGCCCGCCTTGTCGGAGAGCCCCACCCGGTCCAGCAGCTTCAGCGCGCGCTCCCGGGCGACCGCCTTGCTCTCGCGCTTGACCTGGACCGGCGCCTCCATGACGTTCTCCACCGCCGTCATGTGCGGGAAGAGGTTGAAGCGCTGGAAGACCATGCCGATGTCCCGGCGCTTCTCGGCGACCTCGCGGTCCTTGAGCTCGTAGAGCTTGTCGCCCTTCTGCCGGTAGCCGACCAGCTCGCCGTCCACGTACAGCCGCCCGGAGTTGATCTTCTCCAGGTGGTTGATGCAGCGCAGGAAGGTGGACTTGCCGGAGCCGGACGGGCCGATCAGACAGAAGACCTCGCGGGGCGCGACCTCCAGGTCGATGCCCTTGAGGACCTGAACGGCGCCGAAGGACTTGTGGACGCCCTCGGCCTTCACCATGGCGGTCATGACGTGCCCACACCTCCTGCGGAGCGGTTGGAGAAGGAGAACAGGTTGACCCGGATCCGCTGCAGCGGGGTCATGGGCAGGCTCCGGCTCGAGCCGCGGGCGTAGTACCGCTCCAGGTAGTACTGGCCCACGCTCAGGACGGAGGTGAGGATGAGATACCAGGCGGCGGCCAGGAACAGCATCTCAGCGGCGGCGCCGGAGGTCTGGCCGATCTCCTGCGCGGCCTGCAGCAGGTCGAAGTACTGCACGGCGATGACCAGCGAGGTGGTCTTGAGCATGTTGATGAACTCGTTGCCGGTCGGCGGCACGATCACCCGCATCGCCTGCGGCAGCACGATCCGGCGCAGCGTCTTGGCGTGACTCATGCCGAGCGCGTGGGCCGCCTCGGTCTGGCCCTCGTCGACCGACTGGATGCCCGCCCGGCAGATCTCCGCCATGTACGCGGCCTCGTTCAGGCCGAGCCCGAGCAGGGCGGCCAGGAACGGGGTCATGAAGTCCGACCACTCGTCCTGGTAGATCGGCCCGAGGTTGATGTAGTCGAAGATCAGCCCCAGGTTGAACCAGAGCAGCAGCTGCACATAGACCGGGGTGCCGCGGAAGAACCAGATGTAGCCCCAGGCGATGGCGGCGGTCACCGGGTTCTTGGACAGCCGCATCACCGCCAGGATGATGCCGAGGACCACGCCGAGCGCCATGGCGGCGAGGGTGATCCAGGCGGTCTTGCCGACACCCGTGAGGATCTGGTCGTTGAAGAAGTTGTCCGGGATGGCGCCCCAGTTCACCTTCCCCTGGGAAAAGGCGTACACAATCGACGCCAGGAAGGCGATGACGACGACCGCGGCGACCCAGCGCCCGTAGTGGCGCACCGGGATGGCCTTGATGGTCTCCGGCGCGCGGGGTGGCGGGGCGTCCTTCGGGCCCACCTTGTCGATCTCAACAGTCACGGAAAGAGCCTTTCAGCGGGAGCGCGTGAGAGAGGGGAGGCCGGATCACTTGCCACCGTTGACGATGGCCTTGAGGACCGCGCCGTCCTGGACGCCCCACTTGGCGATGATTTTGTCGTATTCGCCGTTCGCGATGATGAAGGCGAGGGCCTGCCGGAGCGCGTCGCGCAGCTCGGTGTTCCCCTTGGCGACGGCGATGCCGTACGGGGCCGCCTCCACCTGCTCGCCGACGATCTCGAAGTCGTTGCCACCGCCGGAGGTCTTCACGGCGTAGGCGGCGACCGGGAAGTCGCTGGCGCCGGCGTCGCCCCCGCCGCCGCGCAGCCGGGTCTGGGCCTCGGTGTCGTTGCCGAACGCCTCGATCGAGATCTTGCCCTTCTTCTTCTCCTCGCAGGTCTTCGACTGGGCCTTCGCCAGGTCGTGCGAGACGGTGGCGCGCTGCACGACGATCTTCTTGCCGCACAGCTCGTCCCAGGTCTTGATCCCCTGGTCGTCGCCCTTCCTGGTGTAGATCGACACGCCGGCGGTGAAGTAGTCGACGAAGTCGACGCCCGGACCGACCTTCTTGCCGTTGTCCGGGTTGACCCCGTCCTGGCGGCCCTTGTTGTCGGTCATGGCCGACATGGCGATGTCGTACCGATTGGCGCGCAGGCCGGTCAGCAGGGTGTCGAACCCGGCGTTGTTGAACTCGAACTTCACGCCGAGCACCTTGCCCATCGCGGCGGCGAGGTCCGGGTCCAGGCCGACGACCTGGCCGTCCTTTTTGAACTCCACCGGCGGATAGTTGATGTCCGAGCCGACCTTGATGACACCCGCGCTCTGGATCTTCTTCGGCAACATGCTGAAGAGCGGCGCCGTGGTGGCCCCTCTGGTGGTGTTCGTCTTGTCTCTCTGGTCGCCGCAGCCCGTCAGGAGCAGGGCACCGGTGACCGCTATCGCGCCGACGACGGCCGCCCTGGGCTTTTTGCCGGTCCGTCGGCGCGTAATGCTGGCGGTCATGCTCGCTCCTCCTGCGGGGTGAGAGGGTATCCGTGTGGGCCGGAACACGTTTGTGGGTGTCGCGACCGTGTGTGATTGGGGCATCTTGCCACCGGACTGGCTCGATCAGACGTTCAGCCATGTCAAAATCGGATAACGGGCGACCCCCGTGGTGCACAGCGGCGGAAACGCCGGGCCGGAGGACCGCGGCCAATGGGCGGAACGAGACGTTCATCACGTTTCATCACATAAGGAAACGTGTCGAGTGTTGGACGTTCAAGGGTGATTCAATCGCTTTCGCGGGTAACGCGAGGTAATCGAACACCACATACACGGCCGCGGCGGGAAATCGTTCGTCCCCGGAAGAGCCCTTCCGGTAGAACGGGCGGTTACACCCCTCACCCGGGGCTCAGGGCGCGTGTGCGGCGCGCCCGGCGTTCGTATCTGGTTCCAGGCGGCGGATATCTGTCCAGTGGGACCCGGACGCGGTGCCCGCCCGCTCCCCAACCAGGGGCGGCTACCCTCAACAGAAATACGACAAAGGGGTCACATAGTGGCAGCGGAGATCGCGAATCCTCGCAGCGACAGTACGAACGGAAGCGCCGGAGACGCGGAGGGTGTCGCGGACGGAGAGCCCTTCGATCCGGCTTTCGCGCTCCACCGGGGCGGCAAGATGGCCGTTGAGGCGACGGTGCCGGTGCGGAACAAGGAAGACTTGTCCCTCGCCTACACGCCGGGCGTCGCGAAGGTCTGCAGCGCCATCGCGGAAAAGCCCGAGCTGGTCCATGAGTACACCTGGAAGTCCCAGGTCGTCGCGGTCGTCACGGACGGCAGCGCGGTGCTCGGGCTCGGGGACATCGGCCCGGAGGCCTCCCTGCCGGTGATGGAGGGCAAGGCCATCCTCTTCAAGCAGTTCGGCGGCGTCGACGCGGTGCCGATCGCCCTCGACTGCCGCGAGGTGGACGAGATCGTCGAGACCGTCGCCCGGCTCGCCCCCTCTTTCGGCGGCGTGAACCTGGAGGACATCTCCGCCCCGCGCTGCTTCGAGATCGAGCGCAAGCTCCAGGAGCGCGTCGACATCCCGATCTTCCACGACGACCAGCACGGCACTGCCGTCGTCACGCTCGCCGCCCTGCGCAACGCGGCCAAGCTGACCGACCGCTCCCTCGGCCAGCTGCGCGCCGTCATCTCCGGCGCGGGCGCCGCCGGGGTCGCCATCGCCAGGATCCTCGTCGAGGCGGGCATCGGCGACGTCGCGGTCTGTGACCGCAAGGGCATCGTGTCCGCCGACCGCGAGGACCTCACCGCCGTCAAGCGGGAGCTGGCCGGCTTCACCAACAAGGCCGGGCTGGCCGGTCCCATGGAGGCCGCGCTGGACGGCGCGGACGTCTTCATCGGGGTCAGCGGCGGCACGGTCCCCGAGCAGGCGGTCGCGAAGATGGCGCCCGGCTGCTTCATCTTCGCGATGGCCAACCCGACCCCGGAGATCCACCCGGACGTCGCCCACAAGTACGCCGCTGTCGTCGCCACCGGCCGCAGCGACTTCCCGAACCAGATCAACAACGTGCTGGCCTTCCCGGGCATCTTCGCCGGCGCGCTGCAGGTCCGGGCCTCCCGGATCACCGAGGGCATGAAGCTCGCCGCCGCCGAGGCGCTGGCCGCCGTGGTGGCCGACGAGCTGAGCGCCGACAAGGTCATCCCCTCGCCGTTCGACGAGCGGGTCGCCCCGGCCGTGACCGCGGCCGTCGCGGCGGCGGCGCGCGCCGAGGGCGTGGCGCGCCGCTGACGCCCGCCCCGCCAGGGGCCGCATCCCGTACGGGCCGGGCCGCCGCCTCCACACGAGGCAGCGGCCCGGCCGCCGTACGGCCCCCCGCCACTCACCCGCCTCGGTAGCGCGGGCGCGCCGGCCGCCCGGGGCAGCTGCGGCCGCGCGGGTGTCGGCCGGCCCGGTCGTGCGGCCCGCGGGCGGGGGCGCGCGGTGCGTGTCACACTGCGGCGTGGTTCCGCCGCCCGGCCGCCGCGCCTATCGTCGGGATCATGTTCGCTGCCTACGCCGCACGTATCGACCGTGACCAGCCGCTGAACGGCCTCGAACTGGGCGAGCGCCCCGAGCCCGAGGAGCGCTCCGGATGGTCGACCGTCACCGTCAAGGCCGCCTCGCTCAACCACCACGACCTGTGGTCGCTGCGCGGCGTCGGCCTCGGCGACGAGTCGCTCCCGATGATCCTCGGCTGTGACGCCGCCGGGATCGACGAGGACGGCAACGAGGTCGTCATCCACTCCGTCATCGGCCAGAGCGGGCACGGCGTCGGCCCCCGCGAGCCCCGCTCCATCCTCACCGAGCGCTACCAGGGCACGTTCGCGGAGAAGGTCGCCGTCCCCACCTGGAATCTGCTGCCCAAGCCCCAGGAGCTCTCCTTCGAGGAGGCGGCCTGCCTGCCGACGGCCTGGCTGACCGCCTACCGCATGCTGTTCACCAACGCGGGCGTGCGCCCCGGCGACAGCGTCCTGGTCCAGGGCGCTGGCGGCGGCGTGGCCACCGCGGCGATCGTGCTGGGCGCGGCGGCCGGGCTGCGGGTGCTGGCCACCAGCCGGGACGAGGCCAAGCGCAAGCGCGCGGTCGACCTGGGCGCCGAGGGCGCGTACGAGCCGGGGGAGCGGCTGCCACGGCGCGTGGACGCGGTGATCGAGACGGTCGGCGCGGCGACCTGGTCGCACTCGGTCAAGTCGCTCAAGCCCGGCGGCACGCTGGTCATCTCGGGCGCGACCAGCGGACCCAGCCCCAAGTCCGCCGAGCTCAACCGGATCTTCTTCCTGGAGCTGAAGGTCGTCGGCTCCACGATGGGCAGCAAGGAGGAGCTGGAGGACCTGCTGAGCTTCTGCGCGGCGCGCGGGGTGCGGCCGGTCATCGACTCGGTGCTGCCGCTGGACCGGGCCCGCGAGGGGTTCGAGAAGATGGCGGGCGGGGAGCTCTTCGGCAAGGTCGTGCTGACGGTCTGAGGCCTCTTATCGGCTTTACGGCCGTACGAAGCTCCGCTCGAAGCGGTACCGCTTGGCCGTGGTGCCCTTGAAGCCCGGGAAGTGACGGACCCGCTCCCACTCGGGGGTCGGATCGTCGGCCGCGATGGCCGCGTCGTACGCCTCCTCGCTGGTCCACTGGGCGTAGTTGAGCACCTCAACGCGGTTGTTGGCCAGATGGCGGGCGCCGCTGACGATCAGGTGGAAGTCGGCGGAGATGAGGCCGGGGCTCGGGGCGGGATCGGTCTCCAGGGCCTCGATGACCAGGTCGATCCACTTCCGCCGCAGGTCCGGGTCCGGGTCGTCGAAGTCGGCCTTGATGGCGACGATGCACCCGGGCACCCGCGGATCGCCCTCCGTCCGGGTGTCGAAGCCCCGGTAGCGGCGGTAGTTGGCGATGCCGTTGCGCTCGATGCCCGGCACGGCGGCGTCGATCTCGTCGACCCGCGCCTGGCGGTGGGCGCGGACGAAGGTGAGGTACGCCTCCTCACTCGTCCACTGGGAGTGGTGCATCAGCGTGTCGCCGTCCGTCCCCACGTAGACGTTCTGCGAGAGCAGCTCCGGGGTCGGCCAGGAGCGGCCGTTCCAGGAGGCGGCGAGGGCGTCCACCGTCGCCCGCTGCCGTTCCGGCGTGCCGACGCTCCAGGTGGAGAACAGGGCGGCGCCGACGTCGGGACGCGACAGGTCGGGCAGCGGGCTGGTGGCGCCGGGCATGGGGATCTCCTTCAGGATCGCGGGCGGCGGCGGTCTCGCCTCCGCCCGCGATCCTGATACCTCAACCGAGGTTGAGGTCAAGACTGTTCGCGACGCCACGCCCCCGTGGCGGCGGGAAGCCGAGGGCGAAGAACGGCCGGCGCATGGGGAGGACCGGGGCCTATCCCTTCGCCTGCCCCCGGAGCAGCGCCGTGATCTGGGCCGCCGTCGCCGCGAGCCGCCGCCGGGCCTCGGCCGCCTGGGCGGCGCTGACGCCGTGGTCGCGGGCCGTGTCGCGGACGTCGTCGCGGAAGCGGTCCAGGAGCCGGTCCAGATCGCGGGCCGGGTCGCCGGACGGGGTGAAGTCCCGGGCCCACTCCGGTTCGTGCCCGGCCGCCGCCTCCGGCGCGTCCGCGCGCTCGACGACGATCCCCGGCTCGGCCGGTCCGCACGGCTCCCCCCGCTCCGCGGCCCCGGCGCCCTGCCGCGAGATACGGCTCATGCCGCGCGACACCTCGGCCAGCCCCTCCCGCACCGCGCTCTGCCAGTCGCCCGTCCTCAGGTGCTCCTGTGTCTGCTCCTGCAGCCGCCGGGCCATCCGCTGCATCTCCTCGCGCGCGAAGTCCTGGGCGTCCTTGGCCTGCTGCCGGGCGCGCTGGGCGTCCTGCCGGGCGCGGCGGCTCTCCTCCTTGGCCCGGCGCGCCTGCTCCTTCCACTCATCCTTGGCGCGCCGCATCTCCTCCTTCGCCAGCCGCCACGCCTCCTTGTCCCCCCACGGGCCCTCCCACGGCCCGGGCTTCCCGCCCGGGCCGCCGGAGCCGCCGGAGCCGCCGGAGCCGGCCGAGTCGGCCGGCCCGTTGCCGGAGGAGCGGGCCTGCCGCGCCGCCTCCCGCATCTCGCGCCGCAGATCGCTGGCGGAGCCGCGTACGTCCTCGCGGATCTCGGCGGCGAGCTCGGCGACGGACTCGCGGATCTCGACCTCCAGGTCGGCCAGCTCGCCGCCGCGGTCGGCCAGTTCCGCGCGGCCGGCGTCGGTGATGGAGTAGACCTTGCGGCCGCCTTCGGTGGTGTGGGTGACCAGGCCCTCGGCCTCCAGCTTGGCCAGGCGCGGGTACACGGTGCCGGCGGAGGGCGCGTACAGGCCCTGGAAGCGCTCCTCCAGCAGGCGGATGACCTCGTAGCCGTGGCGCGGTGCCTCGTCGAGCAGCTTGAGGAGGTAGAGCCGCAGCCGGCCGTGGGCGAATACGGGGGGCATCAGAGGACCTTTCCCTCGGGGCGGTCAGGGCCTTGCGCCGGGGCGGGTGGGACGTCCGCGGGAGTGTCGGGGGCCGGCGTGTCGTCGGTGGGCGTGTCGTCGTCGGACGGCGGGCGGCGCAGCAGCGCTATCGCACCCGAGACGGTGGTGGCCTTGAGCCTGCCATTGCCCGCGCCGAGCCGGCCGGCGATGTGCTTGGCCCCCCACTGGCCGGTGACCCGCAGATCCTCGAAGGCGTTGGAGACGGCACCGCTCGCGGTGTGCGCCTCGACCTCGGCGTCGGCGGGGTGCGGCAGCCGGATCGCGATCTCGCCGGACACGGTGGTGAGGGTGATGTCCGCGCCGCCCGGTGCGGTGGCGGGGGCGAGGTCGAGCAGGATGTCGCCGCTGATGGTGTCGGCGCGTACCGAGTCGCCCGACCCCTCGATGACGGTCAGGTCGCCGGAGACGGAGTTGAAGCGCAGCCGCCCGGTGACGGCCTGGGCCTCGACCCGGCCCGAGACGGTGTCGGCGCGGACCGGGCCGGTCAGCCCGACCAGGGTGACGTCGCCGGAGACGCCGTGCACATCGGTGCGGCCGCTGAGCCCCGAGAGGACGGCGCCGACGCCGACTCCGCCGACCGAGGCGCTGGTACCGGTGGGCACGGCGAGGGTGAGGTGGACCGTACGGCTCCAGCCCTTGCGGTCGAGCCACTTGAGCCAGCCCTTCCATGGGACGTCGTCGTACCCGACCGTCAGCGTGCCTCCCTCGTGGGTGACGGTCAGCGGTGGGCCGTCGATCTCCGCGAGCTCCAGGCGGGCGGGGCCGGTGTCGGTGCCGACCACGTTGACGGTGCCGCCCACGACGCGCACCTGGAGGGTGGATACGGGGTCGTCGAAGGTGAGCTTCTGTGGTTCGGTCAACGACCACTTCGATCGGGCTGACATCCCTGACCTCCCCTGACTGGACGCCGGCGGGACCCCCGACCGGAACCCCGTGGCAGATGTGACGCAACATATCGCGTCTCCTGGTAGACACGATATATCGCGGACCCACGGAGTCAAGCAGGGATTCGCTAGAGCGTCGCTAGGGTCTGGCTGGAGAGTCATGGAGTGCGAATGTTCGAGGCTGTTACCTTCAGGGCCTCGGAATCGGGGGGGAAGGGTCAAATGGGTCATGCCGATACAGTCCTTGCAATACTCAACGCCCGAAGACGCCAAAGAACTGCGTTCGGTGGCCCAACTGCTGGTCAGGGCAGCGGTGGAGTACCCCCGTTCGGGGGTAGGTTACTTGCCCGACGGCGCGGAGAGCGAATCCATACGCCAGTCCTATCCGGAGCTTCTCGATTCCGCGCTCCGATTGCTCGCCGGCCTGCGGACCCGCGGGCTGAGGCCGGGCGATAAAGTCGCACTGCTGCTGGATGACCAGAGGGAATTCCTCTCCGTTTTCTGGGCCTGTCTGCTGGGCGGGTTCGTCCCCTGCCCCATGGTGCCGGTGCCGGGTGACCCCGCCCGCTGGGCCGCTGGGCTCGCCCATGTCGACCGGCTGCTCGACCGCCCGCTGCTGGTCACCACCGAGGCGATGCGCGCCGAGCTGCCCGATGTGCCGGGGCTCGCCGTGGCGCCCGTGGAGGGGCTCGGGGGCGGTGAGCCCACGCCGGAGATCCACCGGGCCGCACCGGAAGACCTCGCCCTGCTGGTGCTGACCTCCGGCTCCACCGGACATTCCAAAGCCGTGATGCTCTCCCATGGAAATCTTCTGGCATCCATGGCCGGGAAGGCGGGCAAGCAGCGGCTCTCCGCCGCCGACACCACCTTCAACTGGATTTCCTACGACCATGTCGCGGCGCTTCTCGAAGCGCATATACTGCCGCTTTACGTAGGGGCGAACCAATTGCACGCCCCGGCCTCGGTCATCCTTGAGGAGCCGCTGCGATTCCTGCGCATCGTCTCCCGCCACAAGGTGACAATGACCTTCACCCCGAATTTCCTCCTCGGCCCGCTGAATTCCGCGGCGCAGGGACTCGCCGAGGAAACGGCGTCGGGCGGGGAGGGGCTTGACCTGAGCGCGCTGCGCCACATCGTGAGCGGCGGCGAGGCCAACGTCGTCGCCACCGGTGAGGCGTTCCTCGCCCACTACGCCCCGTACGGGCTGCGGCGGTCCGCGCTCTGGCCCGCCTTCGGCATGACCGAGACCTGCGCCGGCAGCATCTACAACCGCGACTTCCCGGCCGCCGACGCCGGCCAGGAGTTCGCCAACCTCGGCACGCCCGTCGAAGCCCTGACCATCCGGGTGGCCGACGAGGAGCATCGCGCGCTGCCCGCGGGCGAGGTGGGGGAGTTGCAGCTCAGCGGCCCGATGATCACGACGGGCTACTACCGCGACGAGGAGGCCACCCGGGAGGCCTTCACCCCCGACGGCTGGTTCCGCAGCGGCGACCTGGGCCGTATCGACGACGGCCGGCTCACCCTGGTCGGGCGCAGCAAGGACAGCATCATCGTCAACGGCGTCAACTACTTCAGCCATGAGATGGAGGCCGCGCTGGAGCAGTTGGACGGCGTGGCCGGCGGCTATGTCGCGGCCTTCCCGACCCGGCGGCCGGGCAGCGACACCGAGCAGCTGGTGATCGCGGTCAGCCCCGAGGGGGCGGAGGACGACGAGGCGGGCCTGTACCGGCTGCTCACCGCCGTACGCGCCACCGTGGTGATGCACTGGGGGTTCCGGCCCTCCCTCATCCTGCCGCTGCCCAAGGAGGCGTTCCCCAAGACCAGTCTGGGCAAGACGCTGCGCCGGCGGATGCGTACGCGCCTGGAGTCCGGCGGCTTCGACGACGTCATCGCGCGCGTCGCCGAGCTGACCACCCGCAGGCTCGGCGGATACACCGCGCCGGAGGGTGAGACCGAGCGGGTGCTCGCCGAGATCTACGCCGAGATGTTCGACATGGCCCCGGGCGAGGTCAGCGTCACCGCGAGCTTCTTCGACCTCGGCGGGACCTCGCTGGACATCCTGCGGCTGCGGCGCCAGGTGGGCCGCCGCCTGGGCGCCCGGGACCTGCCGATCATCACCGTGCTCACCGCCCCCTCGATACGCCGGCTCGCCGCCCGGCTCGGCGAGGGCGGCTCGGCCGCCGCCGCGGCGTACGACCCGGTGGTCCCGCTGCAGGCCGCCGGCGACAAGACGCCGCTGTTCTGTGTGCACCCCGGCGTCGGCGAGGTCCTGGTCTTCGTCAACCTGGCCAAGTACTTCGTCGGCGACCGGCCCTTCTACGCCCTGCGTGCCCGGGGGTTCAACGAGGGCGAGCGGCCCTTCGAGAGCTTCGAGGAGATGGTCGGCACGTATGTCGACGCCATCCGCGCCACCCAGCCCCACGGCCCGTACGCCGTCGCCGGCTATTCGTACGGCGGCGCCGTGGCCTTCGAGATCGCCAAGGCGCTGGAGGCCCAGGGCGAGCGCGTGGACTTCGTCGGCAGCCTCAACCTCCCGCCGCACATCAAGTCCCGCATGGACGAACTGGACTTCGTCGAGACCGCGACCAATCTCGCGTTCTTCCTCGACCTGATCAACAAGAAGCAGTCCCTCGACCTCCCCGGGCAGCTGCGCGGGCTGCCCAAGGAGGAGCAGCTGGCGCACTTCCTCGAGATCGCCCCGGCCGGCCGGCTGGCCGAGCTCGATCTGGATCTACGAAAGTTCGCCGCCTGGGCCGAGCTCGCCAACGGGCTCACCGACCTCGGCCGCAGCTACACGCCCACCGGCACCACCCGGTCGATGACGGTCTTCTACGCCATCCCGCTGCGCGGCACCAAGGAGGACTGGCTCAACCACGAGCTGCGCAGGTGGGACGAGCACACCACCGAGGCCAACCGCTACGTCGACGTGCCGGGCGAGCACTACACCCTGATGGGGCCCCAGCATGTCGCGGCCTTCCAGGCCATCCTGCGCAGGGAGCTGGACCGCGCCCTGGGTGACGGCACGTAGGCTGCGGCCGACCAAGGCCGGCGAGCAAGGCGAGCTGGGCAAGCAAGAGGAGAAGAGCAGGTTGGAAGGCAAGAAGATCCTGGTCACGGGCGGCAGCGGACAGGTCGGCCGCCCGGTGGCCGAGGCGCTGGCCACCCGCAACGAAGTGTGGTGTCTGGGCCGGTTCGCCACCCCGGGCGTCGAGGAGGAGCTGAGCGCCCGCGGGATCAGGACGTACCGCTGGGACATGAACGACCTCGGCGGCGCCGCGTACGACAGGCTCCCCGACGACTTCACCCACGTCATCCACTCGGCGGTGCGGCGCGGCGAGGACGGTGACTTCAACGCCGCGGCCGAGGTCAATTCCGTCGCCTGCGGCCGGCTGATGACCCACTGCCGCGGCGCGGAGGCGTATCTGTACGTCTCCACCGGCGCGCTCTACAAGCGGCAGACCCTGGACCACCCGTACGCCGAGGACGACCCCGTCGACGGGGTCGCCGACTGGCTGCCCGCCTACCCCGTGGGCAAGATCGCCGCCGAGGGCGCCGTACGGGCCTTCGCGAGCGTGCTGAACCTGCCGACCACCATCGCCCGGCTCAACATCGCGTACGGGCCCGGGGGCTACGGCGGGGTGCCGATGCTCTACTTCAAGCGGATGCTGGCCGGCGAGCCGATACCGGTACCGCTGGAGGGCCAGAACTGGTGCTCGCTGCTGCACACCGACGACCTGGTCGGCCAGGTGCCCAGCCTGTGGGCGGCCGCGTCCGTGCCCGCCACGCTGGTCAACTGGGGCGGCGACGAGCCGGTCGGCATGACCGACTGCGTGCGCTACCTCGAAGAACTCACCGGCGTCGAGGCCAAGCTGGTGCCCAGTGAGGTCACCCGGGAGACCTACCAGTTCAACCCCGCGCGGCGCCTGGAGCTCACCGGCCCCTGCCGGGTGCCGTGGCGCGAGGGGGTGCGGCAGACCCTCGAGGCGCTGTACCCCGAGCACGTCAAGCCGCGCCCGGCCGCTCCCGCTTCCCCTGCCGCCTGATCCGCCGCCCCATCCGAGAAGATACCGAGGAAATGCGAACCACAGTGGCGTCACAGAACATCGAGGCCATCCGGGCGACCTACGCGGGCTTCCGCGACCGGGACGTCGAGGGGATCCTTTCGGGGATGCACCCGGACGTGGAGTGGGTCCACCCGGACGGGATGGCCAAGTACGGCCTCGGCGGCACCAAGCTGGGCCACGCGGGGATCAAGGAGTTCCTCGCCCATGTCCCGACCGTGCTCGGCGGGATGAAGCTCAGCCCCCGGGAGTTCATCGAGCAGGGGGACCGGGTCATCGTCCTCGGCACCCGTGAGGTGACCTCGCGCACCGGCACCACCGCGACCTTGAACTTCCTGCACTCCTGGACGATGCGGGACGGCAAGGCGACGAGGATGGAGGACATCTTCGACACCGTCGCGTTCCATGAGCTGATCGAGAGCTGATCGAGAGCTGAGGCAGAGCCGAGCCAGAGCCGATATTCATCAAAGAGGACCGCCTGCACCCCGCCGTCGGGGCACAGGCGGTCCGCATCCGAGGCGGCTCGATCACACCGTGGTGACGACCTCGTCGTACGTGAGGCGCGGCAGCCGGCCCATCCAGGCGTCGGGCCCCGGCTTGCCGATGTTGACGACGCACACCGCCCGGTGCCGGCCGCCCTCGAAGAACTCCTTGGACACGGCCTCGTGGTCGAAACCGATCATCGGCCCGGCGGCCAGCCCCGCCGCGCGCACGCCCAGGATGAAGTAGCCCACCTGCAGCGCGGTGTTGAACCGTGCGGAGGCCTCGCGGATCCCCGGCTCCGCGAAGATGTCCTGCGGGTTCTCCATGAACGGCACCAGCCGGGGCAACTCCTCGTGAAAGTCCAGGTCCGCCGCGAGGACCGCCACCAGCGGCGCCTTCTCCGTCTTCTCCTGGTTACGCCCCGTCATATGCGACACGAGGCGGGCGCGGGCCTCCTGCGAGCGCACCAGGACCACGCGCAGTGGCTGCTGGTTCATCGACGTGGGTGCGTACTTGACCAGTTCGTAGATGGCGCGGACCTGTTCGTCCGTGACCGGCTCGTCGGTGAACGTGTTGGCCGTACGGGCCTCCAGGAACAGCTGGTTCTGCGCCTCGGGCGCCAGGGTGAGGTGGCGCAGGGCGTCGCTGTTCTCCGGTGCGCTCATGGAGCTCTCTCCTCGTGGGGCGTTGACCGTGATTAATTGGACTGGACCGACTAGTCCAGTGAAGTGATGGAAGGCTAGACTCGCAAGTCCATTGAGGGCAAGAGCGCATCGGAGCCGGTGAGTCAGGAGGACGGAGCCTTGCGGACGGACAGCGCGCCGCGGTCACGCGGCGCCGTGGGCCGGCCGGCGGGCCCTCAGCCCGCCAAGCGACAGGCCATATTGGAGGCGGCCGTCGCCGTCTTTCTGCGCGAGGGATACACCCGGGCGAGCGTGGACGTCATAGCCGACGAGGCCCGGGTCTCCAAGCAGACCGTCTACAACCACTTCGGGGACAAACAGCGGCTGTTCCTCGCGGCCGTCGAGGGTGAACGGGAGCGGGTGGCCGCCCGCTTCACCCCCGGCCTCGACGCCCCGCTCGCCGACGGGGGCGAGGCCAGTGGCGCCACGGACGCCGAGACGGCCCTGGTCTCCTTCGGCCACCGGGTCCTCCGCGTCCTGCTCGACGAGCGCGCCTCCGCGCTGCGCCGCCTGGTCATCTCCGAGGTGGCCCGCCACCCCTCGCTGCGCCCGGCCTGCGCGGACGGCGAGCCCCAGCAGCTCGTGACGTACCTCGTCGACCTGCTCACCCGCCGCACCGAGCGCGGCGAGCTGAGCGTCGACGAGCCGGCCACCGTCGCCCGCCAGTTCGTGGCCCTGCTCGTCCAGCAGGGCCTGCACCAGTCGATGTACGGCACCCGCCCGCTGCCCGGGCACGAAGCCGCGGCCATCTGCGAGAAGGCCGCCGACCTGTTCGTACGCGCGTACCGCAGGTGAATGTGTGAGGAGGTGGCACCACCCATGCATGTGAGCGTCCTCGGACCGCTGACGCTGTGTCACGGCGACCAGTCGGCGGTGCCCAGCGCGATGAAGCCGCGCAAGGTCCTGTCCCTGCTGCTGCTCAACGACGGCCGGATGGTGCCCGTACAGTCCCTGATGACCGAGCTGTGGGGCGAGCGGCCGCCGCGCACCGGGCTGACCACGCTCCAGACGTACGTCCTGCACCTGCGCAAGCTGCTCGCGCAGGCGCTCGGCGTCCCTTCGGCCGCGGTCGCCCGGGACGTGCTGCAGACCAGGCCCGGCGGCTACGCCCTGGAGCTGGGCTACGGCCAGCTCGACGTCCACCGCTACCGCGACCTCGTCGCCGAGGGCGAACACGGGCTGGAGGCCGGCGACGAGCGGGCCGCCGACGCGGCCTTCCGGCAGGCCCTGTCGATCTGGCAGGGCCCCGCCCTGGTCGACGTCGCGCCGCACGGGCGCCCCCTGCAGGCCGAGGTCGCCCGGCTCGAACAGTCCCGGCTCACGGTCACCGAGCGCGGCATCGAGACCCGGCTGCGGCTCGGCGGCCACCAGGAGGCGCTGAGCGACCTGGCCTCCCTCGTCGTCGAGCACCGCTTCCACGAGGGCATGCACGGCCACTACATGCTCGCCCTCCACCGCTCCGGCCAGCGCACCCGCGCCCTCGCGGTCTACCAGCGGCTGCGCCTCGCCATGACGGAGGAGCTGGGGCTCGAACCGTCGGCGAAGCTGCAGCGCCTGCAGCAGGCGGTGCTCGCGTCCGACCCCCGGCTGGACTACGAGGCGGGGGCGCCCGGGCGGGGCCCGGTGGTGGCGTGAGCGGCGATCTGCTCCCCGTCCTGTGGCTGTGCGGCCCGCCAGGGGTCGGGAAGACCACGGTCGGCTGGGAGATCTACCGCGAGCTCGGACGGGCCGGGGCCGGCTATGTGGACGTCGACCAGTTGGGCATGTGCTTTCCCGAGCCGGCGGCGGACCCGGGCCGCTATCTGATGCAGGCGCGCAACGTCGGCGCGGTGGTGGACACCTTCCGGGCCGCCGGCGCGCGGTGTGTCGTCGTGTCCGGTGTCGTGGACACCGCCCACGGCGTCCACGCCGACCGGATCCCGGGCGCCGCGCTGACCGTATGCCGACTGCGCGTCGGCCACGACGAGCTGACGCGGCGCTTCCTCGGGCGTACGGGGTCGACCGTGGTCATGGCGGACGCGCTGCGGGACGCCGAGGCCATGGACGCGAGCGATGTCGCCGGCGTGTGCGTGGAGACCAGCGGTCTGTCGGTGCCCGAGGTGGCGCGGCGGGTGCGGGAGCGCGCCGGCGGATGGCCGGTCCTGGCCGCCCCCGAACATCCCTCCCTGGCTGGCGAGGTGCCGGCTCCCGTCCCCGGCGAGGGCTCGGTCCTGTGGCTGTGCGGGGCGACCGGCGTCGGGAAGTCGACGGTCGGCTTCACGCTCTTCCAAAGGGCCCTGAGGGCCGGACACATGGCGGCGTACCTCGACCTCGACCAGATCGGCTTCTGTGCCCCCGCCCCGGCCGACGACCCCGGCAACCACCGGGTGAAGGCCCGCAACCTGGCCGCCGTATGGCAGACGTACCGCGCGGCGGGGGCGCGGTGCCTCACGGTCGTCGGCCAGGCCGAGGACGAGTCCGCCATCAGGACGTACACCGACGCGCTGGCCCCGGCCACCGTGACGCTCTGCCGGCTCCACGCCGGGCGCGAGCAGCTGACGCGGCGAATCCTGAGCCGCAGAGACGGCGGCAGCTGGGCGCAGCCGGGCGACCCGCTGAAGGGGCGGCCCACCGCGCGGCTGCTCCAGGTCGCCGACGCGGCGACGGCCGACGCCGAGGCGCTGGACCGCGCCGCCCTGGGGGACCTGCGCGTCGACACCGACGGGTGCACCGTCGAGGAGGTCGCCGAGGCGGTCGCCGCTGCCGCTGTCCGCCTCAGATCGTCCTCAAGCTTCTGGTCTTCGAACCAGGGGTGTACGCGGCGCTGCTAGCTTCATAGGGTGCAATCGCCGAATGTGGCGTTCCACTTGATAACTGGCCACGGGGGAATCATGCATTTCATCCCGCTCGCTCCATATTCGCAAGACACGCCCTCCCCGTTCCCGTCGCGCGCATCGAAGAACCGCTGAAGGGGAACTTGTGCTCACGTACCACCAGGTCATGACCATCGACCTGTCCCTCCTTGAGACGGCCGCCACCAAGTGGGACGAGGCCGCCAAGAAGTTCGAAGCGGTACAGAAGATCTACGACAGCAAGGTCAAGTCGGTCGGGCTCGACGGGTCCTGGACCGGTTGGTCACAGCTGGTCGCGGGCACCAACATGCAGGTGACCGACCAGCAGTTCACCGCGGCTCCGAAGGAAGCCCGCGCCATCGCCTCGATCCTGCGGGACGCGCACGCCCAGTTCGTGGAGCTGCGCGGGAAGGTGAAGTCGGCCGTCGCGGACGCGGTGAAGGCCGGAATGAAGGTCTCGGACACCGGGACCGCGAGTTACGACTTCTCGAAGGTCAGTGCCTCCGAGGCGAATGCCGTGCGGTACCAGGCGAAGGTGCACGAAGCCGAGGTGTCGTGGACCCGGCTCATCCAGGAGGCGGTCAAGGCGGTCGACGACGCCGACCAGGGCGTGAAGCTCGCGCTCAAGGCGGCCGTGGCGGATCCCAACCCCGTCGATGCCGCCGCCAACGGATTCAACGGCAAGGCGGAAGGCGACATCGAGAAGGTCGAGGGCGAGGAAGCCAAGGAGCTCGCGACCAAGCTCAACTCCGACGGCAAGCTCAGCGACAAGGAACTGGCCGAGTTCCAGCGGCTGGTCCGGGACAACCAGCACGACAAGGTGTTCAGCCAGACGTTCCTGGACGGCGTGGGCCTCAAGGGCACCATCCAGCTGAACAACAAGTTCAACAGCCTCGCCAAGGGCGACGACGAGAAGGACTTCCGCGCCCTCCAGGAAGGCGTGGCCACCTCCCTGGCCACCGCGACGCAGTCGCCCTCCGATCCCTTCTACAAGAAGTGGCGCGAGGGGCTGCGCAAGGTGGGCGACGACAACTTCGGCAAGAACACGAACCCGCTCTACGGCTATCAGTCGTTCGTCAATCTGATGACGCATGGCAAGAACTACGGCAAGCAGTTCCTGCACGACGTCGGCAACGACATCATCGCGTTGGAGAAGAGCGACAAGCTCGGCAGCGGCAGGTGGACCCAGTGGGGCGCCGGCCACAAGGACGTAGCGACCGACCCGCTCGACAGCCTGCTGGGCATCATGGGCAGGCAGCCCGACGTCGCGACGTCCTTCCTCGATCCCGGTACGGACGGCAAGGCCGACAACTTGACGTATCTACTCAAGGATCGTGAGTGGCCGAAGCAGAGCACGGCCCACGCGGGAGGGGTCTTCAACATGGACCTCCCCGGAAGCCGCCTGGGCCTGGGGGCGGCGCTGGAGGCGGGGGCCACCGGAAACGTCCCCGGCACGGATTACAAGCTCGGCTATCACACCGATGCCGAGGCCCGCATCATGCGCGACACCATCAAGATCCTGGACGAGGGTCGGCACGGGGCCGATCTGCACCCGAACCTGCGGTCCAGTATGGCCGGCATGCTCGTCGACTACACGCCGGAAACCCACGAGATCCTGACCCGCACGGGTATGTACATGGACAAGGACGGGGTGTGGAACGACGGCACGAGCGACCCCAAGGACGCCCATATGTCCGTCTCAAGGGAGAGCCTGACCCGCATCATGCGCGGTGTGGCGGAAGACGGTCAGGCGTTCCGCGAGATGTACGACGCCGAGAGCTTCTACTCCGCCGGGACGCTGTCCCAGACGGACTTCAACAACCCCAATGACCGCGCCGCGGCCATTGAGGGGGCATCCTCCGTCTTCGGTTTCTACGACGGTCTCAGCTCTGATATCGCCCGCGACAAGAAGGACGACGCCGTTTCCTGGGCCAACCACGTCCAGACGGGCGAATTCGTCGTCACCGGCGGCCTCCAGGCCGGTGCCGGCGCCGGTGCCTCGCTCGCCGGCAAGGGCCCGGGCATCGGATTCGCCACGGACGTCGCCTACCGCATTCTTTACGCGGGCACCTACGACTGGAAGGAAGACCAGATCGCCCAGGCAACGCAGGCGGCCGCGGCGGATACGGAGTATCACTTCACCACCGGCCAGAAGCAGGTGAACGCCCTGGCCGCGGGCTGGGCCAAGGAGAACGGCCACGGCCCCGACAGCGGGCTGTCGCGGCACCTCATCGGCTCCGGACAGGAACGCTATGACAGCGCGCGGACGGAAGCGCTCATCTACCTGGACGGCTGAGCCGGGAGCTTG
Source organism: Streptomyces sp. ME19-01-6 (assembly GCF_033793745.1). Taxonomy (NCBI): domain Bacteria; kingdom Bacillati; phylum Actinomycetota; class Actinomycetes; order Kitasatosporales; family Streptomycetaceae; genus Streptomyces; species Streptomyces sp. ME19-01-6. Next base: position 283,094 of record NZ_JARAXF010000003.1, on the reverse strand, counting down.
GCCCCGGGCCCGGCCCCGGGTTCGGGCTCGGCCCCGGCCCCGGGCTCGGCGTGTTCCCATGGCAGTTGGGTGAGGGCCAGGCCGACCAGGCGCTCCAGGTCGGCGCGGTCGGCGCCGTACGCGGCCTGGACGGCCATGCCCTCGGTGAGGGCGAAGACGTACCGCGCGGCGTCCTTCGGGTCGACGCCGGCGGGGAGGTCGCCGGACAGACGGGCCCGCTCGAAGCGCTCGGTCAGCATGACCTCGCCCGCCTGGCGCCGGGTGCGCACATCGGCCTTCACCTCGCTCGCGGCGTCCCCGGTGACCAGCGCGCCATGGACGAGGAGGCACCCGGCCGGGGTGGCCGTCCCGGTCGTGGCCTCGACCGCGCCCCTGAGCCACCGGCTGACGACCTCGCGGACGGTGCCGGCCTCCAGGGCCTTGGCGCCGTACGAGAAGACCGTGTCGGCGTAGTGGTCGAGCACCCGTTTGAACAGGCCCGCCTTGGAGTCGAAGGCGGCGTAGATGCTGCCTGCCTTGAGGCCGGTGGCGGCGCACAGGTCCGCCATCGTGGTGCCCTCGTAGCCCTTGGCCCAGAAGACGGCGACCGCCGCTGACAGCGCGTCGTCGATGTCGAACTCGCGGGGCCGTCCCTTCGCCATGGCGGTGACCCTCCTGACTTTTTAAGCGCACGTTCAAGATATCAGTTGCGCGGTCCCCGTGGGCGTGACATCTTGAATGCACATTCAAGAAATGAGGGGGCGAGTCCGATGGCACAGGCGGCACAGGCGGCAGCACGGGTTGTGAGCGATTACTTTTCGGGTGCGCGGGCTTCGGGTGTGCGGAGGCTGAGCGGCAAGGTGGCGCTCGTCACCGGCGGTTCGCGGGGGATCGGCGAGGGCATCGCGCGCCGGCTCGCCGAGGAGGGCGCCACGGTCGCGGTGACCTTCAACGCCTCGGCAGATCGGGCGGAGGCCCTGGTCAAGACGGTGATCGCGGACGGCGGGCAGGCGATGGCGGTACGGGCCGACGCCGCGGACCGCGCGGCGCTGCGGTCCGCCGTCACCGAGGTCGTCGAGAGGTTCGGGCGGCTGGACATTCTGGTCAACAACGCCGGGGTGGGCGTCATGCGGCCGATCGAGGAGATGACCGACGCGGACTACGACCACGTCGCCGACGTGAACCTGCGCGCCGTCTTCACCGTCACCCAGGAGGCGCTGCGCCACATCGGCGACGGCGGCCGCGTCATCACCATCGGCAGCGTCAACGCCGAACGCGTCCCCTTCGCCGGGGGCAGCCTCTACGCGCTGACCAAGGCCGGGGTGGCGGGCTTCACCCGCGGTCTGGCCCGTGAGGTCGGGGCCCGCGGCATCACCGTCAACAACGTCCAGCCCGGCCCGGTGGACACCGACATGAACCCGGCCGACGGGCCGTGGGCGGAGGCCGCCCTCCCGCACCTCGCGGTGGGCCGGTACGGCACGGCCGACGAGGTGGCCGGCCTCGTCGCCTACCTGGCGGGACCGGAGGCCGGGTACATCACGGGCGCCACGATCAACGTCGACGGCGGCTACACGGCCTGAGCGGGCGGTGGTGGGGCTCCTCGACTACTCGGCTAGTCCTCGTCGTCTTCGTCGTCGAGCCGGGCCAGCCAGGTCGCGAGCCGCTCCACGGGGACCTCGAAGTCCGGGTTCAGGTCCACGAACGTGCGCAGCTGCTCGGCGAGCCACTCGAAGGTGATCTCCTCCTCGCCGCGCCGCTTCTCCAGCTCCTCGATGCCGCGGTCGGTGAAGTACAAGGGGGCGCTCCGGGTCGGGTTGAGAGGGTCTGCGGGTGCGGATGGGTGGTGCGTACGGGTGGTGCGTACGGGTGGTGCGTACGGGCCCAGGATAGAGCGGCCAGGGCCCCCTTCCGTGAATACTACGCATCACGTAGTACGCACCGCGTAGCATGGAGATCGCGGCGTGCCCGTTCGCCGGAGCCGAGGAGCCCCCATGCGTACCAACGACGCCCAGATGCTGGTGCTCTGCACCCTGGCAGACGGGCCCCTGCACGGCTACGCCATCAACGCGGCCATCGAGAAGCTGTCGGGCGGACGCCTCGGCCCCGGCAGCCTCTACGGAGCCCTGTCGCGGCTGGAGGCCAAGGAGCTGATCGAGCCCCTGGCCGGGGAGGGCCGCCAGCGCCCGGTGCGGCTCACGGCCAAAGGGCGCGAGGTGCTGGAACGGGAGCTGAGGTCCATGGCCGAGGTCACGGACCGGATGTTCGAGGTGGCCGTTCCCGACCGGATCGGCTATCTCGACCGGCTGGCCGGGACCGACCACGCCCGCTCGTACAAACAGGTCATGCTCGACGCGCTGGACGCCCGTCCCGGCCACACCGCGCTCGACCTCGGCTGCGGCCCCGGCACCGATCTGGCCGCCCTCGCCGGGGCGGTCACCCCGACCGGGACGGTGCTCGGCATCGACGCCGACCCCGAGATGGTGGACCGGGCCCGTGAGCGTACGGCGGACCTCCCCGCGGTGGACGTACGGCTCGGCGACGCCCATGCCCTCCCCCTCGCGGACGCGAGCGTCGACCGCGCCCGCACCGACCGCACCCTCCAGCACGTCACGGACCCCGCCCAGGTCCTTGCCGAGGCGCGGCGCGTGCTGCGGCCGGGCGGGCGGCTGGCCATGGGCGAGCCCGACTGGGACTCGCTGGCCATCGACCACCCCGACCCCGAGATCTCCCGCGCGTACACCCGCCACATCACCGACCGGATCGTCCGCAACGCCGTCATCGGCCGCCAGTTGCCCCGGCTCGCGACGGAGGCCGGCTTCGCGGTCCCGTCGGTCGTCCCGGTCACCTCCGTCTTCCGGGACGCCCAGGCGGCCGACCGGATCCTCGGCTTCCAGCGCAACGCGGAGCGCGCGGCGGCGGCCGGATACCTCAGCGCGGACGCGGCGCGGCGGTTTCTCGACCACCTCGCCGCAGGGCCGTTCTTCGCGGCGGTGACGCTCTATGTGGTGGTAGCGGAGGCGGGCTCGTAGCCCTCGCCCCTGACCTTCCGTAGGCCGTGATTCAGAAATCCGGAAGAAGGTCCAGAACATCCAGTCGGCTCAGGAAGCGTCCAGGCCACGAATACAGCGCGCCACCGAAGGAGAGATTGCGCGTGTAGACGCCCTCCAGCAGGATCGCCAGCCCGATGTCCAGCCCGTCGAAGCCGCCCTGCCCCACCCCCGAGAGGACGCGCGGATGCCGCCACGTCGAGCGCGACATCGTCACGACGGCCCCTTCGCGCCGCAGCTCGTGCCGGAGTTTGCTGCCGAGCACTTGATAGCGGTACGAGCGCTCGGCGATCTCGATCCGCAGCGCCCGCCCGCGCGCCGTCACCGCCAGGTGGCGGCGGGTCAGCCTGCCCGTCCACCCGTCGGCGGTCAGCGTCATCCTGGCCAGGCGCGGCCGGTCGCGGAAGTCGATGCCGACGAAGGACATGGGGGGTGTCCCGTGTCCCGACACCCATGCGGCGATGGTGTCCTGGGCGAGGTCCTCCTCGGCCGGGCAGGCCAGCTCGACCGGCCCGGAACCGGGCACGTCCCCGGCCCAGGTGTGGGTGGCCCTCTTCCTCAAGCGGCCGTGAGCGGAGCCCTTGTGGGTGAGTTCGAAATGGACCGCGTGCTGGCCCGTGTGCCGGCCGGTGTTCATGTGCGCCCCCCCCTGGACAGTTGCGATGGTGAGGCTACCCGCCGTGCCCTCGTACGGCCGGGCGGAAGCGGGTCGGCTTGTCGGGCGGCAACGGGTATGGCCGACCGAGGCGTCTCAGTTCTCAGCAGACCGCGCTCGAAGAGCCTGCCGACGCGACGGGAGAACACACCCATGGCCACCACCACACCTGACCCGCGACCGGATCGGGCGCAAGACCGTATCGCCGCGACGATGACGTCCCTTCAGGCCGACCTGGCCCGCTCCGAATCCAAAGCCAGCCTGCTGCTCGCCCTGTCCGGAGCCGCACTCGTGGCACTGGGCTCCACGGCGTCCGCCCTCCACCCGACCGTCCCGGCCGCCGTGACGAGTGCCCTCGGCGCCGCCGCGCTGCTGGCCACGACCGTGATCCTGCTGCTCGCGGTGCGTCCGCACGTCGGGGGCAACGACTGGACCAGCTGGACCGGATTAAGCAACGACCAGCTGGACGAGCGCCTGACCTCCGGTTACCAGGTGGAACACGTGAAGTTCATGGCGGAGCTCGCCACGCGGAAGTTCCGCCTCATCCGGGGCGCGGTCGACTGCCTCCTCGCCGGGCTCGGCCTCCTGACTCTCACGGCCGTCCTCATCGCGGCGGCCTAGGACGCCTCACCGGCCGCTCACCTGGCGAACGTAGGCGTCGATCAGGGCGAAGGTGGCTTCCGGCCGCTCCATCTGCGGCAGATGGCCCGCTTCGGGGATGACCTGGAGCCGGCCGTTGCCGAAGGCGTCGGCGTAGGCCGCCCCGTAAGGCGTACCCGGGTGCCCCGCGCGAGCGCCCGCCCCGGCGATTCCCATGCTTCCACCGTGCCTTGCCAAACCCGCACCCTCAGCCGTTCTTCCTGGCGGCGGCGCGGGCCAGGAGTTCGGACCGCTGGTGGGCGCTCAACCCGTCGAAGGCGCCGGCGCGGGGCGAACACGCCCCGGACTCGGACGGGGACCTGGGCGTGTACTACCGGGGCCCGCTGGATGTGGAGCGGCTGCGGCTGTCGGCGGCCGAGGTGGTCGGCGGGCCGGTGGAGGTCGCGGGGCCGGGCGGGTGGGGGCCGTGGGTGAACGGCGGGGCGTGGCTGAACGTCGACGGGCAGGCGGTGGACTGGATCCTGCGGGACGTGGACCGGGTGCGGGCGGTGTGGGAGGACTGCCGCGCCGGGCGGTACGAGGTGGGCACGCAGGTCGGACACCCGCTCGGGTTCTGGTCGCCCTGCTACGCGGGCGAGGTGGCCCTCGGGCGGGTGCTGGCCGATCCGGGCGGGGAACTGGGCGAGTTGCGGCGCGAGGCGGGGCACTATCCGGAACCGCTGCGGGAGGCTCTGACGGCGGGGGCGGTGTGGGAGGCGGGGTTCCTGGTGGCGAACGCCGCCAAGTCGGCCCGGCGCGGTGACGTACTGCACGTGTCGCTGAGCCTGTCCCGGGCCGTCGGACTGCTCGTCCAGGCGCTGTTCGCACACCACCGCCGGTGGTGTCTCAACGAGAAGGGCGCGCTGGCGGCGGTGGCGCGGATGCCGGACACGCCTGCCGGGTTCGTGGGGCGGGCGGAGTCGCTGCTGGGGGAGTCGGGGGCGCGGGTGGCCCGGGCGGGTGGGCTGGTGGATGAGGTGCGGGCGGTGGTGGCTGGGTAGCGGGCAAGCCGTGTGCCTGTCGGCTCTGATCGCTAGTCAAGTTTGACTAGAGGGAATCCGCAACCTACTGTCTGGAGCATGGTCGAGAAGGTGATCCCCATCCTCCCCTGCCCGTCGATCCCCGATCTGGTGGAGTTCTATGAGCGCCTCGGCTTCGCTGTAGATCACCTGCAGACCCGCCCCAACCCGTATGCGGCACTGAGCTACGGCGAGGACATCGAGCTGCAGTTCTTCGGCAACAAGTCGGTTGTCCCGGCTGAGTCCTGGTCCACCTGCTACATCACCACCGATCGCGTCGATGAGCTGTACGAGACCTTCCGGGCCCGGCTCAAGACCTCCCTCGGCCGCATCCCGACCCGTGGCATCCCGCGCATCGGGCAGCTCAAAGACACCTCGTACGGCATGCGGCAGTTCCTGATGACCGACCCCGGCGGCAACTGCGTCCGCATCGGCCAGCCCACCGGCGCCTCCACCGAGCACGCACCCGCGCCGAAGGAGCCCTTCGCCCGCGCGGTGCACAACGCCTGGCTGATCGGCATCTCCAAGGGAGACCCCGCCCAAGCCGCCCGCATCCTCGATCACGCCCTCACGAAGGACACCCCGTCCGGCCCCGCCGAGCACTACCGCGCCCTGCTCCTGCGCGCCGACCTCGCCGCCCAACTCGACGACCCCGCCACGGCCCACGCCCGTCTCGCCGAGGCCGCCGCGCTCACACTGAGCGAAGCCGAGCGGACGGAACTGGCGGACGAACTCTCTCGCGCGGCGGACCTCGCGGCCGACCTGGGGAAGGTCTGAGCGGCTTCGGTAAAGTTTTGCCGGGGCAAGGGACTGAGTGATCTGCTGCTAGCTTGACGCGATGCGAGGCGAAGGCGTGCACACCGACGTACTGCGTCAGATCGAGCGGCTCGGCGGAACCATACCCGGGACGATCGAAGCGGGCGTGCACTGGACCGACGCGTCCAGGCCGCTGCCGCCGGAGACCGAGACGCTGATGGCTATCACGTGGCCGCCGCGTACTTTGCTGGTCACCGCCGAGGACGGCGACCGGGTGAGCTTTCCGCAAGGGGCCGGCGGGGGCGATCCGTTCGGGGTGGACCGGCCGTGCTTCGTGATCGGGTTCAACGAGTCGACGCAGCGCTACTGGGTCGTCGACCTCGACGATCCGCGGCCCGGCGATCCCAACGTCTACCGGATTGACCACGACGGGTCCGACGCGGCGGACGCCTTAGGTCATCCGCGGCGGTTGTCGCGGATGCTGGCCGAGCTGACCGTCTACGCGCCGCCGGACTCCGCCCGGCTGGCCAACGCCTGTGCCCACGGCGACCTGGAGACCGTGGCCCCCGCGATCGCCGCGGGTGTCCCGCTGGGGCCGGCCGAGGGTGACCGCTCGGCGATGACCCTGTTGCACTTCGCGGTGATGTCGGGCTCGGCCGAGACGGTGCGGACGCTGCTGGCCGCGGGCGCCGACACCGGCACGCGGACCCGCCACGACAGCCTCCTGACGGAGCTCGGCCTGCACTCCGCCGACTTCGGCATGGAGCGGATCGAGCGCGATGTGACACCGCTCTGGATGGCCGTCAGAGGACCGTTTCGCACCGACCGGCCAGGCCCCTCGGCGGAGGTGGTACGGGCGCTGCTCGACGCCGGCGCCGACCCGCGGGCGACCGACCGCCTCGGCAGGACGCCGCTGCACGTCGTGGCCGAGAGCCGGTTCAGCCACGAGCGCGAGCGGCCGGCTGCCGAGCGGCTTGAGATCCTGCGCTGCCTCATCGATGCCGGCGCGGACGTCGAGGCCGAGGACCGGCTCGGTCTGACGCCGCTGCTGGTGGCAGTCGACGCGCCGGAGTTCGTCGCGGCGCTGCTCGACGCCGGCGCGGACCCGGCGCGGCGCACCGTGCACAAGAACCTGTTCGGGATCAAAGGCGTATCCGCCCTGCACGCCGCCGCCGAGCGCCACCAGGAGACACTCCGGCTGATGCTCGATCGCGCCGGCGATCCCGACCCGCGCACGACGGCAGGCGCGACGCCCCTGCACTACGCGGTGTGGCGGGAAGCCGGGACCGGCATCATCGAGACGCTCATCGCCGCCGGGGCCGACGTCAACGCCCGGATCGCCGATCCGTCCGGGCTCAGGGTCGGCAGCGACACGCCGCTCGGCATCGCCCGGGAGAAGGGCCGCGACGAGATCGCCGAGATGCTCACACGGGCTGGGGCAGCCTGACCCGGTCAGGGGCCGCGTCGGTGGTGCCGTCGGTTGCCCCGCAAGCACCTGACGGGCGGGTAGCGGAGGTTGCCCTCCCCGGGCAGGTCGCATGCCTGTGCTGGCGATGACCTCGACGACCACAAGATCCAGAGTCAAGCTCATGAGTGACAGGCCCGGTGGTCGTACAGGCCACCGGGACCGGTCCCGGGCTGGCCTGGCCATCATGAGAGACAGGGCCGGTGACCGTACAGGTCACCGGGATGACCAGGGGTCGCCAGGGTTCGGCCCCGGAGAAGGAAACGGTCATGCTTGCATTACGATCCGGACGCCCCAGTCGCGTGGCCGGACTGACCGCCGCACTTGTGGCGGGAGTCTTCGGCCTCGGTGTGGCCAACGCTTCCTCAGCGAAGGCAGACGCGATCAACACGTTCAAGAACCATGCGACCTCAAAGTGCCTGGAATATGGCTACACCACTCCGCGCTGCGACGGTCACCCGGCCCAGCAATGGAACGTCCACGCGTGGTCCGACGGCACGCGCGAGCTGAAAAACAAGTTCATCGGCAAGTGCCTCGACGACAGCAACCAGTACGGGCTGCGCACCTTCTCCTGCAACGCCACGCCCTACCAGAGCTGGTATGTCATCCGCCACAACAACAACACGCTGTCACTGAGGAACGAGGCGACCGGACGGTGCCTCGACGACAGCCTCGACTACGGGCTGCGCACCTTCCCCTGCAATGGCATGTCGTATCAGGAATGGTACTGAACGCCCGCTTGGCCACCGCGCGGCTCAGGACGGGCCCTCAGCGGTCAGCCGCACCGTGTGAGATCGGCCGGGCGAGTCCCGGGCACATGTCCGGGAACCTCCACCCGCAGCAGCTCCTCGCGCCAGGCGCGGTCGGCCACTGCGGCGAACAGCTCCCGGACCTGTTGCCCGGACAGCCGGCCCCACCACGCCTCGCCGGCTCCAGCGCCCGGCGCTCCTCCTACTCGGCGCGCTGGCGCCGCAGCTCCGCCTCCTTCTGCTTTGCGCGTTGCCGCCGCCGCGCCTCCTCTGTTCCGCTGGCGCTCAGGAGCGGCGGAAATCGTCCCGCTTGACGGTTCAGGCGCTGTTCGCGCATCTCCGCGGCTGTTGCCTCAACGAGAAGGGGGCGCGCTGGCGGCGGTGGGCGGGTAGCGGGGCGCCGTACATACGCGCGCCATGGCCCGGAGCCATCAGCGGCACACATGAGTTTGTGGTGAGTATGGGACAGCGACACGCCGTGACTTCGGCGTGTCGCTGTCCCATACTCACCACAAAGCCGCTACGGCTCGCGTGACTCGGACGCAGATGAATGGGGGCCGGTTTGGTGCACTCAGGCGTTTCTTTGGGAGCGTCGATGTTGTTCCAAGAGATCCTTGGCGAAAAGTGTCCACGGATGAGCTGGGCCAAGCGCTCTGGTTCGTCTTTCCGCAAGGTTCTCTGCGTGCTCGATAGCCTCTGCGTATTGGCCCAGTGCCGCAAGAATCATGCTGAGTGTTGCCCGGGCGTTCAGCGCGATCGGGTAATCAGGACCGAAACGTCGCACATACTCCGCGAAGGCGGAGCGAATGTGTGGTAGTGCCTCCGCGGATCGCCCTCCCTGATAGAGGGCGTATGCATAGTTGAGCTGTGTATCAAGCGTGATGGAATGGTCTTCTCCGACCTCACGGAGGCAATCCGCGACCAAGGTCGACCCTGCGGCTACCTCGGTCGGCTGGGTGGATACCTCCAGGAGAGACGACCTAGCGAGAAGCGTAAGGGGGTGGGTAGATCCCAAGGCTTGGGTGTGGCCCTCGGCCGCTCGACGCATCAGCGAGGTGCCATCCTGCTCTCGACCAAGGTTGAAGAGCGGACCGGCTAGCTTCAAACAAGTTTGCAGAGTATCCGGTGCTGTTGGACCTAGTATCCGTTCGCAGTCTTCCAGCACGTGCAGATATAGGGCCTCGGACTCCTCGAATCGGCCAAGCCGAAAAAGGGCCCGTGCCATACGCTGACGCAACCTGATGGCCAAGACATGGCCTTGACCGAGTCGGGGAGTCACCAACTCCACAGCCTCACTGCCCAATGCGAGCGCTGAGGCGTAGTCGCCAGCCCTGTGGACAGCAGTGACGAGCCGAAGAGCGCACTCTGCCGCAGCTTCCACCGTCGATTGGCTGGGTGCCCAATTCGCTGTTCTCCGCAGTAGCGCGATCACATGCGGCGCGAGCAGGTTCACCCGGGGTTCCTGCGCTCCTCGGTCAGGCACCTCAGGCAAGACAGCGAGAAGTAGGCGGGCGGCCGTGGCCGAGAGCTGCTCGCGCTGGTCAGCGGGCGTGGTTCGGGCCACGCTGTCGAGGAGTACGCCGTGGGTGCGCAGGCAGCGCATCTCCCCAGGTACGAGCTCGGTCAGGGAGTGATCAAGAAGTCCGCGCAGGGCTGATTCAACGCGAAAAGCCGGGAGCGTCGGGTCGAGCTCGACTCCGGAGAGGACCGACAGCGGCAACGGATCACTGGACCAGCAAGCGAGGAGGCTCAGAAGGCGGCCCGCTTCGGGCAGGCCTTGGGTGGCGAGGGCATCGAGGGAGAGCTGCCAGGTGTGGCTGAGCAGGTGCCGCGAGTCACCGCCGACGGCTGCGGCGCCCTGGTCGATGAGCTCGATGGGATCGGTGGGGTTGAGACCGGAGCCGCCGCCGTCCAGTCGGCGGCTGTAGTCCGCGAGAGTCCATGGGTCGATCACCTGGTGGGCAAGGAATCCGCCGGCGAGGGTGAGCGCCAAGGGCAGCCGTCCGAGGCGGTCGGCGACCTCAGCGGCGTCTTCGGCCGACCCGGCATGCGGTGCGAGGTCGTGGAGAACGAGAGCGGCATCCTCGCGTGGAAGCACGCCGAATTGCAGGAGTTCGGCGCCGGGCCACCAGTGAGCTGCTGCTTGCCGGGTCGTGACGACGACAGTGCCGGCCGGGCTGGTGCGCAGCCAGCCGCCGTCGCGGAGGATGGCGGGGGTATCGGCATTGTCGAGGACCAGCAGCCAGGGCTCGTCGGAGTGGTCGAGGTAGTGCCACACGAGGTCGGCGGCGGGGCGTAGTCCGCTGCGTGCTCCCACCAGTTCGCCATCGGTGGCTCCGCGGTCGGCTGCGGCGGCGAGCATGCCGGAGCGTAGGGAGGCGGGGTCGGATGCGTTGACCCACAGCCCGAGTCGACCGGCCTCGCCGGTGGCGTGGTGGAAGAGCGCATAGGCAACTGCGGTCTTGCCGCATCCGCCCAGCCCGTGGAGGACGTAGACGCGGTTGCCGACGCCAGGCTCAACGGCGGCGCGCAGTCGGTCCATCTCCCCGGCCCGGTCGCGAAGCACTACGGGAGCGCGGCCAACCGCCGGGCGGCGTACGGAGTCGGGCCCCGACCAGTCGGGGGTGTGATGGTGATGCTCGATGATGTGCTGGTCACCGGAGGCTTGATAGACGCGGCCTTGGCCATCGGCCCAGGCGTCATTGCGGCCGCTCACCGCTGGCCGAAGTTCTGGTCGCGGCCGGCCTGGTAGACCCTTGCCTGACCGGAGGCTGTGGCGTGCTGAGTCACCGATGGGGCTTCGGGCGTGTGCGGGGCCAGTTCGTTTAACAGCGTCCGCAAGGCCTCCATCTCCTCCGGATGGGTCACGAGTAGCCGCCGGACACGCCCCTGCCACTCTGCGCCCAGCTCCTCGCGGGAGTCGAGGTCACCATTGGCCTGCGCAGCGAGCAGGTCGCTGCGCGTCGCGTCGAGTTCGGCGGAAATTGCGTCGGCCCGGTCCGGCTGAGCACGACGCCATAACGAGGCGAAGCCTTCTCTGACGCTTTGCCACACCTCGGTTGTCAGCATCGTGACCAGGGTCGTCCCTGCCGTACTCGCCAGCGCGACCATCTCCGGATCCACGAACTCGCCCCCTCCGACCAGCCGCTGTCCTGTCGCCCCAGAGCCGCCGTGCCTGGACGAACGAGGTCCAGGTAGCGGCTTCGAAGATCAGCTCCGGGATGATGGGCATGACTCGCAGACCTCCATGGCCGTTCGGATCAGCCTCGCGGATTCCTTGGGCGTTAAGGCGTACGCCCGTAGCACGTCGTAGGCCCGCCGGCGCTCCTGCACCGAGGTCTCTCCCTCGTAGAGATGGCTGGCGTCGATGCCCTCGTCGTACGCCACCATGGAGCTGTCAGGGAGGACAAGAAGGTCGAGGTCACCGCCGATCAACCGGTGTGCGCCATGGCTGTACGGCAAGACCTGAATCTTGCTGCGCGGCGTGTCCATCAGGGGCAGCAGCGCCGCCAGTTGTTCGTGCATGACCTTTGGTCCGCCGATCTGCCGCCAAATCACCGATTCGTCGAGCACAACCCACACGTGCGGCGCTGCGTTGCCCCGCAGCCGCTCCCGACGACTCAGTCGTGCCGCGACCCGCTGCTCGATCTCCTCCTCTGTCGCCTCACCAGCACCAGCGCTGAGTAGTTCACGTGCGTATGCCTCCGTCTGCAACAGGCCCGGCACCACGCACGACGACCAATGCGCGATGGACTCGGCCCGCGCCTCGAAGTCCATGTACCGCCGGTACTTGTCCGGGTGCACCTCATGCCGTGCCAGTTCGTACAGCCTGGTGAAGTGGCCGTCCGTGCCGAACGCCGCATCCAGCTTCTCCGACAGGCCCTCCGGGATCATCGACTCCGCCGTCTCGATACGCCCCAGGTGCGGCTTGCTGTACTTCAGGACCTCGGCCAGCCGGGCCAGCGACATGCCCGCCCCACCCCGCAGGCGGCGCATCTCCGAGCCGTAGAAGTGGCGGACTGATCGATTCGGGTTCAGCGGCCTTGGCTGGAACGTCATTGGTCCCTCCCTCTCTGCTCCGGAACGGGCTTAACGACGGGGCGACGTGCGCTGTCTCTCCCCCAGCTGCGAGACAGCGCCTCCCTGTCCAACAGTACGCACTGAGCGCGACGCTTGCACTGCACACGGTAGTCAGTGCTGGAATACGGCACGCAACGAAAGCAGGTTCGGTGAAGGACGGCCGTATCGAGCAACCGCCCCGCAATCTCCGTCTGATCAGGTCCGCGATGACGGTCACGGTCTACAAGCTGAACCCCACGACACGATCGCGGACGGAAGTCTCCTCGTGGTCGTGCCCGCCGATGGCTTACGGCGATCCCTTCAGCCTGTCGTCTGTCTGGCCGCCGTGCGAGTGTCCGCGCTGCCGACAGCGGGGCAGGTGACCCTGCCCGGAGTAGTGCGTTGGAATCGGCGAAAGGAAGGAAAGCCGATGGGTAGCCACGGAAAGCCACCAGCCCCGAACCCCCAGCCGAAGGAGCCGTCGCCGAGTGACAGCGACAGTCAGCACCGGATGTCTCGAAGCCGGGCGGCGGGACGCACCGCAAATGACCCTCGATGAACTGCGCGTCCAGGCCGCCGAGATCATCGGCGGCCTGGACGGGTTTCCCGGGCCCTGGATGCGCGAGACCTTCCTGAAGGTGCCGCGCCACGTGTTCGTGCCCGACACCGTGTGGGTCTGGCGGCAGGACGCCTACCGGCCGGTTCGTGCCTCCGACGAACCGGACACGTGGGCCTCGTTGGTGTACGACCCGCGGCACCCCTTGGTCACACAGGTGGACGACGGGCAGGTCGACGGCGGAGCCGCGGACGCGCGCGGGGCCCTGCCCACCAGCTCGATCAGCGCCCTGAACGCGGTGTTCACCATGCTCGCAGCCGCCGATGTGCACCCCGGCCTGAAGGTGCTCGAAATCGGCACCGGTACCGGCTACAACGCCGCGCTGCTCTGCGAGCGGGCCGGGGAGGCGAACGTCGTGTCGGTCGAGGTGGACGCTGGGCTGGCGGAGGAGGCCGTTCGACGGCTGGCCGCAGCCGGGTATCTGCCGCGCGTGGTGGCGGGCGACGGGGAGTGCGGATGGGCGGGCTGCGCGCCGTACGACCGGGTGTTGTGCACGGCGTCGCTGCGCCGAGTTCCCTTCGCGTGGGTAGAGCAGACCCGGCCCGGTGGCCTGATCGTCACGCCGTGGAAGACGACGCTGCAGCCTCACGGAATGGCCTGCTTGCGGGTGTCCGAGGACGGCGGTTCCGCGAGCGGACACTTCGGGCGCCCGATGTCGTTCATGGACCTGCGGGGTCAGCGGCGGCCGGAGTTCCCGCTCAAGGACGTGTACACCACCAAGTCCTGGGACGAGAGCCGCGATAGCCGTACCAACCTCGACCTGTCGTCCCTGGACGACAACTTTCACGCACGGTTCGCGTTGGGCCTCCGGCTTCCCGGTGTGCATGCCGACCGGGAGGGCGACGCGTGGTGGTTCGCCACGGCCGACTCGTGGGCGTACGTACGCGACGGAGGCGTCCAGCAATGGGGCCCGCGAGACCTCTTCGCCGAGGTGGAGGGCGCGCACCAGTGGTGGCGGGCGGCCGGGGAGCCGGAGCTTTATGAGTTCGGGCTCACGGTGACCTCTGACCGGCAGGTCGTATGGCACGCGGACCCGGAACGTGGCCGTCGGTGGGAGCTGCCCGTCTGAAGTGGCGGTGGCCCGAGCAGGACACGGACACGCCGACGCCACGGCGTGTCCGTGTCTCGTATCCACTACGAAGTCGCCCGCGGTTCAGGGCTTAGGCGGCGTGGAACTCCCCGCGCTTGACGGCCTGTACGAACGAGGTCCAGGTTGCAGACTCGAAGACCAGGGCCGGGCCCTCGGGGCTCTTACTGTCGCGGAGCGGGACTATCCCGGGTATGCCGTCGACGACCTCAACGCATGAGCCTCCCTGCGTGTTGCTGTAGCTGGACTTGCGCCACACAGCCGTGCTCAGGTCCGGGGTGGTTGGCATGAGTCGCAGACCTCCATGGCGGCTTGGATCAGCCTCGTCGATTCTCTGGGCGACGGTCGTACGCCCGTGCGAATGGTAGGTCTGCTGGTGCTCATCCAGTAGTAGCGGTTGTCGGTGGGAGCTGCCGCCGCCCGCCGAATTGACCTATGAAATAGACGTCTGAATGAACCATCTAATGGGTCTTTCGGCGGCCTAGTTTGGTTGGTGTCAAGGGGACAACCGCCACAAGCAGCAGCTGGGAGCCACCATGAGCAGCAACAACACCACCGCCACCGAGCCCACCGCCCCCGTCCTCGTCCGCGCCGAGCAGGCCGAGACGCTTCAGGACGGTGCCACCAGCCTCATCACGCTGCTCGCTGACGCGGGCGTGACCGGTGGGGCACTCACGGCCAACAAGGCGACCTTCGAGAAGGGGTCACCCGGGGCTCCGGCGCACTTTCATACCAAGGCCACCGAGATGTTCTTCGTCCTCGACGGCACGATGCGCATCCTGGTCGGCGACGAGGTGCACACCCTCGGCAAGGGTGACTTCCTGACCGTGCCGCCGACCGTCCCGCACGCGTTCGCGCCGGCGGCGGACAGCACCGCGGAGCTGCTGGTGGTGTTTACGCCGGGGCTACACCGCTTCGATTACTACCGGCTGTTGGAGCGCGTGTACCGGGGTGAGGCGAGCGTGCAGGAGATTCGCGAGAGTTCTGAGACGTACGACAACCACTACTACGAGAGCCCCGTGTGGCAGGGCGAGCTCGCCGGGCGTCGTACGGGCAGCTGAGCCCCACCCCTTCCCCACTCCACCGCAACCCCGTCCTCACGCGCCGACAGCAGGCTTCGCCATGCCCTCCACCAGTACGCCCGTGCCACCGCCGCCCCGGCGGCTCGGCCTCACCCTCGCTCTGCTGGCCTTCGCCCAGCTGATCATCTCCATCGACTACAACATCGTGTACGTCGCCCTCCCCGAAATCGGATCCGGCCTCGGCTTCTCGGCGGGCGACCTCCAGTGGGTGATCAGCGCGTACGCCGTCGCCTTCGGCGGGTTTCTGCTGCTGGGCGGCCGGGCGAGCGATCTGTTCGGGCCGCGCCGGATGTTCGCGCTGGGGCTCGGTCTCTACGCGGTCGCGTCGCTGCTCGGCGGGCTGGCCGGGACGCCGGGGCTGCTCGTCGCGGCGCGGGCCGTACAGGGGGTCGGCGGGGCGTTTCTGTTCCCCGCCACGCTGACGCTCGTCTCGACGAGTTTTCCCGAGGGGCGGGAGCGCAACCGGGCGTTCGCGGTGTGGGGCACGGCCGGAGGCAGCGGCATGATCCTCGGCTCGCTGCTCGGCGGTGTGCTCACCGACGCGTTCGGCTGGGCATCGGTGTTCTTCGTCAACGTGCCGCTCGCGGGTCTGGCGGCCGGGCTGACGTACGTACTGATCGCCCCGGACGCCCCGCGCGCCCGCGGCCGTTCGTTCGACATCGCCGGGGCGCTGACCTCCACGGTCGCGGTCACCGCTGTCGTGTTCGCGCTGGTGCAGGGGCCCGAGTCGGGCTGGACCTCATCCGCCGTGCTGGGCTCGGCGGCCACGGGCGGGGTGCTGCTGGCCGCGTTCGTCGCGGTGGAGCGGCGCAGCGCGGATCCGCTGCTGCCGCCGCGGCTGTTCGCCAACCGCAATCTGAGTGTCGGGGCCGTGGTCACCTTCCTGTACATGGGGACGTTCGGCACCCTGATGTACTTCCTGACCGGCTACTTCCAGGGCGTGCACGGCTACGACGCGCTGAGCGCCGGGCTGGCGTTCCTGGTCCCGATGGTCGCGATCGCGGTCGGTTCGCAGTCCGCCGGCCGCCTGGCCACGCGGTACGGCATCCGCGCGGTGCTGATCGCGGCGCTGGTGGTGGGCGCGGCCGGCACGGTGGCGGTCGGGGCCTCGATGTCCGTCGGCGCCTCGTACCTCGCGCTGGTCCCCGGGCTGGTGGTCATGGGGCTGGGCCAGGGCGCGGGCTACACCCTGATGTTCGGGGCCGCCGCGCTCGGGGTGGCGGCCGAGGAGCAGGGCATCGCGTCGGGTGTCGCCTCGACCAGCCAGCAGGTCGGCGGCGCGGTGGGGCTCGCCCTGCTGGTCGCCGTGGCGGGCGCGGGCCTCGGCGGGCAGCGGGGCGAGGCGCTGCGCGCGGCCACCACGGACGGGTTGCGTACGGCGGTCTTCGTCGCGGCGGCGGGGATCGTGGTCACTGCACTCGTCGCGCTGGGGTTGCGTCGGCCCGCGCCCGCGCGGGTGGCCGAGCCGGTGGGTGAGCGCGCCACCGAGGCCGTTGCCTCCCGGCCTGTTGCGCATGTCTGATGTCACATCGTTTTTGCTGCGGCGGCGTCCGCCACCCACACCGGGTGGCGGGCGCCGCCGCCTTGCGAAAGGCGGCGCAGCATGTCACGGCCACGTTGTGTCCACGCGAAGCGGTTAAAACGGTCCCCTCTCCGGCAAGGACCAGGGGCAACGCCCTCGGCCGACACCGCCTGTCGTATCCTCGCCGGGAACGTCGCGGCCGGGCCGGCGAGCTGGGCATTGCCGCAGCTAGGAAGGCGGCCGCTCCCATCAGCAAGTCTTCATGGGGGAGTGGGAGAACCGATGTCCTACCCGCCGCCTGGCGCCCCGGGCAGTCCGAATCAGTATCCTTCGCAGCCGCCGATGCCGGCCACACCACCGCCTGGCCCGGCCGTTCCGCCTCCTGGACAGGCGCCCTGGCCGGCGCAAGGCCCAGCCGTCCCGCCTCCCGGGCAGGGTCCATGGCCTGCGCAGGGCGCACCCGTTCCGCCTCCCGGACAGGCGCCCTGGCCGCCGCAGGCCCCACCGAGCGGGGGTTCGGGGGGTGGCGGGGGCCGAAAGGTGCTGGGTTCGTTCCTCGCTGTCCTCGGAGTGCTGCTGCTCATCGGCGGCGGCGCGCTCACCGCGCACACGTACAGCAACTACCGCCAGGAGCTGCCGAATTACGCATACGGCAAGGTGATGTGGCGTGACGAACCGGTGGACAAGGTGTTCCCGGCCACGCTCGGCGGCAGTGGTGGCTACAACGGCGGGCTCTACGACCGTAAGCAAGCGGTGTGGAACCGCGTGGGGATATCACCGGAGACCGACTGCGACAAGGGCCTCACGCGCGCCACGCTGAAGGCTGCCAAGGCCAATGGCTGCAAGGCGGTCCTGCGCGCCACGTACGTCGACTCCACCGGGAACATGGTCGCGACGGTCGCGCTCGTGGTGCTGCCCGAGGGTGGACCGAAGGAGAAGGTCGTCACGGCCTACGAGGACAAGCGGGAAACCGAGGGCGCGGTCGCTCCGTACGCGGTGCCCGGCACCCTGGCCGCCAAGTGGAAGGACCGCAACGGCGCCTACGTCACCGCGGCGTACGGCGAGAACCTGCCGTACGTCCTGGGCGCCAGCATCGGCTCCGCGGACGGCTACGTCGCGGGTGTGCTGCCCGGCGAGTGGGGCGAGTACGGCGGCAACGACACCGACCTCGAGTCCTGGCACGCCAACGCCGAAGACCTCGTCGGTCTCTTCCGCGCCCACATCGACCGCATGCAGATGGGAGACCCGCGGTGAGCATCCGCTCCATACGCGATACCGCCGTCAGCGGTGCCGCCCTGACGGTCCTGATAGGCGCGGCTCTCTCCTGGGGCGCGGTCCCCGCCGCAGCCGCGGAGAACGCCCCGGCCGGCTGGGAGTCGGCCGCCCTCGGCCTGCCCGCGGCGCACAAGGCCAGCCAGGGCGAAGGCGTGACCGTGGCGGTGCTGGACAGCGGCATCAACCCAGACCACCCGGCGCTCAAGGGCCGGGTGACCAAGGTCGGCCCCGATTTCTACGACTCCGACGGCCTCAAGTCCGGCGACGAAGGGTACGGCGAGCACGGCACCGCCATGGTCTCGGACGTCCTCAAGGTCGCGCCCAAGGCCAAGATCATCACCGCTCGGGTGATCAACGACAGTGATGAGCTGAAGTTCGAGCGCACGAAGGACGGCGTCACTCCGCTCGCGAAGGGCATCGACTTCGCGGTGGAGAACGACGCCGACGTGATCTCGATGTCCCTCGGCGGAGGCCTGTTCGGAGACCTGGACGGCACCGAAGTGTCAGCCATAGCCCGCGCCGTGCAAAAGGGCGTCACCGTACTGGCCAGCGCGGGCAACAGCGGAGACGAGCTCAACGACGGCAATTTCCCCGCCGGATACGCGGAAGTGATCTCCGTCGCCGCGACCAAGCCCGGCGGACAGCGCGCCGACTTCTCCACGGTGCGCACCCACAACACCATCGCCGCCCCCGGCGTCGGCATCACCAGCGCCGACAAGGACGGTGGCTACCGCCAGATCAACGGCACCTCCCCGGCCGCGGCCCTCGCCGCCGGTGTCACCGCGCTGATGCTGGCGAAGAACCCGGACCTGACCCCGGCGCAGACCCGCGCGATCCTGATGCGCACGGCCGACCATCCGGCAGGCGGGCACAACGCGTTTGTCGGTGCCGGCCAGATCAACGCCGCGGCCGCGGTGCGCGCGGCGGCCAACCCGCCGAAGATCGACACCGCGCCGAAACCCTACAAGGGAAGCGTCAAGCACTTCGCGTCGCCGACCGGCACCAGCAAGATCGCCCATCCACCGATGGAGACGGAGGTGCTCGCGATCGGCCTCGGCGCGGTCGGCGGCGGCGTGCTGCTGGTGACCTGGGGCCTGCTGCTGTTCCGGAAGAGCAGGAGACAACGAGCCGCGGCCTGAGGCGGCGATGACTCTCAACCCACCGTCCGCTCCAGCAGCCAGCCCACCAGGGCGCGTACGGCGCCCGAGACCGCGGCGGCGGCGAGGGCGAGGAGCGGGCGGGGGGCGGGGTGGTTCGCGGGTGGCATGGGGAGGGGTCCTTTCCGTGCGGCCGGTCGGTTCGCCGGGTACTTTCACCTTGCGTGGGGCGCCGGGTGTTGCGGCAGGTGTCACGCGTTGCCGATCGCCGCAACGGGGGAGGGGCGTGCGTGGAGGACGAGGAGGAGCTGCGCGGGGAGTTGGTGCCGCTCGCGGGGGACCCCGGGCGGGTCGGGGACCTCAAGCCGATACCCGGTCATGTGGAGCGGTCCTGCGCCGAGTTGGCGGAAGCGCTGCGGGGGCTGTTCGGGGCGGTCGGGGTGTCCCTACGGGTGTTCGCGCTGCGGGTGCACCGCGATCCGGGCACCGTGTCGCGCTATCTGAACGGCACGGTCGTCGCCCCGGCCGAGTTCGTGGACACGCTGCTGACCCACGCCGCCAAGGCCACCAGGCGGCCGTCGTCGCCCGAGGTCATCGCTCATGTGCACGGCCTGCAACGGCGGGCGTTGCAGGCCACCAACAGGTCCGGCTGGGAGCTGCAGAACCTGCGTGACCAGCTCGCCGACGCCGACCGGCGGCGCCAGCAGGCCGAGGTGCGCGCGGAGGCGCTGACCGAGGCGTTGCAGGCGCGGAAACAGCGGATCGCGGAGATGGAGATCGAGCAGCGGCAGCTCGCCGTCTCGATGTCGGTCGAGCGCGACGGACGCGGCGCCGAGGTGGAGCTGCTGCGGGACGAGCGGGAGCGGTTACGCGGTGAACGGGACCGGCTGAAGGACGAGGTTTCCCGGCTGGAAGGAGAGTTGGACCAGGCGCGGCGGCAGGCGCTGGAGGCCGAGCGGCGGTGCGAGGAGCTGGAGCACCAGCTCCAGGCAGGGGAGGAGGCCGCGGCCGAGCAGGCCGAGGCCGAGGACCCCGTGGCGCGCCGGCTGTCGCTCGCGGAGGAGCAGGCCATCGCCGCGGAGGAGCGGGCCCGGCGGTTGGAGTGGGAGCTTGCCCGGATGCGGGGCGAGGACGGCGGGCGGGTCTCCCCGGCCTCCTCCCCGGGGGACCGGGTGGTCGCGGGGCACCCGGGGGATGTGGTGTACGCGCCTACGCCGCTGAGCCCAGGCGCGTCCGGCGGCCCCACCGGCGGCCCCACGGGCGGGCTGCCCGGCCATCTGCCCGTCATCGTGACGTACGCCGGACCCAACCGCCCCTGGGCGGCCTGGGTCGCCCAGCGCCTGGCGGCGACGGGCGTCGCGCGCGAGGACATCACCGTCCGGCGCTGGGACCCCACGGCCGAGCCGTCCCAGGACCTGGACCGCGCGGTGGCCGATCTGCTCGGCGACGACGCCTTCCATCTGCTGTTGCTGAGCGAGCACTTCTTCGCCCTCGACGCGGTCCGCACCGCGGACGAGTGGGAGGCAGCGCTGGGGAGTGTTGCCGTACGCCGGCGCGCCGACCGGATCGCCGCCTTCGTCGTCAGCTATCACCCGCTGCCGGTCGGCGTCGCCCGGCTGGGTGCCGTCGGGCTGTTGGGGGTGGTCGACGAGGTGGAGTGCGAGTTCCGGCTGCTGCGGGCGCTCGGGATGGGCGCGGCCCAAGCCAGGACAAACGCTGGTCGGCACAGGTCACGGCTGCCCGGGCACCCGCCCGAGCTGTGGGACGGGGTGCCGCGCCGCAATCCCACCTTCACCGGCCGCGACGTTCTCCTGGAGCGGATCAACGACTTTCTGCGGGGTGCCCCCGCCGAAGCCGCCGTGTGCGCCCTCGTGGGGCTGCCGGGCATCGGCAAGACCCAGCTCGCCACCGAGTACGCCTATCGCTTCGGCGCGGAGTACGACGTGGTGTGGTGGGCCTCGGCGCATGAGCGCGGGGTGCTGGAGGAGCGGCTGGGCGGGCATCTGGCGGATTACGGCAAGGACGTTCAGGGGTACTCCACGTCCGCCCGGGCCGGGGCCACGCTGGA
The DNA here is from genome assembly GCF_033793745.1 of Streptomyces sp. ME19-01-6. NCBI lineage: Bacteria > Bacillati > Actinomycetota > Actinomycetes > Kitasatosporales > Streptomycetaceae > Streptomyces > Streptomyces sp. ME19-01-6. The sequence continues at coordinate 261,979 of NZ_JARAXF010000003.1, read as the reverse complement.
CAAACTGCGCCGGGGCGTGCCGTCCGACCGCTGGCTGCTGGTGCTCGACGGGGCCGACGCCCCGGAGGCCGTCGCCGATCTGCTGCCGGGCGGGCGCGGCCATGTGCTGATCACCTCGCAGAACCGTGGCTGGGCCGACCACTACGTCGAGCTGCTGGAGGTGCCGCCGTTCAGCAGGGACGAGAGCGTGGCGTTCGTACGGGCCCGCGCCGCGCGGCTGGGCCGCGAGGAGGCGGACGCGCTCGCCGCCGCCGTGGAAGACCTGCCGCTGCCGCTCGACCAGACGGCTGGGTGGCTGAACGGTTCGACGATGCCCGCCGAGGAGTACAGCCGCCGGCTGCGCGAGGGCGGGTCGGTGCCCGTGAAGTCCGGGGTGGTGTACCCGGCGCCGTATGCCTCCGCGTTCAAGGAGCTGATCCGGCGGCTGCAGGCGCACTCACAGCTGGCCGCCGATCTGCTGCAGCTCTGCGCGGTCTTCGGGCCGGGCCTGGTGCCGCTCGCGCTGCTGCGGGCCGTTCCGGGGGAGCTGGTCTCCCCGGCGGTGGCGGCGCTGCTGGAGGACCCCAGCCACTTCGAGGTCACCGTGGGCAAGCTCGTGCAGCACTCCGCGGTCCGGAGGGAGGCGGAGGCGCTGCGGCTGCACCGCTTCGTCTGTGACGCGGTCCGCAGAAGAAGGCCGGACGACCGCCGGGACAAGGACGACCGGGTCATCCGTCATGCCCTTGCCGCGGCTCATCCGGGACCACCGGAGGACCCCGCAACCTGGCCCCGCTACGCCGAGCTTGTGCCGTATCTCGAATGGTCGAGCGGGCGGCTGGGCCTCGACTGCCTGACGTATCTGACGCTCAGCGGCGATTACGCGACGGCCTTGCGCCTCGTCGACGAGGTCACCGATGCGCCCGATGCGCCCGCTCTGGACAGGGAGCTCATCCTGCGCTGCAGCGCCCTGCTGCGGGCGACCGGGAACTACGCCCGGGCCGAGCGGCTGGACCGGGAGGTCCTGGATGAGTCTGACGAGGCCGACTCACCCGCCGCGATGAACGCGCTCTCCGCCGACCTGCGGGGCCTGGGCCGCTACGCCGAGGCGTACCAGCTCTGCCAGCGGCAGGCGGACCTCTCCTCGCCGCCCAAGGACAGCCCGGACCACCTACGCGCTCGGGCCGAACTGGCCGCCTCGCTGCGGGCGCTCGGCCATTACCAGTCGGCGCTGGACGTGGACGAGCTGGTCCTGGAGCGCCGGAGAGCGACCCTGGGGAGCGACCATCTGGAGACGCTGGCCTCCGAGACGGCCTACGGATGGGACCTGCTGCTGATGGGCCGCTACGCGGATGCACTGGGCCACCAGTCCCGCAGCGTCGAGCGGCACAACGCATCCGTCGGGAGCGAGACCCCGCACACGCTGCTGGCCGAGTGCGCCCTGGCGATGTGCCGGCTCAACTGCGGTGAGATGGAATCCGGCACCGCCCTGCTCGCCGTGGTGCTGGACCGCGCGCGGCGGCTGCTGGGCGAGGACGCGCCGCTCTCCCTGATGATCGCCTGCCACTACTCCAGTGCGCTGCGGAGCAGGGGCCGCCTCGAAGAGGGCAGGCCTCTGGCGGAGTTCGTCGCGGACGCTTATCGGTTCACTCTGGGAGCCCTGCACCCGTACGCCATCGGGGCGGCGGCGAGCCACGGGGCCGCGCTGCTGTCGAGCGATGCCGGGCTGGCGCGGACGGTGCTGGAGAAGGCCCTGACCGAGATGACCGCCGCACTCGGCGAGGACCACCCCTGGACGCTGGGCATCGCCGTCAACACCGCCGCCGCCCACCAGATTGTGGGGGACAGGACGGACGCCTGTGCGCTGAGCCGGGAGGCCGCGCTGCGGGCCGAGCGGGTGCTGGGGCAGCGGCATCCGCTGACCCTGGTGGCGCGGCTGGCGCTCGCCGCCGACCTGCGGGAGATCAAGGGCGGACGGGAGGAGGCGTGGGCGATCGAGCGGGCGGCCGTTGATGAGCTGGCGGCCGTCTTCGGGACGGAGCACGGCCTCCTGGGACCCGCCCGCGTCTTGTGGAACTTCGAGCCGTTGCTCGTCTGAACAGCCGGAAGGCCCGGCCCCACGCAACTTTCGCGCGGGAGCCGGGCCTTCCGTACGGACGGGATCCGCAGCCGGTCAGATTTCGAAGACCTCGCTGACCAGCGCCTGCTGCTCCGCCTGGTGCCGCTTGTTCGACCCCACCGCCGGGGAGGAGGAGTGCGGCCGGGACACCCGGACGAGCCGCTCGGAGGCCGGCAGGTCCGCGCCCACCGAGAGCTCCAGGTGGTCGATCAGGTTGAGCGCGACGAACGGCCACGCACCCTGGTTCGCCGGCTCCTCCTGCGCCCAGACGAACTTCTGGACGCCGGAGTACTTGGCGATCTCGGCCTGCAGCTCGGCGCCCGGCAGCGGGTACAGCCGCTCCAGCCGGATGATGGCCGTGTCCGTCGCACCGCGCTTGTCCCGCTCGGCGGCCAGGTCGTAGTAGACCTTGCCGGAGCAGAAGACGACCTTGCGGACCGCGGCCGGGTCGACCGTCTCGTCGCCGATGGCCGGGCGGAAGGAGCCGTTCAGGAACTCCTCGGTCTTGGAGGCCGCCGCCTTCAGACGCAGCATCGACTTCGGGGTGAAGACGACCAGCGGCTTGTGGTGCGGGTTGTGGACCTGCCAGCGCAGCAGGTGGAAGTAGTTCGACGGCAGCGTCGGCGCGGCGACCGTCATGTTGTTCTGCGCGCACAGCTGGAGGAAGCGCTCGATACGGGCCGAGGAGTGGTCCGGGCCCTGGCCCTCGTAGCCGTGCGGGAGCAGCAGCGTGACGCCGGAGGTCTGGCCCCACTTCTGCTCGGCCGAGGAGATGAACTCGTCGACGATCGTCTGCGCGCCGTTGACGAAGTCACCGAACTGGGCCTCCCACATGACCAGCGCGTCCGGGCGGGCCAGCGAGTAGCCGTACTCGAAGCCCATCGCCGCGTACTCGCTGAGCAGCGAGTCGTAGACGTTGTAGCGGGCCTGCTCCTCGGAGAGGTAGAGCAGCGGGGTGTGGTCCTCGCCGGTCTCCCGGTCCACCAGCACCGCGTGGCGCTGGCCGAAGGTGCCGCGGCGGGAGTCCTGGCCGGCCAGGCGGACGGGGGTGCCCTCCATCAGCAGCGAGCCGATGGCCAGGGTCTCGCCCATGCCCCAGTCGATCGTGTCGTCCTCGATCATCGCCGCGCGCCGCTGGAGCTGCGGGTACAGCCTCGGGTGGACGGTGATCCGGTCGGGGATGTTGACCTGGGACTCGGCGATCCGCTTGACGACCTCCTGGCTGACGGCCGTGGAGACCGCCACCGGGAACTCCGGCTGGGGCTCGGGGACCTCGGTCGGGGCCGGGTGCGAGGTGGCGTCGCGGACCTCGGTGAAGACCTTCTCCAGCTGGCCCTGGAAGTCCTGCAGCGCCTGCTCGGCCTCTTCCAGGGTGATGTCGCCGCGACCGATGAGCGATTCGGTGTAGAGCTTGCGCACCGAGCGCTTCTTGTCGATCAGGTCGTACATCAGCGGCTGGGTGAAGCCGGGGTTGTCGGTCTCGTTGTGACCGCGGCGGCGGTAGCAGATGAGGTCGATCACCACGTCCTTGTTGAACGCCTGGCGGAACTCGAACGCGAGGCGCGCGACGCGCACCACGGCCTCCGGGTCGTCGCCGTTCACGTGGAAGATCGGCGCCTCGATCATGCGCGCGACGTCCGTGGCGTACATCGAGGAGCGGGACGCGGCCGGGGCGGCGGTGAAGCCGACCTGGTTGTTGATGACGATGTGCACGGTGCCGCCGGTGCGGTAGCCGCGCAGCTGCGACATGTTCAGGGTCTCGGCCACGACGCCCTGGCCCGCGAAGGCGGCGTCGCCGTGCAGGGCGACGGGCAGGACGGTGAAGTCGGTGCCGGCCTTGCCGATGATGTCCTGCTTGGCGCGGACGACGCCCTCCAGGACCGGGTCCACCGCCTCCAGGTGCGAGGGGTTGGCGGTGAGCGAGACCGCGATCTGCTCGCCGTCCAGGCCGGTGAAGGTGCCCTCGGCGCCCAGGTGGTACTTCACGTCGCCGGAGCCGTGCATCGACTTCGGGTCGAGGTTGCCCTCGAACTCGCGGAAGATCTGCGCGTACGACTTGCCGACGATGTTCGCGAGGACGTTGAGGCGGCCGCGGTGGGCCATGCCGATGACGACCTCGTCCAGGCGCGACTCGGCGGCCGCGTCCAGCACCGCGTCCAGCAGCGGGATGACGGACTCGCCGCCCTCCAGCGAGAAGCGCTTCTGGCCGACGTACTTCGTCTGCAGGAAGGTCTCGAACGCCTCGGCCGCGTTCAGCCGGCGCAGGATCCGCAGCTGCTCCTCGCGCTCCGGCTTGGCGTGCGGGCGCTCCACGCGGTCCTGGATCCACTTGCGCTGCTTCGGGTCCTGGATGTGCATGAACTCGATGCCGGTGGTGCGGCAGTACGAGTCGCGCAGCACGCCCAGGATGTCGCGCAGGTTCATCATCGTCTTGCCGGCGAAGCCGCCGACCGCGAACTCGCGCTCCAGGTCCCACAGGGTGAGCCCGTGCTCGATGATGTCCAGGTCGGGGTGCTTGCGCTGGCGGTACTCCAGCGGGTCGGTGTCGGCCATGACGTGGCCGCGGACCCGGTAGGAGTGGATCAGGTCGAAGACGCGCGCGGCCTTGGTGACGTCGTCGTCGTGCGAGACGTCGATGTCGCGCAGCCAGCGGACCGGCTCGTACGGGATCCGCAGCGCCTTGAAGATCTCGTCGTAGAAGTCGTTCTCGCCGAGCAGCAGCTGGCTCATGATCCGCAGGAACTCGCCGGAGGCGGCGCCCTGGATCACCCGGTGGTCATAGGTGCTGGTCAGCGTCATGATCTTGGCGATGCCCAGCTTGTTCAGGGTGTCCTGCGAGGTGCCCTGGAACTCGGCCGGGTACTCCATGGCGCCGACGCCGATGATCAGGCCCTGCCCGGGCATCAGCCGCGGCACGGAGTGCACGGTGCCGATGCCGCCCGGGTTGGTGAGGGAGGCCGTGACGCCGGTGAAGTCCTCCATCGTCAGCTTGTTCGCGCGGGCGCGGCGGACGATGTCCTCGTAGGCCTGCCAGAACTCGAAGAAGTTCAGCGTCTCGGCCTTCTTGATCGCCGCGACGACGAGCTGGCGGTCGCCGTTGGGCTTGACCAGGTCGATGGCGAGGCCAAGGTTGACGTGCTCGGGCTTGACCAGGGTCGGCTTGCCGTCCTTCTCGGTGAACGAGTGGTTCATCGAGGGCATCGCCTTCAGCGCCTGCACCATGGCGTAGCCGATCAGGTGCGTGAAGGACACCTTGCCGCCGCGGGCGCGCTTGAGGTGGTTGTTGATGACGATGCGGTTGTCGAACAGCAGCTTGACCGGGACGGCGCGCACGGAGGTGGCCGTCGGCAGCTCGAGGCTGGCGTTCATGTTCTTCGCGACGGCGGCGGAGGGGCCGCGCAGCGTGACGTACTCCGGGCCGGCGGCCGGGGCGGTCGGCTCGGCAGCCTTGGCGGGCGCGGCCTTCGCGGGCGCGGCCTTGGCCGGAGCGGCCTTGGCCGGGGCCGGAGCCGCGGCCTTCGCCGGCGCGGCCTGCTGGGCAGCGGGCGGCGCGGCCGGGGCGGCGGGCTTCACCGGAGCCGGCGCGGCGCCGTTGCTCACCGGGGCCGGCGCGGCGGCACCGGTACCGGCCGCCCCCGCGGCGGCCGGGGCCGGCGGGGCCGTCGCGGGCTCGGCCACCGCGGAGCTGGTGTCCTGGCCCGGCTTGTAGTCGGCGAAGAAGTCCCACCAGGCTCGGTCGACCGAGTTCGGGTCCTGGAGGTACTGCTGGTAGATCTCGTCGACGAGCCACTCGTTGGGTCCGAACGCGGCGGCAGGGTTACTCCCCTGACCGTCCTGCTGGTCGGTCGAGATGCTCGAACTGTTGGGGGACTGTGGCGACACGGCGGCAACCGCCCTCTTCCGCTTCCTAAGGTGGTGGACAGCGGGAATAAAGGCTACGCCTCTCGACCCCTTACGTGCAGGCCGCACTGGTCATCGTCGCGCAAGTCACATTGATCGGCTGGTTTCGAGGCCTGAAATGGCGGGAATCACCGCTGGTTTTGGTGTCGGCTGGAACGCGAAAATGCGCCCACACCCGCTCGGATGTGCGCGACCGTCGACGTCTGTGCGCCTTCGTTGACGACTTTACGTCAATTTTGATCTCTGTGGGGGGTGGGTTCGTCTAGGAGATCTGCCAGAGATCTGGCCGGGGTCTGGCTGGGGTCTGGCTGGGGTCTGTCTGGGGTCTGGCTGGGGTCTGCGCCTCAGTGGTCTCTGGGCTCCCTGGTGTGCGTCCCCGGCAGGCTGACCTTGATCCGGCATCCCCGGGGGGACTCGGCCACGCCTATCCGCCCCCCGTGCAGATCGACCGCCCACCGCGCGATGGCGAGACCCAGCCCCGTACCGCCGTCACTGCCCTGGCCCGGCCCGCGCGGCGCCCCAGGCTTTCCGCTCTGGGCGGACGGGCCACCCCGGTTGAAGCGCTCGAAGACCCGGTGCCGCTCGGCCTCCGGGATGCCCGGGCCCTCGTCCAGCACCTCCAGCTCCAGGCTCTCCGGGCCCTCGCCGCGCCGTGCCCGCACGGTGACGCGGCCGTGCGCCGGGGAGTGCTTCACCGCGTTGTCGATCAGATTCGCGACGACCTGGTGGAGCCGCTCCGCGTCGGCGTGCGCGGTCAGATCGGACGGGAAGACGTCCAGGTTGAGATGGACGTCCTTACGGGCGTGCGAGCCCGAGCTGCCGTCCGCGTACGCGCCCTTGGCCATGCTGGCCTCCTTGAGGATCCCGGCCAGATACGGCCAGACCTCGAAGCGCCGCGCGTACAGCGGCACCACACCCTTGTCCAGCCGGGACAGGTCGAGCAGCTGCTCGACCAGCCGGCCCAGCCGTTCGGTCTGGCGCAGCGCGACGCGCATCGTCTCCGGGTCGGCCTCCGAGACCCCGTCCACGACGTTCTCCAGGACCGCGCGCAGCGCCGCGATCGGGGTACGCAGCTCATGGGAGACGTTCGCGACCATCTCCTTGCGCTGCGTGTCCACCGCCTCCAGATCGGCGGCCATCCGGTTGAAGGAGGTGGCCAGGGCGCCGAACTCGTCCCCCCGCTGTGCGGCGCTCACCCGGCGCGTGTAGTCGCCGTGCGCCATCGCCCGGGTGACCTCGGTCATCTCGTCCAGCGGGGCGGTCAGGCCGTGCGCCACGAACTGGGTGATCAGCAGCGAGGCGATGATCGAGAAGATGGTGATGATGCGCAGCTCGGTGTCGGAGTGCATCGCCGCGAACACCAGCAGCGTGGTGATGATCACCGAGCCGATGACCAGCGCGCCGAGCGCGGCCTTCACCGACCGGTACGGGTCGAAGGGCTTCAGCGCCTCCCACAGCCGGCCCCGCAGCCGGTCCCACTGGCGGCCCCGCAGCCGGTCCCACTGGCGGCCCCAGGCGGCGCGCCAGGTCTCGCGCCACGTCTCGCGGCTCCAGACGGCCGTCCGGCGGCCGGATGGCCTCATGCCGCCGGGGTCTCCAGGGCGTAGCCCACGCCATGCACCGTACGGATCCGCTCCGCGCCGATCTTCCGGCGCAACGCCTTGATGTGACTGTCCACCGTCCGGGTGCCCGACGCGTCCGCCCAGTCCCAGACCTCCGCGAGCAGCTGCTCCCGGGAGAGCACCGCGCGCGGCGTGTTGGCCAGGCAGACCAGCAGATCGAACTCGGTCGGGGTGAGATGCACATCCGTGCCGCGCACCCGCACCCGGCGCTGCGCGTGGTCGATCTCCAGCTCGCCCAGCCGCAGAATGCCGCTGCGCGGGGTGTGCGCGGCCAGCGCCGCCCGCTCGACGCGTCTGAGCAGTACATGCACCCGCGCGGCCAGCTCGCGCATGGAGAACGGCTTGGTCATGTAGTCGTCGGCGCCGACCCCCAGACCCACCAACATGTCGGTCTCGTCGTCGCGCGCGGTGAGCATCAGCACCGGCACCGGGCGCCTGGCCTGCACCCGGCGGCAGACCTCCAGGCCGTCGAACCCGGGCAGCATCACATCGAGCACCAACAGGTCCGGCTGCCACGCCTCCGCCGTATCGACGGCCGCCGGGCCGTCCCCGGCCGTCTGCACCTGGAACCCCTCGGCGCGCAGCCGGGCCGCGATGGCGTCCACTATGGTCGGATCGTCCTCGACGACCAGGACCCGGCGCTGTGCCCCCGGGGTGGTCGTGGCGGTCCCGTTGTGGCTGCTGTGAGTCTGCTCCATGCGCCCGCCCCTGCTTTATTCTGTGAAACCGCGGCTCCTGGCTGGTCATCTGCCCGGCCGCGCGCGCTGGCAAGCAGCGTAAAGGCAGCCTACGCGGCTCGGCTACGAGCCTCGAATCGCGAGGTGAACCACGTCCGGGACACCTCGGGCAACGCTGATCTCTTCCGTCCGCACCCCCGTGAAACCGGCATTCCGGAGAGATTCCTCAAAGGCGGGCGAGGGCTGGGCGGACCATACGGCGAGCACTCCGCCCGGAGAGAGGCTCGCCCGGCAGGCGGCGAGACCGGCGGGGGAGTAGAGGCTGTCGTTGTCCTCGGTGACCGTCCAGTCGGGGCCGTTGTCGATGTCCAGGCAGAGCGCGTCGTAGGGCGCGGATGCCGTGGCTGTGTGCGGGTGAGAGACACCTGTGTCAGGGTGCGAGACGCCTGCGTGCAGGTGGGAGACCAGATCGGCCCGGATGACCTCGGTGCGCGGATCGGCGAGCGCGGCCGCCGAGATCCGCCCCAGCGGGCCGGTGCGGTGCCAGTCGATGACCGCCTCCTCCCGCTCCACCACCGCGATCCGGCCCCACCGCGGCTCAGCCGCCGCCTCGGCCAGTGAGAACCCGACGCCCAGCCCGCCGATCAGCAGCGCGGGCGCCTGCCGGGCGGCGGGCAGCGCGTTCAGCGCGGCGCGGATCAGGAGGCGCTCGGAGCGGCCGTCGGAGGTGTCCATCAGAAAGCACCCGTTGGCGATGATTTCGAAGACGGGGGCAGTGGCATGCGGGCCGCCTGCGTTCTGGCCGTCGGCGTCCGGGCCGCTCCCGCCCCCGCCGCGCCGCCGCAGCACCACCTCGCCGTACGGGCCCTCGCGACGGTCGAGGGTCACGGGGCGGTCGGCATCGGGGTTGGCGGCGGTGTCGGTGTCGGTGTCGTACGGCGGGTACACGGGGCGAGGTCCTTCCTGGGGAGCTCGGGGCTCCCGGGGGCGGCTCGGGCTTGAGTTCATCCGGGCAGGGGCGGCCGCGGCGGGCTCTGCGGCCACCGCCCCTGCCCGAATCTACCTACCGGGGCCGGGCGGTTGTGGCGGCGTTCACAACCGGAGGGTTGGGGACATGAAGTGCGGCCCGGCCGTTGTTGTGATCAGAAGCGGGGAGAACGGCGGGCGTGGCAGAGGAAGGAGCCGGGGCGTGACGGAGACGCGAGCGGCCGGTACCGCGGCCGGTGAACCACGGCGGGCGGCGCGCCGGCCGAAGTCCTGCCGTCCCGCCGCCGCGCGCCGCGCGGCCGCAGCCCCCCTCTCGGGCCCCGCGGCCCCGGACGCCGCGACCCCACAGCTTTCCGTCGCAGGGGCCGTACGCGCCGTACGAGTCCCACGCGCCACCCCCACCCCCCGCGTCGGCGCCCGGCCGCGGTGGGTCGGGTCGGTGGTGCAGGGTCTGCCCAGGCCGGCGGGGGCGCCGTTCACGTTCTGTTATGCCCTGGTCCTGATCGTCACCAGCGCCTTCTCCGACCTCGCGGACCCGGACCTGGTGCACGACGTTCTGACCCGCTCCAGCACCGATGTCGTGAACCTCGCCGACCGGCCGGTGCTGGTGCTGGTCGCCAGCGCGGTGTGGGTCGTGGGTGGGCTGTCGTCGCCGTACATCCTCGCCTTCCTCGTCGTGGTCGGGGCGCTGGAGCGGCGGCTCGGGGGGTGGCGGACCGCCGGGGTGTTCCTGTTCGGGCATGTGCTGGCGACGCTGATGACCGAGCTGCCCGTGGCCGCCTCGGTCGCCGCCGGACACCTGCCCGAGAGCTCGCTGCGCCGGCTCGACTACGGCATCAGCTACGGGCTGCTCGCCTGCACCGCCGCGCTCGCCGGGCTGCTGCGGCCCTGGCTGCGCTCGACGGTGCTCGGCGGGATCGCGCTGGTGCTCGTCCTGGATCTGGTGGAGTTCGCCGATCCGCTCACTGACTGGGGCCATCTGCTCGCCCTGGCGACCGGCGTCCTGTGCCGGCCGTATGTGCGGCGGGCCGTTCAGCGGCGCGAGCCGGGGCTCTCCGGGCGGGCGCCGCGCACCGCGTAGAGGCAGGTGCCCGCGGCGAACAGCGCGGCCGCCGTCCACCACGCGGTCTGCTGCGACCCCGGCTGCACCGACCAGGCCCACACCGCGCCGGGCCCGCCCGGTTCGGCCTGCGCGCTGAAGTAGACCGCGCTGGTGTGCGCCAGCATCGGCAGCCAGCTCAGCCGGGCCCTGATGAGCGCGGCGGCCAGGGCGGTGACCCCCACGGCGCCCAGGACGTTGCGGACCATGGCGGGCGCCCCGTACAGCTCCGGATGGCCCGGGACGGCGGTCGTGAGCAGCCCGGCCGCCACCGCCGTGAGCAGCAGCAGTTGGGCGAGGCGCCGCGGCCACCAGGGGCGTACGGCGGTCCGGTCCAACTCGTCGCTGTGGGTGTACAGGCTCGTCCCGATCGCGGCGGCGACGAGTACCGGCGCGAGGACGACGACCGGCAGGCGGGCCCGCGGTCCGAGGTCGGGTTGTGCCACGAGCCAGTCCGCGCACCATGCGGTGGCGGGCGCGGCGGCGAGCAGGACGACGATGGTCGTGGGCAGGGCGCGCGAGCGCGCGTACAGGAGCAGGTTCAGGTTCACGGGGCCGTCACCCGCTCAAGGCGGCACGTGCGCACGGCGGCGAAGTAGTCGCCGAGCCAGCGCGTGCGCTCATCGTCGGGCATGGTCTTCAGCCTCTTCAGGTTGCGGGTGTAGCCCGGTTCGTTCCAGCCCGCCGGCACGCGCTTGGGCCTGGGCATCGGCGCCAGCCATTCGGCGACGGCCTCGCTGATGTCGTTGTAGCGCTCCATATCGGAGACGCCGGGGCAGGACGGCGCCGTCGCGCCGAAGGCCGCGTTGGCCGCGAACATCTCCGGCTCGACCATTCGGCCGCGCCGGAAGTAGGAGTTCCAGCCGGACAACGGTGCGTCGGTGCGGCGCACCCGGCGGTCGTCCAGGCTCTCGACAATGCGGGTGGGGGCGTTTGGTACGCCGCGCAGCTTCGCCGCCAGCCCGGCCAGCGCCGCGGACGCGCCCGGCAGCAGGTGGCTGTGCGCCCGCGTCGCGCAGACGCGCGGCGTCCCGTCGTCGCAGACCAGCACCGCGCTCGCCGGGTCAGGGCGCCACAGGCCGTCGCCGGTCTGCACGATCAGGACGGCCGCGGTGGCCGCGGCGGCGAGCGGCGCGAGGGCCAGGGCGCGGGCGCGGCGGCGGGTGGCGTAGGCCAGGAGCGCCGCTGCCGCGAGCCCGGCCGTCCACACCATCGAGGCGGGCCCGAACCACCACACCGGCCGGTCCCAGGAGAAGATGTGCTCCTTGCCGGGGCTGAGCCAGGAGGCGGGGGCGTCCTGAACGCCGATGAAGGGTTGAATGAGGTAGACGGCCAGGGCGACCACGGGCGGGGCCAGCCGCCACGGCACGACGCGCCCCGCGACGAACCCCAGCGCGGCGAACGAGCCGATGGCCGTCGCGTCGGCCGCGATCAGCGATACGAACGGGTGGCCGTCGCCCGCGTACGGCCAGGTCGCCAGCAGGCATAGGGCGGCTGTGAGCAGATAACCGACGACCGGCCACACGATCGTGGGCGCCGCGGCCAGCAGGGTCTGCCGGAGGCGGCTGCGCGCCACGGTGGCCAGCAGTTCCTCCGTCCCACGCCGTCGCTCCCGCCCGCCCTGCCAGCACGCGGCCGCGGCCGCCGGCGGCGCGCCGAGCAGTGCCCCCGCCGCCCGCAGCATGTCGGTCGTGTCCGTCCACCCGGTCTGCCAGCTGTCGGCCTTGGTGTACATGGTGAAGAGCAGGGTGGCCAGCACGGCGGCGCCCGCGGGCGGTCCGACGCCGCGGCGGAGCTCGGCGCGCAGGGGACGGGCGACGCGCGGGGGGCGGGTCTCGGGTGCGGAGTGCGTGACGCGCGGGCGCAGGGTCGGGGTCCGGCTCATCGGGTCACCGTCCATCCCGCGGAGGCGCCCTGGCCGGCCCGGTGGCGGCGCAGCGCCACGGCGTAACCGCGCTCGATCGGGTTGTCGCCGAAGTCGTCGGTCTCCGCCTCGGCGCCCAGCTCGGCCAGTGCCCGGGGTGTGCCCTGGTAGGCCACCCGGCCCGACCCGATGAGGGTGACCTCCGTGCACGCCGCGGCGACGTCCTCCACCAGATGGGTGGAGACGAGCACCGTCGCGTTACGGCCCAGCTCGCGCAGCAGCGCCCGGAAGTCCACCCGCTGCTCCGGGTCGAGACCGGCCGTCGGCTCGTCCAGGAACAGCACGGCCGGGTCGTTGACGATCGCCTGCGCGATGCCGACGCGCCGCACCATGCCCCCCGACAGGCTGCGGACCTTCGCGTCGATGCGGTCGGCGAGCCCGACCCGCGCGACGGCGCGTTCGACCGCGGCGGGGGCGTCCGCGCGCGGTATCTCCTTCAGCCACGCCATGTAGGCGACGAACTCGCGCACCGTGAAGCCTGGGTAGTAGCCGAACTCCTGCGGCAGATAGCCGAGCCTGCGGCGTACGGCGGTCCGGTGCGCGGGCGCCGAGATGTCGCCGCCGAGCAGCTCCACGCGCCCGGCGGTGGGCGCGGCGACCGTCGCGAGAACGCGGATCAGGGAGGTCTTGCCCGCCCCGTTGGGGCCGAGCAGGCCATGGACACCGGTCCCGAAGGCGAGGTCGACGGCGTCGAGGGCGGTGGTCCGGCGGTGCCGGACCGTCAACCCGTGGACACGGACGGAGACGGCGCTGGTCACATGCGCTCCAGATGGTCGAAGGAGGTACGGCGCAGGGCCAGCAGCCCCGCGCAGACAGCCGCCGCCGCTGCCCAGCCGCCCTGAGCGGCGGGGCCGGAGAGGACAGTGGCGAGGGAATCGGACACGGCGCCCCCGAGGGTGGGTCCCTGGGGGTCACCGGAGTGTGCGAGGGCCGCCGGGGCACCGACGGCCAGCAGCCAGCCCGCGGTGACCGCACAGGTGGCGATCCGGCAGCCGACGTACGAGGCGAGGGCGAGCGCGGCGAGCGTGAGCGCGAGCCCGGGCAGCAGCCAGGCCGAGGCCGCGGGCGCCCCGGCGGCCGCGGGCAGCAGCTGCCCGACGAGGGTCAGCAGCGGCACGGACACGGCGAGTACGACCGCCGTACGGGTCAGCAGCAGCCGCAGACCGCCGGATGGCGTGGACGCGGCGAGCTCATGCATGGGGTCGGCGTGCCGCCCGTACGAGACGGCCACCCCGGCGGACGGCAGTACGGGCGCGAGCGCCAGCAACAGCGGCCGCACACCGGAGACCCCCGCGGCCCGCGCGGCCCCGGCCGCGACGACCCCCGTCACGAGCAGCGCGACCAGCCAAGGCCCGCGCACCGCGGGCCCCGCGGCCCACACCATCCACGCCCGGGGGCCCCGGGCGGGCCCCCGGCCGAGGCCCAGCAGGGAGCGGCGCCGCCCGGCGACGGGAGCGGCGTCGCCGATGCCGGCTGGGCCCTCCCGGCCGGCGGTATGGGGGGCGGCCATTGCGCCTGACGCGACGGCTTCCCCGCCGTGTCGTGCCGCCCCCACGGCCGGAGCCGCGCCGCCGACCCCGGCTGCGGCTGCGGTCGCGGCTGTGGCCCCGGTCCCGGTCGCAGCCCCGGCCCCGGCTGCGACCCCGGCCCCCGTCCCGGCAAGCGCATCGTTGGGCGCCTGGGCCTGCGCCTGCGCCCCCGCCAAGGTCAGCACCGTCGCCCGGATCTCCGCCAGCGCGGGCGCCGCCGCGCCTTCGCGGACGGCGGCCGAGACGCGCTCCGCGCAGGTCGCGCAGGCCTCGACGTGTTTCTCGACCGACCACGCGTCGGTCTCCGGCAGCGAGCCGTCGGCGTAGGACGCCGCGTGTGCGGGTGTCACGTGCCAGGTGGCGGCGGGGCCGCCGCGGTTCGTCAGTCGCCGGCGCGTCATGCGGTGCCTCCGAGAGCGTCCAGGAGGTGCGGGGGTGTGGTGCGCCGCTCGGTGAGGGCGGCGCGGAGTTCTCTTCGGGCGCGTTGGGCGCGGGTTTTGACGGTGCCTTCGGGGATGCCGAGGAGCTGCGCGGCCTCGCGGGTGGTGAGCCCGTCGACGACCGTGGCGCGCAGGACGGCGCGCAGTTCGGGGGAGAGGCGGTCGAGGGCGGTGCCGACGTCGCCGTACTCCAGTGCGTCGAGGGCCCGCTCCTCCGCGGAGGGGGCCGTGGCGTGGGCCGGGTCCGGCTGGTGGCGGGCGTGGGCGGCCTGGGCCTGGGCGGCGCGGGTGGCGGCGCGCTGGGCGTCGACGAGGCGGCGGGCGGCGATGGTCCACAGCCAGCCGCCCGCCTCGCCGCCGCGGTGCGCGCCGGCCGTGCGCCAGGCCGTGACGAAGGTGTCCTGCAGGACCTCGCGTACGGTCTCGGGGTCGTGGCAGCGGCGCGTGAGGCGCGCGTGCAGCCAGCCCGCGTGCCGGTCGTAGAGCGTGGCGAGCGCCTGCGCGTCTCCCCGCGCGACGGCTCGCAGCAACTCCCCGTCGCTTCGGTCTGACCCCATCGGGCGGAACAGTCTCACGCCCCTCTATCGCTTACCGAAGGGGTGACGGTTCACGTTCCGCTGACGCACCGCAGGAACGGGTGATCGCTCAGAGCGAACAACGGGCCGGGAACATCGGTGGGCCTCCGCGCATTGAGTCTGCATAGCTCAACTTGCCTGCCGAAGGGGAGATCATGGCTTCCACGTCCACACCGCTCACCCTGCCCGTGCTGCCCCTCGATGACGAGGTGGTGCTGCCCGGCATGGTGGTGCCGCTGGACCTGTCCGACAGTGAGGTACGAGCCGCGGTGGAGGCCGCACAGGCCGCCGCCCGATCAAGCGGCAGCGGCGGCGGCAAGCCGCGCGTCCTGCTCGTGCCGCGCATCGACGGGACGTACGCGGGCATGGGCACGCTCGGCACGGTCGAGCAGGTGGGCCGGCTCTCCGACGGCGACCCGGGCGCGCTGATCCGCGGGGTGCGCCGGGTGCGCATAGGCGCGGGGACGACCGGTCCCGGGGCCGCCCTGTGGGTGGAGGGCACCCAGGTCGAGGAGATCGTTCCGGACCCGTTGCCCGGTGCCGTCTCGGAGCTGGTCAAGGAGTACAAGGCGCTGACCACCAGCTGGCTGCGCAAGCGCGGCGCCTGGCAGGTCGTGGACCGGGTGCAGCAGATCGACGACGTCGGCCAGCTGGCCGACAACTCCGGCTACTCGCCGTTCCTGTCGGTCCAGCAGCGCGTGGAGCTGCTGGAGACGGCCGACCCGGTGGCGCGCCTCAAGCTGGCCGTCGGCTGGCTGAGTGAACACCTCGCCGAGCAGGACGTCGCCGAGTCGATCGCCAAGGATGTCCAGGAGGGCGTCGACAAGCAGCAGCGCGAGTTCCTGCTGCGGCGGCAGCTGGAGGCGGTCCGCAAGGAGCTGGCCGAGCTCAACGGCGACCCGGAAGACGAGTCCGACGACTACCGGGCCCGGGTGGAGGCCGCCGACCTGCCGGAGAAGGTCAGGGAAGCCGCGCTCAAGGAGGTCGACAAGCTGGAGCGGGCCTCCGACCAGAGCCCCGAGGGCAGCTGGATCCGCACCTGGCTGGACACCGTCCTGGAGCTGCCCTGGAACGAGCGCACCGAGGACGCGTACGACATCGCCGGCGCCAAGGCCGTGCTCGACGCCGACCACGCGGGCCTGGAGGACGTCAAGGAGCGGATCACCGAGTACCTGGCGGTGCGCAAGCGCCGCGCCGACCGCGGCCTGGGTGTGGTCGGCGGCCGCCGGGGCGGCGCGGTGCTGGCTCTGGTGGGCCCGCCCGGCGTCGGCAAGACGTCGCTGGGCGAGTCGGTCGCCCGCGCGATGGGGCGGAAGTTCGTGCGCGTCGCGCTCGGCGGCGTCCGCGACGAGGCGGAGATCCGCGGCCACCGGCGTACATACGTCGGGGCGCTGCCCGGCCGGATCGTACGAGCCGTCAAGGAGGCGGGCTCGATGAACCCGGTCGTCCTCCTCGACGAGATCGACAAGGTCGGCTCCGACTTCCGCGGCGACCCCGCCGCGGCCCTCCTGGAGGTCCTGGACCCGGCGCAGAACCACACCTTCCGCGACCACTACCTGGAGGTCGAACTCGACCTGAGCGACGTGGTCTTCCTCGCGACGGCCAACGTCCTGGAGGCCATCCCCGAGGCGCTGCTCGACCGCATGGAGCTGGTGCGCCTGGACGGCTACACCGAGGACGAGAAGGTCACCATCGCCCGCGACCACCTGCTGCCCCGCCAGCTGGAGCGGGCCGGCCTGGAGCCGGGCGAGGTGACGCTGGAGGACGACGCGCTGCGCAAGCTGGCCGGGGAGTACACCCGCGAGGCGGGCGTACGGACCCTGGAGCGCTCCATCGCGCGGCTGCTGCGCAAGGTGGCGGCCCAGCACGAGCTGGGCGAGCGCGAGCTGCCCTTCACGGTCGGCACCGGCGAGCTGCGGCCGCTCATCGGCCGTCCGCACCACACCCCCGAGTCCGCCCAGGACCCGGCCGAGCGGCGCACCGCCGTGCCGGGCGTGGCGACCGGGCTCGCGGTCACCGGCGCGGGTGGCGATGTGCTGTTCGTCGAGGCGTCCCTGGCCGACCCGGAGACGGGCGGCGCGGGGCTGACCCTCACCGGCCAGCTGGGCGACGTGATGAAGGAGTCCGCCCAGATCGCGCTCTCCTTCCTGCGCTCGCACGGCGCGGAGCTGGAGCTTCCGGTCGGTGACCTCAAGGAGCGCGGCATCCACCTGCACGTCCCGGCGGGCGCGGTGCCCAAGGACGGCCCGAGCGCGGGTATCACCATGACCACGGCCCTGGCCTCGCTGCTCTCCGGCCGCCAGGTGCGCCCGGACGTGGCGATGACCGGCGAGGTCTCGCTGACCGGGCGGGTGCTGCCCATCGGCGGCGTCAAGCAGAAGCTGCTGGCGGCGCACCGGGCCGGGGTGACCACCGTGATCATCCCCAAGCGCAACGAGCCCGACCTCGACGACGTCCCCGCCGAGGTCCTGGACAAGCTGGAGGTCCACCCGGTCTCGGACGTCCGCCGGGTCCTGGAAGTGGCCCTCACCCCGGCGGCCACGTCGGCCACGTCGGCCACCCCGGAGGTTCCCGTGGCGGCGTGACGGGCCCGAACAGCCGACGCCCTCCGCCGTACGGACAGCCGGGTCCGTACGGCGGAGGGCGAAGCGCCGAGGGTGGGGCTCAGCCGTTGGCGAGGGCCTGGACGCGGTCGATCGCGCCGTTGAACTTGTTGTGGTCGCCGACCGTCGCGCCCGACGAGGTGTACTGCCAGATGGTGTGGAAGCCCCAGCCCGCCGGGAGTTCACCGACCGAGGAGCCGTAGCGCGGGATCCACAGCGGGTTGGTGCCGCCGAAGGCGCTGGAGTTGCCCGTGCAGCTCTTCCACCAGCTCGTCGAGGTGTAGATCACCGCGTCGCGCCCGGTGAGCGACTTGTACGTGGTGGTGAAGTCCTTGATCCAGCTGACCATCGCGCTCGCGCTCTTGCCGTAGCAGGTCGCGCCGTAGGGGTTGTACTCCATGTCGAGCGCGCCGGGGAGCGTCTTGCCGTCCTTCGACCAGCCACCGCCGTGGTTGACGAAGTACGTGGCCTGCGCCGCACCGCTGGAGTTGTCCGGCAGCGCGAAGTGGTACGACCCGCGGATCATGCCGACGTTGTACGACCCGGTGTACTGCTGCGAGAAGTACGGGTTGGTGTAGGTGGTGCCCTCCGTCGCCTTGACGTAGGCGAAGCGGACTCCGCTGCTCCAGAGCGTCGACCAGGCGACGTTGCCCTGGTGGCTGCTGACGTCCACGCCTTCGACGGTGGCAAGCAGCCCGGGCGGCTCCTCACCGGTCGTGGAACCGCCTTCGTGCTTAAGTATCTGGGAGCCCGCCCAGTCGTCCTCGGGGTGGGGGATGGCCTTTCCGCTCTCGGCGGCCGAAGCCGGACCGGAGAGCGTGAAGCTCATCGCGAGAAGACCGGCGAGAATGCCGCCAAGCGCGGTCAGGGTGCGCCGGGTCGTACCAGGTCTGTGCTTGGGCATGGCGTGCCTCCGAGGGCCTCGTGTGGGGAGAGGTGCACATGTCATTGGAATGGCCATGTCAGGTAGGACGCTACGGGCGTAGATACGCGGCGCGGAAGGGGGGAGGGTTGCTGCCGTTGGTCTAATCCTGCGAAATACTGACGGAGCTGCGGCGACGGCCGCGCCTGAAAGAAAATTTCACGCCGTGAAAATCCGGAGAGGGCTCTGACGTGCACAACAACGGGGCATTGCCCCCCGAGGGGGGTGAGGAACGCACCATGGGCGGAATTGGTGTAGACCATGCATTCCTGGCTCTGGAGCGCGAATTGGCGGTTTTCCTTCGTCGAGCCCGCGCCTCTTCGGGTGAATTGGCCCGGGAAGTCCACCCGGAGCTGGAATCCGCCGCGTACGGACTGCTGATGCGGCTGGAAGACGCCGGACAGCAGCGGGCCACGGATCTCGCGGCCTACTTCGGCGTCGGCAAGGCGACCATGAGCCGCCAGCTGCGGGCGCTGGAGGACCTCGGGCTGGTGGCCCGGGCCCCCGACCCCGCCGACGGCCGGGCCTTCCTGGTTCAGATGACGGATGAGGGGCGTGCCAGGTTCCGTCGCGTACGAGGGGCCCGGCGGGCGCGGTACGCGCGCCGCCTCGCGGCGTGGGAGCGCAGCGAGGTGGCCGAACTCGCCCGGCTGCTGCACCGGCTGAACTCCGCGCAGGCCACCGAGGAGCCCGGACAGGGCGCAGCTTCGCCGCAGGACTAGGCCTCTCATGTACGTCAGGATCGGCAAGCTCCGCCGACCCGGCGACGCGGGTGCGGCGTTCGGGGGACGGCCGGAGGTGGTCTTGGCCGCCGGGGCGCGGCGGGGGCCGCCCGGGCGAACGCGCGGGCCTGGGACTTTGCCGGGGTTCCGCTAGAACTCCGCGAAGACGACCGCCGCGTCGTCGTGCGCCTTGTAGCGGCGGAACGCGGTGCGCTCCGGGTCGGCGTCCTCCGCCGCCCGCACCCGGTCGATCAGCGCCTGCGGGCCCTCCTTCCGCAGCAGCGCGAAGCACTCGGTCCAGTCGCCCTCGCGGAACATCTCCACCCACCGCGCCGCCCCGTCGGTGAGCGCCGCCACCGCCCGTATCCCCGCGCGCGGGGAGGCGCCGGTCACGGCTCTGCGGGAGACCGCCGGGTCGGCGGCGGCGGTGAAGAAGCCGCCCTCGACATTGCGCAGCGGGGCCAGCGGCCGCCGCCCCGCGGCGCGCAGCCGGTCGATCCGGTCGTCGAGCACGGGCGTCACCGTGCCGTCCGTCCGCTCGATCAGCAACGCGGAGTCGGAGAGCACCAGATGCTCGACCCGCTCCGCATCCCACCGCACCGCGACGACCGTCGCCTGAGGCGTTCTAACGTGAGAAAGGTCACATTCTGGGCCGTGCGCGTCGGCCGTTCGTTCGATCGCGCGGGAGAGGCAGTCTGCCAGCGGCATATCCCGGCGCGATCCGGACAGTTCGAGCAGCGCCCCGCCCAGCCGGGCGGTGAACCAGGGCACGCCATGGACGCAGCCGTAGTCTTCCTCGGGTGGCGTCACCCCGTCCAGGACGACCAGTGCCCCGCCCTGACCTGACGCCGGCAGTGCTACCGACGCGTAGTCCTCGTTGGGGACCTGGTGATCACCGGGGGCGGTGGCGAGCTCGATGCGCATCTGGCCAGTCTGCCGGACCGGGGCCCGTCACTCCTGGGCGCCGAGAGGTGGGCGCACGCGGCGGTTTGCCGGATTGGCCGCGATTGACGGTTACGGGAACCTGCGGGGGAGCATCTTGCCAGGAGGCCGGGCGATTTCCAACCCGCGAAAGGTTGTCGGAGGGTATGGCCCGCGACCGAAGTTTGGTGGTCAACTACGCAATGGGGTTCACTCGTTCGGGCGGTGGGGTGGGTGATGTGTGCCCGTCCCGAAGTCGTCCTGAAAGGGTCGGAATCCCTACCAGAGGTGGGGAAACACAATTGTTGAACCGTCGTCACCTCTGAACCACAGTGGGTCGGGCGAGAAAAGATTGTGAGCACCGGTGCGGAAGAAGCGGCTTCGGGGCAGCAACCACGAGCAGGGCGGCGAGCCACGCCGGCAGGAGGCGTTGCCGCAGCGCAGCACCGCACGGGTCCGTAATCGGCTGGCCGTGTCCGTCGCCGTCGTCTCCCTCGCCGTTCTCGGGGCCGGGGCCCCGGCCGTCCTGAGCGCGCTGGACGACACCACCGACGCCCAGAAGCTCGTCGACCTCGCCGAGACCAACCGCGGCGCGGTGACCCTCGCCCACGCCCTCGCCGACGAGCGCGACGCCATGATCGAGTACGTCGCGGCCGGACGTAACTCCGCCTCCGGCGCCGGTGTCTCCGAGAGCCAGCGGGCCCGGGTGGACCGGCAGGTCAAAGAGGTGGGTCCGGGCACCCCGGCCGAGGTGCGGCGGCTACTGGACGCGCTGCCCAAGGTCCGGCAGCAGGCGCTGACCGGAGACGGCTCGGCGCTGGATGTGTACGAGAGCTACACCGAGACCGTCCAGGCGCTGGGCGGCCTCGCCGACACCCTGGCCCGCAAGCTCCCGGCCGGCGCCGACGACGGCTCCGCGGCCGCGCTGGCCCCCCTCGGCCGCGCCACGGAGGAGGCCTCCGCCACCCGCGGGCTGCTGCTCGGCGCGCTCTCCGCGGGCGGCAGCCAGCCCAAGCTCACCTCGGCGGCCCAGCGCACCAACGTACGCGAGCAGTCCGCGCTCTCCGACTTCAACCAGCTCGCCCCGGCCTCCGCCCGCGACCGCTTCGCCCGCACCGTCAACGGCACCGAGGTCACCGCCGCCGAGCGCTACATCGCCCGCCTCACCGACCAGCCCCAGCTCTCCGACACCGACCTCTTCCTCAACGGCGAGCGCGTCGAGTCCAGCCTGTCCGCCCGTATCGACCGGATGCGCGGCGTCGAGTCCTCGCTGGCCACCGCCGAGATCGAGCATCTGGAGAAGCTGCGCGACGACGAGGTCACCGACCTCGAGGTGGGCATCGGCATCCTCGGCGCCTGTCTGCTGCTGGCCATCGGCATGAGCATCCAGGCCGCCCGCTCGATGACCCGGCCGCTGGCGGCGCTGCGGCTCGGCGCGCGGCGGGTCGCCGCCGACCCGTTGGCCGAGGAGCCGATCGCCTTCAAGGGGCGCGACGACGAGTTCGCGGACGCCGTGCGGGCCGTCAACCAGATGCACCAGGCGGCGGTGCGCGAGCATGAGCGCGCCGTGAAACTGGAGGCAGACCGGGCCCGCCTGGTCGACGAGCGGCGCAGGCTCGCCGACGAGCGGTCCGAGCTGCGCCGCGAGCGAGACGAGGTCGCCACCCGCCTCGACGGTCTGCGGGCCCGCGTCCACGGCAGCTTCGTCAGTCTGGCGCTGCGCACCCTCGGCCTGATCGAGCGCCAGTTGACCATCATCGAGGACATGGAGGAGCGCGAGCAGGACCCGGACCGCCTGCAGACCCTCTTCCAGCTGGACCACCTGGCCACCGGGATGCGCCGCTACGGCGAGAACCTGCTGGTCATCGCGGGCTCCGAGAACAAGGCCGCGCACCCGGGGCCGGTGCCGCTGCTGGATGTGCTGCGCGCCTCGATCAGCGAGGTCGAGCGGTACGACCGGGTGCAGATCCAGGCCCTGCCGCAGCACGCCCAGGTCGCCGGGTACGCGGCGGACAGCATCAGCCACCTGATCGCCGAGCTGCTGGAGAACGCGACCACGTTCTCGCCGCCGGACACCATGGTCCAGATCTCCGGCTGGCTGCTGGAGAGCGGCGAGGTCATGCTCTCCGTCCAGGACGAGGGCATCGGCATGACGCCCGAGCGCTTCGTCGAGCTCAACAACCGGCTGTCCGACCCGGTGCCGGAGTACTGCCAGGGCCCGCAGCCCGAGGACCCGCTGGGGCTCGGTCTGTACGTGGTGACCCGGCTGGCCGCGCGCCACGGCGTACGGGTGCAGCTGCGCGAGCAGAAGCCGGGCGGGGTCGCGGCCGTGGTGGTCCTCCCGACGAAGATCCTGCCCGCCGGGCCGCCCGGCGGCGGACTGCCGCCCGCCGCGCCCGTGGGAGCCTCGTACGGCGGCACCTCGCTGCCGTCCTTCCCGGGCTCGGTGGCCGAGGCCAACTCCAACACCCTTCCGGGACAGTCCCGTCCGGCCCTCGCCGGAACCACCGCCTCCGGGACCTCCGCCGCCGACCTGGAGTCGCCGCGGACGCTCGCGCACCGGCGTGGCGGGCGCCTGGGGCTGCCGCGCCCTGGCGCGGAGAACGGCTCCGGCGGCCCGGCCCGTACGGCGGCGAACCCCCCGGGGACCCCGGCCGGTTCGGCGTCCGGATCGCCGGTCGGTTCGGCGGCCGGCGACCAGGCCCCGGAGCGGCGGCCCCGGATCGCGGACTCCACCGCGGCGGCCGCCCCCGGCGTCGAGATGGCCCCCGACCCGACCCCGCCGCGCGGCCACCCGGCCCCGGCCCCGTCGGACGGCGGCACCCTGCCCATGCTTCCGCGGCGCGCCCCGAAGCAGGCCCCCGACCCGCTGGTGGAGGCCGCCGAGCGGACCATCCAACTCTCCGGGCACCGCGACCAGTCGGCCCCCGACCCGCGCCGGCCGGCCCAGCGGGGCGGCGGCGAGACGATCGGCGGCCACGGCATACGCCCGGTCGGAGCCGACGCCTGGGGACCGGCCGAGGGCCCGGCACCGGCCGCGCCCGCGGACGCCACCCGATCGGTGACCGGGTCGTATCTGGCCGAGCCCGCCGAGCACACCCGGCCCGGGGCCGACGCGGCAGCCGCGGACGAGCAGTTGTCCACCGCCTCCGACGGGCGGCCGGCCCCGGGTGGGTCGCAGACCGCGTCGTCCGGGGTGCCCGGGCAGCGAGCCCCGGAAAAAGCAGAGGTGCGCGAACGCCGCCGCACCGACAAGGGACTTCCCAAGCGCACCCCGAAGAACGTGGCCCTGCCGGAGACCGACCCCCTGGAGCGCACGGGCGCGGTCAACGCCGAGGAACTGCGGCGCAGGCTCGGCGGTTTCCAGAAGGGCGCCCGGAAGGGGCGTCGCGACGCCGAGGCCGAGTTCGCGGGTCGCGACCCGGCGGGGGAGCGGCAGCGGGGACAATCGGGGGCGCAGGACGAGGGTGGCACGGTTGAGGAGGCACGCAGGTGAATGCGCCCACGAGTACCTATGGGCTGAGTTCCGAGGCCCGTAATCTGCATTGGCTGCTGTCGAACCTGGTCGAGGAGGTACCCGGCGTCCGCTCGGTCGCCGTCGTCTCCTCCGACGGGCTGATGCTGCTGTCCTCGGACGCGCGGCACACCGCGGCGGCCGCCGATCCGACGGCCCAGGACGGTCCGAAGGGGTCGAGCGCCGACCTGGCCACCATCGTCTCCGGCCTCGGCAGCCTCACGCTGGGCGCGGCCAAGCTGATGGACGGCGGGCTCGTCAAGCAGACGATGGTCGCTATGGACCAGGGCAGTCTGTTCGTCATGTCGATCAGCGACGGCTCGCTGCTGGGCGTGCACGCCACGCCGGACTGCGACATGACCGTGGTCGCGTACCACATGGCGCTGTTCGTCGGCCGGGCCGGGCATGTGCTCACCCCTGAACTCCGTACCGAGCTGCGCCGGTCCCTGGAGTCCGCACAGTGACGTCAGCGTCCCACAAGGCCGCCCGCGTACGCCCGTACTCGCTCACCGGCGGCCGGACCCGCTCCGGCCATGTGCTGCTGGTCGAGACCTTCGTGGCCACGCTGGAGACACCGGACGGGGCGGTCGAGCCCGCGCTCAGCGGGCCGGCCTCCCGGATGGTGCCGGAAATCCGGGCCATCATCGACCTCTGCCGTCGGATGCGTTCGGTCGCGGAGGTCTCCGCGCTGCTCAAGATTCCGCTCGGTGTGGTGCGCGTGCTGCTCAGCGACCTCGCGGACCAGGGAAAGATCCGCGTGTACGGCACCGGGCGGAGCCCCGGCCAGCCGGAACGCGCGTTGCTCGAAAGGGTGCTCAGTGGACTTCGCAGACTCTGAGACGATAACGGCGGCACCAGTGCGGGTGCCGGAGATACCGGGGGCCGACGAGGGGCTCCAGGGGTGGCAGGAGGACCGTTCGCGGGCACCCATCGCCACCAAGATCGTCGTCGCGGGGGGTTTCGGCGTCGGCAAGACGACATTCGTCGGCTCGGTCTCGGAAATCACCCCGCTGCAGACCGAGGCGCTGATGACGCGGGCCAGCGAGGCCGTGGACGACCTCGCCGCGACCCCGGAGAAGCTGACCACGACGGTCGCGATGGACTTCGGCCGGATCACGCTCGACTCCGACCTGGTCCTGTATCTGTTCGGCACGCCGGGCCAGCAGCGGTTCTGGTTCATGTGGGACGACCTGATGCGCGGCGCGATCGGCGCGGTGGTGATGGTCGACACGCGGCGGCTGGAGGACAGCTTCCCGGCGCTGGACTACTTCGACAGCTGTGGGCTGCCGTACGTCATCGCGGTCAACCATTTCCAGGGGACGCCGCTGTACGAGCCGGAGGACGTGCGGGACGCGCTCTCCGTCCCGGCGAAGGTGCCCGTGGTGATCGTGGACGCCCGCAACCGCGTCTCGGTGGCCGACGCGCTGCTCGCGCTGGTGAGGTTCGCCGTGGACATCTCGCCCGAGTGAACCGGCCCGGCCATGCGCAGGATGCTCATCGTCGGGGCCGGCCAGTCCGGCCTCCAGCTCGCCCTGGGATTGCAGGCCCAGGGGTACGAGGTCACCTTGATGTCCAACCGCACGCCCGATGAGATCCGCGTCGGCCGTGTGATGTCCACCCAGTGCATGTTCCGCACCGCGCTGCAGCACGAGCGCGACCAGGAGATCAACTTCTGGGAGGAGCAGGCCCCGCGCATCCAGGGCCTGGGCGTCTCGGTGGCCGGTCCCGTCACCCCGCTGGGGCATCCGCGCCTGGTCGACTGGGTGGGCGAACTGGACGGCTACGCGCAGTCCGTCGACCAGCGACTGAAGATGGCCGGCTGGATGGACGCCTTCGAACGGCGCGGCGGCCGGCTGGTCATCCACGGCGCGGCCGTCTCCGACCTGGAGTTCTTCGCGGAGCGCTACGACCTGGTGCTGGTCGCGGCGGGCAAGGGCGAACTGGGCTCCCTCTTCGGCCGGGACGCCGCCCGCTCCCCGTACACCTCCCCGCAGCGCGCCCTCGCCGTCGCCTATGTCCACGGTCTCGCCCCCCGGCTGGAACACCCCGAACTCGAAGCGGTGCGCTGCAATCTGGTGCCCGACGTGGGGGAGCTGTACGTCATGCCCGCCCTCACCACCTCCGGGCGGGCCGACATCCTGTTCTGGGAGGCCATCCCCGGCGGCCCCGCCGATGTCTTCGAGGGCGTCACCGACCCTTCCGAGCATCTCGCCCTGACCCTTGAACTCATGGAGTGGTTCACGCCCTGGGAGTACGGGCGGGCCACCCGGGTCGAGCTGACGGACGCGGGCGGCACGCTGTCCGGGCGCTACACCCCGACCGTCCGCGACCCCGTCGGCCGGCTGCCGGACGGCGGGCTCGTCCTGGGGGTGGCCGATGTCGTGGTCACCAACGACCCGCTCACCGGTCAGGGGTCCAACTCCGCGGCCAAATGCGCCGCATCGTATCTGGCGAGCATCGTCGAGCACGGTGACCGGCCCTTCGATGAGACCTGGATGCGGCGGACGTTCGCGCGGTTCTGGGCGACGGCGCGGCATGTGACCAAGTGGACGAACGCGATGCTGGCCCCGCCGCCCGCGCACATCGTTCGCCTCCTGGGCGCGGCGGGCCAACTGCCCGCGGTCGCCCACCGCTTGGCCAACGGCTTCGACGACCCTGCCGACTTCGAGAACTTCTTCTACGAGCCGGACAAGACCGCGGCGTATCTGGAGGAGGCGGAGGCAGTCGGATCCGCGGAGGACACAGGAGAGGACACAGGAGAGGACACAGGAACGGATACGGCCGATTCGGCCGAGTTGGCCGACTTAGCCGGTTCGGCTGGTTCGGGTGATGCGGCCGATACGGTCGATGTGGCCACCGAGGCCGCCGAGCAGGTGGGCTGAGTCAGCCCTTGGTCCCGCCGCCCGCCGTCGGGCGTACGGCGCCGCGCAGCGGATTGGAGGCGAGCGGGGACAGCTTGACCCGGCTGCCCGGGCGCGGGGCCTGCACCACCATGCCGTCGCCCGCGTAGATCGCCACATGGGACGCGCCCTTGAAATAGACCACGAGATCGCCGGGGCGCAGTTCGTTGAGCTTCACGCGCGGCAGTCGGCGCCACTGCTCCTGGCTGGTGCGCGGGATGGTCCGCCCGGCGTGCGCCCACGCCTGGGAGGTCAGCCCCGAACAGTCGAAGGAGCCCGGCCCCTCCGCGCCCCAGACGTACGGCTTGCCGATCTGGTTCAGCGCATACCGCAGCGCCCGGTGCCCGGCCGCCGCGGAGGCGAAGGGGCGGCGGGGCGCACGGCGGTGGCCGGGCGCGGTCCGGCGGGCGGGCTTCTTGGCCTTCGGAGGCGGGTCCTCGGCCTCCTCCGGCTCCGGGGTGGCACCGGTGTCCTCGGGGTCCGGGGCGGTGTCGGGCGGGGTGTCGGGCGGGGTGTCGGGCGGAGTGTCGGCTGGGGTGCCCGGCGGGGTGTCTTCGGCCTCGGGGGTGGGGTCCTTGCCGCGGGCGTGGCTGCTGAAGTGACTGCCGGTGTCGCGGTCGATGTCATGGTCGGTGCCGTGGCCGATGTCGCCGCCGGTATCGCCGCCGGTGTCGAAGCCCCCCGAGTCGATCGCGGTGTCGCCCGCCGACGGGTCGAGGGCCCCGGAGGCGAGCAGTTCGTCCTGTGCCCTCTCGGTGTCCTGGCGCTCCCGCTCCTCCAGCGCCCGCAGCTGGCCGAGGGTCAGCGAGGCCAGGGTCCGCTCGATGGTGGTGAGGCGTTTCTCGACCTTGTCCCGCTGTTTCTTCCGCTTGGTCGCGAGGGACAGCTGTTTCTTGAGCGCGGCCCGGCCCCGCTCGGCGAGCCTTTCCGCATGTGCCTCCCCTCTGGTCAGCCGCTCGACCAGGATCGCCTGGCGGTCGGCGGCCCGGCCGAGCTCGCGTGTCTGCTCGGCGACCTGGTCCGGGCTGGGGGACAGCAGCGCCATCAGGAAGGAGTACGAGGAGAGCTGGGTGCGGCCCTGGTACTGCTCGCGGGCCAGCCGCCCCGCCTCGTCGTGGCTGATCGCGAGGTGGGCACGGGTGCGGGCGAGGGCGGCGGCCAGCGCCCGCGTTTTGGCGCGCTGCTTGTGCAGCTTGTCCTCGGTGGCGTTGTACGCCTCGGTCGCCTCCTCGGCCTTGCGGTACAGCGTCTTGAGCTGCGTCAGCAGCTCGGCGACCGACTGATCGGCGGGTGCGGCGGGTGCGGCGGCGGCAGGCGCCGACGGGACGGGCGCGGCCAGCGCGGTGGCCGCGGTCAGCGCCACCGCGCAGACCGACCCCACGATGCGTCCTGACACGGTCTCACCTCCGGGCTCGACAAATCGACCTCGGGGCGATCGTGACATGACCAGTCGTATATTAGGAGAATTGTCGGCGAGTCGGGTCAATGCGGTCACCCGTCCGGCGGTGGTCCGCCCGCCCGTTCTGTCGCATGTGCGTACGAGCGACTGTGTCGGCGGGCGTTGCCGAGTTCGCGCCGTCGTGTGTGCCGCACGCCTGCTGTCGTACCGTCAGCCGGGCTTTGACCAGGGCCATTTCAGCCCGTCGTGCGGCTTGCCCTCCGGGTCGTACTCATACCGCCACCCGCGAACCAGCCCCAGCCGCCGCGATGTGGCGGCCGGCACCCGGCGGTAGACGTACACCGTCGGCGGTCCGCCGCCCTCGTCGGGGACCGGCACCTCGTATGTCTTCGGCGGCTGCCCGGTCAGCCCGACCAGCACCGGCAGCACCCGGCCGTCCAGCGGCCCGCCCGCGAAGGGCGTCTCCTCGCTTCTCACCGGCCCAGTCTCACAGCAGGTGAGAGGCGTCGCCGAGCACCGGCAGCACGCGCCGGGCCAGCGCCCCGGCCTGCCCCTCCGCCGGTTCCAGCGCGAGTGCCGCGCGCAGCACCCGCGCCGTCTGCGGGTCGCTCGCGCTCGTGGCGGCCATCAGCGCGACGAAGTGGTCGACGAGCCAGTCGCGCAACTGTGCCATCGGCGGCTGTTTGCCGTCGTCCAGCCACATCAGCGAGGCGGCCTCGACCGCGGTGATCCAGGTGCGCACCATCATCCGCAGCCGCGGGCCGGGTTCCGCCACCTCCAGATGGAGCAGGATCTGGTCGGCGGCGGCCCGCCGCACCTCGTCGACGATCGCGTTGGTCCGCGAGGTGTCGGCGACGCTGCCGCCCTGCAGCAGCGCGCTGAACCCGGCGTCGCGCTCGTCCACGAAGGCGAGATAGCGGTCGAGCCCCCGGCGCAGCCGTACCGTGAGCGGGCCGCTCCGGGGCTCGGCGAAGCACAGTTCCAGCTCGTCGGCGGCGCTGCGCAGCGCCGCCTCGTGCAACTGCTGCTTGCCGCCGGGGAAGTAGCGGTAGACGAGCGGCCGGGAGGCCCCGGCGGCGGTGGCCACATCGTCCAGCGACACGTCCTCGGGCGCGCGATGGGCGAACAGCCCGAGCGCGGCGGCGATCAGCTGGGCGCGCCGCTCCTCCACACTGAGCCGGCGATAGGCGCCGCGGCGCGCGGGCCGCGTGGCGGGCCGCGCCGCAGCCGCGGGGTTGGCCGCCGGTATGGCGGGTGTCGGCGTGGCGGGTGCCGCGGCCCCCGCGGCCGCGGCACGGTTCGCTGCCGCCGGGTGCGCCGGGGCGGTGCCGCTGCCTGTCGTCATGCCTGGCAGCGTAACCGGCCCTGCGTGCGATTACGCCAGCAGGCCCGAGCTCTGCCACAACCGCCGCCCGGTGCCCCGCGGCACGCCGATGTCGTCGAGGAAGTCGGTCAGCCGCTTCGCGCCCGTACGCATCACCTCACGCCGATGGGCGCTCGCGCGCACCTGCTCGACCGCCGCGCGCGGGTCGAGTCCGACGTCCGCGTACACCTGCGGGTTGACGAAGGCGCGCGCGAACACCCGGGCGAACTCGCCTGAGCCGAGCCGGGTCAGCTCCGCCTTCCAGATGGACGCCGCGACCATCTGGCGGCGCAACTCCTCGCGCACGTGTCCCCGGCCCACAGCGAGAACGTGAACTTCTTGGCACCATCAATGTCGAGGTCGACACCGAACTCGCCAAGCAACAACAGGTCCCGCCGCCTCTTCCTGCTGGCGTCGACAGCGGAACTCGCGGCCGAGCGCGGCAGGCCGCTCGGCCGCCTCCCGGTCAGGGTGCCACTGGAGATCGGTCGGAATGATCGACAGGGCGTCGTCGCTCCTGGGGTTACTCAGTTCGTCGGGCACGCTTGTAGGCCAGGCCGGCGAGTGTCTCCCAGATCAGCCGATGGGCGTTGTTGACCGTCAGGTCGGCGTGGTCGTACGGGGGGCAGACCTCGGTGACGTCGACCGCGACCACGTTGGTCTCCAGAGCGATCCGGCGAACGGCTCTGAGCAGGTCGATCGGCGCGAGGCCACCAGGCTCGGGTGTTCCCGTCCCTGGGGCGAACCCCGGGTCCAGCACGTCGATGTCAATCGAGAGGTAGACACCATCCGTGCCGTCGATCGCTTCGGCGATGACATCGTCCATCACATCCTTGATGCCGCGCTCCCAGATCTCCTGCATCGTGTGATGGCGCATTCCCTGCTCACGCATCCACTCCTGTACGTCGGCCGGTGGCCAGTAACCCCGAAGCCCGACCTGGATAAAGTCTCTTCCGGCGATCGCTCCCGACTCGATCAGCCGCCTCATCGGTGTTCCGTGACTGGCGAGGTTGCCGCGCAGAATGTCAGCCGTGTCAGCGTGCGCGTCAAAATGGATCATCCCGATCCGACCGTGGCCGTAATGCGCGCCGACCGCCATCCCACTCGGCCACGTCACCGAGTGGTCACCCCCGATCACCACGGGGATGATGCCGCGGCTCACTACATCGGATACCCGACGGTAGATGGCATCACGCGATAGATCCCACATACCGGGTGAAACGATCGCGTCACCGTAGTCGACGACTTCAAGGTGGTCGAAGATCTCGATCTGAAGATCGAGGTGGTAACTGCCCGCATCGTAGGCGTTGGCGCGCAGCGCCCGGGGGCCGAAACGAGCGCCAGGGCGGTTGGTCGTGTTGTCGTCCCATGGCGCGCCGATCACGGCGACGTCAGGCTTCCACTCGTCGAGTTGCTCCGGTTCGGTCAGGTGGGGCCGCAGGCCGAACGTCGGCACGCCCATGTACGAGGACGAATCGAGCTGGGCCCGCATGCCGGGCGGAAGGGTCGGTCGATCATCGGTCGTCACGGCATCGATGCCACGTGCCGCGCCCGTGGCGATCGCCATGTGCTGCCCCTGGACTTCGTGTGTCATGCGGTGAAGTCCACGGCAGCGCTGTGGCGCTGGGCAAACGATGTAGCGTCCAGCTTAATGATCAGCTTCGTGCTCGGTGTCGAGGACCTCGCCGACACCCGGTTTGCCGTCTCACCCTTGCAGGAGACCGTGCTCAGCCTGCGGGTGCTACGTGATCCGGGCCTGTCCGCCTTGCATCTGCCGTGGCACAGGTCCGTGCTCCCCGGACTCCGCACGCTCGACACTGAACTGCTGGTGTCCCTGGTCGGAAAGCGCCACATACTTCCCGACTTCCTGACCCCGCGCCCCACGCGCTTCGCACCGGCCTTCGAAGACGAACTGGCCATCGCCCGCCAGGCCTCCCCCGATCTGATTCGCCGCGACCTGCTGGCCACACACGCGCCGGGCCCGCTCCCCGAAGCTCTGCGCGACGCCACTGCCACCGACACGAGGGTCGTCAGACTCTGCGACACCATCTGCGAACTCTTGGGTCAGTACTGGGAGCTCGCCATCAAACCGATGTGGCCGCAGATACGACTCACGCTGGAAGCCGACATGACCTACCGCGCGCGGCAACTGGCCAAAGGAGGCGCACGCCTGCTCTTTACCGACATGCACGCGAACCTGCGATGGCGTGACGGCGTGCTGTACATCGACAAGGTGCTCAGCGAGCACCGCACCACGGCCTCCGGCCGAGGGCTACTGCTGATACCGTCCGTGTTCGCACATAAGCCAGCACCCCCCATCAACCCGGACGATCCGCCGGTGCTGGCATACCCCAGCCGTGCGGTAGCGACGCTCTGGGCCCCGCCGTCGACCCCTGATGCGACGGCTCTCGCCTCTCTGCTCGGCGCGCCCAGAGCCACACTGCTTCGCATCCTCGAAGAGCCGCTGGCAACGGCGGAGGTCGCCCGCCGCCTCAGCGTCACCCCCAGCGCCGTGTCCCAGCACCTTCGCGTGCTGTACGCCACGGGCCTGGTCACCCGGGCGCGCCATGGACGGCAGGTCCTGTACCGCCGTAGCTCTCTCGGTGACCAACTGGCCCACCGGATTCCGGCCGCATAACCCTTTCCTCAATGCCGCCATCGCCGAATGACGGCACCGGCCATCGTGACCGCTGTGTCATGAGCGTGTCAGCCTGGGCTCAGCCGCAGCTCTGCCGGTCCGCGGTACCACCCGCCCGCTGGCCTTCACCGCCACCGCGCCGGGCGCCACCGCGGACGGGGTCACCCTGACCGCCGAACTGTCCGTCGACCCGGCCGACTTCGGGCTCACCTGGAACCGGCTCGGCATGATGAAGGGGCAGACCGCGATCACGGTCGGGGCCCACTTCACACGCGGACGCGCGTAAGAGCCAACACCGCGGCGCGGAAACGCGGTGCGTGGAAAACCGCCGTGCGCGGACCTCCCCCCACTGGCACGATGCCCACCATGACCGCGCCCCCGACTCCGACCCCGAACCCGTCGGCCGCCCGCCGCAGCATCGAGGCCCTCGCCCTCGGCGACGCCTTCGGCGAGCGCTGGTTCCCGCTCTTCCGTGACCGGCGGCGGGCGTACGACGAGATCCGGGCGCGGGCGGTCCCGGAGGAGTCGCCGTGGCCCTGGACGGACGACACGGCGATGGCGCTCGGCGTACTGAGGGTGCTGAACGACCACGGGAAGATCGACCAGCCCCGGCTGGCCCAAGTCCTGGCCGACACCTTCCTGTCCGACCCCGGCCGCGGCTACGGCAGCGGCATGCACGAACTCCTGCCGTCGCTCTCCGCCGCCCCCACCTCCTGGCCGTCCGCCACCCGCGCCCTGTTCGGCGGCGAGGGCAGCCTCGGCAACGGCGCGGCGATGCGGGTCGCGCCGCTGGGCGCGTGGTTCAGCGCGGACCTGGACCGCGCCGCCGAACAGGCCCTCCGTTCGGCGGAGGTCACCCACGCCCACCCGCAGGGCATAGCCGGCGCGGTCGCGGTCGCCGTAGCGGCGGCCCTCACCGCGGAGTTCCCGAACCCCACGGCCCCGACCCCGGACCTCCTGGCCCAGGTCGCCGACCGCACCCCGCCGGGCCCGGTCCGCGACGGCCTGATCCACGCCATCGCCCTGCCCCCCACCACCACCCCGCGCCAGGCTGCCGACCTCCTCGGCAGCGGCCGCCGCATCCGAGCCGACGACACGGTCCCCTTCGCCCTCTGGTGCGCCGCCCGCCACCAGGACGACCTGATCGCCGCCCTGTGGGCCACGGCGGAGGGCCTCGGCGACGTCGACACGACCTGCGCGATCGTGGGCGGCGTCGTAGGAGCGGGCACGGGGGTATCGGCCGTCCCGTCCGCCTGGCTGGGACGGCGGGAGCCGCTGCCCGGGTGGGTCTCGGCGATGGCGTGACGGCGGAGCGGCGCCCGAGTGCAATCAAGCATCGTCCAGTGGGGTGATCTTTCCGCGCGCCCGGTATCCCCCGCGCACACCGGTGGGCAGGGACGACGACGAACCGATGCTCCCCCGCCCCGCGAAAGGACTTACCCCATGCCCCGCATCGCCCTGGGCGCCCTGGCGGTTCTTGCTCTCAGTGGGGCCGGGCTGTGCACTCCCTTGGGAAGGCTGCCGTAGACCGAGCGGGCGCTCCTCAGCCATGTTGGCCGACGCGTTCCTTGCGGTAGGTAAGCAGCATCCATACGCTCGGTAGCGGTTGAGAAGAACGCATAGGGGGAGACAACATGGCCCGTCCGTGGGAAGCCGATCCGTCCGCGTTATTCGTGCGGCGTTTGGGTAAATCGGCCAAGGAGTTGGGCACGACCAAGGACGAAGACGGCTGCCCGGACATCTGGGAACTCGGCAACGGTGACATCGCCATCGTCGGACGGGACCTCACCGAGGCCTACGCCGCACGTCTGCCCGCGGATGTCACTATCGCCTCGGACGAGCGCCTGGTGATTATTCCGGGAAGTATGCTCCGCTCGGCGAAGCCGGACATCACAGATGCCTGACCGGAGCGCCCTCGAACTCCCCGTAGCCGAAGGGGAACGACTGCCCCTCGAGGCCTATCGGAGCGAATACCGGCAGCGTCGCGCGGAGCTCCGAGAGCGTCACTCCTGGAAGTTCGAGCGGCAGCAGCAATTCGAAGAACCGGACGACAGCTGGGAAGCGTTTTGCCGAGGTCATTGGGGGGAAGCCTTGAGGCTCCTCGACGAGGAGCGGGAAGCGCTGCTCAAGACGGCTCAGCGCGACCGGGAGCGTGGTACCGCTTTCCACCGCGTTCGAGTGGTGGAAGAGCCGCTGACGCCTTACATGCAGTGGGAATTGCACGCGCTGCGGGTGCAGTCGGAGTCCGGTAAGAAGGTCCGCGTCGTCACGCCCGCCGCCCTGGGCACCCTGGAGACCCCCGGCCTGCTGCCCGAAGTCGTCGTGGTCGGCGGCCAGATCCTGTACCAGGTCGTCTACACCGAGGCCGGCGTCCTGGATGGGGCCATCCGCTTCACGGACGCCGAGCTGACCAAGCGCTGGGAGAGCTTCATCAAGGAGCTGTACGAAGCCGGCGAAGATCTGCTGTCCTACTTCGAACGCCGCGTGGCGCACCTTCCGCCGCCGCAACCGAAAGCGGTGTAGGCGATCAACAGAGACGACGCGGATGAGGGGCGTCGGGGAGACACGGACAATGAACTGTCGGGATCCTCTCGCGATGTCGTGCAAGCGGGAGCCATCTCCGGAGGAGTGCACTTCCACAACACCCGGGCGGCGGAAGACGCTCGGGTCGTCCCGCGGCAGCTGCCCGGTGACGTCAGGGGCTTCGTCAATCGCACGGAGGAGTTGCACCGTCTCGACGCGATCTTGACCGGTGGTGAGGGCGACTCCGTCGTCGTCGCCATATGTGTGATCGCCGGTACTGCCGGAGCGGGGAAAACTTCTCTGGCCCTGCGCTGGGCCCATCAAGTGAAGGCCGACTTTCCCGACGGCCAGCTCTACGTCAACCTACGGGGCTACGATCCGGGCGAGCCGGTCACCGGGCAGGAAGCACTGCACCGGTTTCTCACCGGGCTTGGTGTCCCGCCGGGCGCGGTGCCGACGGATACTGAGGCCGCCGCAGCGCTGTTCCGCTCCTTGTCGGCCGACCGCAGGGTGCTGATCGTCCTGGACAACGCCGCCACCGTTGCCCAAGTGCGGCCGCTGCTCCCCGGCCACGCGGGTTGCCTGGTGATCGTCACCAGCCGGGACCGTCTGTCCGGACTTGCAGTGCGGGACGGTGCACACCGCATCACCCTCGGCACACTCCCTGAGCCGGAGGCGGTCGCTCTTCTGCGCGCCGTGACGTCCGGCTATCGGCCTGAGGACGACGCGGAGAAGCTGGCCGAGCTCGCCCGACTCTGTGCACGACTGCCCTTGGCCTTGCGTATCGCGGCGGAGCGTGCCGCGAGCCACCCCCATATGCGGCTGGACGAACTGATCGCCGACCTGCGCGACGAGTCCGCGCTGTGGGCGGCTTTGAGCACGGGGGACGAGCAGGACGCCGACGCGGTGCGCTCGGTGTTCGCCTGGTCGTACCGGGCGTTGTCCCCGGCCGCGGCCCGCCTCTTCAGACTGCTCGGTCTGCACCCGGGGCCCGGCTTCGGTCTGGGAGCGGTCTCCGCTCTGGCCGGTATCAGCGTGCGGCAGGCGCGGCAGTTGCTGGATGTGCTCGTCGGGGGGCATCTGCTGGAGCAGACCGCACCTGATCGGTTCGAGTTCCACGATCTTCTGCGAGCTTACGCGACTGAGCAGAGCCGCTTGGAGGAGACGGCCGACAGCCGCGCCGCGGCCTTGTGGCGCGTCCTCGACTGGTATCTGCACACGGCCGATGCCGCGCAGAGTCGGATCACCCCTGCCCGCGAACACGTCCCGCTGGATCCGGCGGACGAGAAGGTCGTTCCCCTGTCCTTTGCCGACTACGACCAGGCCGTCGACTGGTCCGAGCGGGAGCAGACGAATCTCGTCGCCGCGACGCGCGCTGCCGAGAAGGCCGGGCTCGATCGCCACGCCTGGCAACTGTCCGCGGTCTTCTGGAGCGCTCAGGCGCCCTCGGCCGCCGTCACCGACTGGCTTGTCACCGGGGAGATCGGCCTGCGTGCGGTACGCCGTCTTGGCGACCGAGTCGGCGAAGCTGGGATACTGGAGAGCCTCGGATTCGCCTACCGGCGACTCAACGACCTTCCGGAGGCCCTGAACTCGCATCGCGAGGCGTTGGCAATCCGACGCGAACTCGGCGACACGCGGGGTGAGGCATCCGCGCTGAACGCTCTGGGACTGCTCGCCCTGCGTACGCGACGGTTACGCGACGCTGAAGAGCAGTTCGTTCGAGCCATGGCCATCTTCCACGAACTCGGTGCCGCGCACTGGGAGGCGGTCACCCGCGCCAATCTCGCCACAGTGCACTTCGAGGCCGGCCGCTTGACGGAAGCGGAAAGCAATCTTGAGCAAGCCCTTGTGGTGTATGAGCGTATGGCCAGCAAGGGCAGCGTGGGCAATGTCCTCCGCATTCGCAGTGCG
Organism: Streptomyces sp. ME19-01-6; assembly: GCF_033793745.1. Classification (NCBI taxonomy): domain Bacteria; kingdom Bacillati; phylum Actinomycetota; class Actinomycetes; order Kitasatosporales; family Streptomycetaceae; genus Streptomyces; species Streptomyces sp. ME19-01-6. The sequence continues at coordinate 225,712 of NZ_JARAXF010000003.1, read as the reverse complement.
ATCTATCTGGAGCGCGGTGAGCTGACCGAAGCCGACCGGGTGGCGCACGAAGCCCTGGATATCGCCTTGGAGCTGCGCGACCACGTGATGGAGGGCTACTGGCTGCTCTATGTGGGCGATGTCCAGCAAGAGCTCGGGCAGTGTGCCGAGGCCCTGATCTCCTACCAGCGATCCGCCACAATTCACCGCCGCTTGGGCGACCGCAGCCGCGAGGCGCTCGCATGGTGCGGCGCGGGCAGAACATACCAGCGCCTTGAGCGCACCGGCGAAGCCGCCGATCTTTACCGCAGTGCCGCCGCGGTCCACCAGGAACTGGGCGACTCCTGGCACCATGCCCTGGCCCTGAACGGCCTCGCGATGTCGCTGTTCGCCGAAGACGAGGCGGAGGCCGGGCGCCATTGGACCGACGCCCTACGCCTCCTGGCCGACTACGACGACGTGCGCGCGGTGAAGCTGCGGGACGGGATTGCGGGCCGACTGACCGACGGCCACTGATTGCCCGGGGCTCGGCCGTCAGGGGATGGAGAGGGGCTTTCCGCCCAGGCCGCCCACCTTGTCCAACAGCCCGCCCCCATTGCCCAGCTTGTCCAAGCCGGGCAACTTGCCCAAGCCGGGCAGCTTGTCCAGCTTCAGTGGGGAGAGCGGGGAATCCTGGGGCGGGACGAGCGGATTTTCGTCGTTGAGGTCGAACTGGGCCCAGGCTTTGTCGGTCATTCTGGCGTCGTTGGGGCTGGCTTCCGATTGGTTGAGAATCTCGACCGTCTGCTGCAGCGGGCGGCCGGGCGCAATGGAGAAGTCCCTGTCGATCTCGCCCTTTTTGCTCATCGTCTGCTCGGAGTCTCCTGAGTACAGGACTCCGTGGACATGGACGTTGACCTGGTTCTCCCTGGCGGCGGCCATATTGGAGTTCTGGGCCGGACTCGCATACCCGTAGGTGACGAACCACTCGACGCGCAGCGAGTCGTTGCAGCGATCGATGTACTGCCGCTCCAGGGGCGGAGTGTCCAGGACGAGCGCGATGTCGATGGGGTGGTCCATCCTCGGGCAGTCGACGTAATTCCCGCCGCCCTTGTAGTCGGCCGACCACAGGCTGACCGTCCCGGTCACCCGCTCGGGCGCGGCGGCCGGGGACGGCGCCGCCGAGGCGGAGCCGACCGCTGTGGGGGAGAGGCCGATCAGGGCGGCGGCGCAGGCGGTAAGCAGGCGGGATAGACGCACGGTGAACTCCGATCACTCCGACGTCAGCGTGATCTTGCGAGGAACCTCATGCGTTTGCGCCTGGGAGAAATCGCATCTTCGGATTGCTCTGACGCGGATTCACGCACAGGTGGGTTCCGGTTGGTGAGTGTAGGTGTATCCGTCGCCTCGCTGGAGGAGGCGGATGTTGGTGTGTCGGATTCCTGCGGCGAGGCCGTGAGGAGTGCGGATGTCGAACCTGCCGGTGGTGCGGATCATGACGCGGCCGGTGTGGGTGCCGGTGTATTTGCCCTTGGGTACGGAAGCGGTCACGAGGTCGCCGGTGGTGTAGCCGTGCACGGTCTTGATGCGGGGGCTGGTGCGGCGGGGGAAGCCGTGGCGGTCGGGGCTGGTGCGCTGGTGCTGGCCGCGCCCTGAGCATCCGGCGACCAGTATGGGGGTGATGGTTTCGGTGACTGTGTCGAGTTTGCCGACGTTGAGGGCGTCGAGGGTGTGGGACTTGGGGAGTCCGCAGCGGGTGCGGTTCCATTTCGTGCGGCCGCCGGAGGCGATGTGGGTGGGCAGCATCTGGTTGAGGGCGCGCCACAGCGCCCAGCGGGTGGATTGTACGGCTGCCGCGTCCCGCAGCGGGGCTATGGCCCGGCCCAAGATTTTGCAGAGTGTGACGGGTGTCGAGCAGCCACTGCGCAGGCAGGTTTTCCCGTTCGAGGCGGGCCCGTACTCAGCCTTCAGTAGTTCTTTCGGTCTCTTCGGCAGGGGTGTGCGGGGGCTGGAAACAGTGATCCTCGAGAATCCGCTGAACTCCACGTTCCTCCGGGATGGTGGCCACATCGATGAGTACGCCAAAATGTTTGGACGGCTGTCTGAGTCGGCGCTGGCTCCTGTCGATCCAAAGGCCACGCCGGAGTCCCACGAGTCCCGCGACTCGCTGGGCCTTATTCAGCACTTGATGTACAGGTTGTAGGGGAGAAGGATGTCTCAGCTCGCGTGGCGCAAGTCTTCGTACAGCGGGGGAGGCAACGGCAACTGTGTCGAGGTGGCTGTCGGCGCCGACAGGCTGATTCTTCTACGGGAGAGTGACGCCCCGGACGTGGTCGCGGTGACGACCCGTGCGAGGTTGGCAGCCTTCATAGCTGCCATCAAGGCGGGTGACTTCGACGACTTCGCGTCACCGCCGCGACGACCCGCGCGATATGGGCCGCCTCCGTCGCCGCCGCGAAGGCCGGGACTTCGATCGCCTTACGGGCTGAGGGCGGACCCCAGCGCGCGCAGGGCCTTCGCCGTGAACTCGTCGAGCGGATAGAACAGCTCGATCGCCAGCTCCGACAGCGTCACATCCGCCGGAGCCCCGAACGTGGCCATCGTGCCGAACATCGACAGCTCGCCCATCGGCGTGCGCACCCGCAGCGGCACCTGGATGGGGCTCGGCCGCGCCGCAGGGGTTTCGGCGTCGGCGTCGGGAGCGACCTCCTCCCCGAGAGTGGGGTAGCCGCGTACCTCCTCGTACAGAGCCCGCAGCTCCGTGTCGCCGGTGGCGTCGGCCTGGCGGCGTAGCCGGTCGAGGAAGAGGGTGCGGACCTCGTCGAGGTTGGCCAGGCGGGGGGCGAGGCCGTCGGGGTGCAGCGTCAGCCGGTAGACGTTCGGGTGCGGGGTCAGCAGGCGGGGCGGGATGCCGTCCGTGAGGACGGACATGGCGCGGTTGCCGGTCAGCACGTTCCAGAGCCGGTCGACCACGACGGCCGGATACGGCTCGTGGGAGGTCAGCATCATGTCGAGCGCGGCGCGCACGGACGCCATGTCCTCGTCGTCGAGGCTGCTCTCCCGGTACGCCGGGGCGTAGTCGGCGGCCAGCAGGAGCGTGTTGCGCTCGCGCAGGGGGACGTCCAGGGCGGTGGCCAGGCGCAGCACCATCGTTCGGCTGGGGCGGGAACGGCCGGTTTCCACGCACGAGAGGTGGCGGGCGGAGGTGTCCGCGAGGAGGGCGAGTTCGAGCTGGCTGAGCCTGCGGCGTCGGCGCCACTCCCGGAGCAGGGCACCCACGCGGGACGGCTGATCGACATCCATGGCCGGGAGCGTAGCCGCCGGTGGGTCATCGCGGCCATGACCTCGGAGGTCATTGAGTCCATGACCGGGGAGTGCCACCGTTTGCGCAGACCAGGGGCCGGGCCAGGCCCCGGCCCACGTACTGAGGGGACCCGTATGAGCACTCAGGCCATGACCCAGTCCATGACCCCGTCCAGGACCGCGGCGCCGGACCTGCTGCGCACCGCCCTGCGCGTCGACAGCTGGTCCACCGCCGCCTTCGGCGTCGTCATGCTCGCCTGCGCGAAGTGGTTCGACGGCCTGCTGGGGCTGCCGGTGAACTGGTCGGTCGCGTTCGGGATCGCCATGCTGGGCGGGGCCGCCGTGCTCGCGCTGATCGCCGGGTATCCGCGGATCCCGGCGCGGCTGGCAGCGGCTGTGGTCGTGGTCAACTCGCTGTCGTGCGTGGGGCTCGTGCTGCTCGCCTGCACGGACGTGGTGGAGCTCACCGCGCTGGGGAGGGTGTTCATGGTCGTAGGAGCGGTGGCGGTGGCGGTGTTCGGGGAGTTCGAGTTCGTGGGGCTCCGGCGCGTTCTCGGTGCGGCCCTGTAAGGATGCCGCCGGCGCGAGACATATAGGGGGCGTGAAGACGATTCAAACGGGGGGCGAGCGTGGGCGCTCGGCGTGGTTCACCAAGGTGTACGCGCGCGAGCACCCGCGCGTCGTCGCCTTCGTGTACCGGAGGGTGGGCGACCGTGGCGCGTCCGAGGAGCTTGCGGCGGAGGTGTTCCGCATCGCGTGGGAGCACACCCTCAAGGACGGGGGCGAGATCACGGTCGGCTGGCTGTTCGTCACCGCGCGCAATCTCGTAGGCAACCACTACCGCGCCGAGGCCCGCCTGAGCGAGCTTCACCGGCGCATCACCGAGGAGCTGGGCCGTACGGCGGCCACCGGCCAGGACTCGGCGGTGCTGGACACGCTCGACCGCCTGCCCGCCCACCATCGCGAGGTGCTGACGCTGAGCTACTGGGACGGGCTGAGCGCGGCCGAGGCCGGCGCGGTCCTGGGGTGCGGCGCACCGGCGGTGTGGGTGCGGCTGCACCGCGCGCGCAAGGCGTTTCGTGACCTCTACCGGGCCCCGGCCCCCTCGCCTCTGGAGTCAGCGTGATCCGTGTGAAGTCCTTGATGCAGCACGCCAATCCGGTCCCTGCGGTGGTTCCGGGGGAGTCGGCCGAGCCGTCCGGGCGGCCGTCGCGCCGCCGAGGGCTGGTGCTGGGCGGGGCCGTGGCCGCCGTCGCCGCCGTCGTCACCCTCGCCACCGTGTTCGGCTCGCAGGGCGGTGGCTCCGGCAGCCCGGCCCGGCCCCCCGCCGCCGACGAGCCGTACTACGCGACCACCGGGGATTTGGAGCGGTCCGCCGATGTGATCGTCCGCGGGCGCCTCGACGCCACACGCGAGGCCGACGGCGAGACCACCGCCACGGTGAGCGTGGTCGCGACGGGTAAGGGCAAGCCCCCCGGCCGTACGATCGACGCGTCGTACCCCAGCCCGGGCGCCGCTCTGCCCGCCGGGCCCGAACTCGCCGCCCGGCACGAGTACGTCCTGCTGCTGGAGCGCATGGACGATGGGAGGTATGTACTGGTGAACACCACCCAGGGCTACTACGGGGTCGAGGCCGGCCACGCCGAGGCCGGGCCGGACAACGACGTGGCCCTCAGCGACGGCGTGCTCAAGGCGCTGGGCCTGACCCGGTAACGACGGCCCCGGGGATCAAACGAACCGTGGTCGGCGCTGAGATTGCTCTCGGCCGAACAGCCTGGCCTCGCCCGGACAAGCAGCCGCAGCCGGGCCTGGCTGTTCCCTGGCCGGCAACCCGGACAGCCGATGAACCAGGTCAGCCCGCTCGACCACCGGACTGTCAGCTGGCCCGGACACATGGTGCACCTGGATGTGAAGAAGGTCGGCCGGATCCCTCGCCCGGGCGAAGGTCTGGTTCGCCGCCCACGGCATCAACCACATCCACCGGGTCGTCACCGACAATGGCGCTTGCTACCGCTCCGGCGACTTCGCCCGCATCGTCGGGCAAGGCACCCGGCATCAGAGAACCAAGCCATACAGACCTCGGCACAACGGGAAGGTGGAGCGCTACCAGCGCATCATGGCTGAGGAAGTCCTCTACGCCCGCGAGTTCACCAGCGAGGACGCCCGGTCAGCCGCGATCGCAGTGTGGAACATCCACTACAACTACCATCGGCCGCATAGTGCTGCCGCCAGAAAGCCGCCAGCAGCACGCCTCCGCGAGAGCGTCACCAACGTCGAGCCCTCATACGGCCAGTGGTCTGTCTCGCAGATCAGTGTGGTGGCGAGCCGCCGTCCGCGTGGATGAATCGCAAGGCGGCGGAGGGACGCTCGCCCGGGATCCTCTGCGCGACGGCGCCAGCGCAGCCAGTCCCCCGTAAGCGGGAGGTGCCGCGCGGGGGGCGCGCAGCTCGCGGTGATCTACGAGACAGGCCCCGGGGCGGTCAGGCCCTGATCAGCCGGGCGACCCGCAGCCCGTGCTCGGCAGCCTGCTCGTGCCCCGTTTTCATCGACTCTTCGGCCAGCCCTCGCAGCGACGCCATCTCCGGGTTCCAGAACGCGTGGGTCAGCTCCGCCTCGGCGACGTGCAGGTCGAGGCCGAAGACGTCGGCGAGGATCCTGCGCAGGTAGGGCGTGGCGTGGTCCCAGCCCTCCTTCGGGGTGCCGGGCCCGTAGCCGCCGCCCCGGCTCAACGTCAGGACCGCCGGCTTGCCCTTGAGCGGCCAGTCACCGTGCACCCCCAGCCGGGGGTGATTCAGGATCAGGTCGAGGCAGGTCTTGGGCGATTCTGACCGCGACCCGTCGCCACGCGGTACAGGGCCTCTCGCGCATCACTCGCTTCGATCGGGCCGGATTACAGGCCTGGTGACTTCTTGGGGGGACTGCTGACCGTCAGTGCCGAGACGATCAGTCGCGCTGAGCCTCGCGGGAGGCCGGCTGTCCACTCCTGCGGGAGTTTCGGCGGGTGATTCTCCTGGTCATGAGCGTGATCGCGGCCCAGGTGCTGAGCGATTCCGAGTGCCGGATGAGCCGTTCGTAGTCCCGCGCGTGCAGGTTCAGGTAAGTCTTTGCCCAGGTCACGAGCTGTCCGGCATAGGCGGAGTCGGCCCAGACGATGGTGATCTCGGGGTGCATCAGCCGCAGCCGGAACAGCACTTCCTTGGCCGCGTTGCGGTCGGTCATGTCGGCCGGGGTGACCATGACGAACAGCGGCAGACCCTTGGTGTCCACGACCAGGTGCCGCTTGCGGCCGTTGATCCTCTTGCCGGCGTCATAGCCGCGGGAACCCTTGCCGACGGTCTCGGCGGCCTTGACCGACTGGGAGTCGATGACGGTGGCGACCGCTCCGGGCGCCTTGCCCATCTCGCGGCGGATGCGTTTGCGGAGCTGGTCACGAAACTGCCCGATGACGCCGGCCGCTGCCCAGCGGGCCATGAACCCATAACACGTGCGCCAGGGCGGGAAGTCCTTGGGCAAGGCCCGCCACTTGCATCCCGTGTCGACGACGTAGCGGATGGCGTCGACGATGTCCCGGCGGGGGTGCTTCTCCGGCCGCCCGCCGGTCGGGGTCTCGCAGACCGGTGTCGGCAGCAGTGGTTCGATCAGGGCCCATTCGTCATCCCAGGTGTCGGAGGGGGTAGCAGCGCCTGCGCGCCAACGCCCTCCCTTAAAGACGGGGCGGGCCCGGCCGCTTCGCGGCCGGGCCCGCCGATCAGGCGTCGGTGAAGTCGGCGATGACGTCGAGCGTGGACTCGACCGAGTTGAGCTGGGTGTTGAGGTGCTTGATCCACTGTCCCTTGGGCTGGATGAGGGCGTGCGGGGCGACGGTCCCGGTGATGAACCGGCGGATCTCGGTGAGCTTTCCGCGGATGACCGCGACCTCGTATGCCTGGAGTTCGTGGGGTCGGCGCAGAACTTGTAGCCGTCCGCCCTGGTCCAGATCAGCGGCGGCCAGCTGCGTTCGGTGATGATGTCCCGCAGGCAGGCCAGGCCCGAGCGGGTCTGGTGGGGCGACAGTTCGCTGGACCTGAGCAGCTGGGGGAAGGTCAGACCGGCCGGGCGTGCTTCGAAGAGCACGAACCGGACGGTGTCGGCGTGCCGCTGGGCGGCGGGTGATCTGCACTCGGAAGCGCGGGGCATCGCCTACTCACCTTGCAGCAGGGCGGGCCAGTTCGCCGTCGGCGTCCACCTTGCAGGTGTCCACCCGCGGTCTCGATCCAGTCCAGGGTCGCCCGGACCCGGGCGACGTTCTCGTGCACGATGGTGCGTCGTCGCCGAGATGGCGGTCGCGGGCCCTCGCGGGCCTGCCGCCCGTGTTCGACCTGGGCGTGGTTGACCTGGTGACGGGCGGTGTCTCTGTTGACCGGACTACTGAACGACACTCCGAGGCATTGGCGGGGCAGGGGCTGACCGGTAGATCTCAAGCAGCAAAGAGAAGGAGAGCTGCGTGAGGTCGTTGGATGAGGTGGAACGGGATCTCGGTTCGATCCGTCTGCCGCGGTGGGACAAGGTCGTGCCGTCGGACGGCGTGGTGCCCTGGCTCGTGGTCGATCCGGAGGGTGTGCCGGTAGAGCCCGTTCTGGGGTTACCTTCGGGACTTTGTCGTCCAGAACCGGCCCGGATCTGTACGCAGTTACGCGTACGCGTTGCTGCGGTGGTGGCGGTGGCTGCGCGTTGTTCAGGTCGAGTGGGACAGGGCCACCTCGGCGGTCAACTCGATCACCCGCAAACGGAACCCCGGAGATCAGCACCAGCCCCGGACGATCCGGCACAGCAACGCCGTCGTCCGCAGCTTCTATGAGTTCTGGATCGGGGCCGGGCACAGCCCGCTGGTCAACCGCTGCCGCACCTCTTCCAGCGCCGGATCGGCTGGAAACGCGACGTCAGCACCGACCAGACGGGCGAGCCCCTGCACTTCACGCCGCGCGACTTCCGCAGAATCTTCGCGACCGAGGCCGTCGCCGGCGGACTACCCGTCCATATCGCCGCCCGTTTGCTCGGCCATACCAGTACGAGCACCACGGAGGCGTACCTGGCCGTCTTCCAGGAGGACCTGATCCGCTCCTACCGGGCCTTCCTCGACCAGCGGCGAGCGACACGGCCCCAAGAGGAATACCGCGAACCCACGACGGATGAATGGCGCGAGTTCCAGGAACACTGCCATACCCGCAAGCTGGAGCTGGGCGACTGCGCACGTCCTTACGGAACCCCTTGTCAGCATGAGCACTCGTGTCTGCGCTGCCCGATGCTGCGGGTTTCTCCCGGGCAGCGGCCCCGGCTGATTGAGATCATCCGCAACCTCTCCGAGCGCATCACAGAAGCGCGGACGAACGGCTGGCTCGGCGAAGTCCAAGGACTCCAAGTCAGCCTCACCAAGGCCAAGGAGAAACTCGTCGCCCTCGACCGCAGTCTGGAACGCAGCCGCAGCACCGGCCGCGGTGGTCCCACCGACCTCGGCATGCCCGTCATCACCAGACCGCGGTGACGGGTCCACCCGAGCCCGCGCCTGCCGGTTCGGAGAAGTTATGAGAGGAAGTCCTGCCAGAATGCGATGGTCGCTCTCGGGTCCCAATCGTCAGGGGTGTGCGCGCTGAAGTCGTCGAACTCGTGGTTGACGTAGTCGGCGAGGTCAGCACCGTAGTAGATGATGTCGGTGCCCCAGATCGACAGGACTGGGTGACCGTGAGATCCGCGGCCTGCGGGCAGGAATCGATGCGCGTATACGGGAACGAGCTTCGGCACCTGGGCCAGTATCGTCTTCGCCTCGCGGACCGCGTCATGGGACTCTGCTGGCCGCTGTCCCCATCCTCGGTGCCAGTAGCCGTGCTGGACCGCCGTGACGATGCCTTCGACCGGCCATTCAAGATGCTCCCGCAGTTTCGCGGGATCGCCATGACGCCAGTCAGGCCACGGATTCTCCCAGGTGGCCCCTTCCTCGGGCGGCTCGCTCACCGGCAACCCGGCTGCCAGGAAGGCGCGGTGATCGTCGGCAAACTCGAATCCGTACGCTTCTTCAATTCGCCGCAACTCGACGTCGCTCAGGCCAGGCTCTATCTCACAGCAGCCGGCGGCGGCCAACAGATGCGCGGCCTCTGCCCCCAGCTTCATTCCTTCATATGACGTCACACTTCGAACAGTAGCTTTCCGAGGCCATTGCGGTCAGGTGAGTATTGAGGGCTCGTGACCAGGCATGATGCCGACCCGATGCGGCTCTACGCCGCAGGCAGGAGAACCTCCTGGCCCCACCACTGGTCGTAGTCCGGATAATCGTCCGACATCGCCCGGAAGGCGACGTCCGGCCTGCGCAGCAGGCCGGTGGTCACTTCGGCGGCGACGTGCTCGTCACGGGTCAGTTCCTCGACGACCTTCACCTTGTCCGCCTTGGCGACGCGGGCGACGACCGCGGGGCGGCGCCAGAAATCCGGGGCGACGGCCGCCGCGACCTCGTCCTCCCGGGTCAGTTCCTCCACCGCCCGGACCTCGTCCTCGTCCTTGACCTGCGCGACGACCGCCGGACGCCGCAGCAGATCACCGGTGACGGTGGCGGCGACCTCCTCGTCCTGGGCGAGGGTGTGCATCGCGCTGACGTTCTCCTGCGGGGTGACGGGCTTGACGACCTGTCGGCCGACCCTTCGGTCCGCCTCGTCCGGCGCCCAGCGGGGCTTGCCTCGGGCGGGTTGAGGATGGTGGCGAACCGTTCCTCGCCGTCGGCGATGGACGCCAGGATCTGGTGGACTGTGAACGACATTCCCGCCTTCCACCGGTCCTTCGGCCACTTCGACGCGGTCCACCGGGCCTTGTCCACCATCGCGTAGGACAGCCCGATGTCCTCGGCCAGGCGGAACGGCGACTCCTTGACTGTGAACAGCGAGTCGCTCCGCTCCTGACCGCCGGACTCGCGCATCGGCTCGACTTCGAGAGCGTAGTCGCCGACCGTGCACTGGATCCGGCTGGCGGTCTCCACCAGCTTCCGCAGCTCGGCCACGATCTCCGCGTACCGGTACGACCGTAATTGACCGAGTTCTGAGCCGAGTTGGACTCCAGATGCGTTTGCGATGCGGTCACTGTGACCGTTCGCCAAACGTTTCCTTCCGGGCCCTCCAGGCCCTCGTGAAGCACCGCCGCGAGCAGTGAACCGCGTTCGAACGCCGATCCACCCCGACCACCCGAGTGCCCCGCACTCGGGGCACTCGGCCCGGCCGGCACCGCTCAACTCAGCGGCCACCCGCTTGCGCAACCGGCGGCCCCGGCGCCACTGCCTGGCACGACACGCCGCTGAGCAGTACACGACTGCGGGCCGTGCGTCCGGCCGCAGCCGTTCACCGCAGCCCCCCCCACAACCGTTTTCCGGCCTCCCCCGACACCCAACCAGCCTAGAGCCCAAAGCTACTCAAAACGGGGATAGGAAACGGGCACTCAGCTTGTCGTTTAACCTGCGCCCTCATGGGCGCTCGGCTGCGACGATCAAGAAGTTGGGGAGGTGGACGTAGCTCTCGATGCCGGGTTCGGTGTCCGCTGCCTCCCGCGCGATGTGGGGTTCGAGGCCCGGCTCGGCGATCTCGCGTAGTCGGCATCCGAGGGCAGTTAGTTCGTTGAGGTAGGCCGAGATCGGCCGGTGGAAGTCGGTTGCGTGGGTGAGGGGGATCTCGTACTCCTCCAGGTATCGCCTCAGGCGGTACTCACCGTGTTTGCGCCAGGTGGCCAGCAGTTGCTCGAAGGCCGGGTGGTTGACGGAGAAGACGAACAGCCCGCCGGGCCGTAGGGCCTGCACGCAGGCCCGCATGGCCGGCTTCCAGTCGGGGATGGCGGGTAGCACCATGCTGCAGAGGACGGCGTCGTACCCGCCGCCGAGATCCGGCAGCTGGCTCAGGTCGGCTTGGACGTGATGGATGCCCTGCTGGAGGGCTTGCTCCTTCTCCTGGCTGTAGGTGAACATCGCGTCGGTGGGCTCCACTGCGGTGACGTGAGCGCCGCGGGTGGCCAGCATGCGGCTGAGGTAGCCCTGGCCGGATCCGGCATCAAGGACGCGCAGGCCCCGCACGTCGCCGAGCATGCGCAGCAGCACCGGGTTGATCAGGTGGCGTTTGGCGAAGTCGCCGTCAGGCTCCATCGCCTCCATCACCTTGCGGGGCATGGTGTTCCACTGCTGGATGGTGGTTTCGTTCGTTGGATGTGTGGTCACCGGAGGGAGCGTAGCCAGACCGGTTTGTTGTTCCCGCTGGACGGAAGGTGCTCAACGTTCAACCGGATGACGGTGCCCTCGATGAGGGGCAGAGGGCCATCGTGGGTCGAGCCAGGCCGCCCGCTTCGTCAGCCGTGGATGCAGCCGGTCCCAGGCCCGCGCGACCGCCTTGCCATACAGACGGGGTGTCGGTGAGGGTGACGGCCTGCTCGGCGCCCCAGGTGGATGAGTCACCGAAGACGAACTCGGTGCCGTGCTTGGGCGGACGACCGCCCCTGGGGTTGTAGACGCGTGGTGGGGTCGGGCGGCGCAGGACACGGTCGGAGCGCATTCGGCCCAGGATCTCGACCGGCAGCCCGCCGAGCAGGTAAGCGACCAAGTTCGAGTGCGATTTCGGACCGGGACGTTGAACGACAAGCTCAGCGATCCGCCAGCTCGTGCTTCAAGCCCCTGCCCCGTCGTTGCCCGGGCTCTCGACTACCACGTCCTTACGCGCGACCCGCGGAGCCACGCCGGTCTTCGACGTGGACGATGCGCAGTTCGGCGCCATCCCGGTGGCGCTTGGAACGTCCGCACATCCCGACAGCGAAGTTCTCTCGACCACTGGGCTCGTCGGGCGCGACATAAGTAAGGACGTCCTGGTGGTGACCGGTGACGACCCAGCCGTCGGCGCCCTTGACGTCGATCACCCCGAAGTCTCCTGCAGCAGAGCCAGCACGCACAGGACCGAACTCCCTGAGGATCTCGGTGGTCTGTTCGGCAAGATCTCCATCGGGTGCGGTAAGCACCACACAGGTGCCGTGTTCGAACAGCACCCACGACTTGCGAGGGTCGCTGAGAACGCGCTGCCAGACGTCGGCGAGTATCTCGGTATTCACGGCGATCATCATGCTGCAGAGCCCCGACACACAGTCACGACCGGGCAGTCGGCCACCGCTGTGGGCGCTGCCCGGGTAAGGCAGTCGACGGTCAGGTGACGGCTGGCTGAACCGTCAGGGTTCCGGCGGCGGTGTCGATCGTGGCCTGAGTGCCGAGCGGGATGGTCGGAGGGTGTGGGCCGTGTCCGGCAGGGAGCCCGCCGAGGACAGGAACGCCCAGGCGAGTCAGTCGGCCACGCAGGACGTCGGCGATGCCCCATCCTCTCAGGGTCGGGTCATCGGCATCCTGGTCGAAGCCGATGAACTGGCCGAGCGCGACACCGTGCAACCCGTTCCAGAGCCCCGGTACGGGTCGGCCGGGTCAGCGCGTGGTCGATCTCCCCCAGCCCTGTGCCTCTCTGGTGTTCGAGAAAGAGGATCGCCCCCTTGAGCGGGGGCTGCGGCTGGACTCTCCCCCCGTAGGAGAGACCATGCTGGGGCGCGTGAACGACGACGACCCCCTGGCCATCGGCCAGTTCGCCCGCCTCGTACGGCTCAGCGTCAAACAGCTGCGCCACTACGCCGACCTCGGCCTGCTGCCGCCCGCCCGGGTGGATCCTGACACCGGATACCGCTACTACCGCGCGGACCAGGCGCGCGACGCCCTGTCCATCGGCCTGCTGCGCTCGCTGGATGTGCCGCTGGCCGCCATCAAGGACGTACTCTCCGGGCAGGACCCCGCCAGCGCCCTGAGCGACGTACGCGACCGGCTCGACGACGAACTCGCCCGGCGCCGCCGGTCCCTCGCCGCCCTGGAGCGGATCCTGGCCCGCGGCCTGCCCACCGCCGAGGTGACCCTGCGCCGGGAGGAGCCGCAGCGGGCGGCCGTCGTCCGCGATGTGGCCGACTCGCCGCAGGACATCGGGCGGGTCACCTCCGCGTGCGTGGGCAGGCTTCTGGCCCTGCTGGCAGCGGGGGAGCAGGGAGCGCAGGGAGCGCAGGGGGAAGGGCTTCGGCTGATCGGGCTCTTCCCCGTCGACCTGGGCGAGTACATCCCCATCACCATCGCCGCCGCGCTCCCCGAGGGCCGCCCCGCGCCGCCGGGCGCCACGGCGGACCTGCTCCCCGGCGGCACGTTCGCCTGCGCGACCCACACGGGCCCGTACGACCAGATCGACCTGACCGCCCACGCCCTGCTGGCCTGGTGCGTCGAACGCGGCCACGCCCCTACCGGGCCCATCCGGGAGGTCTACCTCAACGACCCCGCCACCACGGCCCCCGACCACCTGGTCACCCAACTGCTGATCCCCCTGGAGGAGACATCGTGAACGACCCGGACGCGTGGTACACCGCCGCCGACCAGCCCGAGCTCGTGACGTTCGGGCCGGTCCATGGCCTGGGGGTGACCGGGCAGGGCGAACCGGGCGGGAGCGAGTACGGCATCTGCGTCTCCGCGCTGTACGCCGTCGCCGGCGCGCTGCCCTCGCCCCACCTGGCACCGCTGGAAGGCCGCTGGTGGGTGGAGGATGCGCGCCCGTACCTGGAGGTGCCGCGCGACCAGTGGCGCTGGCACCTGTTCCTGCGGCTGCCGGACGACCTGGATCCGGCCGTGGTCGACCGGGCGCGCGAAGACGCCCGGCCGTCGGGCCTCGCGGTGGACCGGGTGCAGCTGGTCACCTTCACCGAGGGGCGGTGCGTGCAGCTGACCCACCACGGCCACTATGCCGACGAGCCCGCCTCTCTGGCCCTGCTGGACGAGTACATGACCGAGCAGGGCCTGGCGCGGGCCGGTACGCACCACGAGATCTACCTCTCCGACGTCCGCGAGACCGATCCGGCGAAGATGCGCACGATCCTGCGGCAGCCGGTGCGTCCGGTGCGTCCCGTGTGACCTGTCCGGCCGTGCTGGCGGGCTCCCGGAGGGCCGTCGGGAGCATGATAGGCGCGTGCGGATACGACTGAGCACCATCGAAGAGCTTCCCGTCCTGCAGGACATCGAGCGGGCCGCGGGCCTGTGCTTCCGGGACATCGGCATGGACGAGATCGCCGACGACGAGCCGCTGAGCCTGGAGGAGCTGGGGACGTACCAGCGCGCCGGGCGGGCGTGGGTCGCGGCGGACGGCGAGAACCGGGCCGTGGCGTATCTGATCACCGACCCGGTGGACGGGAACATGCACATCGAGCAGGTGTCCGTGCACCCCGCCAGCGCGCGGCGCGGCGTGGGCCGGGCGCTGATCGAGCACGCGGCGGGGCGGGCGGTGGCCGAGGGGGCGTCGGCGCTGACGCTGACCACGTTCGTCGATGTGGCGTGGAACGCCCCGTACTACGCGGCGCGGTGCGGGTTCCGGACGCTGGAGGAGGACGAACTGACCCCCGGGCTACGGGAGATCCGGCGGAGCGAGGCGGCACACGGGCTGGACCGGTGGCCGCGGGTGTGCATGCTGCGGGAGGTGGGCTGACGGCTTCCCGCGCCCAGCCCCGCGCGGCGCGCGTTCGCTGTGGACGCAATCGCTGTGGACGCAATCGCTGGGGGCGGCGGCGCTGGGTGTCTAGGGTGCGGGTATGCCCGATTCCGTCCCGCCCGAGACCGAGGCGCTGCTGCGCCGCATGTACGACGTGTTCAACACCCAGGACGTCGACGCGATGATGGCCGAAGCCCTCCACCCCGAGGTCGACTGGCCGAACGTCGCCGAGAACACCCGCCTGCACGGCCACGCCGAGGTACGGGCCTACTGGCAGGCCCAGTTCGACGTGGCGCATCCGCTGGTGTCGCTGGAGGGGCTGTCACTGGCCGACGACGGGCGGGTCGTGGTCGCCGTGCGGCCCGGGATGCGCGACGCCGAGGGAGACCACTGGGCCGAGGAGACCATCGAACACGTCTACACCTTCCGCGACGGCCTCGTGACGCACATGGAGGTGCGGGGCGCGCCGGGCCGTCGCGGTCAGGCCGACTGAGCGGGCGTCGCGCACAGCTCGGCCACGGCCCGGCCGAACGCCCGTATCCGCGCGGTCTCCCCGGCCCGCCGCCACACCAGGCCCAGGGCCGACTCCGGCAGGCCCTCGACCGGTACGAAGGCGATGTCGCGCCGGCCGTGGAGCGCGGCGGTCGGCGCACACAGCAGCATCGTGCCCCGGCCCGCCGCCGTCGCCGCCAGGCCCTCCTGCAGGGTGCACACGCGCGGCCCGCGCGGGACCGGACGGCCGCCGGGCGTGGTGGCGGGCGCCACGACGTCCCGCCAGTAGCGCGGCGCGGGCTCGCCGGGCCCGATGACCGGGTGGTCGGCCAACTCCTCGGCGTCGACCACGCCGACGGCCACCCCATCCGCCGAACCCGCAGCGCCCGCCGAACCCGCCTCACCCGCGGCGACCCGGCGCGCGAGCGGATGCCGGGTGGAGACCGCGAGCGTCAGCGGCTGCCGGGAGAAGACCGGGCCGAGGACGAGATCGGGCTCGGCGACCGGCAGACAGACGATCGCGGCGTCCACCTCTCCGCCGCGCACCGCGCCGAACGGGTCCGCCAGCGGGATCTCCACGGTCTCCAGCTCACAGCCGGGGTGCCGGTCACGGAAGGCGGCGACCGCCTCCATCACCCGCTCGTCGGCGGTCCCCTGAAAGCCGATCCGCAGAACGCCCTCGAGCCCGCGCGCCGCCTCGCGCGCCGCCTCCAGGGCGCCGTGCAGCGACGCGTACGCGGGCCGTACGTCGGCCAGGAACCGCTCGCCGAGCGGGGTCAGCCGCACCCGGCGGCTGGTGCGCTCCAGCAGCCGGGCGCCGACGCGCCCCTCCAGCGAGCGCAGCAGCTGGCTGACCCGGCTCTGCGATACGTACAGCCGCTCCGCCGCCCGGCCGAAGTGCAACTCCTCGCTGAGCGCCAGGAAACACTCCAGCTCGCGGATGTCCAGACCGCTCGTCCCCACCCCCGGCCACCTCCTCGGTTCCGTGCGTCGATGAGCCCGGCTCATAGAAGGCTGAGGAATTCGCCGTTGTTCCCGGCCGATACCGGCTGTTCGCTTGAGACATGTCCAACACCACGGAACTCACCACCTCGGAGGGCAAGTCCGGGTCCGGGGCCGGATCCGTGCGCTCGCCGCTCAGGAACTGGCTCGCCGTCGCCGCCGTGGCGGTCGGCACCTTCTCGGTCGTCACCACCGAAATGCTGCCGGTCGGCCTGCTCACCTCGATCGGCTCCGCGCTCGAGGTCTCGGCCGGCACGGCCGGCCTGGCCATGACGGTGCCCGGCCTCGTCGCCGCCATCTCCGCGCCCCTGCTGGCCGCCACCGTCGGCCGGCTCGACCGGCGGCTGCTGCTCATCGGCCTGATGGGGCTGCTGGCCGCCGCCAACCTGCTGTCGGCGCTCGCGCCCGGCTTCGCCGTCCTGCTGTTCGCCCGGGTCCTGGTGGGGGTGAGCATCGGCGGCGTGTGGTCCATCGCGGCGGGCCTGGCGGCCCGGCTGGTGCCGGAGAAGTCCGTCGGCCACGCCACGTCGGTCGTCTTCAGCGGCATCGCCGTGGCGTCGGTCCTGGGCGTGCCGGTCGGCACGCTCATCGGCGATCTGGTGCACTGGCGCGCCGCGTTCGCGGTGATGGCCGCGCTCTCGCTGGCCGTCGCCGCCGCGATGGCCGTCACCCTGCCGCCGCTGCCCGCCGACCGCGCGATCCGGCTGAGCGAGGTGCCCGGCCTGTTCCGCAACGCCCGGCTGCGCACCGGCCTGGTCACCACCCTGCTGCTGGTGACCGGGCACTTCGGCGCGTACACCTACGTACGCCCGGTGCTGGAGGAGGTCTCGGCGGTCGGGGCGGGGCTGATCAGCACGCTGCTGCTCGCGTACGGCGTGGCGGGCATCGCCGGGAACTTCCTGGCCGGCGCCACCGCCCACCGCGACCCGCGCCGCACCCTTATGGTCATCTTCGCGCTGCTCGCCGCGGCGGTACTGCTGATGCCGGTGGCCGGCGGGACGACGCCGGGGGCCACGGTGCTGCTGATGCTGTGGGGGCTGGCGTACGGAGGGGTGTCGGTCACCTCGCAGACATGGGTGCTGCAGGCGGTGCCGGAGCAGGGAGCGCGGGAGGCGGCCTCGGCGCTGTTCGTCGGGGTGTTCAACGTGGCGATATCCCTGGGCGCGCTGCTCGGCGGGCGGGCGGCGGACGGGATCGCGGTGTCGAGTGTGATGTGGTTCGGGGGCGCGCTCGCGGTGCTGGCCCTGGTGAACGTGGCGGTCGTGCGCCATCGGTGAAACGGGGCCCTGGGCCCGGGGTACGGCGATGCCCCGGGCCCGGGCCCCACCCTCAGGCCCCCCGGCTCAGGAGCGGGTCGCCGGCAGCAGTCGCTCCGAGATGATCTTGAGGACCTGAGGCACATGGTCATTGAGGAAGAAGTGCCCGCCGCTGAGCACCGTGAGCTCCATCTCCCCGGTGGTGTGCTTCGCCCAGTCGCGCACCTCGTCGACCGACGCCCTCGGGTCGGCGTCCCCGGTCAGCGCGGTGATCGGGCAGCTGATCCGCCGCCCGGGCTCGCAGCGGTACGCCTCGATGGCCCGGTAGTCGCCGCGGATCGCCGGGAGGGCCATCCGCAGCAGCTCCTCGTTCTCCAGCACCGCGCCGGTCGTGCCGTTCAGCATGCGCAACTCCTCCAGCACCCCCGCGTCGTCCCGCTGGTGCACGGACTCCTCACGGACCCGGGACGGCGCCCGCCGGCCCGAGACGAACAGCCTGACGGGCATCACCTTCCGCTCCTCCAGCCGCAGCGCCACCTCGTACGACAGCGTGGCGCCCATGCTGTGGCCGAACAGCGCGAGCGGCTTGTCGTCCAGCCCGTCCAGCGCGCCGACGACGGCGTCGGCGAGCTTGCCGATGTCGTCGATGCAGGGCTCACGGTGCCGGTCCTGGCGCCCGGGGTACTGGATGGCGAGTACCTCGATCGAGGGCGCCAGCGCCTTCGCCACCGGGAAGAAGTAGCTGGCCGACCCTCCGGCGTACGGCAGGCACACCAGCCGTAACGCGCTGTCCGGGGACTTCTCGTACCGCCTGATCCACGCCTCGGCATCCGCTGCGATGCTCGTCATCGTCGTGCTTCCTTCCTCTACCCCTGCCGGTTCCTGGGGAAGGTGCGGTCCCGGCCCGTCGTCAACATCCTTTCGCCAACACCCTTGCACATACGCCTGATTCAGAGCTTGCGTTGCCCAATGCTCCAGGTGCCGCACCGGGAGTCGGTGAAGACCAGGTCAGCAGGTGAGACCCTGATACCAGGGGGCTCGTCCTTCGGGAGTGTCCGATGGCAGTGAGCATGCACGTGGTCTGGAGCACGGCCGAGCCGGGGCGCGTCATCTACGAGACGCACGCGATCGAAACGATCACCGACGGCGAAGGCGTCCACGCGACGGTCAACAGCCACACCTATGAGGTCCCCCTCCACAGTCGCGCTGAGGCGGAGTCGATCGCGGATGAGGAAGGGTACGAGCTGTTCAGGAGGGGGGAGGCATGGGAGAGCCTCCCGGAGGGGGAGGGCCTTCCGGAGGGGGAGGGCGCCATGGAGGAATAGAGCATTCCGGGGGGCGCATGCCGGGGATATGGGGCGCCGGTCGGCCGAGGTAGCCGCCGGCGCCCGGATCGACCCGGGCCCAGTACCGGCTCCGGTACTGGCGCGGTCCGACCCGGTACGAGCCAGACCGGCTCCCTCAGCCGTGGCTCAGCAGGAAGTCGACGTTCCGCGCCTCGGTGCCGCTCCCGGCGCCGCCCGCGCCGCCGAGCGTGACCGGGACGGTCGCCGGTGCGTAACCGCTGGCGACCACGGTGTAGTGCTCGCCGGTGAGCCCCTCGAATCGGAACGCGCCGTCCGCGCCGGTCACACACTGCCCGACGACATCGCCCGCCGAGTCCAGCAGCGCCACCCGCGCGTCCTCGACCGGCCGCCCGCCCTGGGCGCGCACGGTGCCGCGGACCTTGGCCGCGGGCCGCAGCTCGGCGTCGATCCGCGGGAGCTGCCCGTGGCCGGTGATCTCCAGCGGCGCGGCGTGCGGACGGTGGCCCTCGGCGCTGATGGTCAGCGTGTACGAGCCGGGGGCGAGCTCGGGCAGGGCGAAGTCGCCCTTCTCGTCGGCGGTGGCCGTGGCGGCGACCGCACCGTCGGGGCCGGTCGCGGTGGCCGTCGCCCCGGCCAGCGGCTCGCCGCCGAGGGTCCGTACGGTCCCGGTGGGCCCGCCGCCTCCGGCCAGCCGTACGTCACAGGTGACGGGGGCGTCGGACAGCAGGAGCGTGGCCGCCTGCGGCTGGTGGCCCGGGGCCGAGGCGATCAGGACGAAGCTGCCGGCGTCGGGCGCGGCCAGGGAGTACCGGCCGTCCGGGCCGCTGACCGTACGGCCGAGCTGGCGGCCGGTGTTGTCGATGAGGGTGACGGCGGCGCCCGCCAGCGGGGCGTCGCCGGGCCCGAGCACCCGGCCCTGGACGCCGCCGCCGGCGAGGGGCGCGACGGCCGGAGCCGGCTCGGCGGGTCCGGCAGGCTCGGCGGGCTCAGCGCCCTTGGTGGGCTCAGCGGCCTCGGCCGGTCCCGCGGACTCGGGCGACGCCGCGGGCCGGGCCGCCTGGGCCGCCCCGACCGCCTGGGCCGCGTCGTCCGCCGGCGCCTGGGCCGTCTGCGGCTGGCCCGTCAGGGGCGTACGGCGCCGGTTGGGCAGGAACAGGGTGATCAGCAGACCCACCGCGGCGGCCCCGCACGCGACGGCGAACGAGATCTTGAACCCGTCCGTGTTCGGCAGCGCGAGCGGGCCGAAGTCCGTGGTCTGGTGCGCAAGGATCACGCCGACGACCGCGCTGGAGGTGGACATGCCGATGGACCGCATCAGGGTGTTCAGCCCGTTCGCGGCGCCCGTCTCCGCGGCCGGCACGGCACTGATGATCAGGGTCGGCATCGCCGAGTACGCGATCCCGACGCCGACGCCGAGCGCGGTCGAAAGCACCACGACCTGCCAGACGTGGTCCATCATCACGATGCCGCCGCCGTACGTGGCGCCGATCACGATCAGCCCCAGGATCAGCGAGACCTTGGGCCCGCTCGTGGCGTTGATCCGCGCGGACAGCGGCGAGACCAGCATCATCGCCACGCCCATCGGCGCGACGATCAGGCCCGCCATGACCATGGACTGGCCGAGGCCGTAGCCGGTGGCCTTCGGCAGCTGCAGCAGCTGGGGGAGGATCAGCGACATCCCGTAGAAGGAGAACCCGACCATGATGGAGGCGAGGTTCGTCAGCAGCACCTGGCGGCGCGCGGTGGTCCGCAGGTCCACCAGCGGCTCGGCGGTCCGCAGCTCCACGAACCCCCAGATCACCAGGATCACCGCGGACGCGCCGAACAGCCCGAGGGTGGTGCTGCTGGTCCACCCCCAGTCGCCGCCCTTGGTGACGGGGAGCAGCAGACAGAGCAGACCGGCCGAGAGCCCGATCGCGCCGACGGCGTCGAAGCGGCTGGGGGTGCGTACGGCGGACTCGGGGACGACGATCAGCACCAGGGCGATCGCGAGCGCGCCGAGCCCGGCGGCCCCGTAGAACAGCACGTGCCAGTTGGTGTGCTGGGCGACGAACGCGGCGGCCGGGAGGCCGAAGGCGCCGCCGATGCCCAGCGAGGAGCTCATCAGGGCCATCGCGGAGCCCAGCTTCTTCGGCGGCAGCTCGTCGCGCATGATGCTGATGCCGAGCGGTATCGCGCCCATCGCGCCGCCCTGGATGGTCCGGCCGATCACCATGACCACCAGCTCGGAGGTGACGGCGCACACCAGCGAGCCGACGACCAGCAGCCCGAGGGCCACCATCAGCATCCGGCGCTTGCCGAACATGTCACCGAGCCGCCCCATGACCGGGGTGGACACGGCGCCCGCGAGGAGGGTGGCGGTGATCACCCAGGACGCGTTGGAGCTGGAGGTGTGCAGCAGTTGCGGCAGCTCGGTCACCAGCGGGACGACCAGCGTCTGCATCACCGAGACGGCGATCCCGCAGAACGCGAGCACGGCCACGAAGCCGCCGCCCACCTCGCGTGGGGGATTCTGGTCGCGCGGCAGCTTCTGGCCGGGCGGCGCGGCGCTCACTGGCTCGACGCGGGCTGCTGGAGCTGACGGGGACATACGGCTGTTGCCTCCAAGCGGGTGTCCTGGCATGTGAAAGGCATAAGGAAGTGTGAGATGTGCATCCTACACATCATGTGTATCGTGCACACTTCCCGCGTCGGGCAGCCGGGGGACGAGGAGGAAACGTGCTGGAGAGGCTGGAACGCGAGCTGATGCTGGTCGCCAGGTGCAATCTGCTGACGCCCCGGGACCGCAAGGGTCGGGGCGTGCAGAGTGCCCAGGGGGGACCGAGCAAACAGGGTGGCCAGAACAGTCAGGGCACTCCGGCGGGCCAGACCGGCCAGTGCTCGGGCGACCGGCTCGACCGTTCCGCGTACTTCCTCCTCTCCTTCCTGGACACCGAGGGCGCGTTGTCCATCGGCCAGCTCGCCGACGCCATGGGGCTCGATGTCTCGACCGTCAACCGGCAGACCGGCGCCCTGCTCCGCGCGGGCCTGCTCGAACGCATCCCCGACCCCCAGGGCGGCCTCGCCCGCAAACTGCGTGCCACTTCCCTCGGCGCCGAGCGCCTCGCCGCCGACCGGGAGCGCCGCCGCGCGGGGCTGGCGCGGGTGCTCGCGGGCTGGACGCCCGAGGAGGTGAGGCGGTTCGAGGACGCGCTGACGCGGTTCAACCGCGAGGTGGAGGCAGACGAGGGACGGTCGTGGCCGCGCCCGGAGGCCGCACCCGTGCCGGGGGCGGAATCGCGGGGCCGGGAGAGGCGTTGACGTACATGAGGAACCGCCCGGAACCCCCGGCACCCGGAACCGCACCGCAGGAGGATCCGCCATGACGACCCAGCACCCCGGCACCGGCACCGGCCACCGCGTGGAGGTGGTGCCCGGCACCCAGCACGTCACGGTCACGATCGACGGCCGGGTCGTCGCCGAGTCGCGCCGCCCGCTGCTCCTCCACGAGACCGGGCTGCCCGTCCGCTACTACCTGCCCCCGCAGGACGTGGACCTGTCCTTCTTCGAGCCGACCGACACGCACACCACCTGCCCGTTCAAGGGCGAGGCGGCGTACTGGACGTATCGGGGCACGGAGGGTGGCAGCGGCCCGCGGCCCGATGTGGTGTGGGCCTACCCGGACCCGCTCGACGCGGTTGCCGAGATCAAGGACCATCTGTCGTTCTACGACACGGTTGCCGACATCTCGGTGAAGGAGACCGGCTGAAAGAAACGGATGGCGCGGCAGCGGGAACAGCTGTCGCGTGCACATCCACGCGTATTCCTGGCTGGGTGAGAAGGAGCTGTTCGACCGGGACATGCTCCGCCGCCCGCCGGACCGCCCCAGGCCCCCGGTCACCCCGGAGGACCAGGAGTACCACCGGCAGCAGGTCGATGCCTTCAGGCGCTCGGAGCTGCCCCCGATAGAGACCGCGCACTGGCTGCTCAAGACGCCCAGCCTCATCCGCGAGACCTTCGAGGAGCCGAAGGACGCGGCCGCGTGGCTGGGCAGGCAGCTCACCGAGCACGCCCCGGGCTTCCACTCCCAGCAGGAAGCGGACACGACCCGGCTGGCCCGCCTGGTCGCCACGGCCGCTGACGCGCTGGCGCGCGGGGGCGATGTGTCCGTCGGTTTCTACGTCGGCCGCACGTCGTTCCTGTCCCTGGCGCTGGTGACCTGCTCTCCGAACCGCTTCGCCCCCGGCGCCCCGTGCCCGCAGGGGTGAGCCCCTACCGCCCCATGGGTTGGGTGGTGTCAGCAACGAGCGAGGCCCGTATGGGGTCGACGGTGACCGTCTGCGCCCCGCGACCGTGGTCCGCATTCCCCTCCGTACGCAGCCCCGTACCGTCCACGCTGCCACAGACGACCACGGTCAGGGCGGCCACCGTGGTCAGGGCGACGGCGGCGATCTGCACCGCGTGGGCACGGCATTCGGCGAAGGTGACGGGGCGCATGGCGGATCTCCCGCGGGGGTCGGAGAAGGCTGATCGGTACGGCAACCACCCTGCCCCCGCCCGCTGCCGCACCACTGCCGCCCGACTAACGCTCCGCTAACGTCCCGCTAACGCACCTCGGTTGGAGCCGAGACAGCGGACGTCTTCCCCAGGGAGGACGAGCCGGAGCCGGCGCGCGGGGCACTCGTCAGGCGGACCGGCGGAGGGCCTTGAGTTCGTCGCCGCTGGAGTTCAGCCGCCAGAAGTTCCAGCCGTTCGTGTTCGGATTGCGGTCCGGGTTGAGGACCTGGACCACGGCCGAGGCGGCGGCGCTCGGGGTGGGGTACGTGGTGCCCGCGTGCGGGCCGTCCGTGACGGTCACGGCCCTTGTGTTCCGGTCGAACGTCGCCTCGACGCGTCGGCCGCGGTAGAGGGCGTGGACAGGCACGGAGTGGGGGTCCCCGGCGGTCGGCTTCTCCGCGGCGGTGCCGAGTTCCGTGCTGGAAGCGTCCACGAGTCTGCGTACCACCTCGGAGGGTGTACAGCCCATCATGCGCGCCGCGAAGACGATCTTCCTATAGGTCTCGTCATCGACGTCAATAGCATTCATAGGGCTATTGGAGCCCGCTGAGTGGGCGGTTTGTCAACTGGGCGCGTCAGGCCGCGCTGGGGACGTCATAGCCGCCGACCGTGGCGTCATACGGCCTCAGGAGCGGCTGCAGCTCCCGGCGGAGGAGGTCGGCGTCGGGCGGAGAGAGGGTGAGAGCGGGCCGCCGCAGAAGCACGCCCCAGGACCCGCGGCCGGCGAAGGTGCGCAGGCAGGGGACGAGGTCACGGAGTGCCACGCCCTCGCCGTACGGGGTCAGGCCGTGGACGCGCAGCGAGCATCCGGACACGAAGCGCCTTCCCTGGAAGGCGACCGGCCGCGCGAGGGGGCCGACGGCGCCGGTGACGGTGGCGAGCCCGATGACCCGCCCGGGCGCCGAGCCCTGGAAGCAGCCGGCGGTCGCGTAGATCAGCGCTTCGTCGTACCGGCGCACGGCCCGGCGCGCGGTGTCGGCCCGGCGCGATTCGAAGGCCATGCGCTGGTCGGTGAGGACCCAGCGGAGCGGCTGGTGGTGGTTGACGATCAGCAGGTGGGTGGACGGTGCGGCCGACGCCGGCAACGGGATGGTGTTCTTCATGGCGCGAGCTCCCTGGGGATCGGGTATCGGCGATCGACGCTATCATCGAACGCTATGAACCCTAATAATGTTCACCAGCGGAGCTGAAGCTGTCAAGCATCCGGTGTCGCGTGGCTGCCCCGTCGCGCATATGAGCCGGCGGCCCGCCGGATTCCCGGCGGGCCGCCTTTCATGTCGCAGGGACGGCTCAGGTGAAGTTCACGTCGCTGCACAGGAAGTACGTCTGGTCCATGTGCGAGGCCTGCCAGATCGTGTAGACGACGTGGCGCCCGGTGTAGCCCGAGGTGCTGACGTCGATCGAGTAGTTCTGGCTGGGGCCGTACTTGCCGGTCTTGGTGACCAGTTGCAGGTCACTCCACTTCAGCGGCTGCGTGGTGGGGTCGTAGCCCTGGCGGGTGACGTAGACCAGGAAGTAGTCCGCGCCGTGGCTGGCCTGGTCGTACAGCTTCACGGTGAACTTGTTGCTGATGTTCGTCGTCTGCCAGGCGCCGACGGTGTCGAGGGAGCTGTAGCGGTTGCTCTCGGTGTGGCCGCCGCTGCAGAGCTGGCCGTCGGGGACGACGGCCGGGAAGTTGCCGGCGGAGCCGTTGCGGTACAGGCCGTTCCAGTTCCACATGGCGTTCGGGTTGTCCTGCCACGCCTGCCAGCACATGGGGTCTTTCTGTGCCATCTCGGGATTCTGGAAGTCGTTCGCCCAGCGCAGCCAGCAGCCGTAGTTGCGGGACGCGGGGTCGATGACCGATCCGTGGGCGGAGGCGGTGCCTGTCCACGGGATCAGGGTGAGCAGGGTGGCGGACAGCAGGCCGAGGGCGCGGAGCGCCCAGCGTAAGGGGTTGCTGTGATCATGACAATTCATGGGGATCTCCATCGTCCGTGGGGGGATTGCGTCGATGGGCAATGGGAGGCGATGGGAGCGCTCCCATCGCGATGAGGGTGCCTGGTGGGACAGAGGTGAAACCTCAACCGCCAACGGCCCGCCAGTGTCCTGGCGGGCCGTTGGCGGCTCTTGTGGAACGGGTCAGTGCCGCGTCTGGGAGAGCTTGTCCGTCAGATCCGCGGTCTCGTCGGCCGGGGGAGCTTGGGCCTCGACCTCGGTGCCGAAGTCGGAGAACTCGATCCGGGTGTGGACCTTCGCCTTCCGCGGGGTGTCCGCGCTGTCCGTCTGCCCCGTGGTGGCCTTGATGGTCATGTCCACCTGCTGGCGGCGGATGCGGCCCTTGTCATCCAGCCACACGTCCATCGGCAGCGTCGGACCGACCTGCCGCTTCAGCTTGGCTCCCGTGGACAGCTTGTCGACGTCCACGGTGACCCGGTAATGGGTCGTGTTGACCCCGTCGATCTTCTCGGTCCCGACTTTCCGGGTGTCCTTGTCCGTGATGCCCTTGGCGAACCCCGCGGACTCCGCCGGGTCGCTGATCCGGCTGCCGCCCTGCCCGTTCTGCTGAGCAGCGGCCTTCTTCAGGTCGATCTTGACCCACGGCTTCTTGCCCGGCACCTGGGCCCGCTGCCGCTCGGGAACCTTCTGGTAGACGACCTGGTCGACGACGCGTTGCTCGATCTTCTGGCCTGCGGCGCTGATGGTCATGGTGCTGTCGCCGGCCGAGAGGTCGATGACGCCCTTACCGTCGGCGGTGGCGCTCTGCCCGGCGGCCGAGGTCTGGGTCCGCAACGTCATGCGCGCCGTATCGGCCTCGGCAGTCCTGTCGAACGCGGTACGGACCGCCGCGCCGTCGTCGCCGCCTGAGCTCGACGCACTCCCGTCCGCCTTGCGCCCCGGCTCGGCATCGCTTCCGCACGCCGTCAGGGCGGTGCACGCGAGAAGACACGCGACACCGACCGCCGTGGCCCGACCAGCACCCGGTAACTGAGCCATGGATCCTCAACTCCTCCTCAGACGAGTGGTTCACCGACAGGGGCGGCAACTGCGCCCGGGGCGTCGAGTGCCCCGCTTCTCGCCGAACAGCCCTGCGAATCAACCGCGGAGGTGGGGGTACACGGAGGATCGCCCCGACACAGAGGAACGAACACCCAGACGCGCAGAGGAGCCGAGACCTTGTCGTCTTCCCTGGTGGAAACCGCGGACGTCAACGCGCCCGTCGAGCTGAGCTGGAAGCTGTGGAGCGATGTGAGGAAGTGGCCGTCATTCCTGAGCCACGTGGAGCGTGTCGATCCGCTCGATGAGCGCCGCTTCGCGTGGTGGCTGTCGCTGCCCGGCGCGGACAAGTACTTCACCGCGGAACTGACCGAGGTCATAGAGCAGGAGCGGATCGCCTGGAAGACCGTCGCCGGCGTCCATCACGCGGGCGTGGTCACGTTTCACCGGCTGAGCGACACCACCAGCCGGGTCACCCTCCAGATCGAGTACGACCCCCAGGGCTTTGTGGAACACCTCGGTGCCCTGACCAACCTCGACAAGGCCCTGACCAACTACGACCTGGGCCAGTTCCAGCGCCTGGCGGAGGAACTGGCCGAGCCGTAGACGGCAGGGCGCGAGGGGCGGAACTCATGCCAACGCCCCCGCCGTGCGGCCGGCGGTCAGCACTTCGAGTGCCGAGCCGAGGCGTTCCACCTCTTCCTCCGTGTTGTAGTAGTGCACCGATATGCGGAGCAGCCTGGAAAGCCCCCGAAGCTGCATGTCGTGGCATGCGGCGTTGTCCAGACACACCCAGGTGTTGATCCCGGACCGCAGCAACTCCGACCTGACGTGGAAGGGGTCGAGGTCCCGGAAGGTGACGGCGACGTTGCCGCACTGCTCCACCCCCCGGTCCTCCACCCGTACCCCTGGCACCGCGGCGAGGCGCTCGCGCAGATCGGCCGCGAGGTGCCGGATGCGCCGCCATGTGTGCTCCACCCCCCACTGGAGCGCGTAGTCGACCGCCACACCGAGGCCGATCCGGGCGGCGGCGTTGACCTCCCATGTCTCAAAGCGCGGCGCACCGGGGGCCAGATGATAGGTGCCGGAGTTCCATCTGACGCCGTCGAGACCGAGCACGGCCGGGGTGAGCCGGCTCGCGACCGCCTGACGGACGTACAGGAAGCCGGTGCCTCGTGGTCCGCGCAGGAACTTGCGCCCGCAGCCGACCAGCAGATCGCACCCGATGCGCTGGACATCCACCGGCAGGTGCCCGGCCGACTGACATGCGTCCACCATGAACAGGGCACCGGACCTGCGGGCCAGTGCGCCGACCTCGGCCACCGGGTTGACGAGCCCGTCGTGCATCGGGACGTGCACCATCGCGATGAGCTTGACGCGGTCGTCGAGCCGGTTCTCCAGTTCCGCGACGTCCACCAGCCCGTTCGCGTCGACAGGTAAGAACTCCAGGGACACTCCGAGGCGTTCGGCGAGGTGCACCAGCAGGATGTGGTTGCTGCCGTATTCGACCGACGAGGCCAGAATACGGTCGCCCGCCGTGAACGGAATACTGGCCACGGCCATGCCCCACGCCCGGGTCGCGCTGTCGAGTACGGCGATTTCCTGGCGCTTGGCGTTGATCAGCGTCGCGATCGCACCGTGCGCGTGGTCGAGGGAGTCCTGAGACCGCTCGGCAGCCTCGTACGCGCCCATGGTGCTTTCCAGCTCCAGGTGCTGGGTCATGGCCTCGGTCACCACCCGCGGTGTGAGACTCGCACCCGCATTGTTCAAATGCACCACATGAGCCACGCCCGGCGTATCGGCACGAGCCCTTACAAGATCGAATTCCACCGGGACCCTATTCGCCCAGCGTCCGGTACAGACGCGTGGATCTTTTGTCGGATGGCGAGCACTCGTACTCCAGGCGTAGGTGATGATCTGTGGACACACGAAGATCAGATGGTGACGGCAGGCCACAGGGTAGACCCTGCCCGCCGGCTGGGGATGTTCGAGGGCCTGACAGATCAAAAAACTGCTGGACCACCACTGAGCACGCCGGACGCGCCGCTCCGGACGGCCGCGGCACTTGCCGGCCCGGGCCGAGCGGGGCGCCAACAGGGTCAGGACAGGCTGGAGAACCGGTCGAAGAAGGCCTTGAGCTTCTCCAGTACGACGGCCTTCTTGGCCCCGTGGTTGTTGCCGCGAGCGAACCGGGAGACCGGAGGCAGGATCTTGGTGATCGCGGTGCCGCCGGTGGGGATCTCGCCGTTACGGAAGGCGTCCTTGACGAAGTCGCGGGCGGGCCCAGGCTTCAGGTTCTCCTCGGTGATGATCTGCTCGAGCTCGTCGTGCTTCTTGTGGGCGATGTAGGCCCGCCAGGCGTCGTCGGTGTCGGTGTCGGCGGAGATGGAGTCGACGAACGCCATGACCAGGTCCTTCTTGTTGCGCAGCGACGCGCTGGCGTCCAGGGCGCGGGCGATGTTCTCGCGGGCCTCGAGCTCCTTGTCAGCGCCGTTGCCCTTCTGGCCCTGGTACTCGCGCACCAGCATCAGGATGTAGTCAACGCCAACCTCGACCTGCTTGACCAGCTCGATCTCGAAGACGACGTCCTCACTTATGGACTCCTTGTCCCCGTCAGCGCTTCGGCGGAAGTCCTCGTACAGGTCCAGGTAGACCGACTGGTAGTCCTGCGTCTGCCGCGGGGTGAGGATCTCGTGGCCGGCGAATTCGTCAAAGACGACCAGGATGTTACGCAGGCTCAAGATCGCCCCGAACAGCCTGATGAAGTCCTTCTGAGCCTGTTCCCCAACGATCTCCTTGCCCAGGGGGAAGCGGTCGAGCAGGTCGGCGATCTTCTGCTGGTACGTGGCGTAGTGGTCCCCATAGGGGGCGATCTTGACGATGCCGGCCGCGTCCTTGTTCCCGAACAGCGCCAGGGCGTCGTCGACCTCGTCCTCCAGATCGCGGAAGCAGACGATGTTGCCGTAGCTCTTGACCGAGTTGAGGATGCGGTTGGTGCGCGAGAACGCCTGGATCAGGCCGTGCTGCTTGAGGTTCTTGTCCACCCACAGGGTGTTGAGGGTGGTGGCGTCGAACCCCGTCAGGAACATGTTGACCACGATGACCAGGTCGATCTCACGGTTCTTGAGCCGGCCGGACACGTCCTTGTACTAGTTCTCGAACTTTGCCGACGAGGTGTCGTACGAGGTGCCGAAGAGCTCGTTGTAGTCCTGGACCGCGTCCTCCAGGAAGTCGCGGGAGGCCATGTCCAGGCCGTCAGGCTCGAAGTCCTCCTCGCCGAGCAGGCCATCGGGCGCCTCCTCGTCGGGGGCGAAGGAGTAGATCAGCGCGACCTTGAGGGGCTCGTACCGCTTGCCCGCGGCCTGGGCTGCCTGCTCCCGCTCACGCTGGAGCTTCTCGATGACGTTGTAGTACCGCTTGGCCGCGTCGATGGAAGCCGTGGCGAACATCGCATTGAACCCGCGCACGCGCTTGTCCTTGAGGACGTATCCCTCGCCACGGCGGGTCTTCTGGTCGAACTGGTCCAGGATGTACCCGGCCACCATGCGCACCCGGTCGGGGTGCAGCAGTGCGGACTCGGTGTCGATCGCGGTCACCTGCTTGTCGGTGGCCTGCGAGGCGACCTTGATGGTGTTGACATAGTCGATGCGGAACGGCAGGACGTTCTTGTCGCCGATGGCGTCCACGATCGTGTAAGTGTGGAGCTTGTCCCCGAAGGCCTGCGCGGTGGTGCGACGCTTCGGGTTGCCGCTGGTGCCGGCGTTGTCGGCGAAGATCGGTGTTCCGGTGAACCCGAACAGGTGGTAGTGCCTGAATGTCCTGGTGATCGCGGAGTGCATGTCGCCGAACTGGGAGCGGTGGCACTCGTCGAACACGATCACCACGTGCTCGCCGTAGATCGGGTGCTGCTTATTGCGCTTCACGAAGGTTGACAGCTTCTGGATCGTGGTGATGATGATCCGGGAGTCCGGGTCCTCCAGCTGCTTCTTGAGCACGGCGGTGGAGGTGTTGGAGTTGGCCGAGCCCTTCTCGAAGCGCTCGTACTCGCGCATGGTCTGGTAGTCGAGGTCCTTGCGGTCCACGACGAACAAGACCTTGTCGACACCGCTCATGCGGGTCACCAGCTGCGCGGTCTTGAAGCTGGTCAGGGTCTTGCCCGACCCGGTGGTGTGCCACACGTACCCGCCGGCGTCGATGGTCCCGGTGCGCCGGTAGTGCGTGGAGGTTTCGATCCGCTGCAGGATCCGCTCGGTGGCCACGATCTGGTAGGGCCGCATGACCAGCAGGTCGCGGTCGACCTCGAACACGCAGTACCGGGTCAGGACGTTCAATCGAAGGCCTCATGCCCGACTGCTCCGAGATCGTCCTGGTGGACGACAAGATCGCGATTCGTCCCGGAACCCCCCGATCCCGGCTCGGCCCGGTTGAGTCGCATTCCGACCGACTGCTGTTCCTTCGCAGCGGATACCAGCTCCGCCCATTCCCTGTCGAATGTCATCCTTACCCCCCGGATTCGGCTGATTCGACTACTTATCGTTACGCTAGAGATCTTTAACGGTGCGGGTTACGTGGGGGCGTGACGGCTGTCGTGGGCTGCGCTATGCCGGGAGAATGAGGTATCCCGATGGCGGTGGATTGACGGCCGAGGAACGGGCTCGGCGTGAGCAAGTCCGGCTCGCAGCTGCTGACTTGATCGAGGCCGGGGCCAGTGACCGGGAGGTGGCCCGGTGGTTCAGGGTGACCCGGATGTCGGCGAACCGCTGGCGGCGGGCGTTGGCTTCGGGCGGTCGGCAGGCCCTGGCCTCCAAGGGCGCCGGCGGCGCCCGCTGCAAGCTCGACCCGGCACAACTCCACGTTCTGGAGGCGGTGTTGGATGCTGGCCCGGCCGCCTCCGGCTGGAGTGACCAGTGCTGGACGCTGGCCCGGATCGCTGAGATCGTGCGCCGCCGGTTCGGCGTCGAGTACACCCTGGCCGGGCTGGACTTGTTGCTGCACCGCATCGGCTGGAGCGTGCAGGTCCCATCCCGCAAGGCCACCGAGCGGGACGAGTCGAAGATCACCGCCTGGAAGGACGAGCAGTGGCCCGTCATAAAAAGAAGGCGGCGGACTTGGGCGCCTGGGTCTGCTTCGAGGACGAAGCCGGCCAGGGCCTGAGGCCGCCCAAGGGCCGAACCTGGGGCCGCCGGGGCCGCACCCCGGTGGTGCGGGTCACCGCCGCAGGCACCAAACGTGTCTCGATGGCGGCGCTGATCTGCACCAAAGCCGGCCACCGGCCACGGCTGATCTACCGCATCCACCTCGACCGTGGTCCCGCCAAGGGCCGTCGCAAGGGCTTCACCGAGACCGACTACACCCGCCTGCTGGATGCCGCGCACCAGCAGCTCGGCAGCCCCATCGTTCTGGTGTGGGACAACTTGAACACGCACGTCAGCCGCACCATGCACGAGCTGATCGCCGCTCGATTATGGCTGACCGTCTACCAGCTGCCGCCATACGCTCCCGAACTCAACCCCGTCGAGGGTGTGTGGTCGCACCTGAAGAGGTCGCTGGCCAACCTCACCAAACACAGCCTCGACCAGCTCACCGCGTTGGTGAAGACGCGGCTGAAACGGATGCAGTACCGCCCCCGCCTCATCGAGGGTCTCATCGCCAAGACCGGGCTCGACCCGTGAACGCACAGGGCGGCCTTCGGTGTCAGTCTCGGGCGGTAGCGTGCGCGCCACACGTCAACCACTCGATTCCGCACCGGAGAAGACATGACCAACACCTACGCGCCCATTTCTGAACTGAACTTGCTCAAGGAGTTCTCCGACGGCCCTGGAGATGCCTACTTCTCCGACGGGTTCGAGTTCTACGAGTACAACCGACCCGACGCCGGTCTGGTGGAGTGGCTGAGCCTCGAGAGGCGCGAAGAGGAGACACGAGGCCACCTCAACCGGCTCACCCCGTTCGCCCAGGCCACCGGCTCGGGTTCGTTCTACGCCCTGTGGCACTGCGACGACCGCACCGACCTCGCCACGCTTCCCATCATCCGCTTCGGCGACGAAGGCGATCTCGACATCATCGAGGGCCTGCGAAACCTATTCCGGCTGCTCGCGATCGACGACCAGTGGTTCACCCCTTGGGACGAGGAGCGCGAGGCGGACCCCGACGAGGAGCACTCCCCTGGGCACGAGGCGTACGTGGTCTGGCTGAAGGAGACATTCGGTCTGACCCCTCCCACCGACGCGGAAGCCGACGAGATCCTGGGGTCGGGCCGCAAGAAGTACGGCGCCCGGTTCGTGGACTGGCTGGAGGAGTTCGGGTCCGAGAAGATCGACTTCGACTCGTGGCGCAAGGAGTGGTTGGGCGGCTCCTGAACGTGAATGCGTCGTACCGGGCGGCCGAGGGCTTTGGGGGCGCCGCCGGGGCCCTTGGAAGCCAGAGCCTGCCGACCGCCTGAAGCCAACGCCCGCCGCCAGCGGTTCTCCCGGAATCCGCGTCCTCATTCTCCCGGCATAGCGCAGCCCACAACAGCCCTCACGCCCCGGCGTAACCCGCACCGTTAAAGATCTCTAGCAAGAACTGGCGGGCAGTCAGTCAGGAACACGCCAAGGGCGGTCGGATGGTTTCTGCCCGTCGCCGGTGATGTGACCCGCGCCCGGCCCAAGCGCGCCCTCCGTCGGGCGGGCCTGCAGCGCCGCCCCCTCGGTCCTGGCCGCCCGCCATGGGGAGTTATCTGGCCGCCGGTGTCACTCTGCGTGTTAATTCGTGGCACACAACGGCTGGCGGATGAGGGGCAGAGGTCTGCCAGTGGGATACGGGATGCCTCGTCACAGTGATCGGTTCCGGCGGTGGCCAGGGCCTCGCGGTCGGTGGAACCCGGTGTGTTGTTGCACCTGCCGTAGCGGCATGTGGTGTCGTCGAGGCACCACAGCACGAAAGGCTCCGTCTGCGATGTACCCCTCCGTCACACCGCCCCGCCAGGTCAAGATCGGCGCTGCTGCCGCCTTCGCCGGGACCACCCCACGCGCTATCCGCCACTACCACCAGATCGGTCTGCTGCCGGAACCCGAGCGCGGTGGAGACGGCCGCCGCCGCTACGGCTACGACGACATGATCCGCCTGTTGTGGATCCGCAGAATGGCGGAGGTCGGCATCAGTCTGGACGACATGCGAGCTGCCTTCGACGAATCCGGGGACATCGAGGAGACCCTGGGCCGGCTGGAGGAATCCCTGGCTGCCCAGGAGGCCGACATCAAACGTCAGCGCGCGGCCGTCGGGCGCCTGCGGGCTGTGGGCAGCCCGCAGGGCCTGCTCTCCGAGCTGGTGACGGATCGGCTCAGCCACCTGCCCCCTGGTGCATTGCGCGCCTCCGACATGGAGGCCCTGCTGGTCACGGAACGGATCTTCGGTCCGCTCGGCTCCGCAATACAGGCCAGCGTGTACATCGTGCTGGCCACCCATCCCGACCTACGGGCCGAGGAGGACCGTCTCGACGAGGCCGAGGCCGCCCTCGACGACGGCGTCGACCCCGATGACCCGCGTGTCGAGGAAATCGCCGTACAGCGATACACCCACCACATGGCCCTCTTGCAGGCCATCACGGCAGCCGGGCTGGACACGGCCGATGACGAGCTCTTCGAGACCTACGACGCCGATCTGTCAGAGGAGGAGGACACGCAGATGGGCGCCTCGGAGGCGATCACCAAGATGCCCTACGACTTCTCTCCTGCCCGGATGCGCTGCATGGAGCGCGTGGCACAGCTCGTCGGCCAAGACGCCTGCGCAGACAGTTGATCGCCTGTGCCCGGTACCGACCTGGCCGGCATCCCATCGCGTCCACCTGTACGTGACCGGCCACATCAGGAACCGGTCAATCCGAAACCGAGAGTGACAGCTCAACTGGCCGTACATGGGGATTCCGGACTGGCCGCTGACAGCCTTCCGTGGCGGAGGCGGGGAGGATGCGGACCGGAGAACCCTTCTGACAGGCGCGGTGTACTCCGTGGCATCTCTGTCACTGCCCGAGGATTCGTGGTGGGAGACCATGGCAGCACCGCCGCCCGCCTCGGCCCTGCCGAAGCAACAGCGCGTCGGACGCGGTGATGTGGCAACGATTCAGGGACTCACCGTCGCCTTCTCGCGAACCGACCAGCGGCGCGGCGGTGGCCACGGCAGAAAGGCGCTGGCGCAGTATCTGCACTCGCGGACGTCGCCGGCTTCCTGCGGGGAACGTTTCCCGACGAGCCGGTGCGGCGCGACATGTTCTCCGCCGCTGGGGAACTGGCCTATCTCTCGGGCTGGATGGCGTTCGACAACGCCGAGCACGCCCTCGCGCGGAGGTACTTCATCCTGGCCGTGAAACTGGCCGCGCGTGCCGGCAATCCGCCACTCACTGGCCATATCCTGCGCGCCGTGGCTCATCAGGCCATTGACCTCGGATTCTTCAAACAAGGCCTCGAACTGGCGACCGCCTCCATCGCGGGACAGCACCACGCCTCAGCTACTCCGCGGGAGCGGGCCCTGCTCGGGGTGGTTCATGCCCGCGGGCTGGCCGCCGACGGCAAGAAGCAGGCAGCGGCGAAAGCCCTTCTGCGAGCCGAGGACGATCTTGCCTCCGCCAACGATGACATCGAGGAACCACATCGCACGTTCTTCTTCGCGGAGGCATGGCTGGCACACGAGACCGCGTGCACCTTGCGGGACTCCAGTGATGGCCCGGGAGCCATCCGGCAGTGGTGACGCTCGGGTACCTGGGTGCCACGCAGATCGCTGCTGGCAGCGTGGAAGAGGCGTGCGCCACCCGGAGCGACGTCCTCGAAGTGATGGAGGGGTTGACCGCGTCACGACGAAGGGACGAGGACGAGCGCATGACACGGCCACTGGAGATCAAGCCCATCGGGACCGTAGTGGGCGGACGTGTCGAGCCTACCGACGACCACTGGAGCGGCACGGCGATCATCCGTCTGAATCCGGACTTCCCCGTCAAGGTCGTCCAGGGCCTTGAGGAGTTCTCCCACCTGTTGGTCGTCTGGCACTTTCACGAGGCATCGCCGAATGATGTCGCGCTGCACGCCCGGAGCCCGCGCAACAATCCCGTGTGGCCGCCTACCGGAACCTTCGTCCATCGCAACCACCGGCGTCCGAATCAGCTCGCGCAATCCTTCCCGCGCCTCTTGAAGGTGGATGGCCTCGACCTTCACGTGACGGATCTGGACGCCATCGATGGCAGCCCCGTATTCGACCTATCTCCGTACTT
The DNA here is from genome assembly GCF_033793745.1 of Streptomyces sp. ME19-01-6. Taxonomy (NCBI): domain Bacteria; kingdom Bacillati; phylum Actinomycetota; class Actinomycetes; order Kitasatosporales; family Streptomycetaceae; genus Streptomyces; species Streptomyces sp. ME19-01-6. The sequence continues at coordinate 190,104 of NZ_JARAXF010000003.1, read as the reverse complement.
CAAAGAAATGGGACCTAGCGGCGAGGTCAGGGAGCCTGATTGGCCGGGGGAGATGCTGGCGGGCTATTGGGGCGACTGGCAGGGTTAAGAGTGTTTGTAAGCACCTCTTTGGGCTCCACCGCACGGATCAGAAGTGGCTCCATACGTAAGAAGTTGATCTGGCTCCCCTCGGCTGCGTAGCGTCAGACTGGCCGGTCGGTGGGAGCGAGCAATGTCAGACCCGGTGGGCATCCTGTCGACCATGGATGGGATCGAAACTCGGCCGCTGCACGATCGCCACGACCTGGACGCGGTGCTGCGTACCGGCTTTGACTTGATCAGGACTGTTGCTCCGGGGCTCCGGTACCGGCTCGTCGGCACGGCAGCGGCTTGCTTGCAGGGTGTCGACCTGCCGGTGGGCGATGTCGACATCCTCGTCGACCGGCGCCACGACGTCGACGCCGTTGCCGAAGCGCTGGCGGACGTGCCGTGTGTGACCGCTCCGCAATGGCTCGCATCTGCTGGCCAGTACTTCGCCTGCTACAGCCTGGACGGCGTCGGATTCAGCGTCAGCACGGTGGAAGTACCGTGCGACGAGGATGGGTGGGAGTGCCAGGGGCCCGGCCCTTGGGAGCACTACGTCACCGTGGACTGCGGCGGGCACCGCATCGAATGCGTGCGGCTGGAGCTCCGGCTGACCACCGAGTTCCTCCGCGATCGCCCTGATCGGTATCAGCCGCTCCTGGCCCACCTCGGCGCTCACGGCGCCGACCTCGAACTCCTGCAACAGAGCGTGACCGTGCGCGGGGTCCCTGAGACGCTCGCACGCTTGGCCCGAGGACTTCAAGCAGCTGGCGAACCACAAACGGCGCCTTTCGGGGCAGCCTTTAGCGCGACGGAGAGTTCCGTTCCAAAGGCTGGTGACGTTCGTGGGTACGCCGACGAGCGGGTCTGCGACGTGCCCTCTTTGGAGTGAATGCACTGCTCCGTCCGCCCGGCGACGGCAGGGTTTGTGCGTCGATCACGGTCACGTCGGAGGCCGTGTTGCTTGATCAGGGTCGTGTCGGGAGGCCGGGATGGGTTTGTCGCGGACGGAGCTGTTCGCTGCGATCCGGTCAGGAGAAGGAGTTCCACGACGCGATCCGACTGGAGCACGCCACCCTGGGCAGGCAGCGCACGGAGCTCGCTGAGCAGCTGGCCCGTCTGGGAGCCCCCGAAGCAGGCGGCACGCCCCGCCGACAACGCGGCCCTACTGGATGCGATTCCGCGCCTCAACATCGACCTTGCCTGGGTCCCAGAAGAGATCCAGCGGCGGCTCTACAACGCATTCGGGCTGGAGGTCCGCTACAGCCGGCCCGGCGAAGAGCTGACCCTGCGGGTGACGATCCCGGGGCATCTGCTTGGAACAAAGAATCGGGCGCCCGCACCGAAGTGCTGGCACCCGATCATGACACCCAGGATGGACAATCACGGCAAAACCGTCGTATCCATTCCCATTTTCTGGGTGCCCCCGGCGGAGGACCCGGTACATGGGGACGAACCGGGCCATTGGTGGGCGGTGAGCTGGTGATCCAGACGGCCGTCCCGGTGCATCGAGGGGGCAAGGAGACGATTGGCGCTTCGGCCGCTGCGGACGGGGCCGCCCCTCGCGGCCTCTGCCAGTCAGACCTTCGGGGTGTCTGCCCAAGACCGTGAGAATGCCGAGTCGATGTGTCGACCTTTTGGGAATCGCCCGCGTTGCCCAAAGAAGGGAGCCGACACCCAAGTAAGATCCAGTCTACGTAAGATCGAAACTATCTTTAAGGCGCCGCTGCCGGCGGTGGGCACCACCTGGCGAGGCCGTGCGGTCGAGCCGGTCATCCGCGAGTCGCTGCTGCGCCTGCTCCCCGATGGCAGATGGCCCCACGCGGAAGCGGTCGGCGGCTGGTGGAACCGACAGAACAGCCCCGAGATCGACCTGATCGGCGCCGACCGCGAACCGGTCGCGGGCGCGGTGCACTTCATCGGCTCGGTCAAGTGGCTGGAGTCCCATCCGTTCGGCCGACGCGAGTACGACGCCCTGGTCCGGGACATGCTCGCGGTGCCCCGACGCCGCCTGGCAGGCCGCCACCGAGACCGGCGCCCACGACGGACAGTGGCTCACCCTCGCCGACCAGACCCGCGCCACCCGCCCCGCCGACGCGCTCCGCGTCTACTGGCGCCTGGCTGAACCCCTCATGAAGCAGACGGGCAACGCGGTCTACGAGCAACTCGCCAGCCTGCTGCTGAGCATCCGCGACTGCCACTGCCGCCTGGGTACGAAGGACGAGTTCACCACGTACCTCATCGCCCTGCGCGCCGACCAGAAGCGTAAGCGCAACCTGATGCGGCTCCTCGACCAGCACGGCCTGTGAACCCACAACCGGCCCCGAAAGCCGCGCCCGTACGACCGGAGCGGCAGCGACTCTCGCATGCTGCCCTGCCGCAAGGGCTCATGTCATGACTGCCAGGAGGCGACGACATCCGCTGCCCCCCAGAGGAGATCGATTGTCGAGGTGTCCAGCTGTTCGGCAGTACCGGACAGCGAGACGACAGCCATCCCCGTGCTGCCGGGAATGAAGCCGGGCACTAGTGCCGCGCCCTTCTGAAGGGCCGCGAGATCATGCTGGTCGAACGGCGACGCCAGCCATTTGACCGATCCGGTGAAGAAGAGCTGTGCAGCGACAGGCGACCTGTCCGTGCCGATCAGGTCGATTTCGGGGTTGAACTGACGGTTCCACCAGCCGCCCACCGCCTCCACGTCGGGCCACGGCAAGGCGCCGCTCGCCGCGGCGATCTCCAGCGACTCACGGATGAGGGGCTCGACGGCACGTCCCCGCCAGGCGTTCCAACGACGCTGTACCAGCTGGAAAGCGGCTTCCGGACGTCCGCGCAGAGCCAACTGCTGCGCGGTGCGCAGTACGGCGAAGTACAGCCGCAGGTTGCTGTCCGCCACTCGATAGAGGGCCGGCTTACCGGCCTTGGTGGACAGTGGACTGTCGGCGGCGAGCACGCGCTTCTCATCCGTGAGGCGGCGCAGGAGGGGCGAGAGAGCGCCGGACGGCAGGGCTCCGCTCTGGCTGCCCGCCGTGGCGGCGATGTTGGCATGTGTGCGGTCACCGCTTCCGACCGCCTCCAGTACGCGGCGCGCCTGGTCCGGCGCGGGGAACTCGGCCATGAGAGCCGAATCCGGGATGCTGAACAGCGGTGAGGCGGGATCGGCGCATTCGGCCTCGATGAACGTCAGGGCGGGTGTGCCGTGCGGCCAGGCGCGGATGATGCCCGGAAGGCCTCCGGACACGAGGTGCGCGTCGATGGCCTCCGAGGGGGGCAGGCCCAGTGCGCTCCCTGTTTCGGCCGGGTTGAGCGGTCCCAGCACCAGGTTGTCGGCACGGCCGTAGAACGGGCGGTCGTAGGCGGTGAGCCGCTCCATCATGTGCAGGTCGCTGCCCAGCAATATCAACAGCACAGGCCGGCTGGACAGCAGGCGGTCCCACGCGGTTTGCAGCGTCCCGTCGAAGACCGGATCCTGCTCGGCGAGCCAGGGGAGCTCGTCGAGTACCACGATGGACGGGCTCGCGGGCAGTACGGAAGTGAGTACCCGGAACGCGTCGGCCCAGCTCGCGGAGGTATGCACCGGAACCAGCTCGCGGTCTGAGGGCAACGACGACTCGCGAAGCTCATCGAGGAAAGCCGTCACCCCTTCGACGGGTGAGGCACCCTTGATCGCGGAGGAAAAGACATACGGCACCTGCGCCTGGTCGCAGAACTCCTGGACCAGCCGCGATTTGCCGACCTGTCGCCGTCCTCTTATGGCGATAGCGATGCCCGCCCCCGTCTGGGTGACGCGGTCGAGTCGTTTGTGGAGCAGCTTGAGCTCGGTTGAACGGCCGACGAAAGGTGTGGGGGATGGTGCGGGCATGATGACCCCCCTCTAGGTAGAACCAGTTTACGTAACTCCAATTTAGCTGATACCTCCGTGTCCAGTGGGGCTCTCGACACGCCGCGATGAGGCCGGCAGAGGCGGTTGGCCTGTTGCGCTTGCCGGACGGCCACCTCCCAGAGATCGGATGGGGGACTCTGACGCTGCGCGAGACTCGGCCGATCTCCGGCAAGAGGTGGACCGACTCGGGGCAGCGCCACGACAAGCGAGGGCTGAAGTCGGGGGACCCCGGAACAGAGCTTTCCGTGCCTATCCCACCCGTGCTCGTGACGTTGCTCCGAGATCACGTGAAGGAGTTCGGCACGGCCCCGGATGGGCGCCTCATTCCCAACGAGCGCGGCGACCTGCTCGGCACGTCGACCTACTGGCAGGTGTGGCAGGAGGCCTGGTACCTCGCCCGCCGCTACGTCGGCTGGGGCGGGACGGACAACCGAGCGGTGGCCGCGCTCGGTGGCCGGCCGAGGGTGATCACAGCCAGCCAGAAAATGAGTATGCGGCTACGCGGCGTCAACCGAGAATGTGATGATGACCGATCAGCTGGCGATCAGTACCTTGACTTTGCAGCACAGGATTCCAGACGACTGGGCGGCGGATCCCTGGGCCGAGGTGCGGCCCCTGATCGGCGGCGTGGACGTCCTGAAGGAGGTCCACCCGGAAGGGATGGCACTCAGTTGCCGACACTGGAGGGGGCCGGCCGAGAGCTGGCCGCTGGCTGTCACGGAGGAACCCCGCCGGGTCATGATCACCGAGCCGACCTGCACGGCCGGCTGCTGCGGCGCCCTGTACGTCACCATGCGCCGCGAGGGCGATCGGGTGATCTGGGACGGCTGGGAAAACACCAGCGACATCACTGCCGTGCCCCCGGACTTCCGCTTCGATGCCTCCCAGTACGAGGCTGAACTCGCGCGGGCCGCGGCGGACCGCAGTTGGGAAGAGCCGGTGGACACCATTGCCCGGCTGCTCGAGCAGACCCTCGCGGACAGCGGCTGGTTCGAGCAGTGGGGTTGCGTCCTCACGAGTGTCTCGCCACGACGTGAGGAGCCCGGCATCCCCGAGGAGCTCACAAGCCCCGAGGGCGTTGATGTCGAATTCCACCAGGCCCGGGGACCGGGCGAGCGTACAGATTTCTACGGGTATGAGTTGTTCGTTACCCGCGACCAGTCCGTGGAAGAGCAGGTACGGCGACTCGCGACCCACATTCTGGCGCACGATCCCCGGAAGACTGCTGAGATTCAAGGACGCTGAGGCCACGGGCAGAAACACGCGCTATGAGAGGTCTATCCCGGCAGTTTCACCGGCGTGGCTGAATGTCCGGCTTAGTCGGCGATCCGACCGACGCAAGTGTGGCGGGGCCGGACCAGCCCGCCCTCCCATCCCCAGCAGATGGCGTGAGAGTCGGGGCAGAGATAGAGAGCCGCCCCTGTGGAATCAACTGCGGACCGTACGGGCCCACCTGTCGGGCAGAGCGCCGGGCGTATCACGTTTTCGGCCAAGATGGCGGAGGAACCCCGGAAGCGCACAGGCAGCTCTGCTCGCGTGACGCATTCTCGTTAGGTTGTCAGCCTTGGGGACGCCGGGCGGAAGGTCCCGGCGCAGGGGGAGGCGGAGGATCGGTGGAAGCGCGGGAGACAACCTTCGAGCGGCTGATACAGGGGGACAACCAGTTTCAGGTTCCGCTGTATCAGCGCACCTACAGTTGGGATGTCGACGACCATCAACGGCTGTGGGACGACCTGGTGGAGCAGGCGACGGTCGGCTCGGACGCATCACAGGCGCCCAGCGGCCATTTCCTCGGCTCGCTGGTGCTCGATCCCCGCCCGCCCATGCCCGACACCGTGCAACGCTGGGTCGTCATCGATGGTCAGCAGCGGTTGACAACGCTGATGCTGCTTGCCTGCGCCCTTCGTGATCACGTGCGGAGGTTCGACAAGGTCAAGGCCGATCTCATTCACCGTCGGTACCTGATCAACGAAGAGGACTACGGTGGCCTCGACGCCTACCGTCTGCTCCCGACACAGGCCGACCGGCCTTCGTACCTCGCGTGTGTGGACAACGATCCCCAGGCGGGTGGGGACGACAGTATCGGCGTCGCCTACCGGTTCTTCCTGGCGGCGCTCGCCGAGTATGACCCTGCCGGTGAGTGGGACACCGTTCGTCACATCGACCAGGCGTTGCGGCACCGGCTTACGCTGGTGACGATCACCGCCGGGCCACAGGACAACGCCTTTCGAATCTTCGAGTCCCTGAACAACACGGGCAAGCCGCTGAGCCAGGCCGACCTCCTGCGCAACTACGTGTTCATGCAGCTCCCGCGTCTGGGCGAGCACGTGTACGACAAGATATGGCTTCCCCTGCAGACGGAACTCGGGCCGGAGCGACTGACTACTCTGGCGTGGCTGGACCTCGTTCTGCAGGGACAGTCGCGGGTCACCATCAGCGAGGTCTACCAGGGGCAACAACGGCGGATGGGCCAAATTGTCGCTGCTTCCGATGAGGAAGGGCTGCGGGACGATCTGGCCCGTCTCCGTCGCCTTGGCCACCTGCTCATGCGGGTCTTCGAGCCCGAGCGCGAGCCCGACGCCGAGTTGCGCGCGGTGCTGCAGCGTCTTGTCCAGTGGGGCGGGGAAGCCCATTATCCTCCGGCACTCCATGTTCTGGACCGAGTGGATCGTGGGACGGTCGAGCCCAGGGAGGCCGTCGAAGCGCTCAGCTTTGTGGAGAGCTTCCTCGTCCGGCGCATGATCTGTCGGGAACCGTCGCACAGCGTTCGGCAGATTCTGGCCACGTTGCCTTCGGGTATTGAGCGGGACCGTCCGCTGCCGGAGGCGGTACGCCGCTACCTGTCCGGCCTGCGGCGGGGGTGGCCACGGGACGAGGACCTGCGTGAGGCGATCCGTACCCAGCCCTTCTACTGGCAGGGCAGCAGCCGCCACCGCGCCTACGTGCTCAGGCGGTTCGAGGAGGACTGCATGGCTCCGGAGCCGGTCGATTTCTCGCGGGCCTGGGCGACCATCGAGCACGTACTTCCGCAGCGGCCCGGACAGGAATGGCTTGCCATGCTGGCCGAGGACGCCGAGGAGGGGGAGCGGGCAGAGGAACTGCACGAGACGCTGGTTCACACTCTGGGCAATCTGACCCTCACTGGTGAGAACACGCGCCTGTCCAACCACCCCTACGAGCGCAAGCAGCAGATCTTCGACCAGAGCGCCCTGCGGATGAACCGGGAGATCGCCGCCACCGAACGCTGGGGGAGGAGAGAGATTCTCAGCCGCGCCGACCGGCTCGCCGATCGCGCGGTGCGCATGTGGCCCGGGCCCCTCGCGGGTGACGGCGGCCAGTCCGGTGAGCGCTCGGAGTGGCTGAGGCTGCGGAAGGTGCTGGCGGCCCTGCCCTCCGGCAAGTGGACCACATACAAGGACCTCGCCGCGGTGACCGGAGCCGGCTCTCCCCAGACCGTCGGAAACTATCTGGCCACCCGCACCGATATCCCCAACGCCCATCGGGTGCTTCGGGCCAACGGCACGTCTTCGCCCGACTTCGCCTGGCTCGACGGCCGTAAGGAGACCCAGCGGGAGGCGCTCGAGCGTGAGGGTGTCCGCTTCAACGGCGCGGTGGCCGACCCCGAACGGAAGCTGACCACGGAAGAGCTGGCCGATCTGGCCGGTCTCGACAGGCCCCGTGAGGCGGAAGCGGAGGCCGCGGCAGCATCCGAGGCCGAGGGCATTATCGCCGACCGTGCGGCGGAGAACTTCGGCAAGCTACTCAGGACTCACCACCCCGACCTCGCCGACGGGCTGCTGACCCTGCTGCGCAAGTGGGAGGCGGATGGCGGGTGGCTCGGATACGGCCTCGCCGAGGAGACGAGTTGCGCGCCGATGCTCCGCGCAGGAAACGGCTCGCAGGGTTCGATATGGCCCGTGAGCATCTATCCGCGATCGGGAGTCGTCGAAGTGGTCTTCGCACACTTGGCGAGGCGGGAGCCTTTCACCAGGCCAGTGCTACTCGCGGAACTCCGTGACCGGATCCGGGCGATTCCTGGGGTGACGCTGACCGTCCCCGATGCGGAATTGCCCCGGCGACGGCCGAGCTTTCCACTGGGCGTCCTGCGCGGCGGTGGGCTGGTCCGGTTTGCCGAGACGCTGGAATGGTTCCGTCAGCAGAGCCTGTGACGCACGGCGAGCACTCGGGACGTCGGCGGCCGGATCGCCGCCTTGAGAACGTCAGCGTTCCCCTGCGTCTGCCGGCGAGAAACTCACGGGGCGGTTCGTCAGTTTACGTCTGTTCCGTGGCTTTATTCGCGAGTCGTGAAGCTGGGTCTCTTGCCGGGGCAGCACCCAGAGCCCGAGCCGAAGGGCACGCCTGGACCGGCTGGCTTCTGCCACTACCCGCCTCGACGGCCAGCTGTTGACAGCCAGGTGAAACACCTCCATGGGCGGCCAGTTAAGGGGAGTTACTGGCCGCGGGTAGTCCTCGCGTCAATGCGCTCCGGCGCTTGGAATGGTCCGTGCCGCACGCAGATGACGTCTCAACGGAGCTGGTTCCAACGTGCCCAGCCGTGCCGCTGGTTACCGCCGGGCCCCTGCCGTCATTCTCCGGTCGCACCGCTCCGTCAGCCGTCAGACGGAGCGAGTTCAGCCCCCAGAGCGATCCTCGGAGCCCCTTTGACTGGGATCGTCATTACGGAACGGGTCGAACAGCAGTCCACCGAAACCGAGGAGCGCACATGCGGCCACTCCTGCACGCCGAAGAACCCACTACCGCACGCCTCGGACGATTCCACGCCAAGTGGCGGACCGCCCACGAGCCCGTTGCCGGAGTGTCGCGGCGGATGCAACTCGTTGCCTACGCCGTTCCGTTAACTGTCCTTCCTTCCAGCATCTGGCGACTCCCGGCCGCGTTCGACGGCGGTCTCGTATTAGGCGAACGGGCGTACGTCGTCTTCCTGTCGATCCTGTCCGAAGTCTTCGCGTTCACTGCGATCGGCCTGATCGCCCGCTGGGGCGAGGTGTTCCCGCGCTGGATCCCGGTCCTGCGCGGCCGCCGGGTTCCGAGGAAGGCGGCGGTCCTCCCGGCTGCTATCGGGGCCATGATCCTCACCCTCCTGTTCACTCTCCTGTTCATCGTCTCCGAGATCAGGGGCACCACGATCCGAGGCGGCGACCTGTCGGCCGACTACCCAAGCCAAGCCAGCGGCTGGGAAGCTGCCTGGTTCTATTTTTGCTACGCGCCGCTGACCCTGTGGGGGCCGCTGCTGGCCGTGCTGACCGTCGCGTACTGGAAGCGCCGTTCCGCGACCGGGAAGGTGCCTGCGGCGGCGTGAGACTGCCGTCATCTCGACACTCGCCCCGGTGATCAGACTCACAGGTGAGCACTGTCGAGAACTCCCGTGGGAACGGCCGTCGGCATGGTTTCCGAGGAGGTGAACGGAGCCAGTTTCCGGGTGAGGCTGAGGCAGGGCTGCTGATCGCGGTGCTCGGTCGGTTACTGCTTCCTGGCGAAGCTGCCGGCGTCGCCCTCGGTGAGGATGTTGAGCTTGACCAGGCGTTTCAGCTTGGCGCGGGTGCCTTCGATGTTCTTCGGCAGCAGTTCGTGGTCGAGGGCTTCGCAGACATCCCGGGCCCGCGGCGGGCCGGTGGCCTCGTTGAAGATGGCGAGGATGCGCGGGTAGTCCGGGTGTTCGGGCCGGTCCGGCGAGGCGGCCCGGGTAGGGATCAGGTCGGCGAGGGCGGTGACGGTCTTCCGGGCGATCGCGAGGTGCTCGAGGTCAAGGCTCTTACCTTTGCGTACAGCCCTGGCTGCACGGTGCATCCAGCAGCGACGACTATGCCGGAGCGGATGGGTCGGGGAGGTCTGCGCGGCGCGTCACTGTTCCTGGCTTCCGATCTCGTCGAACCCTTCGAGGAGGATCTCGGCGTGGTCGCGCAGCAAGGGATCTTCATCGCTCTCCCGGATCGCGGTGAGCGCGGGGCGGTATTCGGCGTACGGCGAGAAGGTGACCGCCCAGACCGCGGTCTCCCGTACCCGCCGATCAGAGTGGTGCAATGCGGCGTTGATCCTTGCGAAGAACGTCTCATCGAACTCGTGGGGAGCGCCGAGTCCGGCGCGGAGCACGGCCCGAGCCAGTGAGACTGGCGTGGAGGCGCCGTCCACTTCCGCGAGCAGTTCCGCCAACGGCCAGGTGTTCAAGCGTGGTTCGACCAGCTCCTGGGCTCCGTGGACCGCTTCTGCATTCTTACCGATCACTGTCACGTAGCTGTCCCTGGCAAGGTCGTCCTCTGTGTAGTGGAGCCCGAGCGCGGCTCCGGGCGGCGCCCAGAAGACGTGATAGGCGATGCCTTCCTCGGGGTCTGCCTGGTCCGTTTCGCACCTCGGCCAGCCCAGCTCCTGCGCGAAGCGCTCGACTTCCTCTTCGCAGAACCGCTTGCGCAGAACCATGCGCCGCGTCCGGGCCCACTTGGTGCTCATGAGGAGGTCGCCTTCTTCTTCCGGTCGGTCCGCAGCGCCGCGGCGGACCCATGCTGTGGATCACAAACCGTATATCTGATATGTGCGCCGGCGAACTGTCGTGCAGGCGAGAAGGGCTCGGTTGTCCCGTCCTCGACGTATTACCGGGCGTGGCAGGAGGCGCGGGTGCTGGCACTTCCGCCGGCCGTTGCGTCCTCGCGGCTTGCGCGTAGGCCATACGGCCTTCGGCACTCGGCGCTGTCGACATGGCTCAATGCGGGAGTCGGCCTCACGGAGGTTGCCGAGCGTGCCGGCAACAGGGTTGAGGTCCTGCTGACCCGGTACGCGAAGTGCCTTGATGGACGGCCGGACGTCCCCAGCCGCCGCACCGAGGACCTGTCCGGCGGGTACGAGTGACCCCGCCTGCCGTGTCCGAGGCCCCGGGCATCCACCAGGGGCCTCGGCGTTTTCCAGGTGCGTTGCTCAGAACGCTGGTTCCTCGGTGTCCTCGGTGTCCTCGGTGAGGAGTTGCTGTGCGCGGGTGCCGAAGGGGTTGTCGATGACATACCGCCAACGGCCGTCCGGACCCTGCCGGGCGACATCGGTGGCAGTGCCCTCGACGTGCACAGCCTGCCCTTCCCGGTCGGGCCCGTCGATGACCCAGTCCACGATCAGCAGCGCCAGGTCTCCGTTGCGGTACACGTGCCGCGGACGGACCGAGATGGGAACTCCGAGCTTCTGCAGGCGGCCGTTGGCGGCGTGCAGGTCCGGACCGGTCGCCGGTGTTCCCGGCTCCGGGACCAGCACCGCAGCGTCCTCGTAGACCTGCGCCAGCGCGGTGGCGTCGCCGCTGTTGAACCGCTCGGCGAACACCGCGGGCACCTCTTCGGGCCGATCGGCCAGTTCTCGCATGATCGACAGACGTCCTTCCAGGCCGGGAGAATCGAAGTGCCCGACACGTTAGGAGACGATCTCGTGACTCACCGAACGGTTGGCCACCCGGCAGGGCTCCCCGACGACCCGCGCGCGACTGTCACTGAGCCCACCCCTGAGTGCCCCGTGGAGATCACGCTGTCCGCCCTGCACGGCCGCTGGACGACGCTGGTGGTTCGAGAGCTGCTGCGCGGCGACCGCTCCTACAGCGAGCTGCGCATGGCCCTGCCCATGTTGTCGGACAAGGTGCTGTCCGACCGGTTGGCACAGCTCGGTGAGGCCGGCGTCGTCGAGCGCGACCGCCGACCGGGCTGGCCGCCACGAGTGCGCTACGCCCTCACCCCGAGTGGACACCGCCTCGGCCCTGTCCTCCAGGCACTGTGGGACTGGGGGGCGGAAGCCTGAGAGCGTTCCGCTGTTCACGGGGTCTCTAGGTACCTCATAAGGGGCGCCCCGGCGAAGGGCCAGACCGAGCCATTGGTGGGCGGGGACGAGGCGCCCCCGCGCGGCCCCTGTCGCGCCCCGGCGTCCTGCTGCGGCAGAGCCGCCGGGTGGTGCAAGAACCAGGCTGCTTTCGCCACCCACTTGGTTCGCTGGGGCCTCCTCATGGCCAGGCGTGGCACCGGGACCGGCGATCTGCCGTCGACAGGGCCGCCGCTGCCGGTGGCGACCATCCGCGTGACGGCCGTGGGGAGACCTCTCACCTTTGGGTGCAGCCCTGGATACACTGCGTAGCAAACAGCCGCGCTCCACCACCTCGTCCGGAGGCAGACATGGCCCGTGCCTGGGAGGCAGATCCGTCCGCGTTATTCGAGCGTCGGCTGGGGAAGTCGGCCGCAGAGCTCGGGAACTCCGATGGCAATGACGAGTGCCCGGACATCTGGCAGCTCGACAACGGTGACGTGGCCGTGATCGGCAGGGATCTGACAGCCGCCTACCGCACTCACCTGCCACAGGGCGTGAACCTCGCTCCGGACGAGCGGCTGGTGGTCATCCCAGGGAACATGCTCAGCGCGGCAAAGAAGGACATCCCCGATGCTTGATCTCCTTGCCCCTGTCCTCATCTCCGAGCACGGTGAACGGCTCGCCCGGACCGCCTACAAGCAGGACTTCCGGGAACGGGAGGAGGCGATCCGTGACGGGAGTTCCTGGAAGCTGGAGCGTCGGCAGCACTTCGAGGAGCAGGGCAGTCCCAGCCGGGACGCCCTGCGTCGGGGCGACTGGGAGGAGGCGCTGCGGCTCCTCGCCGACCGGCGCGACACCCTGGCCGCGGCCGCTCAGGAGGAGGCGCGCAGGAGTTATGCCTTTCATCGCGTGCGGGTGGTCGAGAAGCCGCTGACACCGTATGTGCAGTGGGAACTCCACTCCCAGCGGCAACGTGCGCGGTACGGGCAGAGGATCAGGGTCGTCCCCGCCGAACAGGTGGCCGCTTCGGAGAGCGCCCACTCGCTCCCGGAAGTGGTCGTGCTCGGCGGTCGCACCCTCTTCCAGGTCCTGTACACCGAGACAGGGGTCGCGAACGGCGCGATCCGCTACACCGACCGTGACCTTGTGACGCGCTGGGAGAACTACATCAAGGCGCTCTACACGGTGGGTGAGGACGTGGTCTCCTACTTCGACCGTGAGGTGGCGCACCTTGCCCCGCCGACGCTGAGCGCAGGAAGGGAGTAAGCCGATCACAGCGCCAGACGGAGGGGACGAGCACTCCGGCAGCACCCATTCCGAGCTGTCGGGATCCTCACGTGACGTCGTCCAGGCGAGGAATGTCCACGGAGGCATCCACTTCCACACGCGGGGGAAGCCGGACCGGGGAAGTTCCGCGAGCCCCACCCCGCGCCAGTTACCGGCTGACGTACGCGGATTCGTCAACCGCACCGATGAGCTCAGTGAACTGAACGCCGTTCTCACCAGCGAGGACGGCGGTCCACTCGTCGTATCCGTATAAGTGATAGCCGGCACCGCCGGCGCCGGAAAGACATCGCTGGCACTGCGCTGGGCACACCAGGTCCGGGAGCGTTTCCCGGATGGCCAGCTGTACGCCAATCTGCGCGGCTACGACCCCGGAGAGCCGGTCGCGGCGCGTGAGGCCCTGCACCGCTTTCTGACCTCTCTCGGCGTCCCGGCGGATGCCGTACCGCAGGACCTCGACGCTGCTGCCGCGTTGTACCGCTCGTTGCTGGCCGACCGCCGGGTATTGGTCGTCCTGGACAACGCGGCCAGCGTGGGCCAGGTCAGGCCGTTGCTGCCCGGAAGCGCGCACAGCCTGGTGCTGGTCACCAGCCGCAGCCGCCTGTCCGGCCTCGCTGTCCGTGACGGGGCCCGCCGACTTACACTCGGCGTGCTGCCGGAGCCGGAAGCGGTCGCCCTGCTCCGGGCTGTCACCACCGGATACCGGCCGGTGGACGACGAGATGCAACTCGCCGAACTGGCCCGCCTGTGCGCACGACTTCCGCTGGCGCTGCGTATAGCCGCAGAACGCGCCGCCAGCCATCCCCACCTGCGACTGGCTGACCTGATCGCAGACCTGCGCGACGAATCGGCCCTCTGGGACGCCCTGAGCACGGGCGACGACGAGGAGGCCGAAGCCGTCCGCACCGTCTTCGCGTGGTCCTACCGCGCCCTGTCCGAGCAAGGCGCCCGTCTGTTCCGCCTGCTCGGCCTGCACCCCGGACCCGAGTTCGGGCTGTACGCCGCTGCGGCCCTGGCCGGATCGACCAGCAGCAGTCGGACCCGGCAGCTGCTGGACTCCCTGGTCGGTGCCCATCTGCTGGAACAGACCGCCCCGGATCGCTACCAGTTCCATGATCTGCTGCGCGCCTACGCCATCGACCAGGCCCAGCACGAGGAGCCGCCTGCCGAGCGGGAGGCAGCCCTGGGCCGGGTGCTGGAGTGGTATCTGCACACCGCCGATGCCGCGCAGAGCTGGATCAACCCCGCCGAGGACCGCCTGACCCTCCTGCCTGCCCCGGGCGATGTCAGCCCACTGACGTTCCCCGACTACGACGCCGCCGTGGACTGGGCCGAGCGGGAGCACGCCAATCTCCTCCAGGCCGTACGCACGGCAGCCGACGCCAGGCAGGACCGACTGGCCTGGCAGTTGTCGGCAGTCCTGTGGAACGCGCAGTTTCCTTCCGCTTCGGGCGCGAGCTGGCCGGCTGTGGGCCGCATCGGGCTGGAGGCAGCGGAACGGCTGGGTGATCGCGTCGCGCAAGGCGTACTCCTCACCTGGCTCGGGATGGCCTATACCCGTACCAACCGCCTGACCGAAAGTCTCGAATGCCACGAAAACGCGCTGACGATCCGGCGCGGCCTTGGTGACCGCCTGGGCGAGGCCCGCTCGCTCAACCTGAGCGGGCTCAACCATCTCCGCGGCAGACGACTCGACACCGCTGCCCTCCACTTCGAGCAGGCCATCTCCATCTTCCAGGAGCAGGACGCCGCCCACTGGACCGCCACTGCGCTGTCCAACCTCGCGACCACCCACTACCGCGCCGGGCGGCTTTCGGAGACGGAGACCGCCATCGACCAAGCCCTGGCAGCGCACCGCGCTCTGGGCGACCAGCGCGGCGAGGGCAACATCCTGCGCGTGCTGAGCGACGTCCGCCGCGAGCAGGGCAATGCCGAGGAAGCCCTGGTCCTGGCCCAGGCAGCCCTCGACATCGCCCTTGGCCTCCGCAACCTGCGTCTGGAGGGCTTCTGGCTGCTGACGCTCGGCGCTGCCCAGCAGGCCAAGGGCCAGTTCGCCGAGGCCCTGACCTCCTATCAGCGATCCGCCACACTGCACCGACGCCTCGCGGACCGCAGCCGCGAGGCACTGGCCTGGCAGGGCGTGGGCGAGGTGTATCGCCGGCTTGGGCGTCATGCGGAGGCGGCCGACTTCTACCGTCGGGCTGTCTCGGCGCACCGCGATTTGGCGATACGTGGCACCAGGCCCTGGCCCTCGCCGGTCTGGGCTCGGCCGTACTCGGCGAAAGCTCAGAGGAAGCTTGTCGGCACTGGACACAGGCGCTGAGGCTCCTCGCCGACTTCGGCGATTCTCGCGCAGCGGCGGTGTGTGAGGACATCGAACGTCAGTTGACAGAAACAAGCTGAAGCAGCGGTCGGCTTCCGTTCGCTCGGGGCTGCCCAAAGGGGGTCCGGCTCGTGCCTGGGGCGTCTTGGGGTATGCCCTGAGCGGTCTCCGTCATGACGGCGAAGCGGTGAATGGTGCCGTGCTGGCCGTATCGGAGTTGGTGGCGAACGCCGCCGAGTACGTGGTGGGGCTGTATGAGCTGGGGCTGCGTCGCATGGCATCGGACGTCATCTGCGAAGTGATGGATCAAGATCCGAGGATTCCCGAGATCCCATGCCTTCGGTGAGGGCGCTCAGGGCGGCGGCGTGAAGTCTCTCGACGTGAAGGTCTGGGGCGTCGGGAGGAGGAACATCAAGGAGCCGTTTTATGACGTCAGATGGATCGTGACCGGGAAGGTTTTCTCCGAGCAGTTCCGCATCAAGGGGCTCGCGGACCATTACCGCTCCTAGCTCCTCCTCGCGACCCGGGATGACGAAGAGTTCGACACGGTGACAGGGCTGCCCGACTCCGTGATCGAGAAGGTGCCGTCGAGGACGTGGTGGTACGCCTTCGCCTTGAAGCACTTCGCCATGAAGTGGCCGTACCCTGCACCGAACACGCGCAATGGCATCAACGAGGCGTTGATCGCTGTGATCCTTGTGCTCCCCGGCCACCTTCTCAAGTCCTCTCCACGAACAATTCACAGATTCTGTGCGGCCCCCTACGGTTGCACCCTAGGGCCACTACAGTTACCTGTGTGCGGCTCGTCACATAGTGCTGCGCATAAGGGCAGCTGGGGGCGGGGGTGCTCTCGTGCCCAGGTTGCATCGTTTGGGGGGATTTATGGATGAAATGGTCAAGGGTTCGAATGTATCTCTCGCAGCCCTGAGCGAGAACATCGGTTCGGTGATCGTCAGTCTGAGCTGGGGGAGCCCGACTGGCGAAGGGGATGCCGACGTGTCCGTCCTGTTGCTGGACGCAAACGGCAAGGTCCGCAGCGACGCCGACTTCTGCTTCTACAACCACCCGGTTGCCGCTGACGGGAGCGTGCAGCTTCTGGGCAAGACGCCGACGGCTGACGGAAGCGAGGACCGGATCAGCTTCGACTTGACCGCGGTCCCCTCTGAAGTCGACCGCATCGTCGTGGCTGCCAGCCGGTACGAGAGCGCTCGCTTCGGAGAACTGGATGGCGTGAAGCTGTCGTTGGCGGACGGGAGCGGTGAGGAACTTCTCCGCTTCGCTATCGACGACGCGGACTCGGTGAGCGCGATCATCTTCGGCGAGCTGTACCGGCGTGGGGTGGATTGGAAGTTCCGCGCCGTCGGCCAGGGCTACGACACGGGTCTCGCCGGCCTGGCGACGGACTTCGGCGTCGAGATCGAGGACGACGCGGCTGTCGAGGAAGTGCGGAACAAGGCCGCCATCGACGATCAGGCGGACACTACGGCACCGGCGTCAGCCAACGAACCGAAGCCACATGGGACGCTTGGGGCCTTCCCTGCCCCTCGTCAGCCTGACGACGAGGTCCAGCCGAGGAAACCGACCGCACGACCTCGTACTGCGAAGAAGAAGGTCACCGTACCTAAGGCGGCCAAGAAGACGCTGGCAGAGAACGAGTCGTGGAAAGAGGCCAGACTCTTCCCAGTCTCGGCGCTCAAGAGCGACCGGGACCGTGAAACGCGTGCGACCTCGGTGCTGCTGTCGGTGATGGCACAGGTGCCGGAATTCGGCAGGAGGCTCACCGCCGCGTTCGGAGCGCCGGCTGGCCGCATGGAGACCTTCACCGAGGTCACCTTGCCGCACAGTGACACCCCACGGCGCCCTGACGGAGTGATCCGGGTTGAACGGGCCGGCAAGCTGTGGACGGCGCTCGTCGAGACGAAGACCAACGGAAACGCCCTCAAGGCCGATCAGGTACAGGCATACATGGACATCGCCGCGCGCCGTGCCTACGAGGCCGTGATCACGCTGTCGAACGACGTCGCGTTGGAGGGCAGCCCGCTCGTCGATGTCAAGATCGACGGAAGGCGCAAGCACAAGGTAGCTCTCTGGCATTTGTCATGGGCGGAAGTCGCGCATCAGGCGCAGATGTTGATCCGGCACGAGGGCGTCGGCAATACGGCGCACGCCTGGCTTCTCCAGGAACTGCTGCATTATTTGCAGCACGAGAACTCCGGCTGCCACGGCTTCCAGAACATGGGCCCGGCCTGGGTACCAGTACGCAACGGAATCGACGACGAAACTTTGTGCCAGGGAGACTCACGCGCACTGGATGTCGTCGAGAGCTGGGAGCGGCTCATCCGCCAGGTCTGCCTCCGGCTGGGCGGCGAACTGGGGCAGAAAGTCCTACCCGTCCACCGCACCAGGCGGGGAACCGATCCGAAAGCACTCCGGGGCCGCGTCGCCGATCAGCTCTGTCTCGACGGGAAACTTCAAGCGGAGCTGCGCATTGAGGGAACGCCCGGCGTCCTGGCGATCAGCGCAGACCTGCGTACAGGAAAGCTCCGCACTTCCATCGAGATTCCGGCATCTGAGCAAGGCTACCGCCTGGCGTGGGCGAAGCGGCTCGTCCGGCGCTTGGCCGAGGCACCGGCGGATCTCCACATCGAAACCCTCATCGAAGGGGAAACAAGCGGCCCACGGGGAACGCTCGAACGGCTCCGCCCCGAGCCAGCGGACATGCTGCCCAAGCAGAACGGCACCCAGATCGTCGGCTTCCGTCTGTCCCTCGTCAAGACCATGGGAAGCAGTCGGGGCAATGCCGAGTCAGGCTTTATCCGCAGCGTAGACGATGCGGTACACCGCTTCTACACCGCCGTGGTGGTCCATTTGGACGGTGCGACACCTCGCCGAGCACCGTCTAAGGAAGGGGCGACGGGCTGAAGTTCAGCGAGCTTGGCCCCCTCAGACTGCACCCCGGCTGCGGTGATCGGGTGGTCAGAGCCCGGGTGAGCACGGTGACCGGGGGGCGGCGAACACGTAACGGAGCCAGCCGAAGCGCTGAGGATTGGGGACGCGTGAGCCAGAGGTTGGAGCTGGCGCGCTACCATCCCCCTGAGCCTGGCTTGGTGTGGCGGCAGGCGATTTGGGGGAGTGGATGGCATTCGCACAACCAAGGCGGATAGATTTCCCGTCTTCGGCGCGATCGCCGCGGCTGGCGATTCTGCGCCCTGAGCGTGGCTTACTTGGTCTGCTCGATGGTGACCGCACCAAGGAAAGGTCCTACTCCCAATCATGCCGTGAATGGCCCGAGGTCAAGTCACACCTCGCGATCCTGCTTGCTCCTGCCGACCAGCAGGGTGACGAAGGTGGCCGGGAGCAACCGGAGCGGATCTGGGGGCTGGGCATCGTGCGCCCTGCCCACCCGACTGACTGGGACCGGAAGGTCATCGTCACCCATGCACGAAGGGTTCAAGGCCTGGTGCCTTTCTCGGGGCTCTGGTGCGCCGGCGGCAAGCAGGACGGCACACTCGCCAGGTCGTTACCGGAAAGCGGTCCTGTCACGGTCGGCGCGGACATCGTGCTCGCCAATCTCCGGCGCATCTCCCCTGATGTCGAGGGGGAAGTCCAGAGGCTGTTGCCGTTACTCGACGACGGCGAAGGCTGGAGCGATCGGGAGCTCCGCTGGCGCGATGAGCGTGACGCTCTGCTGCTCTTCGCCAAGATAGCCGGATTGACTCCGAATGACTTCGCGCCGGTACGGGGCTGGGATGGGAAAGCCGCCCAGACAAGCTTCCTCAGCGGGCTCACCGGGACTGCGGTTCAGCCAATGTTCGACGACATCCGCGGGCGGGCAGCGGAGAGGTTCAACGGCGTCGGCCAGACCGTCGTCCAGGCGTTCGCGAGCGGCAAAGGCCGCCAAAGCTATGACCTCGAAGTCACGTCGATAACCGATCAGTGGGTGGTCGACGGCGGGGAGGGCTCCCTCGACGCCTACTACTACCATGTCGACACCCGGACGCTCGTCGTCCTGCGCTACCTGTGTCCTGGCCCGAACGGGCTCTTGTCGTCCGACGCCCGGCACAGTCTGGACGATTTCCTCGGCCGTGTTCACCGCCTGCCGAGATCCGCCCGACGCAGCGCCGACGATTACGGCCTGCTGGACGACCCTCTCTTTCTCCGCATTCACGAGCAGGTGCCCTTCACTGCTGCTCTGCACCGGACGAGCTCCGGTGCGATCTACCCCTACGGCCAGATTGCGGCAGCGGCCTCGGCCGCCGCGGTGCATGGTCTCCCAGGTCTTTCCACCGACATGCTCACCCGACACCTGGTGCCGACCGACTTCGCCCGCTTGGTGCGCGACGGCTGGTTCGGTGCGCGCGAGGTGCCCTTCGAAGTGGCCTTGGACTGGGCGGAGGCCACTGTCGAAACGGTCGGTGTCGCTTTGGTGGTCATCGACTTCAGCAGTCGGCCGCGTGGCAACGGCGCAGGGATCGGGATGCGGGCTCAGGGCATCGCATGACACCACCAGTGGGAAGGCAACCATCCATGGCCACCTCGGGGGCGAACACGCCTCGCCAGGTAACGCAGGTCCGCGAGCAACTGCACGAGACATTCGACGGGGTGATAGACGACAGCGACATCGCCCACTTCCGAGGGGGCAACTACGAACAGCGCTTCCTCTCTCGCGCTCTCGCAGCCCTCGCGGTACGACGCGTGGCCCAATGCAGTGTGGCCGAGGCGGCCCGGTTCGTCACGGACGGCATCGCGGACCAGGGATTGGACGCCATCGCCCCCCTGCCGGAGAGCGGGCAGGCTCTGCTCGTCCAGGCGAAGTGGAGCGACAAGGGCACGGCGACCTTCGACGTGGACGCCGCCAAGGCGATGGTGGACGGCCTGAACCGGATCGAGAACGAGCTGTACGACCAGTTCAACCAGCGTGCCGGTGCCCTGGCCCTGGAGGCCAGGCCGTTCATCGTCAACAAGAGAGCCACTCTGGTCATCGCGCTGATGGGCACCGTGGAGCCCTCCCCGCCCGCACGCGAGGTTCTCGACAACGCTCTCGACGAGTTCAACAAGCACGGCGCCCGCTTGAGCGTCGAGGTGCTGTACGCCGCAGACTTCCATGACCAGATCCATGCGGATCTACGGCCGGAGCCGATCTGCCTGGACGTACGCCTCGACGACTGGTACCAGCAGAAGGGACCGCTCGAGGCCTATCAGGGCACGGTCTTCGCCGAGAGCGTCGCCGAGTGGTACGAGACTCACGGTACCGGCCTGTTCGAGCAGAATCTCCGGGCCCCGCTCGGGACCACCGTCACCAATGCGGAGATCGGCCAGACCCTTACGTCCGATCCCACCAAATTCTGGCACCTGAACAACGGCATCACCATGATCTGCGACTCGCTCACGGCGAAGCACGACAGCGCCAAGGCACCACAGAGCAGGCCGACCACTCTCACCGTGATGGGGGCGAGCATCGTCAACGGCGCTCAGACGGTACGGGCTGTCGCCAGGGCCATGCACGACGACGGTGAGGCCGCGGCCCATGCCACTCTGAGCATCAAGGTCATCAACACGCATGAGGACCGTGAATTCGGCGTACAGGTCTCGCAGGCGGCGAACCGGCAGAACGCCATCGAGCAGCGCGACCACATCGCGCTGGAACCCGTGCACCAGGCGATCAAGGCCAACCTGCGCGCCGAACTACGCAAGCAGTACGTGATCAAGCGGGGCGAGCCGGTCGCTGCGCCCGAGACCGGTTGTTCACTGGACGAACTCGCTCTCGCTCTTGCCTGTCTGTACCCGGATGCCGAACAGGCCGCCCGGGCCGCCAGTTCCACGGAGAACCTCTGGGAGCAGGGTCCCAAGGGCAGCCACACCCTGCTGTTCAAACGCGAACCCTCTCCCCAGAAGGTGTGGCGTTCCGTGCTCACGCTGCGGGCAGCACGGAGCGCGGTCTACGAACTGGGCAGCGGGCAGAACAGCCGCGAGGCGGCAACCGCGGAGCACGGTGGCTTTCTCGTCACCTACCTGATCTTCCAGCATCTCGGTGCCACGAGTATCGATGACCCCGACTTCGACTGGGACAGCGAGGTCCTGGAGAAGATCCCGGCCCTCGTACCGGATCTCGTGCGTCGGCTGACGCACCAGCTCGTCACTCGACACGGGCCGCGTCCCCAGATCAGGACCGCCTTCCAAACCGCAGAGACATGCCGAGAGCTCGCGAAGCAGGTCCTCGGCGACCTGGTCGATGGCGTCGCCGTTCCCGCACCTCCCGCGAAGGAGCGCAAGCCGCGTCGCCCGAACACTGTGCCGCTCCTGGTCGACCGCCGTGTCATCAAGGACGGATTTCCCCTCCGATACGTGGCTCAGAACGAGCCCGAGCGTGACGCCATGGAAGAGTGGCTTGTCGAAGACGAAAGGCGACGCCAGGCGACCTGGGTCAATCACCGGACCAAGCCGATCCTGTGGGCGTACGACGAGCAGCAGTACTCGCCGTCCGGGCTGGTGTCGAAGATGTGGGCGGATGCCGAATGGGACGATCGGCCGGTGGCCAACCAGGGGACAGCTCGCTGGTTCCTCGCGGATGGCCCGAGCCTGTGGGGTTTGGTTCAGCGCATCCACAGCGAAGAGGGCGAGGACGAGGCATGACGGTACCGGCGGGACGTCAGTAGGGGCCTGCCCCCTCCGGGCGGTGCAGCCGGGCGAGGAGGTCGGCGATTTCGCGGGTCTCCTCGTGGTCCTCGCCGTATACGACGCACATGTCCTCGTGGAGGGCGTCGAGGACGCCATCGGCCTCGGCGCGGCGGCCCTCGGAGAAGAGAAGGACGCCGATGCTGCGGCGCAGGTCGAGAGCGATCTCGGAGGCGTCCGTGTCCGTGTCGGACACGACCTCCAGGACCTCCTGGAACTCCCGCAGGGCGGCGGTGGCCTGGCCGAGGTTGGCCCGGCAGTGGGCGGCGTGCCGACGGCACTCCAGCGCCTTGTCGCCGGCCGGTCCCGCCGTACGGGCGTAGACGGCGGCCAGCGCGTCGAACTCCGGTAGGGCGCGCCGGAAGTCACCGCCGGCCATGAGGACCGCCGCCCGCTGCAGCCGCAGGCCGAGCACCCGCGGGTTGTGTTCGCCGAGGGCGGTGGCCGCCGTGGTGATTGCCGCCTTGAGGACGTCCGCGGCCTGGGCGAACCGCCCACCCTCGGCGAGGTCCGTGGACCGGGCGTAGGCGTCCCGGATCGCGTCCCGCAGCGCGGTGTCGGCGCGCGCCGGGACCCGTACGGGAGCCGCTGGCTCGGGCGAGGGTGCGGGTGGCGTGGTCCGTCGCAGTGGTGCGTTCGGCTGTCGGTAGACCACCGTCGGGTCGGGCAACCCGGAAGGGGAGCCATCGTCGGCGAAGGCCACGGGGTCGGCCGCTGAACCCGGCGCCGGCAGGTGCGGCGACAGGCGCTCGTACACCGCGTACGCGTCGGCCGGACGCTGCTCGGGCACCTTGGCCAGCAGGTCGAGGGTCAGCGCCTCCAGATCCTCCGGCACCTCCGGCCGCAGGGCGCGCACCGGCGTCGGCTGAACGTCCATGTGCTGGTGCATGAGCTGGTAGTCGCTGTCGCCGCTGAAGACCGGCTCTCCGGCGAGGAGCTCGTGCAGCACGCAGCCGAGCGCGTAGAGGTCGCTCAGCGGTGTGATCTGCGCGCAGTCGATCTGCTCGGGTGGCATGTAGCGGCTGGTACCGATCCGGCTGCCCGTGGCCGTGAGCCTGGTGACGTCCGTGCGCAGCAGCTTCGCGATGCCGAAGTCCAGCACCTTGACCGTACCGTCCGCAGCGATCAGGACGTTGTCCGGCTTCAGATCGCGGTGCACGACCGGGATGGCGTGGGCGTACGACAGGACCGTGCAGATCTGCGCGGCGATCGACGCGGCCCAGCTCACCGGGAGCCGCCCCGCCGTGCCGTCCTCGGTGTTCGCGAGCACACTGCGCAGGGAGATCCCGCGCACGTACTCCATCACCAGGTACAGCCTGTCGTAAGACGCCTCGTCCAACACCGCGTCGAACACCTGCGGCACGCCGTGGTGCCCGATCCGTGCGGTGACGCGCGCCTCGCGTTCGAAGCGGCGGGTGAACTCCTTCGCCTGCGCGGGCGACGCGACGGCATCGGGCCGGATGAGCTTGACCGCGATCTCCCGGTCGAGAACGGCGTCGTAGCCGCGCCAGACCGTGCCCATGCCGCCGGACTCGATCTCCTCGATCAGCT
Source organism: Streptomyces sp. ME19-01-6 (assembly GCF_033793745.1). Taxonomy (NCBI): domain Bacteria; kingdom Bacillati; phylum Actinomycetota; class Actinomycetes; order Kitasatosporales; family Streptomycetaceae; genus Streptomyces; species Streptomyces sp. ME19-01-6. The sequence continues at coordinate 166,549 of NZ_JARAXF010000003.1, read as the reverse complement.
CATAGCGGCCCTGCTCGCCGATTCTCCTTGCCTGCGCCACGCGTTGCGCCCCCGTCGTCCTGATGTCACGTCAGTCGATCGCTGTACACGGTACCGACTGGCGGCGGCGCGCGCTGCGGGCCCTACAGCAGGTGGTCGGCTTTGCCGGCCTTGATGTCGGTGATGAGGGTGCGCAGGGCTTCGAGGGAGTCGGTGAGGTAGTGGTCCTCTTGGCCGGCCACGGCTATGTAACCGTTGCCGTTGGCGTCGGTGCCGAGGCGGAAGCAGGAGCTGCCCTCGGCACAGAATGGGTTTTCCCAGGTGATGTCGGGCACTGGTGCTCCTCACAGTTGGCGTGCGAGTTCACGAATGAAGTCTCGGGACTGCTCTGGCGGCAGAGCCAGACTTTCCAACAGATCGAGTTGTGCTCGGTATTTCGCCAACTGCCCCTCGGCGTGGAGGAAGGTGGGTCCGTGGGAACTGTCCACCTGCACGGTATCGAGCTGCGGTACGGATCCTTCGATGTAGACGACGGTCTGCCCGGCTCCAGGGAAGGCGCCGTGGGTGAAGGGGAGGACGAGCACGGTGACGTTGTCCCGCTCGGAGACCTCCAGCAGGTACTCCAACTGGGCACGGGCCACGTCGGTACCGCCGAACTGCATCCGCAGTGCGGCCTCGTGGATGACAGCGACGTACGGGATCGCGGTGTCGCCGGTGATCACCTGCTGGCGTTCCGAACGCAGCGCGAGTCGCAGGGCAACCTCGTGCTCGGGCAGGGCAGGGACCGCGGCTCGGAAGATGGCCATCGCCTGTTCCGATGTCTGGAGCATGCCCGGCACGTGCACGGTGTTGGCGCCGCGCATGCGTACAGCGTTGCTTTCCGTTTCTGCGATGTCCAGCAGGCCTTGGGGCAGGATACCTCGGTAGCGCTCCCACCAGCCTTTACTCACCTGGGCCATCTCGACGAGCGCCTCGACGTATGCCTCATCGGTCACATCGCAGTTGCAGGCCAGTGTGCGCAGGCGGTCGGCGTTGATACCCCGGACCCCTGACTCGATGTTGGAGATCTTGCCTCGGTCCACGCCCAGTAGACCCGCCGCGAACTCTGCGGACCTGCCTGCCACAGTACGGATACGCCGCAGCTCACTTCCCAGTCGCTTCTGCCGTTCCGTGGGGGTCGTTCTTGGGGGCATGGGGTTCCTTTCATCCGGCGGGTGCCACTCGGTCGCACTCGGAAGCCGCCGTACCTCTCCGTGGTGAATTCTCTCGAAGCGCGTGGAAAATTTACCACCGCTTGCTCTACTGTCAGTATCGCGCAAGCTACACACCGCGATGCCGGAAGCGCACCGCGCGAGCACGCCCGCCTGCCCTGGGGCGGGTGTGTCCGCGACCAGGGCGGCAGGCCACCGGCGACCCCAACCCTTCACACAGCCGTGGAGTTCGCCATGCCCGAGATCCCCCTCGTACCTGCCCACTGGCGCTTCCCCGCCCACCCCACCTCCGTACGGCGGGCCCGGCACGCCGTCGCCGAGTCGTTGCCGTACGGCCTCCGCCCCCACCTCGGCGACGACCTCGGCCTGCTGACCTCCGAGCTGGTCACCAACGCCATCCGCCACGGCGCCTGCCGGGAGGACGAGGACTTCATCGAACTCGTCCTGTGGCCCGCCGACGGACACTACTGGCTCGCCGTCTCCGACCCGGGTACCGGCAAGCCCGAACTGGCTCGCCCGGACACGGATTCCGAGAGCGGTCGGGGTCTGATCCTCGTCGACAGCCTCGCCACCGCCTGGACCGTCCGGCCCCGCCCCACGCGCGGAACGTCCGTGATCGCGGGTCTTCCTTTCCGTCAGGGCGGTTGACCCCGCGGAGCCGTCCCCGGGGAGGGGCCAGAAGGCCCGGCGTGCGTGTCAGGCCGCCTCGTCGTCGATGTTCTCCTCCCGGCGGATCATCCGCCAAGCCGCCCGCCGCGCACTCTGGTTGAGCGACTGCTTGAAGCTGTCGTCGTGGCTGAAGTACTGGCGTCCCATGTCGGCGATGGTGTCGATGTGCTCGGCCATCTTGTCCTCGAAGACCTCGTCGAAGACGAGCCCGAAGTTCTCCTCGTCGTTGACGGCGGCGGCGCGGACCTTCGGGTCCGCCTTTGCCTCGTCGAACGGCGTGAGCACGTCCTGTTCCGTGAAGTCAGTGCCGAACTTGTCGTTGAACTTCTCGATCAGCTCCGAGAGCAGCGACTTCTCCTGCTCCTTGGCACCGCCCGCGCCCTCGCCGAAGCCGCGCAGCTCCGCCGCTCCCTCCGAGGTCAGCGCGAGGTCGTGCTCGCCGGTCTTCTGGATGCGCAGGTGACTGAGGTCGACATCCCCTATGTCCACGCCGCCGTCTCCGCGTCGCGGCAGGCGGTTGAGCAGGTGGCGGCCGTAGAGGTAGAGGCATTCGAGGTCGGCGTCGCGGTAGGGCACGATCTGCGAGAGGAAGCCGTACTTCCGGACGTAGTCGTTGAGGTCCGTGCGGAACTGCTCAGCGGCTTCCTGGGCGTCCTCGTCCGCGTCGCCCGCCTCGTCCTTGCGGTCCAGCAGCTCGGTGAACCGCTCCACAGCGGGCCCGAGATGCCGGTACAGCTCCGCGTGCAGCTTCTCCCATCGGGCCGCCGAGCCTGCCGCCTTCTCCTCGGCCGCCAGATAGGCGCTGGCGAACTCCAGCATCTCGTCCTCGACGAGGATGTCGGGCTGCATGACCTTGCTCTGTGCCGTGTAAAGGAGGTTGGGATCGGAGGGGAGCGTGTTCGCTTCCTCGAAGTACGGGCGGAAGGACTCCTTGATGTCCTCGGCGTCGTTGACGAAGTCCAGAACGGCCAGGTCCGCCTGCGACTTGCGGTCGGCTGTGCGGTTCAGGCGGGAAAGGGTCTGGACGGCGCTGATGCCCGCCAGCTTCTTGTTCACGTACATCGTGGTGAGGAGCGGCTGGTCGAAGCCGGTCTGGTACTTCTCGGCGACGACCAGGATGCGGTACTCGCGCTGCGTCGCCTTCCCGCCGGTGCGCACGGACTTGTCGTCTTTGCGTGTGTACGCGAACGCCTTCGGCAGCGCGGACTCGGCCAGGCCGCCGTTCTCCTTCGGCTCGGTCGTCTCCTTGCCGTCGTACGTCAGGCTGCCGGAGAACGCGACCAGGACCCCGGGGTCGGCATACGCGCGGTCGTCGATGTATTTCTTGATCGCACGGGCCATCTGCACGGCGCTGTGCCGGGAGGCCGTCACCACCATGGCCTTGGCCCGCCCGCCGAGCCGGCCAGCGGTGTGCGTGCGGAAGTGCTCGACGATCACCTGCGCCTGCTGGGTCACGGTGGAGTCGTGCGTGAGCGCGTACCGGGCGAGCAGCGGATTCGCCTTGGACGGGTCCACTTCGCGCTCGTCCGGGTTCTTGTTCACCAGCTTCCAGTACGTGTTGTACGTGACGTAGGTGCGTAGGGGGTCGAGGATGAAGCCTTCCTCGATGGCCTGGCGCATCGAGTACGTGTGGAAGGGGACGTACGCCGGCTTGCCGTTGACTGTGGTCAGAGTGCCGAAGAGTTCGAGCGTCTTGGCCTTGGGCGTGGCCGTGAACGCGAAGTAGGACAGGTTCGCGGCCTTGCTGCGCTGGATGGCCTTCCTACGGAGCTTGGCATCGGTGGTGGCCGCCGCTGCCTGTTCGGTGGCCCCGGGCTCGTCGGAGTCCGAATCCAGGCCCATGTCACGCAGCGCCGCGCGGACATCCGTTGCCGCGCCGCCGGACTGCGAGGAGTGCGCCTCGTCCACGATGATCGCGAAGTTGTGGCCCTGGATCTCGGTGGGGTTGCGGCGCAGGTAGTCGATGAGGGCCGGGAAGGTGTGCAGCGTGACCGTGATGATCTTCCCGGTCTCGCGGGACAGCGCCTTGGCGAGCTGGTCGGACTTCGCGCCGTGCTTCTCGTCGATCTTCACGACCAGACCAGCGGTCTTCTCGAAACTGCCCACGGTCTCGCGGAGCTGGGCGTCGAGATTGCGGCGGTCGGTGATGATCACGACCTTGTCGAAGACGGGCGCGCCCGGCTTGAGCCCGGCGGCCAGCGCATCGGGGTCGATCTCGGCCGGGTCGGTGGGCGTGTGCAGCGACGACAAGCGGTGCGCCAGCCACCCGATGGTGTTCGACTTGCCGGAGCCGGCGGAGGCCATGCCGAGGTAGTTGTGACCGGCGCCGTGACGGGCCGCGTGGTTGGCGAGCTTCTTGACGATGTCCCACTGGTGGTAGCGCGGGAAGATCAGCTTCTTGCGTGTCCGCCCGTCCGGGCCCTTCTCCTTGCTGAGGTGTACGAACCGCTCGATCAGGTCCAGCCAGGTGTCCCGCTCCCAGATCTGCTCCCACAGGTACGAGGTCGCGTACGTCCCGAGGACGGTGGGCGCCGGATTCCCCACGCCGCCGGGCTTTCCCGGGCCCTCCGATCCCGTGTTGAACGGCAGGAACCGCGTCGGCTTGCCCCGCAGTTCCGGCGCGACGAACACCAGATCCGTGTCGATGGCGAAGTTCGCGATCACGCGCCGCGTGAAGATCAGCTCGGTGGGGTCGCGGTCCGTGCGGTACTGGTCCTTGGCGGCCTCCACTCCCTGGCGCGTAAGGGCGTTCTTCAGCTCGGCAGTCGCCAGCGGGATCCCGTTGAGGAAGAGGGTGAGGTCGAGGCGCTTGCCCTTGTCCGCCTGCTTGGCTGCGTACTCCAGCTCCTTGACGAAGGTCAGCCGGTTCGCCCGGTAGTCGTCCAGCACCGCGTCCGACGCGACGAGTGACGGTTTGAAGTAGGCGAGCCTGATCAGGACACCGTGGTCCTTCACGCCCTTGCGGAGTACGTCCAGGACACCGTCGGTCGCGATGGCCTGGTCCACGCGCTTGGCGAACCCGGCCTGGGCGGTGTTGGGGTCCCCGCCGTAGAGGGCGATCAGCTCGGCCCAGTCGTCGGCTTGGGTCTTGCCGATGAACTCGAAGAGCTGGGCGGTGTCCAGACCGAGGTCGGGGCGGTAGTGCTGCCGGTTGCCTTCACGCCAACCGCGCTCCAGCATGGTGGCGACTATCGCGTTCCCGAAGGCTGCTTCGTCGTGGACGGGCATGAGCGGCTATTCCCCCCGCTTTCCGGTGATCAGGTAGGTGATGTCACGGCAGAACTTGGCGAACGAGGATGAGTTGGCGCGGGCAAGGTCGAGGTCCATGTCTTGGGTCAGTGCCGCCTGGTCCACGCGGGGGCGGTACCGCACCCCGTCGCGCCGGTGGTGGGTCAGCCAGCCCTTGCAGTCGCGTAACGTTTCGCTGTTGGCCGGGACCTCCAGCTGCTCGGCGAGCCCCGCCCTGCCGCTGAGCGAGGGCGCTGAGGCGAGGAACCACGCCTCGAACTCCCGGTTCGCCAGCACGACGGCCGTCCAGCGGTCCGGGCGGGTGGCCTCAGCCCGGGCCAGCAGCGACGGCCCGAGGCTTGCCGGGCAGTCGTCGTCTGCGTCGATTACGACCAGAATGCCGCCCGGGTGGTCGGCGGGTAAGCGTCGAGCCTGGGCCTCCACGGCGGCTTCCAGCCCGCCCGGCCGGACGAGTCGGCCACGGCCGACCAGGAAGGGCGGCTGGATGTCCGCGTCACAGATCTGCGTCTCGTACATCAGCCGCCGTAGCAGGACGGGCAGGGCGCTGATCTCGCCCTCACCCTCCACGACGGAGGCGATCGTGACCCTCGGGTGGTTCACTCCTCACCCTCCGGCTGCTCGTCCGGCTGGGCAGGGGCTTCGACGACCGGGCGTAGTTGGTCGGAACGCAGCAGTTCGGCCGTCGTCGCCAGGCCGTCGGCAACGATCGACCGGCTCACGGGGTCCACTTCACCGATCACCGTCACCCCGTGCTCGGCGGCGACCACGCGGATGGCCGACAGGTCGGCCTCCTTGCGGTCGAACAGTTCCGCGCTCTGCGTGGTGGCAAGGACCTGTACGTGCTCGCTCGCTTCCGTGAGTGCGTCGTAGAGGGCCCCTGCCGCGAGCGGGTGCAGCGCCAGCTCGGGCTCCTCGATGGCGATGAGCGGAATCCAGCCTTCACGGGCATCGGGCTGGAAAAGAGCGGTCAGCAGGCCGATGGCCCGGATGGTGCCCTCCGACATGGACTCGGCCCGGAAAACGTGGGGTTCCGTCTCGCCGTCGGTGGCGAAGTTGATCCGCGCCGCGATGTAGTCGGCGGCGGGGTCTGTGGGACCGACCTCCATGACACCGGGCACGATCACCCCCAGGTACTGCGAGACGCGCTCACGCTCCTGCTCTCCGAGCGCGGCCAGGGCCGGGCCGAAGTCGCCGCCGTCCTCGCCCAAGGCCCCGGTGGTTGGCGTGTTCGCGCTGGCCTTGCGGAGATTGGCCAGGTCAGGACTGTAGAAGAACATCTCTGTGAGGGCCCCGAAGAGTTCATCGAACGGCTCGCCCTCACTCAGGTGTGAGAGTTGCAGTCGTTTCTGGCGACGCCCCTTCCCCGTGCGGTCGCGCATCAGGAAGCGCTCCGCGTTCGCCCGACCCTTGACGCCCAGGCGACGCATCTCGCACAACTCCCGCTGGATACGGACACCAGGCCCCGCATCGCGCCCCGTCTCGGGGACGGTCGGCGGCGCCAGGGTGATCTCGTACCGCCCCACCCAGGGCTTCGCGTCATGGGTGATCGCCGGCAGGTGGAATTCCAGACCGATCGTGCAGGAGGTCGCCGGCTCGGGGACCCGGCGCAGCACCTCCTCCCACCCGCCGCGCGCCGCCACGGCCTCGGCCGGGGATTTCACCAACGCGTCGCGGACGAAGCGCAGGGCGTCCAGGAAGTTCGACTTGCCTGCGGCGTTCAGTCCGAGCAGGACGGTGAACCGGCCGAGAGCTACGTCGCAGTGAGCGATGGACTTGTAGTTGTCCACCCGGACACGGGTGATGAACGGCATCGGGCGGTGAGGCGCGGCGGGACTCATGGCGCGATCATTCCTCGATCCCTCGTCCGCTGGCGGTGGACACGTCGATCTGGTCGGTGACGGCGGCGGTGATCAAGGCTCGGCGGCGCTCGGCGAGGAGTTCAATCTGCCTGGAGATGGAAGCTTGCAGCTGCCCAGTTTTCTCAACTTGATCTGCGAGGGCCATTGAAATTCGAGTTTGGGATTGCTTGGGAGGAACGCGAAAAGTGAAGCCACCGATCTGTTCACCGCTAAGGTGAGGAACGGATACTCCGGTCATCTCAGACTCAACTGACTGGCGAAAGTGTGCGGAATCAAGAACCCATCGCACATATGACATGTCCACAAGCCCCTTAGGGCGCAAGCATGCTACTCGCTGCAGAAGTAGAGCGGGCAGGTCCATCTCTTGGATCAGAGAAATTCGCATGCCGCTGGAAATCCATGGGCGATCCATTCCCAATACGAGATCCCCGGCGCGTAGGTGGAATCGATCATGAATAGGCGAAGTCTCGATATCCCACGAGACGACCTCGCCCCACGTTAGGGATCCGGTGTCAATGTTTACACCCCTCAGGAGCTTCACCCCGCTTCCATCAATCAAGAATCCTGAACTGGGGAAAGCGTATCCAGGAATTACCTCGCAGAGGTGTGAAACTCTCTTCCATTCCCAATCCTCGGCGGTCTGGGACTCGCCGATCTCAGTGAGGGATTCAACGCTGCCCGCGACGATACCGTCCACGATTTGCGCGATGCGTTGACCGAGCAATTCTATCTGACGGTTTCGCAGCTGAATCAAGCGCTCGATTTGACTGGTCTCAGCGTCGAGGAAGTCGATGATGCGACGCTGTTCCTCCAGCGGCGGCAGGCTAATTGGGAGCGCACGTACACGTTCCGCACTCAGGTGGTAGATGTTCGCGCCCGATGCAATTGACGCAAATACTCCAGAGCCAAAAGCTGAGCGAGCCCACCACTCGAGGTATCGTCCATCAACGCCCACCCGGGGGCGAAGTCGAAGCAGAGTGTTCTGGAAGCAGACCGTGCCCTCCAACTCGCCTCGCCATACCGCTGAAGCACCTACGCTGCTGAGGCTCCCGCTGCCTTCGGTTACGAGGACATCGCCGGGTCGCAGTGCGAAGCTGCCCTGTTCGGCAGGGGTGAAGTTCATCGACTGAACGTCGGTGAGGTCGAGGGCACCGTCTTTTACGTTGGCGGCTCGCAGATAACGCACCATGTGTTCGCCGTCAGCGTGCTGAGGGGATCGTTGCCTTCCAAGAGCAACCTCCGCGGCTGAGCGGAGCGTCGTCGTGCTTGCCCCGGTCACTTCGTCACCTCCCCAAGCAGCTCCTGAATCTCGGCCTCCAGCGTCTTCAGCTCCGCGTCGATCTCCGCCAACGGCCGCGGCGGCTGGTACACGTAGAAATGCCGCGTGAATGGGATCTCGTAGCCGATCTTCGTCTTGCTGTGGTCGATCCACGCGTCCGGGACATGCGGCAGGACCTCCCGCCGCAGGTACTCCTCCACGTCCTCCTCCAGCGGCACATTCTCGTAGTCGCGCAGCTCCGGGTCCGGTTCCGCTTTGCCCTTGATGCGCTGGATCTCACCCTCCGGATCCCGGACGCCGACCGCCTCCCGCAGCGCCTTGCCGAACGGCGCGCCCGTAGGCCACGTCAGGCCGGCCGCGACGACCGCGTCCTTGAGGTCGATCCACGCGTCGGACTTCGTCGTCCAGGACTTGCCGACCAGCGGGCGCAGTGCCGCCGCGAACTCCTCGACGTTCGTGGCCCGTGCGATCGGCTTGGACGCGGTGATCGCCGCCAGCGTCTCCTCTGCCACCTCGAAGCGGAGCTTCAGCGGCCGCTCGACGGTGATCCGGCGATACCCGAAGTCCTCGTTGCGGAAGACCTTGATTTTCCCGGCCCGGTCGGCCAGGTCGTGGCCGCCGCCCTTCTCCGCCGCGTCGAGGACCGCCAGCGCCTCCGTGTAGAGCCGCGTGATCTCGGAGATGTGCTGCTCGCCCAGTTCCTTGCGCTTGTCGCCGAGGGACTTCCGCATCTTGTGCCAGTAGTCGCGCGCGTCCAGCAGGGCGACCTTGCCACGCCGGTCCCTGGCCTTGCGGTTGCTCAGCACCCAGAAGTACGTGGAGATGCCGGTGTTGTAGAAGAGCTGGTCGGGGAGGGCGACGATGCCCTCCAGCCAGTCGTTCTCCAGGATCCACTGCCGGATCCTGGACTCACCCGACTCCGCCGCCCCGGTGAACAGCGGGGAGCCGTTGAAGACGATCGCGATCCGACTGCCGCCCGACCCGGAAGGGTCCACCGGCTTCATCTTCGAGATCATGTGCTGGAGGAAGAGCAGCGAGCCGTCGGTGATGCGCGGCAGACCGGCTCCGAACCGCCCGCTCTCACCGAGGCGTTCGTGCTCCCCCTCGACCGCGTCCTTGACCTTCTTCCACTCCACGCCGAACGGCGGGTTGGCCAGCAGGTAGTCGAAGGTGGCTCCGGCGTGGCCGTCGTCGCTGAACGAGTTGCCGAACTTGATGTTCTCCGGGTCCTGGCCCTTGATCATCATGTCCGACCGGCAGATAGCCCAGGACTCGGGGTTGAGTTCCTGGCCGAAGACCTTGACCGTGGCGTCCGGGTTGAGGGCCGTGATGTGCTCCTCGGCCGCGCTGAGCATGCCGCCGGTCCCGCAGGCCGGGTCCATGACCGTGCGGACGGTGCCCGGCAGGGCCAGCGCATCGCTGTCCGGCGCGACGAGCAGGTTGACCATCAGCCGGATGACTTCCCGGGGCGTGAAGTGCTCACCGGCCGTTTCGTTCGACTGCTCGGCGAAGCGCCGGATCAGCTCCTCGAAGACATAGCCCATCTGGTGGTTGGAGACGATCTCGATTGGCTTGCCGTCCTCGCCGAGCACGACATTGCCGTCGGCGTCCCTCTTCACCGGTCGCAGGTCGAGGTCGGCGAACCGTCCGACCACCTGGTACAGCAGGTTCGCCGTCTCCAGCCGCTTGATCTGCTGGGCGAACTCGTACCGTTCCAGGACCTCCCGGGCGTTGGGGGAGAAGGCGCCGTAGTACTCGTTGAGGTACTTCGCCGCGTGCGAGGGGTCGCCCGCGATGGCCTTCAGCGTGTAGGTGCTGGTGTTGTAGAAGCTGTGGCCGGACGCCTTGCGCAGGAAGCGGTCGGGGTTGATGTCCTGGTCCTGGTAGCGGGCGGCAACCTCCAGGACCTTGTCCTTGGTCGGGGCGAGGACACACTCGAGGCGCCGCAGTACGGTGAACGGCAGGATCACCTTGCCGTAGTCGGACTGTTTGTAGTCGCCGCGCAGGAGATCGGCGACAGACCACGCGTGGTTCGCCAGTTCCGTGTGCTTACTGCTGTTCAACGGAGTCCTTCCGGTGTTCGCCGTCCCAGCGGGACAGAGACGTCAAGTCTGGTCGTTTGTGGTGCCGGGCCGCACGTTTCACGCCGATCCGTGACCGTCCGGCAACAGCGCGCCGCCGGTGAGGCCGGTGCCGAGGAGACGTGTGACTTCCTCGGCGGCCTGGTCGGCACGGCGGGCGGCGGTGCGCAGTTCGTGCAGACGGCGGAAGGCGGCGCCGTAGCGCTGCTGTTCGGCGAGCGGGAGCAAGGGAACGCGTAGTCGCCGGGGGTCCACCCGGACGAGGGATGTGCCGGTGGCGGCGGCGTTGACGTTCTGCTCCGCCGCGAGGAATCCGGCCAGGAACCATGGGTCGAGCCGACGCCGGTCCGGGCGGAAGAGGAGGAGGTGGGGCCCCAGGAAGCAGCCGGCCTCGCCCGGCTCGACGACCCGGGCCACGGCCGCGCGTCCCGCGCGGAGGATCTCCGTGAGCAGCACGTCACTTTCCTGGACCAGCGGCAGGGCGACGCCGGTGGGAAGGTCCGCTTCCGTTCCGGAGGCGGGCCGGTTCTCGAAGACGTCGGCAGCCGTGAGCGCCGGCCATGCGGCGGGTTCCGGCTCGGGCTGCGACAGCGGTTGGCCGCTACGGGTCCGCCGGGCCGGGGACGCGGTGTGGAGAAGGCTGAGAGCGCCGCCGCGCAGAAGGTCCGCAACCGTTGCGGTGCGCCAGTCGCGGGGCCGGTCGTCGGCCGGCGGCCATTCGCCCTCGGCGCTCAGGCCGACCAAGTGCGTTGCCGCTTCGCGGAGTTGGTCGTACAGCTCCGATGCCTGCCGGGCCAGCAGGGCGGGGCGGAGTGCTTGCCGGGAAGGCGTCCGGGTGCGGCGGGCCGGGGTCAGGTCCACGGCCTCGTCCAGGAGGTCGGTGACCGGCATGGCGGCGGCGATACCTGGGGCTCCCGTGAAGCCGTCCTGGTCGTCGAGATAGGGCCGCCACGCCGAAAGCACGGTGTCGTTGACGGCGTCCCAGTCGAGATCTCGGATCTCGGCGGCGGCATCGACGAGCAGGACCGTCCCCGGGGCTTCAGCCTGTGGCTCGGGGCGCTCGAGCACCCACAGGTGCAGGCCGATGTGGAGCGGGGTGGCCGCGCCCTGGGGAAGCGAGACGACCGCGCGGAGGGCTCCGTCGCGTACGAGCTGAGCCCGGATGCGCCGGCCGGCGGTGCGCTCCGCGACGGCGGGTGGCATGAGTAGTACGGCACGGCCGCGGGGGGTGAGGTGGGCCAGGCAGTGCTGGACCCAGGCGAGTTCCGGCTCGCCCTTGGGAGGCACGCCGTAGGCCCAGCGTTGGTCGTACGCCAGATCGTCGTGTCCCCAATCACGCACCCCGTACGGGGGATTGCACAGGACGGCGTCCGTGGTGAGGCCCTTGAAGGCGTCGGCACGCAGGCTGTCCCCCGTACGTACGGAGATCGCCGCCTCGGGGGCGCTCAGCCGGAGCCGCACGGCGGCCTGGGCGGCCTGGGCGGCCAGGACGTCCTGGCCGTGCAGTGCCGTCGCGCCAGCGGATGCCGCAGCGGCGAGCAGCGATCCGGTACCGCACGCGGGGTCGAGAACGCTCGCGGGGAAAGCACCTGCGCTGTCGGTCAGGAGCCGGGCCATGAGGTCGGCCAAGGGGCGCGGCGTGAGGTAGGTGCCGGTGCCCCCCGTGTCCTCCAGCAGGCGTTCGGCCAGGACATCCGTCGCAGCCTCGGCGCCATCCCTGACGACGCACTGCAACAAGGCCCTCAGCGGCCCGGACGCCTCGGGGCCGTATGCGGCGTCCTCGGTTCCCGGGATGTCCTGGGCTCCGTCGTCCGCAGCTGACCCGACCCATCGCAGCAGTGCGTCGTCACGCAGTTCGGGAAGGGCTTCGCGCTCTCTCCGGTCCAGCCGGGCAGCCGCGAGCACCACAGGGAGCAGGCGCAGGGCCAGTTCGCCGTCGCCGGGGTGGGTGCGCAGCGCGGTGCGAAGCCGGTCCGCCGGTGTGTCCTCGGGGAGTTGGCCACGGGCGGAGAGCCAGGCGCGGACGGCATCGAGGTCGTAGGTGGGGCTGGTGTCCGTGCCTCCCGCAGGGGCCGGGAAGTCCGGATGCCGACGACGCCAGTTGCTCACCGTGGCGCGGGTGACTCCGGCTAGCCGCGAGATGTCGGCGGCGGTCACGAAGGCACTGGCCTGCTGGTTCATGGGCTCCTGCCGGGTGACGTGGGGGCGGGCGTGCTGGACGGCTTCACCCTATACCGACACCCAACCGCTGTGAAGTATTTGACAGTGCTTTCAGTTGTCGCTCTACTGGTTGTGCTTTCACTCGGCTCCCGGCTTCCCCGGGCCTCCCGGGCTCCCCCCTGCCCACAACACGTTGATTCGAATGGAGCGGCACCATGGCCACCAGCACTTCCGGCACGTCCAAGCGCACCCTGTACCGGCTCACGGGTGTCGCTCCCACGGTCGACGCGATGTTCGACGCCCTCGACCCGGCTCGGCTCGAAGCCGTTGACGCGGAACTGCACGTCCCGGAGGAGCGGTTGGGCGTTCCGGCGCTGCTGGTCACGGGCAGCTTCGAGCAGCCGGTGGCGACCTGGTGTGGCGAGATCCACCGCACGACCGGGTGCGAGGTGTCGCGGCCGGTGAACCGCTCGGCTGGGCTACTGATGCTCGCGGTCGACGGCGAGGTGTACGCCATCGGCTACGACCAGGGCTTCCGCCTGGTGCCCGACCAGGTCAAGGACCGGCGGTTCGGACTGAGTTTCGTGATCCGCAGGGTGGACCCCGCCCAGATCCGGGACCTGGTCTCCCATACACCGGGCGGCGGCCGGACCGACATCACCCTGGTGCCCGGCGGCGCTCCGGTCTGGAGCCTGGGCGTCCAGGAGCACGCGCAGATCGTGCGGCGGCTGGGCGGCCGGCTGGGCGGGATCGAGCTCACGATCGCTCAGGACAGCCGTACGAAGGTCTCCAGCGTCGAGGGCGGTACTGGGCTGCGGATGCGCCTCGGCATCGACGCCGCGGACCTGGTCGCGGACATCCGGGCCATCGCTCGTGTCCGTCGGGACGAGGCCCCGGCTCCGGAACTGGAGTTCGTCGAGCACATCGTCCCGGTCAAGGGCGCTGGCCTCGTCACGCGGCTGGAGGAGCGGCTCGACGACATGCTGGGCGAGGTACCGGACGGACGTATCGCGGTCGCCGTCCCCTCCGATCACTGGGACGACTACGGCGCCGCCCAGGCGTTCGCCATCAAGGTGCACAAGCGCAGCACGGCGGCGCGCCTCAGCGACGAGTTCAGCCTGGAGTACGTCCTCGACCGGGCCCGCGTGCAGAGGCCCGGCACGCGCTTCGCCGCGCTCCGGGACGGCACGGTCACCCTCTACGCGCACACCCGGGCGGAGAAGGGCGACGTCATCTGGACGTCGAGCGTGCTGCGGTGGATCGAGGCGGAGGTGGCGCTCGGTGCCCGCCGGTTCTTCCTGCTGGACGGGCAGTGGTACGAGATCGGTGAGGCGTACCTGGAGGCGATCCGTTCGCAGGTGGAGCGGCTCATCACCAACACGCCCTCGGTCGACCTTCCGGCCTGGGTGCTCGGGGACAAGGAGCGGAACTACAACGAGTCGGTGCCCGACCTGCGGCCCGGGTACGTCTGCTTCGACCGTGACAACGTCCGGACCGCGCTGCACCGGGGCAACGGTGTGGAGATCTGCGACCTGCTGAGCCCGGACGACGTCCTGGTCATGGTGAAGCGGGCCAAGGGCTCCGACGCGCTGAGCCATCTGTTCGGTCAGGCCGTCGTCGCCGTACAGACCCTGCTGCACTCGCCGGAGGCCGGGGACGGGTTCGCCCGGAAGGTGGCTGCGGCCCGGCCCGGCCGGCCTCTGCCGGAGGGTTTCCGGCCGTCTAGGGTCGTCTTCGCGATCCTTCTGAAGGACGGCACCGACCTCACCGCCGACACGCTGTTCCCGTTCTCCCAGGTCACCCTCGTGCAGACGGCCAAGCTCCTTGAGGCCTGGGGCGTCGAAGTCGAGGTCATCGGGATCCAGGCCACGGCGGTGCCTCCTAGCCGGGCGGGAATCCGCCACCTGGCCGCGTAGCGGGGACCTCAACACACATCTAGCCCCTCAGCGTACGGATCGCCTGCTTGGTCTACGACTGACGATGCCGAAGCCCACCTCCACCACCCCGCCGCTTGACCGTGAGGCCAAGCGGCGCCTGGGGCGAACGTGAGTGGCGGGCGTGTACCCGTGATGAGGTTCCGGCTCGCGGCGTGGGCGGGTGAGAGGCCCATTGCCGGTGCTGTGCCGGAGCGCTGGCACCGCGGCCCTGCTCCACGCGAGGAGCTGGGTCGGCCGGAGGGTAGGACTTGGCAGGACTCCGACGGTGGACCTGCGAGCGGAACGCCGCGAGGGCTTGCCGGCCGCTGCCGGAGCGGGCGAAGGTCGGCTCGGGCAGCCGGCGCGTACCAAAGCCAAGGCGGCGCCGCTGTTCCTGGCCCGGATGTGCTCGGCGTGGGGGCTGCGACGCTCTGGAATCGCAGCCCTGCGTGTGCGGACCGGTGGTGAGTCCTCAGGGTCCCGGATCGGTTGCGCGGGGTGCCCGGCCGCACCTGGTCGTGAATGCAGACGGCTGTCGTGGCGCGTCCGCCGCACAACGCGGTGAGGTCCTCCGGGTCGGAGGTGAGGATCGTGACGGGGCCGGTGGCGGCGAGGGCGGTGGCGCCGAGCATGGCGTCGATGGCGTACTTGTGGCCGTGCAGGCCGGCGTCGGCGAGGAGTGCGGCGGCGTGGCGGGTGATGGGCTCGGTGACCGGTTCGACGACGAGGCGGGAGAGAGTCCACTCCAGGGCCGGGCGGTTGATCCGCGGGTGGACGACTTCCACCAGGGTGGCCGCGGAGGTGATCAGCCGTAGGTCGTCGGCGCGGGCCAGGGCCAGCCAGGCCGTGACCGTACGGTCGCGAAGGACCGCCTTGGCCAGGCCCTCGCCGTCCAGCACGAGGGTGCCACCGGGGACGGCGGGAGAACGGCTCACGCGGCGCTCGCTCCGCCCGACGCCTGGTTGTCACGGGCCTGGTGGAGCTGGTCACGCAGGGCCTGGATCTTATCGTCGGTGACGGGCCCGTGCTCTGCCTCGGCGACGGTGATGAGTTCGTTGAGGTTGTCGCGCTCGATCTGGCAGGCCACGGCGGCAGCCACGTAAGCAGACAGGCCGGAGAGTCCGCTGCGGGCCTTGGCGGCCTCGGCGATGTCGCGCGGCATGGTGATCGAGTACTTGCCGGTAGGGCTCGCTCATTGCACTCGCCGCCGGTCGCCGCGCGCAGGGCAGCCGCCGAGGCATACGGGCCCGGACGAATGGACTACGCCGGCTACTTGTCCGGCCGCGGGCCAGCACTGGCGTAGTAGAAGGCTCGTGCCTGCTTGACGCCGTCCCGGGAGGCGCCATGCTCCGCTCCCTCGACGTTCAGAGGTGGGTGCAGTTGGGAGATCAGCTCTTTCTCCAGCGGGACCGGGTCGGGGTGCTCGCTCCAAGTGAGGGTGAGGTGCTGCCGCATCCAGTGAGTGAGGCGCTGTTCGTCCTCGGGGACCAGGACGACGCGGTCGGTCCAGGTGGTGCGGTAGCTCTCGGTGGGCATGAGGAGTCCGGCCAGGGTTCGGCGCAGGGTAGACCGTCCGGAGTCCCTCAGGTGGTTGGAGGCGACGCGGGACCGCAGGCGGCCCGCCTTGCCCAGGTAGAGCAGTCGCTGTCCGGCATCGCCGGTATTGACCGGTCCGGGGAAGGAGGCCAGGGTTTCGGGGGGCGCCCACCAGGCGTACACGCCTGCGGTAGTGGGCAGGGCGGCAGCCGCGCGCCCGAGGGGATGGGGTGCGGAGAGCAGATTGGCTGTGGCCCGCTGAACGGTTGCGTCGTCGAGCATGGGCGCACCCTAGGCGCGAGGGAGCGGAGCTGTCACCGCCTGTGGCATCACCCCGCAGCTTGATCAGACAGGCGGTGCAGTCTTAGCGGGCCTGACCCGTACCTGGCGACGGCCCAGGCTCGGTCTGGGACACTGGCCTGCTGCTCGGACACGGCAGGCGACAAGGCCCGGCGGCCTCAAGTCGGTATGCCGGGCCTTGTTGCAGCGGGGATCAGACAGGGCGGATGTTCTCCGCCTGCGGGCCCTTCTGGCCCTGGGTGACGTCGAACTCGACCTTCTGGCCCTCCTGCAGCTCGCGGAAACCCTGGGCGGCGATGTTGGAGTAGTGGGCGAAGACGTCGGGGCCGCCGCCCTCCTGCTCGATGAAGCCGAAGCCCTTCTCGCTGTTGAACCACTTGACAGTGCCCTTGGCCATGGCCGTCTCCTTCGAGGGAAACCGGGCCCGCACCCTGCGTGCCCGGGAGGTGATCGCCCTGGTCCGGAGAGGCGCTGAAAGGCAAGAACGCCCGTGATGGCGATCACGGGCGAACGGGACTTCGGAACCACGACTGCTGGATCACCACGCTACACCCGCGGGGTGGCAGCCGCTATCAGAACGGCGCCAGCGCCGGTGTGCTTCCAGACATCGGCTGCCTCAGCGGAACCTCGCTGAAACGCACGGGACGGTCGCGTTGCGGTCCTCCGGGTCGGAGGTGAGGAGGAGTGCGGCGGCGTGGCGGGCGATCGGCTCGGTGACCGGTTCGACGACCAGGCGGGACAGGGGGCCGGGCGGTTGATTCGAGAGTGGACGACCTCCACCAGGGTGACCGCAGAAGTGATCACGCGTAGGCCGTCGGCGCGGGCGAGGGCGAGCCAGCGATGACTGGGCGGTCCCGCAGGACTGCTTTGGCCAGGCCCTCGCTGTCCAGCACGAGGGTGCCTCCGGGGGCAGCGGGGGAGCGGGTCACGCGGCGCTCGCTCCGCTCTCCCACAGCCCACGCCGTTAACGGGGCATCAAAGTGCTGGTCGTAAGCCATACTTGACCTTGCGGGGGCGTCTCGTGGTGGCTTGATGCGGGGAGGCGGCGTGAGCGGCGTCGGCGAGGGGCTGGGGAAGGTCGAGGTAAGGCTGCGGTGGGATCCGAGTCCCCTGGGCGAGGCGCCTCGCCATCTCGACATCATTGCCGCGACCTACTCGACGGACGATCTCTATGGGCGGCCGGTGTACGTCGTCCACTCCGAGAGCCGGTCGCCGGACGGCACGATCAACATGAGTCGGCACAGTGAGACCGGCCTGGGCTTCGGCTTTGTCGAGGTGATGGTCCTGGAGTTCGAGCGGCTGGCGTCCTCCTATGGGCGAGTCGTCGTGGGCGTGGCCATCCACCAGGACGGCGGCCCCCGGGCCTTCGGCGATATATCGAACGCCGGGGTGCTGGTCGTCGAGGGGTACAGGGAACTGCTCGCGGACGACTTCACGCGCGTCGCCGGGGCCACTGCCGCGACGGTCGCGGAGTTCGTCCGGGAGGACTCCGGGGCCTGGGAGCTGCGCGAGATGGTCCGGGGGTTCGACAGCGACCCGGTGGTCTTCGCCGCGGAGATGGGCAGCGCCGTACAGTGACGCTGATCATGTGCTCCCCTGTCGCAGGGCGGCGATGCGCGCGAGCCATCGCTCGGCTGCGGCGGGGTTCACCGGCCCGAGCTGTGATCGGGTTTAACGCATCCTTGACGGCTCACTGACGCTCTCCTGACGTAGTGTTGCCACTGGTGTGCCGGGAAGTCTGGTCGGCGATGTCGTTTCGACTCTCCGCTCAGGAAAGGTCCTCGGATGACCGCCGCCCGCCAGGCTGCCGTGACCACGGCCGCCCCTCACACGGTGCCCGGCCGTACACCGCGCCGCTCCGTACTCTTCTTCGCGTTCGCCTTCGCGGTGATCGCCGACCCGGTGTCCTCCGTCGCGTACGCGATCGAGGCGGCGCTGCGCGCCCTCGACGGTGACCTGGCGCTGCTGCTGCCCACCATGAGCCTGGTCATTGGCCTCGTCGTCGTGGTGACCGCCAACTACTGGCAGCTGGTACGCCGATTCCCCAAGGGCGGCGGGGCGGCCGCTGCGGCCGGGCGGGCATTCGGCGCCCGGTGGACGTTCCTGCCGATCGGCGCGCTTGTCGTGGACTTCGTGCTGACCATCGGCATCTCGATCGCCGCCGCGGCCAGCGCGGTGATCGCCCTGTTCCCGGCCCTGGCGCCGGTCCGCATCCCGCTGGCGCTGGTGCTGCTGGTGGTGGTGGCCGGGCTGACGTGGTTCGGGCACGGCGGGCGGCTGCTGTTCGCGGTGATGACCGTGGCCTTCGTCGTCATCTCCGTGGCCGTTCTCGTCCTGGGCTTCACCTCGCCCCACGCCACGGGCCACGCGGTCGCCACCACCGACCCGGGCCACTCCGCGATGCTCGCCGTGGTCCTGGCCTTCCCGGTGGCGATGGCGCTGGCTACCGGCGTCGAGGCACCCTCGACCGCGATCGCCCAGCTCGGGCAGCTCGACGACACACACCGGCGTCGCTTCGGCCGTGGCACGCTCGCGCTGCTGGTGGTGATCGTCGGCGGGCTGACGCTGGCGCTGACCGCGCTCGCGGTCCGGCTGCACATCGGCATCCCCGGCGCCGACTCCACGCAGATCGCGGACATCGCACACGCCGCGGCCGGACCCGGCTGGCTGTATGGCGCCTTCCAGCTGACCAGCTCGCTGCTGCTGCTCGCCGCGGCCAGCTCGTCCTTCCAGGCGGGCCCCGGTCTGCTGAAGGCGCTGGCCGGCACGGCCGAGAAGCCTGGGGTGCTGGCGCCGGTGCTCGGCCGGACCAACCGCCATCACACCCCGTACTGGTCGGTCGTGGTGTACCTGGCCGCCGCCGCGGTGATCATTGTGGCGGCGGCGGGTCAGGAGCAGGAGCTGGTGCTCTTCTACGCGGTCGCCGTGTTCGTCAGCTTCCTGGTCGGCCTGGTCGCCATGGCCCGCTTCGCGAGGCGGGAGCGGAAGCCGGCTCTGGCCTGGGTCAACGGCCTGGCCGCGGCGGCTGTCGCGTTCACCCTGGTGGTGAACCTGCTGCGCGGCTGGCCGGTGCTGTCGATGGTGGCCACGCTGCTGATCGCGGGCGGGCTGTACCTGCGGTGGAACCGCGCCGGTCGGCCGACCGGCATCGAGGACGTCGAAGCGCGGGCGGAGGCGGCCTGAGCGTGCGGACGGGGCGCAGCTTGCCGCCTGTCACCGGAGCCTGACAGTGCTTGGGTGACGGGTGTGCAGGGAGTGTCGGGCCAGCGCTTGGACACGTTCCCGGCGCGACCCTGGAACAGGGGCTGTCGGTATTCACGAGGGGGCGTCGACCGATGGCAAGGGCACGCTCGGCGAGGGTGCGCTGGTGGTGGTGGCGGAGTAACCCGCTTCGGCGACGCAGTGACGTCATCGCTCTCGTCGTCGTGGGTGGCCCGGTCGCGGGTCTGGTCACGGCCGGAGCGGCGGACCGGGACCTCGAACGACAACGGGCAGACCGGCGGTCCGTCACGGCCGTGCTCACGGAGGATGTGCCGGCGCCCAGGGCCATGAAGTCGGACGTCGTCCCCCGCGTGTGGGCCACGGTGCGCTGGACCGCGCCGGACGGCTCGGCGCGTATCGGTCAGGCCAGGGTGCCGCACGAGAGACGGGCAGGTGCCCGGGTCGAGGTGTGGACGGATGGGCGCGGGAGGCTGACTGCGGAGCCGCTCAGTGGTGCCGAGGCGGCGTTCCGCGCGGCCTTGGGAGATGAACGACCGGATCATGAAGGGCCTCGGAGAGGAAGAACCGGAGGAGAAAGGGGCACGACCCCGAAAAGTGAAACGGCCCTGACTGTCGTTGGCCGACGCGAGCCACGGAGCGATCCGGGGCTTTCGTCATGTCCGGCAACTACTCTGAGACGGCACCGAAAACGCCCGCTGACCTGCGGGGAAGCGCATCAAGATCATCACGCTATGACAACGTGATCACTGTCATGGGGCTGCATTCGGCGGCGTCCGGCTGCACATACGACAAGACCCCGCATCCAGCGTCTTGGCTGGTGGCGGGGTCTTCTGGCACTTCACTTGAAGTGCCCCCGGCAGGATTCGAACCTGCGCACACGGCTCCGGAGGCCGTTGCTCTATCCCCTGAGCTACGGGGGCGCTGTCGCTGTTGTTTGCGGCGACGGGTAGAACCCTACCAGCTTGCTCGGGGTGGTCATGAACGCTTTTCGGGGGTGGGTGGAGGGGGTGGCCGGCGGGGGCCCGGGTGGGGAGCGGAGGGGGGCATATCGCATCGGGGGCTTCGGTGGTGGCGTCTTGCTTAAAGGTCCCCCGCACGTGGCGGAAGTGGGCAAAACCCGGACGCAGCGCTGGGTGCGCGCCTACGCTTCGAGATGTGCCTGGCTTGTCCGGCCGGGTCCTTGTTGTTGATGACAACAAGGTCATCCGGCAGCTGATCAGGGTCAACCTCGAGCTTGAGGGCTTCGAGGTCGTGACCGCGGCCGATGGTGCCGAGTGCCTGGAGATCGTTCACCAGGTGCGGCCCGATGTGATCACTCTCGATGTCGTGATGCCCAGACTGGATGGGCTGCACGCGGCGTCCCGGTTACGTGCCGATGCGCGTACGTGTCATGTGCCCGTAGCGATCATCAGCGCGTGTACGCAGTACGAAGTGGATAGCGGCAGGGCCGCGGGGGTGGATGCGTTCCTCGCGAAACCCTTTGACCCCGCCGCGCTGGTGAAGCTGGTGCGTCGGTTGATGACGCCGGGCGCCGCCGCGGCGGCGCCCGGGGACGCGGAGCCCGTTGGAGGGCCCACGGGCTGAGTCCGTGGGCCTGGGCGCGGGGCCGGGGCGGGCTGTCCCCTGTCCCGGTCCCCGCGTCCTGTCCGGGTCCCCGTGTTCGGTCGTCGTCCGAGGGGCGAAACCCATTCGCGGGGGCGCCCCCCTCCTCCCATACGCTTGTGCCGTGACACCCGCCCAGCTCTCCCGCACCGTGCTGCAGACCGTGCGTCGTGCCGTCGAGGCCGACGAGCTGCGGGTGGCCGTGGTGCCGGAGCGGGTGAAGGTGCAGACTCCGCGGCGGGCGGGGTGTGGGGATTACGCGACGAATGTGGCGCTTCAGCTCGCCGGAAGCATCGACGGGGCCGAGGGCGGGGGGCCCGCGGCTGCGTTGCGGGTGGCCGAGGTGTTGCGGCGGCGGCTGGTGCGTACGGCCGGGATCGCGGCGGTGGAGATCGCCGGGCCCGGGTTTTTGAACATCACCGTCGAGCCCGGCGGCCATGCCGAACTGGTCCGGGGCGTGCTGGAGCGTGGAGAGGCCTACGGGCGCTCGGACGCGCTGGCCGGGACCCCCGCGGTGCGGCTTGCGCCGGGACGGGACGTGCGGGGGGCCGTCGTCCGGGCCGTCGTGCTGCGGCTCGTGGACGTTTGTGGTGGAGAGGCCGAGGTGGCTGACGGCGGTGAGGTGCTGGGCGTACGGGGCGTTGGGCTTGGTGCTGAGGAGTTGCTCAGCCGGCTCGGCTCCGACGCCGCCCACTGGGCCCTGCTGCGGGCCGCCGCGCACGATCTGCCCGATCTCGATCCCGGTCGGCTCCTCGCCCAGCGGGAGAGCAACGCCCTGTTCCGGGTGCGGTATGCCCATGCCCGGGTGCGGGGCCTGCTGAGGAATGGGCGGGAGCTGGGGGTTCACAGCGACCCCGACAGTGCGTACGACCACCCCACCGCAGCCGCCCTCGTCTCCCTCCTCGGCGACTACCCCCGCCTCCTCGAATCCGCCGCCCGCCACCGTGCCCCCGACCGGCTCGCCCGGCACCTCGAGGCCACCGCCGACGCCTTCTTCCGCTTCCACGACGCGTGCCCGCCCCTGCCCCGCGGCGAGCAGAAACCCTCGGCCGCCCACCGTTCCCGGCTGGCCCTCGCCGAGGCCGCCGGGACGGTGCTGGCCGGCGGCCTGCACCTGCTCGGCATCAGCGCACCGGAACATCTGTGAGACACCTGAGAGAGACGCCATGAGCCGTTCCGCACACCCCGCCGGGCCCCGTTACGCCGATGTGCTGCCCGAGGGGCACTACACCGCGCCGCCCACCGACCTCAACGCCCTGGACCCGCGCGTATGGGCCCGTACGGTCGGCCGCAACGCCGACGGCGTGGTCACCGTCGGCGGGGTGGATATGAAGACGCTGGCCGAGGAGTTCGGGACGCCGGGGTATTTCCTCGACGAGGCCGACTTCCGGGCCCGCTGCCGGGCCTGGCGGGAGGCGTTCGGGGCGGACGCCGACGTGTTCTACGCAGGGAAGGCGTTCCTGTGCCGCGCCGTCGTGCGCTGGCTGAACGAGGAGGGGCTCAACCTCGACGTGTGCTCCGCCGGGGAGCTGGCCACCGCGCTGGCGGCCGGGATGCCGCCCGAGCGCATCGCCCTGCACGGGAACAACAAGAGCGAGGCGGAGATCCGCCGGGCCGTCGAGGCCGGGGTGGGGCGGATCGTGCTGGACTCGTTCCAGGAGATCGTGCGGGTCGCGCACATCGCGGAGCGGCTCGGCAAGCGGCAGCGCGTCCAGATCCGGGTCACCGTCGGCGTCGAGGCGCATACGCATGAGTTCATCGCGACCGCTCACGAGGACCAGAAGTTCGGCATTCCGCTGGCCGGCGGGCTGGCCGCGGAGGCCGTGCGGCGGGCGCTGAAGCTCGACGGGCTGGAGCTCATCGGCGTCCACTCGCACATCGGGTCGCAGATCTTCGACACCTCCGGCTTCGAGGTGGCGGCCCACCGGGTGGTGGGGTTGCTCAAGGAGATCCGTGACGAGCACGGGGTCGAGCTGCCCGAGATCGACCTCGGCGGCGGCCTCGGTATCGCGTACACCTCCGAGGACGACCCGAGCGAGCCGCATCAGATCGCCAAGGCGCTGCGCGACATCGTCCACCGGGAGTGCGAGTCGGCGGGGCTGTCCGTGCCGCGGCTGTCGGTGGAGCCGGGGCGGGCGATCGCCGGGCCGACCACGTTCACGCTGTACGAGGTGGGGACGGTCAAGGAGCTGCCGGCGCTGCGGACCTACGTCAGTGTCGACGGCGGGATGTCGGACAATATCCGTACCGCGCTGTACGACGCCGAGTACTCGGTGGCGCTGGTTTCCCGTACGTCCAGCGCCGAGCCGATGCTCGCCCGCGTGGTCGGCAAGCACTGCGAGTCCGGCGACATCGTCGTACGGGACGCCTTCCTGCCCGCCGACCTGGCGCCCGGGGACCTGATCGCGGTCCCGGCCACCGGCGCGTACTGCCGCTCGATGGCGAGCAACTACAACCACGCGCTCCGCCCGCCCGTCGTCGCGGTGAAGGACGGGCAGGGGCGCGAGATCGTCCGGCGCGAGACGGAGGAAGATCTCCTGCGGCTCGATGTCGGCTAGCGAGAAACAAATCTCGGATACTGGACCGGGGATAGAAAGTCCCGTCCAGTGAGTGAGACTGGTGTACCACCTAGATGGATGAGAAGCGAGGTCGGATGATGCGTACGCGTCCGCTGAAAGTGGCGCTGCTGGGCTGTGGAGTGGTCGGCTCAGAGGTGGCGCGCATCATGACGACGCACGCGGCGGACCTCACGGCGCGCATCGGCGCCCCGGTCGAGCTGGCCGGGATCGCCGTGCGGCGCCCCAAGCGGGTGCGCGAGGGGGTTCCGGCCGAGCTGATCACCACCGATGCCACCGCACTGGTCAAACGCGGCGACATCGACGTCGTGGTCGAGGTCATCGGCGGCATCGAGCCCGCCCGTGCCCTCATCACCACCGCCTTCGAGCACGGCGCCAGCGTGGTGTCCGCGAACAAGGCGCTGGTCGCGCAGGACGGCGCGGCGCTGCACGCGGCCGCGCTGGAGCGCGGCGCGGACCTGTACTACGAGGCCGCGGTCGCGGGCGCGATCCCGCTGGTGCGGCCGCTGCGCGAGTCCCTGGCCGGGGACAAGGTCAACCGGGTCCTGGGCATCGTCAACGGCACCACCAACTTCATCCTGGACCGGATGGACTCCAGTGGCGCCGGCTACAGCGAGGCGCTGGACGAGGCCACCGCGCTCGGGTACGCCGAGGCCGACCCGACCGCCGATGTGGAGGGCTTCGACGCCGCCGCGAAGGCAGCGATCCTGGCCGGGATCGCCTTCCACACCCGCGTCACCCTCGATGATGTGCACCGCGAGGGCATCACCGAGGTCACCGCCGCCGACATCGCCTCCGCCAAGCGCATGGGCTGCACGGTCAAGCTGCTGGCGATCTGCGAGCGCGCCGGGGACGGCCGCTCGGTCACCGCCCGGGTGCACCCGGCCATGATCCCGCTGAGCCATCCCCTCGCCTCCGTCCGCGAGGCGTACAACGCGGTGTTCGTCGAGGCCGAGGCCGCCGGCCGGCTGATGTTCTACGGGCCCGGGGCCGGTGGCTCGCCGACCGCCTCGGCGGTCCTCGGCGACCTGGTCGCCGCCTGCCGGAACAAGCTCGCCCGGACCACCGGGCCGGGCGAGTCCGCGTACACCCAGCTGCCCGTGAGCCCCATGGGCGATGTGATCACGCGTTACCACATCAGTCTGGACGTCGCCGACAAACCCGGGGTTCTTGCTCAGGTGGCCACGGTCTTCGCCGAGCACGGCGTATCCATCGATACCGTCCGCCAGCAGGGCAAGGACGGCGAGGCGTCCCTCGTGGTCGTCACCCACCGGGCGAGCGACGCCGCTCTGACGGCGACCGTCGAGGCGCTGCGCAGGCTGGACACCGTCCGCGGTGTCGCCAGCATCATGCGGGTCGAGGGCGAGTAGGGGAGCAGGGGAGTAAAGGAAGATCATGAACACAATCGCTGACGCCGGGCCCGCGATGTCCGGCACCCGCCGCTGGCAGGGCTGGCGGGGCATCATCGAGGAGTACCGCGACCGGCTGCCGGTCAGCGGGACGACCCCCGTCGTCACCCTGCGCGAGGGCGGCACCCCGCTGGTCCCCGCCCAGGTGGTCTCCGAGCGCACCGGCTGCGAGGTGCACCTCAAGGTCGAGGGCGCCAACCCCACCGGGTCCTTCAAGGACCGCGGCATGACCATGGCCATCAGCATGGCCAAGGAGGCGGGCGCCCAGGCCGTCATCTGCGCCTCCACCGGCAACACCTCGGCCTCCGCGGCCGCCTATGCGGTACGGGCCGGAATGGTCTGCGCCGTGCTGGTCCCGCGGGGCAAGATCGCGCTGGGTAAGATGGGCCAGGCGCTGGTCCACGGCTCCAAGATCCTCCAGGTCGACGGCAATTTCGACGACTGCCTGACGCTGGCCCGCGGGCTGTCCGAGAAGTACCCGGTGGCGCTGGTCAATTCGGTCAACCCGGCCCGTATCGAAGGGCAGAAGACCGCCGCCTTCGAGATCGTTGACATGCTCGGCGACGCGCCCGACATCCATGTGCTGCCGGTCGGCAACGCGGGCAACATCACCGCCTACTGGAAGGGCTACAAGGAGTACGCGACGGACGGCCCGCTCGGCGCCCCCGCCTCCCGTACGCCCCGGATGTGGGGGTTCCAGGCCTCCGGCGCGGCGCCCATCGTCCGCGGTGTGCCGGTCAAGGACCCGAGCACCATCGCCACCGCGATCCGCATCGGCAACCCCGCCTCCTGGGCCTTCGCCGAGCAGGCGCGCGACGAGTCCGGCGGGCTCATCGACGCGGTGACCGACCGTCAAATCCTCGCCGCCTACCGGCTGCTCGCCGCCCAGGAGGGCGTCTTCGTCGAGCCGGCCTCCGCGGCGAGCGTCGCGGGTCTGCTCAAGGCCGCCGAGGAGGGTCTTGTCGACCCCGGCCAGCGCATCGTGTGCACGGTGACCGGAAACGGCCTCAAGGACCCGGACTGGGCGGTGGCGGGCGCGCCGCAGCCGGTCACGGTGCCGGTGGACGCCGACGCGGCCGCCGAGCGGCTCGGGCTGGCCTGATTTCCGGGCTGGGTTGGTTCCGGCCCGGGTTCACGCGGCGCCGGGCAGCGGCGGGGTGTCCCCCCACCCGTTGCCCGGCGCCGCGTCTCAAGATCCACTAGAGTGCGGGCGGAGAAGTCCGGGAGCGAGGAGGGCGCGCGGAACGCTCCAGTAGAGTGGTCACGGACGACGAGAGGGAGCGCGACACGCACCGTGCGCCTCCCGTGCGCCCTATGTCGCCACAGAACCTTCCTTCGATAGGCTGTACTGAATCCGCCCCGACGCAGAGCAGCCGCCTCTGCACGGCGTTGCCGTACTTCCCGTCACGGCCCTCGCGGTGTTCCGTACCTCTTCGAGTAATCGAGTAATCGAGTAATCCCAGTCACACAAGGAGAGTCATCGAGCGATGGCCGGTCCAGCGTTCCGCGCCGCCGCCGTCCGAGTGCGCGTGCCCGCCACAAGCGCCAACCTCGGTCCCGGCTTCGACGCCCTCGGCCTGGCCCTGGGGCTGTACGACGACGTGGTGGTCCGGGTCGCCGACTCCGGCCTGCACGTCGACATCGCGGGTGAGGGCGCCGAGACGCTGCCGCGCGACGAGGACCATCTGCTCGTACGGTCCCTGCGCACCGCCTTCGACCTGCTGGGCGGACAGCCGCGCGGCCTGGAGGTCGTCTGCGCCAACCGGATTCCGCACGGGCGGGGCCTGGGCTCCTCCTCGGCCGCCATCTGCGCCGGGATAGTGGCCGCCCGCGCGGTGACCATAGGCGGCGCCGAGCGGCTCGACGACGCGGCGCTGCTGGAGCTGGCCACCGAGATCGAGGGCCACCCCGACAATGTCGCCGCCTGTCTGCTCGGCGGCTTCACCCTCGCCTGGACCGACGCGGGGGCCGCCCGGGCGATCAGAATGGACCCTTCCGATTCCATCGTTCCGGTGGTCTTCGTGCCCGGTCGGCCGCTGCTCACGGCGACCGCGCGGGGGCTGCTGCCGCGCACCGTCCCGCATGTGGACGCCGCGGCGAACGCGGGGCGGGCCGCGCTGCTGGTGGAGGCCCTGACCAGGCGTCCCGAGCTGCTGCTCGCGGCGACGGAGGATCGGCTGCACCAGGAATACCGCGCTCCGGCGATGCCCGAGAGCGTGGCCCTGGTGAACCGACTGCGGGCGGACGGCGTCCCCGCGGTCATCTCGGGCGCGGGCCCCACGGTGCTCGCGCTGGTCGAAGACGGTGCGGCCGACAAGGTCGCACGGCTGGCGGGCGAGGGGTGGGCGGCCAACCGGCTGGCTCTCGACGCCGGGGGGGCGAGCGTCCTGCCGCTCACCTGACTCCGCGGACGCCCGAGGCGGCCCAGACGGCCCCGGGAGTCCCGAAAATCTCAATAGCCGGTCTTGGAGAGGGGGAATGTTTGTTGGATCCGGTAGTGTTAACCTCAAGTCTGCACTTGATGCCTCATGCTCGGAGTAATCGCCGGGCTGGGAGGCGCAGTGCTCAGTGTCCCCATCCGGGACCACCCTTCTTCCGGGAGCCTCCCAAACTGCCTGAGCAGCCTGCCTGAGCAGTTCCGAGCACGCTCCGGAAATGGCGCGGCGGATCCAGGCGAAGCCTCCGTCGCGTCGGGAACCAATGAATTGATCTCTCCGCCATACCTGGCGGACCACCGCCCCGGCCGGTCCGCACGAGAAGGACCACAGCCGGACAGCACAACCGGTCGCCGAGCCAGACAGGCCGACGCCCGCTCCAGGGAAGGACCCTTCGTGAGCGACACCACCGATCTGATGGGCGTGAACGCCTCCGGCACCTCCGACAGCGGTGTCGGCAATGCCGCGCCCGCCACGGACGCTCCCGCCGCGCCTGCCACCGGTGCTGCCACTGGCGCTGCCCCGCGGCGACGCCGCTCGGGCACCGGCCTCGACGCCATGGTCCTGGCCGAGCTGCAGCAGCTCGCCTCGAGCCTCGGCATCAGGGGCACCGCGCGGATGCGCAAGAGCCAGCTGATCGAGGTCATCAAGGAGAAGCAGGCCTCCGGCTCCGGCGCCTCCGCCGAGGCCGCCCCCGCCGCCGCGGAGGGGGTGACAAAGCCCAAGCGCCGCGCGACCTCCAAGGCCCGTACGGGCGAGGAGAGCGAGCCGGCCGCGGCCAAGGCGCAGGGCACCAAGGCCGCCAAGGACGACCAGGCCGCGAAGGCGGAGAAGGCCACCGCTCAGCAGCAGATCGAGATCCCGGGCCAGCCGGGCGAGCCTGCCGCCGACGAGCAGCCGGCCGAGGGGCGCCGCCGCCGGCGGGCCACCGCGCCGGTGACCACCACCGACACCGCGCCCACCGCCACCGCCGTCGACACCAAGACCGAGGCCAAGACAGCCAAGACGGAGACCAAGGCCGAGGCCACCGCCGTCGGGACCAAGACCGAGCCCAAGGCCGAGGCGGCCGTGGACACCGCCGAGGGCAAGGGCGCCAAGGGCCAGGACCGGTCCGAGCGCGCCGAGCGCGGCCAGAAGGGCGACCGCCGGGAGCGCGGCGGTCAGCGCGAGCGTGACGGCCAGCGGGAGCGTGACGGCCAGCGCGAGCGTGACGGCCGTGACGGTCGCGACCGCCGCGGCGGCAAGGGCGAGGACGGCGCCGCACAGGGCGGCGGCCGCCAGCAGCGCGACAGCCGTGGCCAGGGCCAGCAGCGTGCCGGCGCCGGCGTCGAGGACGACGACGACTTCGAGGGCGGGCGCCGCGGGCGCCGCGGCCGCTACCGCGACCGCCGTGGCCGCCGTGGCCGCGACGACTTCGGCAACGAGCCGCAGGTGTCCGAGGACGACGTCCTGATCCCGGTCGCGGGCATCCTCGACATCCTCGACAACTACGCGTTCATCCGGACCTCCGGCTACCTGCCGGGCCCGAACGACGTGTACGTCTCGCTCGCCCAGGTCCGCAAGAACGGCCTGCGCAAGGGCGACCACGTCACCGGCGCGGTCCGCCAGCCCCGCGAGGGGGAGCGCCGCGAGAAGTTCAACGCGCTGGTCCGCCTCGACTCGGTCAACGGCATGGCGCCCGAAACCGGGCGCGGGCGGCCGGAGTTCGGCAAGCTGACCCCGCTGTACCCGCAGGACCGACTGCGTCTGGAGACCGAAGCCAGCGGGCTGACGACCCGCATCATCGATCTCGTCGCGCCGATCGGTAAGGGCCAGCGTGGTCTGATCGTGGCCCCGCCGAAGACCGGTAAGACCATGATCATGCAGGCGATCGCCAACGCGATCACCCGCAACAGCCCCGAGTGCCACCTGATGGTCGTCCTCGTCGACGAGCGGCCGGAAGAGGTCACCGACATGCAGCGGTCGGTCAAGGGCGAGGTCATCTCCTCGACCTTCGACCGCCCGGCCGAGGACCACACCACCGTCGCCGAGCTGGCGATCGAGCGGGCCAAGCGCCTGGTCGAGCTGGGTCATGACGTGGTCGTCCTGCTGGACTCGATCACCCGCCTGGGCCGCGCGTACAACCTCGCGGCGCCCGCCTCCGGCCGCATTCTGTCCGGTGGTGTCGACTCGACCGCGCTCTACCCGCCGAAGAAGTTCTTCGGCGCCGCGCGCAACATCGAGGACGGCGGCTCGCTGACCATCCTGGCCACCGCGCTGGTCGAGACCGGATCGCGGATGGACGAGGTGATCTTCGAGGAGTTCAAGGGCACCGGCAACATGGAGCTCAGGCTCGACCGGAAGCTCGCCGACAAGCGCATCTTCCCGGCGGTCGACGTCGACGCGTCGAGCACCCGCAAGGAGGAGATCCTCCTCGCACCGGAGGAGCTGAGCATCGTCTGGAAGCTGCGCCGGGTGCTGCACGCGCTCGACTCGCAGCAGGCGATCGAACTGCTTCTGGACAAGATGAAGCAGACGAAGTCGAACGCCGAATTCCTGATGCAGATCGCCAAGACCACGCCCACCCCGGGCAACGGCGACTGATCAGCGGCGCTTTCCTGATCGACGCCTGATCGACGCCTGATCGACGAGGGCCTCCCCGCACACCGCGGGGAGGCCCTCGTCACGTTGGTGTGAGATCTGGGACACATCGGCCGACACCCCCCTCGACCTGCGCGATCTCCGTCATACGCGGCGAAATCCCAGGTCAGCGGCGCGAGCCAGGCAGGCGGGCCGACACGGGGCCGCGGCGCTCGGCTCCGGGACGGGAAACCTCCGTATGCAACCCTGGCGGACGACCTGTCGTCTGTCAGGTCGAATCACGGCGAGAACACGCCTAACCGTGATGGTGGGGGTACCCGGACAGCGAGGACTGAGGAGCGCATGGCTGAGGACCGCAACAGCACACCGGTGAATTCGGGCCGTCGAGCCCGCAAGGGTGGCCGCCACGGCAAGGCCCCGGCGCCCCGTAGCACGGGCCGCAAGGCGCTGCTGGGGACGGTGTGGACGCTGGCGGCCGTGCTGGTCCTGGGCGGCGCGGGCCTCGGCTATCTGTACTACAAGCTGAACGGCAATATCACCGCGGTCAACATCAACGGCGCCCTCGACGACGACCGCCCCAAGAACGTCGACAACGGCTCCATGGACATCTTGGTCCTCGGCTCAGACTCGCGGGCCGGCCAGAACGCCAAGTACGGCACCGACGAGGGCACCTCCCGCTCCGACACCGCGATGGTCGTGCACGTCTACAAGGGCCGCAAGAAGGCCGGCGTCGTCAGCATCCCGCGTGACACCCTGATCCGGCGCCCCGCCTGCCCCAAGGACGGCAAGACGGTCCCCGCCCAGCGTCTGGCGATGTTCAACTCCGCGTACGAGGTCGGCGGTCCGGCCTGTGCCGTCAAGACCGTCGAGTCCATGACCGGCATCCGCATGGACCACTACCTCGAGGTCGACTTCTCCGGCTTCAAGCGCCTCATAGACCAGCTCGGCGGCGTGGACATCACCACCACCCAGCCGATCCACGACCAGAAGAGCCACCTCGATCTGGAGCCCGGCAAGCACACGCTCAACGGAGAGCAGTCCCTGGGCCTGGTGCGCACCCGGCACGGGGTCGGCGACGGCAGCGACCTGGGCCGGATCAAGCTCCAGCAGGCGTTCATCAAGGCGCTGCTGGACCAGATCAAGTCCGTGGACCTGTTCTCCAGCCCGACGAAGCTCTACGACCTCGCCGACACCTCCACCAAGGCGCTGACCGTCGACTCCGAGCTGGCCTCCGTCAACAAGCTGCGCGGCTTCGCCGAGAGCCTGAAGAACATCGGCTCGGGGGACATGCACATGGTGACGCTGCCCGTGCGGTACGACCCGAACGACCCGAACCGCGTGCTGCCGATCGACTCCAAGGCCCGGGAGGTGTGGCGGGCGCTGCGCTGGGACAAGCCGATCCCCGCGTCCGCGACCAAGGGCTCGGCGGGCGACGCGACCGGCGACGCCAACAAGGTCGTCAAGAACCCCTGACCCCCCGCCCCGGCTGACCCCCGTCCGGGCCACCCCGGAATATCTGGGCCCTACCCCCGGTTTTGGGGGATGCGGCCAGTCCTGGCAGACTGGACTGTCGGCCCCGGTTCACGTCAGGCAACCCGCCTGTCGACCCGGCGCCCTCCCGAACCTAGGAGCATCCCTTGAAGCGCGAAATCCACCCGGAGTACGTCGAGACGCAGGTCAGCTGCACCTGTGGCGCCTCCTTCACGACCCGTAGCACCGTGGCGGACGGCACCATCCGTGCCGACATCTGCTCCGAGTGCCACCCGTTCTACACGGGCAAGCAGAAGATCCTCGACACCGGTGGCCGAGTGGCGCGGTTCGAGGCCCGCTTCGGCAAGAACGCCGGGTCCGCCAAGAAGTAGCGACCCGCACGGCGCCGGTCTTCGGCCGCCCCTTCCCTGGGGCGGCCGGACCGGCGTTTTGTCGTCACGGCTTGTCGCAGCAGTCTTGTCGTAACAACGTTCATCCCCCACACGCATCCATTCCACCCATCCAGGAGCCCTTGATGTTCGAGGCGGTCGAGGAACTGATCGGCGAACACGCCGACCTCGAGAAGCGGCTCGCCGATCCCGCGGTCCACGCCGACCAGCGCGAGGCGATGCGGCTGAGCAAGCGCTACGCCGAGCTGACCCCGATCGTCGGCACGTACCGCTCCTGGAAGCAGACCGGCGAGGACGTCGACACCGCGCGCGAGCTGGCCCAGGTCGACCCCGACTTCGCCGACGAGGTCAAGGAGCTGGACGCGCGGCGCGAGGAGCTGACCGACAAGCTGCGGCTGCTGCTGGTCCCGCGCGACCCCAGCGACGACAAGGACGTGATCCTCGAGGTCAAGGCCGGCGAGGGCGGCGAGGAGTCGGCGCTGTTCGCGGGCGACCTGCTGCGGATGTATCTGCGCTACGCCGAGCGCGTCGGCTGGAAGACCGAGATCATCGACGCCAACGAGTCCGACCTCGGCGGCTACAAGGACGTCCAGGTCGCGGTGAAGGCCAAGGGCGGCGCGGAGCCCGGCCAGGGGGTGTGGGCCCGGCTGAAGTACGAGGGCGGGGTACACCGCGTGCAGCGGGTGCCCGCCACCGAGTCCCAGGGCCGTATCCACACCTCCGCCGCCGGAGTGCTGGTCACCCCGGAGGCCGAGGAGGTCGAGGTCGAGATCATCCAGAACGACCTGCGGATCGACGTCTACCGCTCCTCGGGCCCCGGCGGCCAGTCGGTCAACACCACGGACTCCGCGGTGCGCATCACCCATCTGCCCACCGGCATCGTGGTCTCCTGCCAGAACGAGAAGAGCCAGCTGCAGAACAAGGAGCAGGCGCTGCGCATCCTGCGCTCACGGCTGCTGGCCGCGGCCCAGGAGGAGGCCGAGCGGGAGGCGTCGGACGCACGGCGCAGCCAGGTCCGCACGGTGGACCGGTCCGAGCGCATCCGCACCTACAACTTTCCGGAAAACCGGATCTCGGACCACCGGGTCGGCTTCAAGGCGTACAACTTGGACCAAGTGCTCGACGGCGAACTCGATCCGGTCATCCAGGCGTGCGTCGATGCCGACGCCGCCGCCAAGCTCGCGGCCGCGCAGTAGGGCCGCACCCCCACAGGGAAGTCCCGTAGCCTTTGTCCGGACCGGCTGGAGGAATTCAGTGAATGTGCTGCTCGCCGAGGTGGCGCAGGCCACCCAGCGGCTGGCCGACGCCGGCGTGCCGTCTCCGCGCTTCGACGCCGAGGAGCTGGCCGCCTTTGTGCACGGCGTCAAGCGGGGTGAGCTGCACGGCGTCGCCGACGCCGACTTCGACGCCCGCTACTGGGAGGCCGTCGCCCGCCGCGAGGCCCGCGAGCCCCTGCAGCACATCACCGGGCGCGCCTTCTTCCGCTATCTGGAGCTCCAGGTCGGCCCCGGCGTCTTCGTGCCCCGCCCGGAGACCGAGTCGGTCGTCGGCTGGGCCATAGACGCGGTACGCGCCATGGACGTCGTCGAACCGCTGATCGTCGACCTGTGCTCGGGCTCCGGGGCCATCGCCCTCGCGCTGGCGCAGGAGGTGCCGCGCTCGCGGGTGCACGCCGTGGAGCTGGACGAGGGCGCCCTGCGGTGGGCCCGCAAGAACGTCGAGGGGTCCCGCGTCGTTCTCCACCACGGGGACGCGCTGTCGGCCCTGCCCGAGCTCGACGGACAGGTGGACCTGGTGATCAGCAACCCGCCGTACATCCCGCTGACCGAGTGGGAGTACGTCGCGCCGGAGGCCCGCGACCACGACCCCCAGGTGGCGCTGTTCTCCGGCGAGGACGGCCTCGATGTGATCCGCGGCCTCGAGCGCACCGCCCACCGGCTGCTGCGCCCCGGCGGGGTCGTGGTCATCGAGCACGCCGACACCCAGGGCGGCCAGGTGCCGTGGATCTTCACCGAGGAGCGTGGCTGGGCGGACGCCGCCGACCACCCCGACCTGAACAAGCGGCCCCGCTTCGCCACGGCGCGGAAGGCCATGCCGTGACCCCGGCTGACGGAAAGTAGCGATCCGGTGACGCCTCGCACTACCGGATACCCAGCGAAGGAGAATTGATGGCACGGCGATACGACTGCGGCGACCCGATCGACCGCAAGACCGGCCTGCGTGAGGCCGCGTCCGCCGTCCGCCGCGGCGAGCTGGTCGTGCTGCCCACCGACACCGTCTACGGGATCGGTGCGGACGCCTTCAACGCCGAGGCCGTCGGCGATCTGCTGGAGGCCAAGGGCCGCGGCCGCAATATGCCCACGCCCGTCCTCGTCGGCTCCCCGAACACCCTGCACGGCCTGGTCACCGACCTGTCCGAGCAGGCGTGGGAGCTGGTGGACGCCTTCTGGCCGGGCGCGCTCACCCTGGTCGCCCGGCACCAGCCGTCGCTCACCTGGGACCTGGGGGAGACCCGCGGCACCGTCGCGGTCCGGATGCCGCTGCACCCGGTCGCGATCGAGCTGCTGAACGACTTCGGCCCGATGGCGGTCTCCAGCGCCAACCTCACCGGCCACCCGTCCCCGCAGGACTGCGACGCGGCCCAGGAGATGCTCGGCGACTCGGTCTCGGTCTACCTCGACGGCGGGCCGACCCCCGCCGCCGTGCCGTCCTCCATCGTCGATGTGACCGGCAAGGTGCCGGTGCTGCTGCGCGCGGGCGCCCTGAGCGCGGAGCAGCTCCGGGAGGTCGTACCCGACCTCGAGGTGGCCAATTGACAGCCCCTGAGGGGCGTGGCATAGCGGAACACCGTCACCACAGCGCCGACCACACCTTCCGCATCCTCCACGTCAGCACCGGCAACGTCTGCCGCTCGCCGATCACCGAGCGGCTGACCCGGCATGCCCTCGCGGACCGACTGGGGAGCGAACGCACCAGCGGGCTGATCGTGGAGAGCGCCGGGACCTGGGGCCACGAGGGCGCGCCCATGGAGGCGCACGCCGCCACCGTCCTGACCGACTTCGGCGCCGATCCGGCCGGTTTCCTCGGCCGCGAGCTGCTCGACGAGCACGTCATCCGCGCCGACCTCGTCCTCACCGCGACCCGCGACCACCGCGCCCAGGTCATCTCGATGGGGCACTCGGCGGGGCTGCGCACCTTCACGCTCAAGGAGTTCACCCGGCTGGTACGGGCCATAGATCCGGCGACGCTGCCCGACCCGGAGGAGGCGGGCGGCGTGGTCGACCGGGCCCGCGCCCTGGTGCAGGCGGCGGCCGCGCTACGCGGGTGGCTGCTGGCGCCGACCGAGGACGCGGACGAGGTGCACGACCCGTACGGGGCGCCGATCACCTTCTTCCGCAGCATCGGGGACGAGATCCACGAGGCGCTGGACCCGGTGGTGACGGCCCTGACAGGGGTGCCCGCTCCCGCGTAGCCTCAGGCCGGGCCCGGGCCTACATTGGGAGGACACACCACAGACGCTCTCCCCTCGTACTCCCGGGCCTGTCCTACCTGAGGCTGTGAGCTGGCGATGGCCGCTACCCCCGCGCCGCCGCGCGGCACCCCGACCGGGCAGACCGGCCAGCCTGGTGCTGCCGGTGCTGCCGCTTCATGGGAATCCGGCTTCGACGCGCTGCGCCGGCAGGACCCCGACATCGCCGGGGTCGTCCTGGGCGAGCTGGACCGTGTCAGGGGCGGGCTGCAACTGATCGCCGCGGAGAACTTCACCTCCCGGGCCGTGCTCGCTGCCCTCGCCTCGCCGCTGGCCAACAAGTACGCCGAGGGCTACCCCGGGGCCCGCTTCCACGGCGGGTGCGAGCTGGTCGATGTGGCCGAGCGGATCGCCATCGACCGGGCGAAGGCCCTGTTCGGCGCGGAGCACGCCAATGTGCAGCCGCACTCGGGCTCCTCGGCGGTGCTCGCCGCGTACGCCGCGCTGCTGCGGCCCGGCGACACGGTCCTGGCGATGGCGCTGGCGCACGGCGGACACCTCACCCATGGCTCCCCGGCCAACTTCTCCGGCCGCTGGTTCGACTTCATCGGCTACGGCGTCGACCCGCACACCGGCCTGATCGACTACGACCAGCTCCGCGACCTGGCGCGGGCCCACCGCCCCAAGGCGATCGTCTGCGGCTCGATCACCTACCCCCGCCACCTGGACTACGCGGCCTTCCGGGAGATCGCCGACGAGGTCGGCGCGTATCTGATCGCGGACGCCGCCCACCCCATCGGCCTGGTGGCCGGGAAGGCGGCGCCCAACCCGGTGCCGTACGCCGATGTGGTGTGCGCGACCACGCACAAGGTGCTGCGCGGACCCCGCGGCGGGATGATGCTGTGCGGCGCGGACCTCGCCGAACGGGTCGACCGCGCGGTCTTCCCCTTCACGCAGGGCGGCGCGCAGATGCACACCGTCGCCGCCAAGGCCGTCGCGTTCGGCGAGGCCGCGCAGCCCGCGTTCACCGTGTACGCCCACCGGGTCGTCGCCAACGCCCACGTGCTGGCCGACGCCCTGGTCGCCGAGGGCGTCCCGGTGACCACCGGCGGCACCGACACCCATCTGATCACCGCCGACCCCGCCCCGCTGGGCCTGGACGGCCCCGCC
Organism: Streptomyces sp. ME19-01-6; assembly: GCF_033793745.1. NCBI lineage: Bacteria > Bacillati > Actinomycetota > Actinomycetes > Kitasatosporales > Streptomycetaceae > Streptomyces > Streptomyces sp. ME19-01-6. The sequence goes on along the minus strand of NZ_JARAXF010000003.1, from coordinate 129,967 downwards.
GCCCGGGCCCGCTGCGCCGCGGCGGGCCTCGTGCTGGACAGCTGCGCCGTGGCGTCCGCGACCGAGCCGGGCGGCTGCGTCAAGGGCATCCGGCTGGGCACCGCGGCGGTGACCACGCAGGGGATGGGGACGGAGGAGATGGCGCACATCGCCGAGTTGCTGGTGGCGGCGCTGCGCGGGGAGCGGACGGTACGGGGGGAGGCGGCCGAATTGGCCGGGAGGTTCGCGCCGTATCCGGAGTGAACCTCCTACTCTCGTGTCCGGGCGTGGAGGCGGGTCAGCAGGGGGAACTCATAGCGCCCCGTCGAGTCGGGCCCGGTGAGCAGCTGGTGGTCGACGAGGCCGTCGATCAGGTCTTCGGCGGACGCGGGCGTACAGCCGAGCGTGGCGGCGGCGGTGCCGATGGTGAACGCATCAGTGGAGTCGGTGAGCAGCCTGAGGGCTCGCTCGAGGGGCTCCTCCAGCGAGTCGAGGTGGGTATCGAGGCGGGAGCGTACGTCGAGGTCGCCGTGGGTGAGCTCGGACAGCCGGCGGTCCTCGTCGTGAAGCCGCCGGACCATGCGCGCGAGGGACCAGTGGGGACGTGCGACCAGCCGCTGGCCCACGATCCTGATGGCGAGCGGCAGATGGCCGCACAGCTCGGCGATCTCCTCGGCCCGGCCGGGCTCGGCGTGGGCGCGGCCCTCTCCCACGATCCTGATGAGCAGCCTGACGGCCTGTTCGGTGGTGAACAGCGGCAGCGGGACATGGCGGGCACCGGTCACACCGAAGAGCGGCACCCGGCTGCTGAACAGCAGCGCGCTGCTGAATCCACCGGGCAGCAGGGGCTGTATCTGCTCCTCGTGGGCAACGTTGTCGACGACCACCAGGACCCGGCGCTCCGCCAGCAGGCTGCGGTAGCAGGAACTGCGCTCGGTCAGCCCCCGGGGGATGTCCCGCTCCGGCATGCCCAGGACCTTGAGGAAGCGCTCCAGTATCGCCGCTGTCCGGGCGGTGCCGGAGGGCTCGTTCCGTATATCCGCGTAGAGCGTTCCGTCGACGTAGTGGAACCGGCTGGAATTCGCCACCCGCACCGCAAGGGTGGACTTCCCCGCGCCGGGCGGACCGCAGAGTGCGGCGACCGGTGAGGGCCCGAACGAGCCGGTGTGCGCGTCGCCTTGGGTGAGATGGAGCAGGACCGGGTGGTGTTCGTCCCGGCCCACGAGATCGGGGGTGTCCGGGGGCAGTTCGTAGGGCCGCTCCAGCTCCGGACCCGGTCCCGGTACGTGGTCCGCCGCGGGCACGCCGTTCCCCGCCGGGGTGACGCCCCGGAGCACCGCCAACTGCGCGGCCCGAAGCTCCGCTCCCGGCTCGATGCCGAAGTCGTTGCGGAGGGCCCGGTCCAGCCTGCTGAAGAGGGCGAGAGCCTCCACCTGCTGTCCGGCGCCGGCCAGGGCGACCATCAGCGGGGCGTGGAGCCCCTCGTGTAAGGGGTGGTGCCGCACGATCGGTTGCAGTTGGTCGATCGCCTGCTCGTAGTGGCCCGAGGTGACGGCGAGGTGGCTGAAGCGCAGCGCCGAGGAGATCTGCTGCCGGCCGCATTCCACGGCGAGCGGATGCTCCCGCAGGCGCGGCGAGAACCCTTCGAGCACCAGACCCGACCACAGTTGCAGGGACTCCCGCAGCAGCCGCACCTCGAGCGTGAGGTCGCCGCTGACCCGGGCGCGTTCGGACTTCTCCGTCAGTTCACGGAATCGCAGAAGGTCCAGACAACCGGCCTCGACGCGAAGTTCGTAACCGACGTTGCGGCGCACGATCGAGGGGGACCCGGTCTGCGGGTCCTGATGCTCCGTCAGCAATGCTCTGAGCCGTGAGACATAGGTGTGAATCAACTGGTGGAATGAGTTGGGCGGCTCTTCTCCCCACAGGACGTGAGCCATTTCTTCCTGGGATACGCTGCGGTTGGCGTGGAGTGCCAGCAATCCCAGGAGGCTCTGCTGCATCGGAGTACCCGCATTGAGCACGGCGCGGCCCCGGGTTGCGCTGAGGGGCCCCAGTACCCGCAATATCAGCCGGTCGTCGTGTCCGTATGCGATATCGCCCCCGGACGCACCCGCCGTACCGTGCTCAAGCAGCCGGGAATCCTGCAGCGTCGCGGCCAGGCGCTCCATGGACCGAAGCCGTGGCATGCGGACCCGGCCACTTTCGATCTCGCGAAGAGTTCGCAGGCTGACGCCGGATTTCTCGGCCACGGCGCGCTGGCTCAGCCGGGCCCGGTCCCTGGCATCCCTGACCACCTCGCCCAGGTGGCCGGGGCGACCGGGAATAGCTCTTTGTCCGTTTGCCACTAACTGCCCCGTTTCAACAATGGCCTTTCGGTCTCTGCTGTTAACGCAAAGCGAGCAGCCCGTTCGGGTGCGCCGCCAAGCGCATCTGCCGGACCCCGCACCGTAGACGCTGTCCGAGCTGACAGCGCTTGGTCGTTCCGTATTCCACATGCCGGAGTGGTGGCGGGGAAGAGGCAGGTCGCGCGTATAGGGCATGTCCAGTGTGCTGTTGAGTGGTGTCTGTAGCATCCCCTTTACGTGCGTGCTTCTCCGTGACAATACCTGCCGCAGATGGGTTCCGTACACATGAATGTCGAGCCGGATCCATCGCGGCATTGTTTGTGCCCGGGGTCATCTGCCGAGAAATTGCTTGCACGGGGGGCGATTGGGGCATGCTGATTCATGGGGGTAAGTCGAGGCTATTACTGATTGAACTGGATGATATGGGGCGCGCCGGGCTGCCCGCTTCGTTGGTTGCTTATGAGAAGCCGATTCGGGACATCGTCGAGTGGGCGTCCGGGTATCTGACCCAGCCGCACCCGGAGATAGGGCGAAGGGGGCATGTCTGTCCCTTCGTGAAATCCTCCATGAACAAGGGTCTGTTCTATCTGGCGGTGCAGCCCGGCGTGCCGGGCGACCTGCTGGAGGTGGCCGAGTCGCTGCGCGCGTACCGCGACTGGTTCATCGAGCTCGCCGCCGCGAACGGACCGGCCGCGCACTACACGACCATCCTGGTGCTGTTCCCGGAACTGCCGCCGGACCAGGTGTCCGGCGTCATCGACGGGGCGCAGGACCTGCTGAAGGCCGACTATGTCTCACACGGCCTGATGATCGGTGAGTTCCATGACGGACCGCCCGCGAAGCCCGGGCTGTGGAACCCCGACTTCCGCCCGCTGCGCAGCCCCGTCCCGCTGCTGGCGATGCGGCACATGGTCCCCACCGACTTTCCGTTCCTCAAGGACGATCCGGAATATCTGGCCCAGTACCTGGAGCGGTACGGCCGGGAACTCCCGCCCCAGGCGGCGAAGGACGCGGTCGAGGCCGCGCGCGAGTTCGGACTCGAAGCGCTCCTGGAGAGGAGTCCTGAATGAACTGCACCGACGACGAGGTCGCGGACAGGGTACGCAAGCTCATGGTCGATGTCCTGGATCTGCGGTTGAGCCCGGAGGAGATCACCCCCGATATCGCGCTCTACTCGCCGACCATTCAGCTCGATTCCCTGAACCTGCTGCAACTCCTGGTGGCGGTGGAGGAGGAGTTCGGCTGCCATATCGAGGACGAGGACGTCATGGAGGTGGACCTGGAGACCGTCGGCGACCTCCTCGATCTGGTGCTGGGGCAGGTGCGGACGGGCCAGGTGAGCGAAGGCCAGGCGCCCGGCCCCCGGACGGAGGGCGACGCGTGAAGGCGGCCCGCAACCGGTTCCTGCTGGACGAGAGCGATGTCCCCACGCACTGGTACAACATCCTCGCCGACCTCGACGTACCGGTGGCCCAGGTGCGCCGGGCTCGCGCCGACCAGCCGGCCGAGCCCGGCCGGCAGGCCCCCAACATCCCGCTGTCCATGTACCGGGGCAGCGTGGGCCGGGAGCGCTTCGTGGAGATCCCGGCCGAGGTGCGCGAGCGGTACCAGCGCTGGCGGCCCACGCCCCTGGTGCGCGCCCGCGGTCTCGAGGCCGCCCTGGAGACTCCCGCGCACATCTACTACAAGTACGAGGGCACCAACGCGGCCGGCAGCCACAAGCTCAACTCGGCGCTGGCCCAGGCGTACTTCTACAAGAAGGCCGGGGTGCGGCAGCTGACCACCGGCACCGGGGCCGGGCAGTGGGGCACCGCATTGGCGATGGCCTGCCAGTCCATGGGGCTGGACTGCACCGTCTTCATGGTCCGCTGCAGCTACGAGCAGAAGCCGTACCGCCGGGTCCTGATGGGGCTGAACGGCGCCCGGGTGATCCCCAGCCCCAGCCCCGACACCGAGGCCGGGCGCGAGGTGCTCGCCGCATCCCCGGACAGCGACGGCAGCCTGGCCATCGCCAACGCCGAGGCCCTGGAGCACGCCCGCCGGGTGGACGGTGGCCGGTTCGCGGTCGGCAGCGGCGAGAACCACGTCCTGCTGCACCAGACGGTCATCGGCGAGGAGGCGCTGCGCCAGATGGAGCTGGCGGGCGAGTTCCCCGACGTCGTCATCGCCTCGATGGGAGCGGGCAGCAACTTCGCCGGCCTCGCGTTCCCCTTCCACCGGGAACGGCTGCGCACCAAGGCCGCCACCCGGCTGGTCGCCGTGGAGCCCGACGCCTGCCCCAAGATGACCCGGGGCCGCTACGCCTGGGACTACAACGACGTCTCGGGCACCACGCCGATGACCAAGATGTACACCCTCGGGCACACCTTCGTCGCGCCCGGCCTCCATGCCGGCGGGCTGCGCTACCACGGCGCCGCGCCCCTGGTCAGCGCGTTGTACGAGCGCGGTCTCATGGAGGCCGTGGCCTACGGCCAGAACGCCGTGTTCGAGGCGGGCGCGCTGTTCGCCCGCACCGAGAACGTCGTACCGGCCCCCGAGTCCGCCCACGCGGTCCGCGCCGTGATCGACGAGGCGGTACGCGCCCGGCAGGAGCGCAGGTCCACGGTCATCCTGTGCAACATCAGCGGCCACGGGCTGCTCGACCTGTCCGCCTACGACCAGTACCTGGCGGGCGGGCTGGAGGACCACACCGTCTCCGATGACCGGATCGCCGCCTCGCTCGCCGCCCTGCCCGACGTCCTTCCCACCGGTGCGGCGTCCGGTGCGGCATCCGGTGCGACGTCATGAACTTCGACTGGACCGAGGAGCAGCGGGCCCTCGGCGAGCGCCTGTGCGACCTCGGCGAGAAGCTCGGCGAAGCGGTGGAGGAGCGGGAGCGGTCGCAGAGCCTGCAGCCGGGGGACTGGCAGCGGTGCGCGGAGGCCGGGGTCCTCGGCCTGCCCGTACCGAAGGAGTACGGCGGGCTCGGGCTGTCCCCGCTCGCTTGCGCCTACGCCATGGAGGGCCTGGGCCTCGGCTGCCGGGACAATGGGCTGATGCTCGCGCTCGGCGCCCATCTGTGGGCGGTCGAGCTGCCGCTCCGGGAGTTCGGCACCGCCGAGCAGAAGCGCCGCTATCTGCCCGCGCTCAGCGACGGCCGTCTGGTGGGGGCCCATGCGATCACCGAGGCCGACGCGGGGTCCGACGCCCTCGCACTGACCGCGCGCGCCCACCGCGACGGCGACGGCTATGTGCTCAGCGGCACCAAGCGCTTCGTCACCAACGCGCCCATCGCCGACGTCTTCATCGTCTACGCCACCGTGGACCCGGCCCTGGGCTTCACCGGGGTGACCGCCTTCCTGGTCGAGCGGGGCCAGGAGGGGCTGACGGTGGAGACCCGCTTCGAGAAGACCGGGCTGCGCACCGCGCCCTGGGGGGAGGTCACCCTCCAGGAGTGCCGGGTCCCGGCGGACCGGCGGCTGGGCGCCGAGAAGCAGGGCTCACGGATCCTGGCCCGGGCGATGGCCTGGGAGCGCTCCCTGATCCTGGCGCCGATGCTGGGCACCATGCGGCGGCAGATCGACGCCTGCGTCGGCCACGCCAGGAGCCGGGTCCAGTTCGGCCGGATCATCGGCCGCAACGACGCGGTCTCCCACCGCATCGTGGACATGCGGGTCCGGCTGGAGGAGGCCCGGCTGCTCACCTACCGGGCGGCCTGGGACCTTCAGGAGGGCACCACCTCCGTCTTCCCGGAGGCGGCCCAGTTACGGACCAGTGAAGCCGCCGTCCAGACCTTCCTGGACGCCATGCAGGTGTACGGCGGGCTCGGCTACACCACCGACACCGACGTCGAACGGAACCTCCGCGACGCCCTCGGCACCCGGATCTCCTCGGGCACCTCCGATATGCAACGCCGGGTGATCGCCGAGAAGATGGGGATCACGGCCCGGGCGCGCCGCACCGCGCCGGCCCGCGCGGCGGGGGGTGAGGGCGGTGGCGACGCTCGTTGACCTGCTCACCCGGACGGCGGCCGAGCGCCCCCTGGCCGAGGCGGTCCGCCACCGCGGGAGTTCGCTGGACTACGCCGGGCTCGAGCGGGCCGCCGGCGCCCTGGCCGCCACCCTGCGGGAGGCGGGGGTGGGCCCGGGGGACCGGGTGGGGCTGTGGACGGCCAAGTCGGCCGAGACCGTCGTCGCCGTCCACGCGGTGCTCATGTGCGGGGCCGCCTATGTGCCGATCGACCCGGCCGCGCCCGCGGCCCGCACGGCGTACATCCTCGCCGACTGCGCGGTGAGCTGCCTGATCACCGACAGCGCCAGGCTCGCCACGCTGACCGCCCTCGGCGCCCGGCAGCGGCCCGCGCCGGGGCCGGTGGTGCTGCTCGACGAACCGGCGCCGGACGCCCCCGCCGCGGTCACCGGCTGGCGGCGGGCGGTGGAACGGCCGCTGCCCGACGGCTTCGCGCCCACGCCCGTCGCCCCGGGAGATCTGGCCTATGTGCTGTACACCTCGGGCTCCACCGGAGTGCCCAAGGGGGTGATGCTCTCCCACCGCAACGCGCTGGCCTTCGTGGACTGGGCCGTCGCCGAGTTCGGGATCACAGCGCGGGACCGGCTGTCCTCGCACGCCCCGCTCCACTTCGACCTGTCCGTCTTCGACGTCTTCGCGGCGGCGGCCGCCGGAGCCTGCCTGGTGCTGGTCCCCGAGCACCACAAGGCCCTCGGGGTGGCGCTGAACCGGCTGGTGGCCGAGGAGAGCATCACCGTCTGGTACTCGGTACCGGGCGCCCTGGTGCGGATGCTGGACGCCAAGAACCGCCAGGAGCTGAGCTCTTCGGGGCTGCGCAGAGTCCTGTTCGCCGGCGAGGAGTTCCCCGTCAAGCATCTGCGGCGGCTGCGCGCGGCACTGCCGGACGCCGAGCTGTACAACCTCTACGGCCCCACCGAGACCAACGTCTGCACCTACCACCGGGTCACCGACGCCGACCTCGCCCCCGGGTGCACCGCACCCCCGCCCATCGGCCGCCCCTGCCCGTACGCGACCACCCGGCTGATCGACGCCGACGGCCGGGCCGTGCCGCCGACGCCGGGCGCCGAGGGCGAACTGGTCGTCGAGGGCGACTCGGTGATGCTCGGCTACTGGGGCGCCGCCGACCCGGCGGCGCCGCCCGCGCGCGCCCACGGCACCGGTGACCTGGTGCGCCACGAGGGCGAGCACGGCTACCGCTTCGTCGGCCGCCGCGACCACATGGTCAAGGTCCGCGGCTACCGGATCGAACCGGCCGAGATCGAGGCCGCGCTGCTGGCCCTGCCCGAGGTCCACGAGGCGGTGTGCGTCGCGGCCCCCGACGGCGACGACCCCGGCGCCGGGGTCCGGCTGGAGACCTATGTGGTGCCCGTCGCCGGGGAACAGCCGGACGAGGCGCGGCTGCGCCGCCACTGCCTGGAGACGCTGCCCCGCTATATGGTCCCGGCCCGCTTCCGGTTCGTCACCGACCTGTGCCGCACCTCGACGGGCAAGGCCGATCGCCGTGCGCTGGCCGCCGCGGCGGCACGGGACGAGGAGGTGCCGTGCCCGTCGAGGTCGTGACGCGGCGGTGGCCCAGCACGGCACTGGGCCGGAGCAAACGCGTGAACATCGTGCTGCCCGACGGGTACGCGGACCGCGGCCCGGGGCATCCGGTGCTGTATCTGCTGCACGGCTACGGCGGCGGCCGGGACACCTGGCTGCTGCGCACCGGCCTGGTGGAGCTGGTGCGCGACAGCCGGCTGATCGTGGTGCTGCCGGAGAGCGGGCGTCGGTGGTTCATCAACGACCACGCCGGGCTCCGCTACGAGGACTACCTCGTCCAGGACCTCGTACCGGCCGTGGACGCCGGGTTCAACACCCGCGCCGACCGCTCGTCGCGCGCCGTCGGCGGCTTCTCCATGGGAGGGGCCGCCGCGCTGTTCCTGACCCTGCGGCACCCCTCGGTGTTCGGTGCCGCGGTGTCCCACGCGGGCGCCTTCGAGGCGCCGCTGCGGCGTGGCGACCCCTATGCCGCGCACCGTGCCGACCCCGGCTTCGTGATGCCCACCGAGGCGAGCCACCAGCGGGTCTGGGGGCCGCCGGGGAGCGCCACCCGCCTGCTGTACGACCCGTACCGGCTCATCGGCCGGCCGCCCGCCGGCCCGCGGTCCCCGCTCCACCTGGACGTGGGGACCGGGGACTACGACCGCGTCATCCGGATGAACCGCCGGACGCGCGACGCCCTGCGGAGCGGGGGCTGGAGCCCGGAGTACCACGAGCGGCCGGGCGGTCATGACATGGACTTCGTGAACAGCGCGCTGCCCGCCGCCATGGCCTTCGTGGCGCGCCATCTCACGGGGGCGAACGCGAACGGGGTGTCCTTCGTATGATCACTGCCGAAGAATCCATACGGCGCGTCGAGCGGTATTACGACCTGGTGGACCGGGACGATATTCCGGGCCTGGTGTCGCTGTTCACGGCGGATGCCGTGTACGAACGCCCCGGTTATCCGCCGATGCGCGGGACGGGGGATCTGGAGCGCTTTTACCACGACGACCGCGTCATCGTTTCCGGAAAACACTTCCTGCGCGATGTGGTGGCCGAGCCGGACCGGGTCGCGGTGCACGGAGATTTCGAAGGACTGCTGAAGGACGGGAAGTCCGTGCGGGTGCGTTTCGCTGATTTCTTCCAGCTCGGCGAGGACGGGCGCTTCTCCCGGCGGGACACCTTCTTCTTCACCCCGCTGGTGTGAGCCCGGATCACCCAGCGGCAGAAATCCGTACAGGACCCGTCCAGTCGGGTGGCGAAGGGCCTGGTTAGGGTCCTGCATCGAGGAATAGCGGGGAGTCATGGACGGATCTCAGGCTTTCGCCGGCGGTAAGGCCGACCGGGAAGCCGGCGGGGAACACACATCGCTTCCGCTGACCGGTGCGCAGGCGGGCGTGTGGTTCGCCCAGCGGGTCGAACCCGACAGCCCCATCTTCCGGGCGGCGGAATGTGTGGAGATCCACGGCCCGGTCGACCCCGGCGTGTTCGAGCGGGCCCTGGGCCAGGTGGTCGCCGAGGCGGACTCCCTGCACATCAGGTTCCTGGACACCGAGGACGGGCCCCGGCAGGTCCTGGGGTGCGAACCCCGGTGGCGGCTGCGGGTCATGGACGTCTCGGCGGAGCCCGACCCCCGGCGCGCCGCCGAGGAGTGGATGGGCCGGGACCTGCGCAAGAGGATCGACCTCACCGGGCCCTCGCTGTTCACCTACGCCCTGTTCCAGGCCGCCCCCGACCACTGGTTCTGGTACTACGCCTACCACCACATCCTGTTGGACGGCGTGGCCACCTCCCTGCTCGTCCGCCGGGTCGCGCATGTGTACAGCGCGCTCGCGGCCGGCACCGAGCCGGACCCCACCCCCTTCGAACCCGTCCGCACCCTGCTCGCCGCCGACTTCGCCTACCGCGACTCGGAAACCTTCCGCGCGGACCGGGAGTTCTGGCGGGAGGCGTACGCCGACCTGCCCGATCCCGTCGCCCTGTCCCCGCGCCCGCTACGCCCCACCGCGGACTTCATCCGCCGCGGCGCCTGGCTGCCCGAGGAGATACGGCGCGACCTGGCCGGGGCGGCCGAGCGCGCCGGGGTCTCCCGGTCCCGGATCGTGGTCGCCGCCACGGCGGCCTATACGCACCGGATGACCGGAACCACGGATGTGGTGCTGGGCCTGCCGGTCCCCGCCCGCCCCGAGGGGCCCTCCCGCAACGTCCCCGGCCTCGCGGCCAATGTGCTGCCGCTGCGGGTGGCGGTCACCCCCGACACCACCGTCGGCGATCTGCTGCAGCGCACCCGCACGGCGCTGCGCGGGCTGCTCGCCCACCAGCGCTACCGGGGCGAGCAGCTGCGCCGGGACCTCGGTCTGCCCAACGACCACCGCAGGTTCTTCGGGCCGCTGCTCAACGTCGTGCCGTTCGACTACGAGCTGAGCTTCGCGGGCAGCCCCGCCGAGACGCACAACATGTCGCAGCGCCTCATCGAGGACCTGGCGATCTCGGTGTACGACCGGAACGGCGGCAGCCGGATCCGGGTGGACTTCGACGCCCATCCCGAGCTGTACGGCCCCGCCGAACTCGCCCGGCACCAGGACCGCTATATGGGGTTCGTCGGACGGTTCGTCCGGGCCCTGAACGAGCCGGGGACGCGGCTGGCCCGGGTGGCGCTGCTCGACGACGAGGAACTCTGCGCCGCCCTTGTCCCGCCGGACCGGGCCGCGGCGCGCCCGGCATCCGGCCCCACGCTGCCCGGTCTGTTCGAGGAGCGGGTCCGCAGCGCGCCGGAGGCCGCCGCCGTCGAGTACGAGGACACCTCCCTCGGCTACGCGGAGCTGAACCGGCGGGCCAACCGCCTTGCCCGGCTGCTCGCCGCACGGGGCGTGGGCCCCGAGGACCGGGTCGCGCTGCTGCTGCCCCGCTCGGTGGACCTGGTGACCGCGGCGCTCGCGGTGCTCAAGGCGGGCGCCGCCTATGTGCCGGTCGACCCCGGCTACCCGGCCGAGCGCGTCGCCCACCTCCTGAACGACGCCGCGCCCGTATGCGTCCTGGCCCACGCCGCCACCGCCCACCCGGCCTCCGGCGCGGGCCGCTCGCCGCTGCTGCTGGACGCGCCCGCCACCGCGCACCTCCTGGCGGATCTGCCGGACGGCGACCTGACCGACGCCGAGCGCACCGCGCCGCTGACCGCGGACCGGCCCGCGTACGTCATCTACACCTCGGGCTCCACCGGGCGGCCCAAGGGCGTGGTCGTCACCCACAGCGGCATCGCCCCCCTGGCGGCCGCCCAGGCCGAGAGGCTGGGGGTGGGCGCCGACAGCCGGGTGCTGCAGTTCGCCTCGCCCGGCTTCGACGCGGCGGCCTGGGAGCTCGTCATGGCCCTGTGCTCGGGCGCGCGGCTGGTGGTCGCCCCCGCGGACCGGCTGCTGCCCGGCGCCGGGCTCACCGAGGTCATCGCACGGCACGGCGTCACCCATGCGACCCTGCCGCCGGCCGTCCTGTCCGCGCTGGACCCCCGGGACCTCGGCTCGGTCACCACCCTGGTGTCCGCCGGTGAGGCGCTGGGCGAGGACCTGGTGGCCCGCTGGGCGCCGGGCCGCCGGTTCGTCAACGCGTACGGCCCGACGGAGACCACGGTCTGCGCGACCATGTCCGACGCGCTGCGCCCGGACGACCCGCCCGGCATCGGCACATCCGTCGGCGATTCCCGGGTGTATGTGCTCGACAGCGGGCTCGCCCCGGCGCCGCCCGGGGTCCCCGGCGAGCTGTACGTGGCCGGCGCCGGCGTCGCCCGGGGGTATCTGGGGCGGTACGCGCTGACGGCCGAACGCTTCGTCGCCAACCCCTACGGATTCCCCGGCGAGCGCATGTACCGCACCGGCGACCTGGTGCGGCGGCGCCCGGACGGGGCGCTGGAGTTCCTCGGCCGCGCCGACGACCAGGTCAAGATCCGCGGCTATCGGGTCGAGCCCGGCGAGGCCGAGGCCGCCCTGCTGAGGCTGCCCGCTGTCGGCCGGGCCGCCGTGGTGGTGCGCCGGGACGCGCGCGGCGAGGCGTCCCTCGCCGCGTACCTGGTCCCCGCCGCCGGGGCGGAGCCGGAACCCGCCGCGCTGCGCGAGGCGCTGGAGCGGGAGCTGCCCGGCTATCTGGTGCCCGCCACCTTCACGGCCCTCGACGCGCTGCCGGTCACCCCCCACGGCAAGGTCGACCACAAGGCCCTGCCGGACCCCGCGGGCGCCCCGGAACGGTCCCACACCCCGCCCCGCACCGAGCGGGAGCGGACGCTGTGCCGGTTCTTCGCCGAGGTGCTCGACGTCGAGACCGTCGGCATCGACGACGACTTCTTCCACCTCGGGGGGCACTCCCTGCTGGCCGCCCGGCTGACCCAGCGGATCCGCTCCGGGCTGGGGACCGAGTGCGGGATCGACGTGCTCTTCCGCGCCCCCACCGTGCGCGGGCTCGCCGGGGAGCTGGACGCCGCCGAGCCCGCCGACTCCGCCCGCCCCGGGCCGACCCCGATACCCCGCGACGGCGACCTGGAACTCTCCTTCGCCCAGCAGGGGCTGTGGTTCCTCCACCGGCTGGAGGGCCCCAGCGCCGCGTACCACATTCCGCTGGTCCTCACCCTCGACGGCGACCTCGACGCGGACGCCCTGGCCGAGGCTCTCGGCGACCTCACCGACCGCCATGAGCCGCTGCGCACCGTCTACCCGGACCGCGCGGGCGTGCCCGTCCAGCGCGTCCTGCCGTCCGGCGGCCCGGCCCGCCCCGCGCCGGCCACCGTGGTCCGCGCCGAGACGCGGCTGCGCGAGGAACTGGCCGCGGCCGTGGCCCGCCCGTTCGACCTGGCCGTCGAGCCGCCGCTGCGGACCCGGCTGTTCCGGCTCGATGCGCGACGGCACGTCCTGCTGCTGCTGGTGCACCACATCGCGGCCGACGCGGAGTCCTACGGCCCGCTGCTGCGCGACCTCGCGGTCGCTTACCGGGCCCGCCGGGCCGGGCACGCGCCCCGATTCCCGCCGCTGCCCGTGCAGTACGCCGACTACGCCGCCTGGCAGCGCCGCACGCTGGGCGACGCCGCCGACCCGGGGAGCGTCACGGCGCGGCAGACCGCCTTCTGGAAGGAGCGGCTGGCCGGTTTGCCCGCCCAGCTCGACCTGCCCTTCGACCGGCCCCACCCGCCCGGGGTCGCCACCGCCCCGGCCGCCCTGGTCACCCTCGGCCTTGACTCCTCGCTGCACCGCGGCATCACCGAGTTCGCCCGGGCCGGCGGCGCCAGCACCTTCATGGTGCTCCAGGCCGCCCTGGCTGCGCTGCTGAGCAGACTGGGAGCCGGGGAGGACATCGCGCTCGGCGTGCCCGTGGCCGGGCGCCCGCACGAGGCGCTGGAGGATCTGGTCGGGTTGTTCGTCAACACCCTGGTGCTGCGTACCGACACCTCGGGCGCCCCGACCTTCCGTGAGCTCGTCGCCCGGGTGCGCGAGGCGGACGTGGCCGCCTACGCCCACCAGGACCTGCCGTTCGAGCGGCTCGTGGAGGCGCTCAACCCGCCGCGCTCGGCGGGCCGGCACCCGCTGTTCCAGGTCATGTTGGCCATGGACAGCTCGCCCGCGACCCCGCCGGAGCTCGACGGGCTGGGGCTGGGGCTGCTCGAGGTCCCCGCGGGCACCGCCAAGTTCGACCTGTCGCTGAACGTCCGGGAGAACTTCACCCCCGAGGGGGAGCCGGACGGGATCCGGGTGGCGCTGGAGTACCGCGCCGACGTCTTCGAGGAGTCCACCGCCGGGGAGCTGCTGCGGCGCTACGGCCGCCTGCTGAGCGCCGTCATGGCCGACCCGGACGCGCGCGTCGCCACGGCCCGGATCCTCGCCGACGAGGAGCACCGCCGACTGCTGCGGGACTGGAACGACACCGCCGCGTCCGAGCCGCTGCGCGACGTCTGGGCCCGGGTCCGCGAACTGGCGGCGGAGCGGCCGGACGCCGTCGCGGTCACCGACGCCGACGGAGACCTCGGCTACCGCGAACTCGTCGCCCGGGCCGACCGGCTGGCCAGGCGGCTGAAGGCCTCGGGCGCGGGCCCCGACGCGGTGGTCGCCGTCCTGGCCGACCGGGGCCGCTGGGCGGTGACCGCGCTGCTGGGCGCGCTGGCGGCCGGGGCCGCGTATCTGCCGCTGGACACCGGCGCGCCGGTGGAGCGCTCCGCCGCCGCGCTGGCCGACGCCGGAGCGCGGTGGCTGCTGGCCGGACCGGGATACCGGGAGACGGCCGCAAAGGCGGCGGGCGGAACATCCGGCGAGACCTCCGGCGGGGTGGAGGTGCTGCCCCTCGGCCCGGCCGACGACGGCACCGGCGGCACCGACCGTGGTGGCGACTCCGGCCGTGGTGGCGACTCCGGCCACGGTGGCGAACCCGGGCCCGCGGCCGTACCGGAAGCGGGCCCGCCGCCCGCGGATCAGCTCGCCTACGTCCTGTTCACCTCCGGCTCCACCGGCCGGCCCAAGGGCGCGATGGTCCATCACCGGGGGATGAACAACCACCTGTCGGCCAAGGTGGCCGACCTCGGCCTCACCGCCGCCGACACGGTGGTCCAGAACGCCCCCCTGACCTTCGACATCTCCCTGTGGCAGATGCTCGCCCCGCTGGTCGTCGGCGGCCGGGCGCTCGCGGCCCCGCAGCGTCTCGCGGCCGACCCGTCGGGGCTGTTCCGGCGGACGGCCGACGAGGAGGTCACCGTCCTGGAGGTGGTGCCCTCACTGCTGCGCGCGGCGCTGGACGCCTGGGACGACGGCGAGCCCCTGCCCGCCCTCGCGTCCCTGAGGTGGCTGGTCGTCACCGGCGAGGAGCTGCCCGGCGAGCTGTGCCGCCGCTGGTTCGCCCGCTTCCCGGCGATCCCGGTCGTCAACGCCTACGGCCCCACCGAGTGCTCCGACGACGTCACCCACGCGGTCATCACCCGGGACCCCGGCCGCACCACCTCCCCGATCGGGCGGGCGATCCGCAACACCCGGCTGTATGTGCTCAGCGATGAACTCCAGCCGGTGCCGGTCGGTGTCGTCGGCGATCTGTACGTGGCGGGCGTCGGCGTCGGCCGCGGATATCTGGGCGACCCGGCCAAGACCGCGCACACGTTCGTCGCCGACCCCTTCGCCGACCCCTCCGCCGCGCCCGGCGGCCGGATGTACCGCACCGGCGACCGGGTGCGCTATCTGCCGGACGGGCAGTTGGAGTTCCTGGGCCGCCGCGACACCCAGATCAAGATCCGTGGTCGGCGGATCGAGCTGGGCGAGGTCGAGGCCGGGCTCCGGGACCTGCCCGGGGTGGCGGACGCGGTGGCCTCCGTGGTGCCGGGCCCCGGCGGCCAGCCCCGCCTCGTCGGGTACGTGGTGGGGGAGAGCCACGGGCGGCCGGACCCGCGCGCGGTGCGTGAGGCGCTCGCCGCCGTGCTGCCGGACCACCTGGTGCCGTCGGCCGTCGTCGCGCTGGACGCCGTCCCGCTGACGCCGAACGGCAAGGTGGACCGCAAGGCGCTGCCGGTGCCGGAGGCCCCCGGCACGGTGAGCCGGGAGCCGCGCACCCCGCGGGAGGAGATTCTGTGCTGGCTGTTCGCCGAGGCGCTGGGCCTGGAACGGGTCGGCGTCGACGCCGACTTCTTCGGCCTGGGCGGACACTCCCTGCTGGCAGCCCGTCTGGTGTCCCGGATCCGCTCGGCCCTTGGCGTGGAGGTCGAGGTCGCGGCGCTGTTCGAGGCGCCCACCGTCGCCGCGCTCGCCGGGCGCCTGGACGCCGCCGGGCCCGCCCGCCCGGGCCTGGCGCGCCAGGCTAGGCCCGAGGTGCTGCCGCTGTCGTACGTACAGCGCGGCATGTGGTTCATCAACCGGCTGGAGGCCGGCCGGGCCACGTACAACATCCCGGTGGTGGTCCGGCTGTCGGGCGAGCTCGACACCACCGCGCTGGAGACGGCGTTCGCCTCCGTGGCGGCCCGCCACGAGAGCCTGCGCACGGTGTTCCCCGAGGCCGACGGCGTCCCCCGGCAGGTCGTGCTCGACCCCGCCGACGCCGCGCCGGCCGTGTCCGTCGTGGACGCGGCGGGCGAGGACGACCAGGCTGTGGAAGCGCTGATCGCGGCCGCGGCGAGCACCGGATTCGACGTCGCCCACGAGCCGCCGCTGCGGGTGTCGCTGCTGGCTCTCGGCGCGCGCGAGCACATCCTGGTCGTCGTCGCGCACCACATCGCGAGCGACGGCTGGTCCGCCGCGCCGCTCGCCCGAGACCTGTCCACCGCGTACGAGGCGGCCCTGCGGGGCGAGGCCCCGGCCTGGGAGCCGCTGCCCGTGCAGTACGCCGACTACACCCTGTGGCAGCGGGCGCTGCTGGGAGAGGAGTCCGACCAAGACAGCGAGATCTCCCGCCAGTTCGCCTCCTGGAAGGACCGGCTTGCCGGGCTGCCGGACGAGCTGCGGCTGCCCACCGACCGGCCGCGGCCGACGGCGGCGGCCGGCCTGCGCGGCGGGGTGGTCCCGTTCCGGGTGAGCGCGGAGACGCACCGCGCGGTGGTGGGGCTGGCCCGGGCGAGTGCGACGACCCCGTTCATGGTGGTGCACGCGGCCCTTTCGGCGCTGCTCACCCGGCTCGGCGCGGGCACCGACATCCCGGTCGGCACCTCGGTGTTCGGCCGCGGCGACGACGCCCTGGAGGAGGTGGTCGGCTACTTCGTCAACTCGCTGGTGCTGCGAACGGACACCTCGGGCGACCCCACCTTCGGCGAGCTGCTGCGGCGCGTGCGGCGCACTGACATCGACGCCTTCGCCCACCAGGACCTGCCGTTCGAGCGGCTGGTCGCGGCGCTCAACCCCCGGCGAGTGCTGGGCCGTCACCCCCTGTTCCAGGTGAAGCTGCTGCTGCAGAACCTGGCCCGGCCCCGCTTCGCCCTCCCCGGCCTCGCGGCCGAGGTCCTGCCGTACGACCCCGACCTGGCCAAGCTGGATCTCCAGTTCAGCCTCTCCGAGCGCCATGACGACCAGGGCGACCCGGCCGGTATCGAGGCGTTCGTGGGCTACTCGGCCGAGCTGTTCGACCGGGAGACCGTGGAGGCGGTGGCCGCGCGGTTCGTACGGCTGCTGGAGGCGGTGGTGGCCGATCCGGACCGCCCGATCGGCGCGGTGGAGCTGCTGGACGCCGCCGAGCGGCAGCGGGTGCTGACCGAGCGCAACTCCACCGCGCACGAGGTGTCCGCCGCGTCGCTGCCGGAGCTGTTCCGGGCGCGGGTGGCGGCCGCCCCGGACGCGCCCGCGGTGGTGTGCGGCGCGGTGGAGCTGACCTACGGGCAGCTGGACGCCCGCGCGAACCGGCTGGCCCGTCTGCTGCTGGACCGGGGCGTCGGCGCCGGGTCCCTGGTGGCCCTGGCGCTGCCCCGTTCGGCGGACGCGGTGGTGGCGATGGTGGCGGTGCTCAAGACGGGCGCGATGTACCTACCGCTGGACCCGGACCAGCCGGGGGAGCGGACGGGGCTCGTGCTGGAGGACGCCCGGCCCGCGGTGGTGCTGTCCCTGACCGGGGTGGCGCCGGTCGGCGGCGCGGCCGAGGTGGTGGCGCTGGACGCGGCCGGGACCGTGGCGGCGCTGGCGGCGGCGAGCGACACCGATCCCCGGGTGGCGGTGTCCGCGCGGGACGCGGCGTATGTCGTCTACACCTCCGGTTCGACCGGCAGGCCCAAGGGCGTGGTGGTCGAGCACGGTTCGCTGGTGGACTACGCGGCGCGGTGCGTGGCCGCGTATCCGGGGCTGGCCGGCCGTACGCTGCTGCACTCCCCGCTGTCGTTCGACCTGGGGCTGACCGGGCTGTACGGGACGCTGCTGGCGGGCGGCTGCCTGCACGTGGCCGACCTGGACGAGCGGCTGTCGGTGCCGGGCGGGCTGACCTTCGCCAAGGTCACCCCCAGCCACCTGCCGATCCTTCAGGCGCTGCCCGACGCCTGCTCACCCACCGGGCAACTGGTCATCGGGGGCGAGGTGCTCACCGGCGCCCGGCTGACGGCGTGGCGGGCCCGGCACCCCGAGGTCGAGGTGGTCAACCACTACGGCCCGACCGAGGCCACCGTCGGCTGTCTGGACCACCGGATCCCGGCGGGGGCGGCGCTGCCCGACGGCCCGGTGCCGGTCGGCCGGCCGATGTGGAACACCCGGGCGTATGTGCTGGACGCCGGGTTGCGCCCGGTGCCGGACAACGTGGCCGGCGAGTTGTACATCGCGGGCACCGGCGTGGCCCGTGGCTATCTGAACCGGCCCGGCCTGACCGGGGAGCGGTTCGTCGCGGATCCCTTCGGGCCGCCCGGCTCCCGGATGTACCGCACCGGGGACCTCGCCCGCTGGACCGGCCCGGGCCTGCTGGAGTTCGTGGGCCGGGCCGACGACCAGGTCAAGGTGCGGGGATACCGGATCGAGCCGGGCGAGGTGGAGACGGCGGTCGCGTCGTTCCCCGGGGTGGACCGGGCCGTCGCCCTCGTCCGCGAGGACCGGGCGGACGACCGGCGGCTCGTCGCCTACGCCGTGCCCGCCACCGGGGCCGGCGCGGCTGTGGACCCGGCCGCGCTCGCCGCCTGGGTGGCCGCGCGGCTGCCCGACTACGCGCGGCCCGCGCTGGTCGTCCTGGACGCGCTGCCGCTCACCCCGAACGGCAAGGTGGACAAGGGCGCGCTGCCCGCGCCCGAGGTGCCGGTGACCGCCGGCCGGACGGCCCGTACCGCCCGGGAGGAGATCCTGTGCGGGCTGTTCGCCGAGGTGCTGGGGGTGGCCCGGGTCGGCGTCGACGACGACTTCTTCGACCTCGGCGGCCACTCGCTGCTCGCCACCCGGCTGGTGTCCCGCATCCGCGCCACCCTCGGCGTGGACGTGCCGCTGCGCGTCGTGTTCGAAGCCCCCACCGTCGAGGGGCTCGCACCGCGCCTCGACGGTGAGGCGCCCGCCCGGCCGCACCTGGCGGCCCGGCCGCGGCCCGAGACGGTCCCGCTGTCCTTCGCGCAGCGCCGGCTGTGGTTCATCAACCAGCTGGAAGGACCGAGCCCCACCTACAACATCCCGCTCGTGCTGCGGCTCACCGGGGACCTCGACCGCCCCGCCCTGCGCGCGGCCCTGCGCGATGTGTTCACCCGGCACGAGAGCCTGCGCACCGTTTTCCCCGCGATCGACGGCGTGCCCTTCCAGCGGGTCCTCGGCATCGAGGAAGGGATCCCCGGCCTGGAGGAGTCCGAGGTCGCCCCGCACGAGCTGGCGGACGCCATCGAGGCGACCGTCGTCTCCGGCTTCGACCTCGTCAGCCGGCCGCCGCTGAGGACCAGGCTGCTGGTCTGCGGCGACACCGCCGCGCTGGTGGTGGTCATGCACCACATCACCGGTGACGGCTGGTCGCACACCCCGCTGCTGCGCGACCTGTCGCGGGCGTACGCCGCGCGCCTGGGCGGCGAGGCCCCCGACTGGAAGCCGCTGCCGGTCCAGTACGCCGACTACACCCTCTGGCAGCGCGAACTCCTCGGCGACGACACCGACCCCGGCAGCGAGTTCTCCCGGCAGCTGCGCCACTGGTCCGCCGCGCTGGAGGGCCTGCCGGAGGAGCCGGCGTACCCCACCGACCGCCCTCGCCCCGAGGTCGCCAGCCACCGGGGCGACAGCGTGCCCGTGGCGCTCACCGCCGAGACGCACGCCGGTGTCGTGGCCCTCGCCAGGGCGAGCGGCGTCAGCGTCTTCATGGTGCTGCAGGCCGCTCTCGCCACGCTGCTGACGCGGCTGGGCGCGGGCACCGACATCCCGCTCGGCGCCCCCAGCGCGGGCCGCACCGACCACGCCCTCGACGAGCTGGTGGGTTTCTTCGTCAACACGCTGGTGCTGCGTACGGACACCTCGGGCGACCCCACCTTCCGCGAACTCCTGGCCCGGGTGCGGGAGACGGACCTGGCGGCCTACGACCACCAGGACCTGCCGTTCGAGCGGCTGGTCGAGGAGGTCAACCCGACGCGGTCGCTCGCCCGCCACCCGCTGTTCCAGGTGATGCTCATCCTGCACAACACGGGCCGGCTGGAGCTCGATCTGCCCGGTCTGCGCGGGCGGGTGGAAGGGGTTGAGGCCCCTGTGGCCCGGTTCGACATGTCGTTCAGCCTGACGGAGCACTACTCCAATGACGGCGCTGACGGCGCTGACGGCGCTGACGGCGCTGACGGCGCTGACGGCGCTGACGGCGCCGGCGCCGCCGCGGGCATCCGGGGACAGATCAGATACGCCGCGGACCTGTTCGACCGCGCCACCATGGAGGCCTGGGCGGCCAGGCTGGCCCGGCTGCTCACCGCCGCGGTCGCGGAGCCGGAGCGCCCGATCGGCGCGCTCCCGGTGCTGTCCGAGGAGGAGCTGCACGAGCTGCTGGTCGTCCGCAACGACACCGCGCACGCCCTGCCGGACGCCTCCCTGCCCGAGCTGTTCCGCCGGCAGGCGGCCCGTACCCCGCACGCCACCGCGCTGGTCCAGGGGGAGCTGCGGCTGACGTACGAGCAGCTCGACGCCCGCTCCGACGAGCTGTGTGCCGCGCTGCTGGCCCGGGGCGTCGGCTGGGAGGACCGGGTGGCGCTGCTGCTGGACAAGCGGGCCGACCACGTCGTGGCCGTGCTCGCCGTCGCCAAGGCGGGCGCCGTGTACGTACCGCTGGACGCGCGCAGCCCTGAGGCCCGGCTGCTGCAGATCCTGGCCGGCACCCAGGCCGTGGCCGTGATCGCGGACCGCCGGACCGCCCCGCGCGTCCCGCGCGGCCACGCCTCGCTCGTCCTGGCCGACGACCCGGCGCCGCCGCGTGGCGCCGCCGGCCCGGGACGCACCGCCCCGGCCGTGCCGCCCGGCGGCCTCGCGTACATCATCCACACCTCGGGCTCCACCGGCCGGCCCAAGGGCGTGGCGGTCTCCCACCGCAGCGTCGTCGACATGGTCCTCGACCGCTGGTGGGGGCACACCGCCGAGGACCGGATGTTGATGCACCTGCCCGTGTCGTTCGACGCCTCGACCTATGAGCTGTGGGGGCCGCTGCTGACGGGCGGCCGGATCGTCGCGTACGACGGCGAGGCCACCGACATCGCGTCCCTCGCCCGCGCCATGACCGAACACCGAGTCACCGTGGGTCTGTTCAGTGAGGGCGTCTTCCGGCTGCTCGCCGAGAACCACCTGGAAAGCTTCGACGGCCTGAAGGACATCTACGTCGGCGGTGACGCGGTGTCCTCCGTGGCCGCCCGCAAGGTCATGGACCGCGTCCCCGGGGCCCGGCTGACCAACACCTACGGGCCCACCGAGTGCACGCAGTGCGTCATCCACCACGAGCTGACCCGCGAGGACGTCGAGGGGGCGGGGCGCCGCGCGGCCATCCCCATCGGACGGCCCCTGGACAACACCCGGGTGTACGTCCTCGACGAGCGGCTGCGGCCCGTGCCGCCCGGCGTCACCGGCGAGCTGTACGTGGCCGGTGAGGGCGTGGCCCGCGGCTACCACGGGCGGCCGGGGCAGACCGCCGAGCGCTTCGTCGCCGACCCCTTCGGGCCCCCGTCCTCGCGCATGTACCGGACCGGCGACCGCGTCTGGTGGCGCCCCGATGGCACCCTGGCGTTCGCGGGCCGGGCCGACGCCCAGGTCAAGGTGCGGGGCTTCCGCATCGAGCTGGGGGAGGTGGAGTCCGCCGTCGCGTCCTTCCCCGGCGTGGCCCAGGCCGTCGTGGTCGTCCGCGAGGACCGGCCGGGGGACCGGCGGCTGGCCGCCTACGCCGTGCCGGCCGCCGGCACCGCCCTGGACACCGCCGCGCTGGCCGGCCATGTGGCCGAGCTGCTGCCGGACTACATGGTGCCCGCGGTGTTCGTGCCCATGGACGCCCTGCCGCTGGGGCGCAGCGGCAAGCTGGACCGCTCCGCGCTGCCCGTGCCCGACTACCCGGGCGGCGGTGGCCGGGCGCCGCGCGACGACCGGGAGCGGCTGCTGTGCGCGCTGTTCGCGGAGCTGCTCGGCGCCCCCGAGGTCTCCGTGGACGACAACTTCTTCCGGCTGGGCGGCGACAGCATCGTCTCCATCCAGCTGGTCAGCCGGGCGCGACAGGCCGGCCTGGTGATCACCCCGCGCGATGTGTTCCAGCACCAGACCCCCGCACAGCTCGCGCTGGTCGCCGCCGCGGCGGGCGAGGATCCGGCGGCGCACGCGCCCGACGACGGCACCGGCACCGTCCAGGCCACCCCGATCATGGAGTGGCTGAGGGAACTGGGCGGCCCGGTGGCCGCGTTCAACCAGTCCGTGCTGCTCCAGGTGGACCCGGGACTCACCCACGACGCGCTGGTCACCGCCGTGGGGGCGGTCCTCGACCGGCACGCCGTGCTGCGCGCCCGGCTCGACCGGTCGGGCGAGGGGCCCTGGCGGCTGGAAGTGCCCCCGGCCGGGGCGGTGGACGCGGCGGGCCGGGTGCGCCGGGTCGACATCGCGGACCGCCCGGAGGGGACGCTGGAGCCGGTGCTGGCCGAGCACGCCGAGGCCGCCCGCCGGGAACTGGCCCCGGACGCGGGCGTGATGCTCCAGGTGGTCTGGTTCGACGCCGGTGACCGAAGGCCCGGGCGGCTGCTGGTGATGGCCCACCACCTCGTGGTCGACGGGGTCTCGTGGCGCATCCTCCTCCCCGACCTGATGGGCTGCTGGCAGGACGCCGCGGCGGGGCTGGAGCCTGTGCGCACCTCGTTCCGCACCTGGGCGCGGGAACTGCACCGGCGGGCCGGGACCGAGGCCGTCGTGGCCGAACTCCCGCTGTGGCGGCGGATGACCGAGGCCCCCGACCCGCTGCTGTCCGACCGGCCGCTGGACCCGGCCGTGGACACCCACCGGACGCTGCGCCGCCACCGGGCCGTGCTGCCGCCCGAGCGCACCGCGCCCCTGCTGACCGCCGTACCCGACGCGGCGGGCACCGGAGCGGACGCGGTCCTGCTCACCGGATTCGCGCTCGCTCTGGCCGAGTGGCGGCGCCGCCGCGGCCGTGGCGGGGGCGGCCCGGTGCTGGTGGACCTGGAGGGCCACGGCCGGGGCGAGGGCGCGGAGGCCGAACTCTCCCGTACGGTCGGCTGGTTCACCGCCATGCACCCGCTGCGGGTCGACCCCGGCGTGGGCTGGGCGGAATTCCTCGCCGGGGGCCCGGCCGTCGGCGAGGCGCTGCGACGGGTCCGGGACCAGTCCCGCGCGCTGCCCGGCAAGGGCGTCGGATACGGCCTGCTGCGCCATCTGAACCCGAGGACCGCCGCCCTGCTGGCCGACGCCCCAGGCCCGCAGGTCGGGTTCAACTACCTGGGACGGGTCCGCCCCGACAACGGGCCGGGCGCGTGGAGCGCGGCCCCCGAGGACGTACGGGTGGCGCCCGCCGACCCCGGCATGCCCTTCGCCCACTCCCTGGAGCTCAACGTCATCACCCACGACCGGGCCGAGGGGCCCCGGCTGAACGTGGTCTGGTCGTGGCCCGCCGGGCTCTTCGAGGAGACCGCGGTCCAGGAGCTGAACGACCTGTGGTGCACCGCCCTCGACGCCCTGACGTCCTACGCCACGTCAGACGCCGCCACCGCCCGGTCCGAGGTGAACGGCGCCACTTTGACCGACCTCTCCCTGGTGGATCTGGACCCGG
Source organism: Streptomyces sp. ME19-01-6 (assembly GCF_033793745.1). Taxonomy (NCBI): domain Bacteria; kingdom Bacillati; phylum Actinomycetota; class Actinomycetes; order Kitasatosporales; family Streptomycetaceae; genus Streptomyces; species Streptomyces sp. ME19-01-6. The sequence continues at coordinate 106,457 of NZ_JARAXF010000003.1, read as the reverse complement.
GCGAGCTCGACGAGCTCGGCGAGCTCGAAGCTGACTGGAGGAACTGACGTGACCCGCAACGTCCGACCGGAGGGGAAGGCGTCGTCCGGGCTGGAGGGCGTCCTGCCGCTGTCACCGCTGCAGGAGGGCCTGCTGTTCCACTCCCGCTACGCGGGCCACACGGGCGCGGACGAGGACGTCTACACGGTCCAGCTCGCCGTCGACCTCGCCGGGCCGCTGGAGGGGCCACGGCTGAAGGCCGCGCTGGCCGCGCTGCTGCGGCGCCACCCCAACCTGCGGGCCGGCTTCCGCACCCTGCGTTCGGGCAAACCTGTCCAGATCGTCCCGGACCAGGCCGAGGTGGGCTGGCGGGAGGCGGACCTCAGCGGGCTGGACGAGGCGCCGCGCGAGGCGGAGGCGACCCGGCTCGCGGACCGGGACCGCACCGAGCGGTTCGACCTGGCCAAGCCCCCGCTGATGCGCTGTCTGCTGCTGCGTCAGGGTCCCGAGCTGCACCGGCTGGTGATCACCAACCACCACATCCTGCTGGACGGCTGGTCGACCCCCCTGATGCTGCGCGAGCTGTTCACCGTCTACGAGCGGGGCGAGGCCGCCCTGCCGCCGGTGACCCCGTACCGCGACTACCTGAAGTGGCTGGCGTCGCAGGACCGCCCCGCGAGCGAACAGGCCTGGCGCAAGGCGCTGGACGGACTGACGGGACCCACCCGGCTGACCCCGGCGGAGCCGGGCCGGGCGCAGCGGATGCCGGAGCGCCTGGAGACGCTGCTGCCGCCCGGCCTCGCCGAGGCCGTGCGGCGGCTGGCGGCCGGGCACGCGGTGACGCTGAGCACGGTGCTGCAGCTGGCCTGGGCGGTGGTGCTCGGCCGGCTGACCGGACGGGACGACGTGGTGTTCGGTGCGACCGTCTCCGGCCGGCCCGCCGAGGTGCCCGGCGTGGAGTCCATGGTCGGACTGTTCATCAACACCGTCCCGGTGCGCGTCCGGCTGCACGACGCCGAGCCCGTCGCCGAGGCGCTGGTCAGGCTGCAGGACGAACAGTCGGACCTGGGACCCCACCAGTACCTCGGCCTCAGCGACATCCAGGCCCTCACCGGGGCCGGCGAGCTGTTCGACACCACCCTGATCGTCGAGAACTTCCCCGTGGACCCCGCGACGGCCTCCCGGCTGCCCTCCGGGCTGCGGCTGGTGGGAGCCAAGGGCCGGGACGCCACGCACTATCCGCTGACGCTGGTCGTGGCCACGTCCCCGGACGGGCTGCGGGTGCGGGTGGACTACCGGTCCGACCTGCTGGAGCGGTCCATGGCCGAGTCGGTGCTCGAGCGCCTGGAGCGGGTGCTGCGCGCGGCGGTGGCGGAGCCGGAACGCACGGTCGGGGAGATCGACGTCCTGGGCGCGGCGGAGCGCGGGCGGCTGCTCCTCGGCCGCAACGACACCGCGCGCCGGCTGCCGCCGTCACTGGTGCCGGAGCTGTTCCGGGCCCAGGCGGCCCGTACACCGGACGCGGTGGCGGTCTCCGACGGCGAGGCGGCCCTGTCGTACGCGGCGCTGGACGCGCGGGCGCGCCGGGTGGCCGGGCGGCTCGCCGGGCACGGGGCCGCCCCGGAGTCGGTGGTGGCGCTGCTGGTGCCGCGTTCGGTGGACGCGGTGGTGGCGATGGTGGGGGTCATGGCCGCGGGGGCGGCGTTCCTCCCCGTGGACGTGGACTTCCCGGCGGAGCGCGTGGCGTTCGTGCTCCGGGACGCCTCGCCCGCTGTGGTGGTGACGACCCGTGAGGTGCAAAACCGGCTGCCCGCGGGCCTGGACGTCCCGGTCGTGCTGCTGGACGAGATCCAGCACGAGATACAGCACGGGACGGAGAACCAGCCGGAGCCGCTGCCCCCGGTGGCGGTGGAGCCGGGCCATCCGGCGTATGTGCTGTACACGTCGGGGTCGACGGGGCGGCCGAAGGGCGTGGTGGTCCCGCACGGGGCGCTGCGCAACCTGCTGACGTCGCTGTCGCCGTCGGTGGAGCTCGGGGCGGACGACCGGTGGCTGGCGGTGACCACCTTCGGTTTCGACATCGCGCTGCTGGAGGTGTTCCTGCCGCTGCTGTCCGGCGCCGAGGTGGTGGTGGCGGGGCGTGAGGTGGTCCGCGACCCGGTGGCGCTGGGCCGGATGGCGCGTACCCGGCGGGTGTCGGTGATGCAGGCCACGCCGAGCCTGTGGCGGGCGCTGCTGGAGGCGGACCCGGAAGCGGTGGAGGGGCTGCGGGCGCTGGTCGGCGGGGAGGCACTGGACGGGGCGCTGGCATCGGGGCTCGCGTCCCGCGCGGTGTCGGTGCGGAACATGTACGGGCCGACGGAGACCACGATCTGGTCGGCCGCCGCGGCGGTCGAGGCGGACGCCCCCGTGCTGATCGGCCGGCCGCTGGCGAACACGCGGGTGTACGTCCTGGACGGCGGGCTGCGCCTGGTGCCGGACGGGGTGGCGGGGGAGCTGTACGTGGCGGGCGAGGGGGTGGCACGCGGGTACCGGAACCGGCCCGGGCTGACCGCCGAGCGGTTCGTGGCCGATCCCTTCGGCGCGCCCGGGGCGCGGATGTACCGCACCGGCGATGTGGTGCGCTGGGCGGGGGAGGGTGCGCTGGAGTTCCTCGGCCGCGCGGACGACCAGGTCAAGATCCGCGGCCACCGGATCGAACTGGGCGAGGTCGAGGCCCATCTGCGCGCCCGGCCCGGGGTGACCGACGCGGTCGCGTCCGCCGTCCCCGGCCCGGAGGGCCGGCCCCGGCTGGTCGGATACGTGGTGGGGGCACCGGACCCGGGGGCCGTACGGCGGGCCCTGGGCGAGGCCCTGCCGGAGTACATGGTCCCGTCGGTCGTGGTCGGCCTGGACTCTCTCCCGCTGACCCCGAACGGCAAGGTGGACCGCAAGGCGCTGCCGGTGCCCGAGGCGGCGTCGGCCGCGCCGGGCCCGGGGCCGCGCACGGAGCGGGAGGAGATCCTGTGCGGGCTGTTCGCCGACGTCCTGGGCCTGGCCCGGGTGGGGGGCGACGACAGCTTCTTCGACCTGGGCGGCCACTCGCTGCTCGCCACCCGGCTGATGGCGCGGATCCGCGCCACGCTCGGCGCCGACCTGCCGATCCGTGTGCTGTTCGAGTCGCCCACCGCCGCCGGCCTCGCCCGCCGCCTGGACGGCGGCCCGGCCGCGCGGGCGGCCCTGACGCCGCGCCCCAGACCGTCGGCGGTGCCGCTGTCCTTCGCCCAGCGGCACCTGTGGTTCATCAACCAGCTCGACACCACCAGCCCGCTGTACAACATCACGCTGACCGTGCGGCTGCGCGGCGCCCTGGACCGGGCGGCCCTGGAGGCCGCGCTGGGCGATGTGACCGCCCGCCACGAGAGCCTGCGGACGGTGTTTCCGGTGTCTCCCGCCCTCGACGGCGAGCCCTGCCAGCGGGTGTTGGACCCCGCCGAGGTGCCGGGTCCGCCGCTGCGCGTCGTCGATACGGACGAGGGCGGCCTCGCCGCGGCCCTCGAGGGGGTACGGGAGGGCTTCGATCTCACCTCCCAGCCGCCGCTGCGGGCGACCCTGCTGGCGCTCGGACCCCGGGAACACGTCCTGGTCCTGGTGGTCCACCACATCGCGGGCGACGCGTGGTCCGTGGGCCCCTTCGCCGCCGACCTGGCCTCGGCCTACACGGCCCGGCTGGGCGGCGAGGCCCCCGCCTTCGAGCCGCTGCCGGTCCAGTACGCCGACTACACCCTCTGGCAGCACGAACTCCTCGGCGACGACGCCGATCCCGACAGCGAGCTGTCCCGCCGGCTCGCCTACTGGAAGACCGCCCTGGCCGGGGCGCCCGAGAAGCTGGACCTGCCCACCGACCGCCCCCGCCCGGCCGCCCTCACCCACCAGGGCGGCGTGGTGCCGTTCACGCTCGCCCCCGAGCCGCACGCCGCCCTGCTGGCACTGGCCCGTTCCACCGCGACCACCCCGTTCATGGTGGTGCAGGCGGCCCTGGCAGCCCTGCTGACCCGGCTGGGCGCGGGCGAGGACATCCCCATCGGCACCCCGGTGGCCGGGCGCGGCGACGCGGCCCTGGACAAGGTGGTGGGTTTCTTCGTCAACACGCTGGTGCTGCGTACGGACACCTCGGGCGACCCCACCTTCCGCGAACTCCTGGCCCGGGTGCGGGAGACGGACCTGGCGGCCTACGACCACCAGGACCTGCCGTTCGAGCGGCTGGTCGAGGAGCTCAACCCGGAGCGCTCGCTGGCGTACCACCCCCTGTTCCAGGTCCGCCTGGTGCTGGACGACTTCGACCGCGACCGGGTGGAGCTGTCCGGCCTGACCAGCGTCGGCGGCGTGGACACCCCACTGTCCGAACAGGCCGGGCGGGCCAAGTTCGACCTGCTGGTCCAGGCGGCGCGACAGCGCGCCGAGGACGGCGCCCCGGCGGGCCTGGCCGGGACCATCACCTACGCGGCGGACCTGTTCGACCGGGCATCGGTGGAGGCGATCGCCGGGTGGCTGGTGCGGCTGCTGGAGGCGGTGGCGGCCGATCCGGGGCGGCGGATCGGCGCGGTGGAGCTGCTGGACGCGGCCGAGCGCCACGAGGTGCTGACGCTGCGGAACGACACCGCGCGTGAGGTGCCGGCCGGTTCGTTCCCGGAGGTGTTCCGGGAGCGGGTGGCGGCGGCGCCGGAAGCGCCGGCGGTGGTGTGCGGACCGCCTGAGCCGACCTCCGCGCCGACCTCCGCGCTGACCTACGCGGAGCTCGACGCGCGGGCGAATCGGCTGGCACGGCTGATCCGGAGGCGGGGCGTCGGTGCCGGGTCGCTGGTCGGGCTGGCCCTGCCGCGCTCGGTGGACGCGGTGGTGGCGATGCTGGCGGTGGGCAAGGCGGGGGCGGCGTATGTGCCGTTGGACCCGGAGTCCCCGGGGGCCCGGCTGGGTCTTGTGCTGGAGGACGCGCGGCCGTCTTTGGTGGTGACCTGTGCCGGGGTGGCACCGGCGTGGGGATCGACCCCGGCGCTGGTGCTGGACGCGCCCGAGACGGCTGCGGCGCTGGACCGGGAGTTGGCCGACGACCCCGGGGTGCCGGTGCCGGCGGGCGAGGTCGCGTATGTGATGTACACCTCGGGCTCCACCGGCCGGCCGAAGGGCGTGGTGGTCGAGCACGGGGCGCTGACGGACTACGTGGTGCGCTGCGTGGCGGCCTATCCGGGGCTCGCGGGGCGGACGCTGCTGCACTCGCCGCTCTCGTTCGACCTCGGACTGACGGGCCTGTACGGGACGCTGGCGGCCGGCGGCTGCCTGGTGATCGCCGACCTGGACGAGCGGCTGTCGGTGCCCGGCGGGGTGACCTTCGCCAAGGTCACCCCGAGCCATCTGCCCATCCTCGAGGCGTTGCCCGACGCGTGCTCGCCGACCGGGCAGCTGGTGGTGGGCGGCGAGGCGCTGCGCGGCGGTCAGCTGTCCGCGTGGCGGGCCCGGCATCCCGAGGCGGAGGTGGTCAACCACTACGGCCCCACCGAGACCACGGTGGGCTGCCTGGACCACCGGATTCCGGCCGGGGCGGCGGTGCCGGAGGGGGCGGTGCCGGTGGGGCGCCCGATGGAAAACACCCGGGTGTACGTGCTGGACGCGCGGCTGTCACCGGTGCCGGACGGCGTCCCGGGGGAGCTTTATGTGGCCGGCCGCGGCGTGGCGCGCGGGTACTGGGGGCGGCCGGGGCTGACGGCCGAACGGTTCGTGGCGGATCCGTACGGCCCGCCGGGGGCGCGGATGTACCGCACCGGGGATGTGGCGCGCTGGACGCGCTCCGGTGAGCTGGAGTTCGTCGGCCGCGCCGACGACCAGGTCAAGGTGCGCGGCTACCGGATCGAGCTCGGCGAGGTGGAGGCGGCGGTCGCCTCGCTTCCCGGGACGGCCGGGGCCGTCGCCGTCGTACGCGAGGATGTGCCCGGGGACCGGCGGCTGGTCGCCTACGCCGTGCCCGCCGCGGGCGCGCGCGTGGGCGCGGCGGCGGTACGCCGCGAACTCGCGGCGGTGCTGCCGGAGTACATGGTGCCGTCCGCCGTGGTGGTGCTGGACTCGGTGCCGCTGACACCGCACGGCAAGGTCGACCGGGGCGCGCTGCCCGCGCCCGAGCTGTCCGGGGCCGGCCGGGGGCCGCGCACGCCCCGGGAGGAGATCCTGTGCACGCTGTTCGCCGACGTGCTGGGCGTGGCCCGGGTGGGCATCGATGACGGCTTCTTCGACCTGGGCGGTCATTCGCTGCTCGCCATCCGGCTGTTGTCGCGGATCCGCGCCACGCTGGATGTGACGCTGCCCATCCGCGCGCTGTTCGAGACGCCGACCGTGGCCGGGCTCGCGCCCCGCCTCGCCACCGGGCCGGCCGCGCGCGCGGCCCTGACGCCGCGCCCCCGGCCGGACGCGATTCCGCTGTCCTTCGCCCAGCGCCGCCTGTGGTTCATCAACCGGCTGGAGCCGACCGGCCCGCTGTACAACATCTCGCTGGCGATGCGGCTGCGCGGCGCCCTGGACCGGGTGGCCCTGGAGGCCGCGCTGGGCGATGTGGTGGCCCGCCACGAGAGTCTGCGGACCGTCTTTCCCGAGACGGACGGCGAGCCCTGCCAGCGGGTGCTGGCCCCCGCCGAGGTGCCCGGCCCGCGGTTGCGGACCCTCGACGTGGCCGCGGACGACGGGGCCAGCGGCGACAGCGGCCTCGCCGAAGCGATCTCCCCCCTCGTCGGGGAGGGCTTCGACCTGACCATCGAGCCCCCGCTGCGGGCCACGCTGCTGGCGCTCGGGCCCCAGGAACACGCCCTGGTCGTGGTGTTGCACCACATCGCGGGCGACGCGTGGTCGGTCGGTGCCCTCGCCGCCGACCTGGCCTCGGCCTACGCGGCACGCCTGGGCGGCGAGGCCCCTGCCTTTGAGCCGCTGCCGGTCCAGTACGCCGACTACACGCTCTGGCAGCGCGAACTCCTCGGCGACGACAGCGATCCGGGCAGCGAGATGTCCCGCCAACTGGCCTACTGGACAAACGCGCTGGCGGACCTGCCCGAAGAGCTCCCCCTGCCCACCGACCACCCGCGCCCCGCCTTCGGCCCCCAGCGCGGCGCGGGGCTCCGCTTCCACCTCGACGCCGAGCTGCACGGCGGGCTGCTGGCGCTCGCCCGCCGGAGCGGCACCAGCCTGTTCATGGTGGTGCAGGCCGCCCTGGCGGCGACGCTGACCCGGCTGGGCGCGGGCGAGGACATCCCCATCGGTACCCCGGTGGCCGGTCGCGGTGACGCGGCCCTGGACGAGGTGGTGGGCTTCTTCCTCAACACGCTCGTGCTGCGCACGGACACCTCCGGGAACCCCTCGTTCCAGGAGCTGCTGGACCGCGTCAAGGAGACGGACCTCGCCGCGTACGACCACCTGGACCTGCCGTTCGAGCGGCTGGTCGAGGAGCTCAACCCGCGGCGGTCGCTGACCCGTCACCCGCTGTTCCAGGTGATGCTGACCGTGCAGAGCACCCGGGCCGCCGAGCTGAGGCTGCCCGGCCTGACCGTCGTCGGCGTGCCCGGCGAAAGCCGGTGGGCCCGGTTCGACCTCTCCTTCGGCCTCGGCGAGCTGCGCACGGCCGACGGCGAACCGGACGGCCTGGAGGGCCTGGTCGACTACTCCACCGAGCTGTTCGACGCGCCCACGGTCGAGTCGGTGCTGGCGCGGCTGGAGCGCGTCCTGCGCGCCGTGGCCGCCGAACCGGACACGCGGGTCGGGGACATCGAGATCCTGACGGCGGGGGAGCGGCGGCGGCTGCTGTACGGCCACGGCCACGGCCACGACCACGACCACACGGCCGCGCCGCCCCCGTCGCCGCTGATCCCGGCGCGGTTCGAGGCCCAGGCGGCCCGTACACCGCACGCCGCCGCCGTGATCTGCCGGGGCGTCACCCTCTCCTACGCGGACCTCGACGCCCGCGCGAACGGCGTGGCGCACCTGCTGGCCGGGCGGGGCGTCGGCCCCGAGTCGGTGGTGGCGCTGGCCCTTCCGCGCTCGGTGGACGCGGTGGTGGCCATGCTGGCCGCGGGCAAGGCGGGCGCCGCGTTCCTCCCGGTCGACCCAAACTTCCCGGCCGACCGGGTGCGGTTCGTCCTCGGCGACGCGGCGCCCGCCGTGCTGCTGACGGCCCGTGAGGCGCTGCCACGGCTGCCCCAGGACCTGGGCGTGCCCGTGGTGATGCTCGACGAGGCCGCGCTCGCCGAGCGGCCGCCGGCCGTGGTCGCGCCGCGGCCCGAACACCCGGCGTATGTGCTCTACACCTCGGGGTCCACCGGGCGGCCCAAGGGCGTGGTCGTCCCCCATGGCGCCCTGAACGGTGTCGTGTCGGCGGTGGCCCCGTCGGTGGGCCTGGCGCCGGGCGACACCTGGCTCGCGGTGACCACCTTCGGGTTCGACATCGCGCTGCTGGAGGTGTTCGCGCCGCTGGTCTCGGGCGCCCTGCTGGTGGTGGCCGACCAGGAGATGGTGCGCGACCCGCGCGAGCTCGGCCGGGAACTGCGGGCGCGGCCCGGGGCGGTGGCCCAGGCGACGCCCAGCCTGTGGCGGGCGCTGCTGGAGGCCGACCCGGCGGCCGTCGACGGCCTGCGGGTGCTGGTCGGCGGCGAGGCGCTGGACCACGCGCTGGCGTCGGCCCTGGCGGAACGGGCCGCCCGGGTACGGAACATGTACGGGCCGACCGAGACCACCATCTGGTCCACGAGCGCGCCCGTGACGGCGGACCGTCCCGACGGGCCGCCGCCCATCGGCACACCGCTGGCGAACACCCGCGGATATGTGCTGGACGCGAGGCTGCGCCCGGTCCCGTACGGTGTCGCGGGCGAGCTGTACCTCGCGGGCGGCGGCCTGGCCCGCGGCTATCTGGGCCGGCCGGGCCTGACCGGCGTACGGTTCGTGGCCGACCCGTACGGTCCGGCCGGGGCGCGGATGTACCGCACCGGCGACGTCGTGCGCTGGTCGGCCCGCGGCGAGCTGGAGTTCCTGGGCCGCGCCGATGACCAGGTCAAGGTCCGCGGCCACCGGATCGAACTGGGCGAGGTGGAGACGCGGCTGCGCGCCCGGCCCGGCGTGGCGGACGCCGTCGCGGCGGTGCTGCCGGGCCCGGGCGGCCACCCCCGGCTCGTCGGGTACGTGGTGGGAGACGACCTCCCGGGCGATCCGCGCGCGGTGCGGGAGGCGCTGGCCGCCCAGCTGCCGGACTACATGGTGCCCTCGGTGGTGATGGCGTTGGACGCCGTCCCGCTGACCCCGAACGGCAAGGTGGACCGCACGGCGCTGCCGGTGCCCGAGGCGTCGTCGGGCACGCCGGGCCCGGGGCCGCGCACGGCGCGGGAGGAGATCCTGTGCGGGCTGTTCGCGCACGTCCTGGGCGTGGCCGAGGTGGGGATCGACGACAGCTTCTTCGACCTGGGCGGCCACTCGCTGCTCGCCACCCGGCTGGTCTCCCGCATCCGCACCGCCCTGGGTGCCGAGGTGCCCCTGCGGGCCGTGTTCGAGACCCCCACCGTCGCGGGTCTCGCGGCGTACGCGGGGCGGGCCTCTGCCGCCCGGCGGCGCCCCGCGCCCCGGCCGCGCCCGGACAGGCCGCCCCTGTCGTTCGCCCAGCGCGGGCTGTGGGTGCAGGGCCGGCTGGAGGACACCGGCCCGCTGTACCACATCCCCCTGGTGGCCCGGGTGCGCGGCGCCCTGGACCGGGCGGCCCTGGAGGCCGCGCTGGGCGATGTGGTGACCCGCCACGAGAGTCTGCGGACCGTCTTCCCCGAGGTGGACGGTGAGCCCTGCCAGCGGGTGCTGGCCCCGGCCGAGGTGCCCGGTCCGCTGCTGCGGGCCGTCGAGGTCACCTCGCCGGACGCCGTGGACGAGGCCCTGGCCGCCGCGCGCGGCGAGGGCTTCGACCTGACCTCGCACCCCCCGCTGCGGGCGACCCTGCTGACGCTCGGGGCGCGGGAGCACATCCTGGTGCTGGTGCTGCACCACATCGCCGGTGACGCCGGGTCCGTCCGGCCGCTGCTGCGCGACCTGTCCGTCGCCTACGCCGCCCGCCGGGGCGGCACCGCCCCGGGCTGGGCCCCGCTGCCGGTCCAGTACGCCGACTACGCCCTCTGGCAGCGGGAGCTGCTCGGCGACGACGGCGATCCCGACAGCGAGATGTCACGGCAACTCGGCTACTGGGCCGAGACCCTGGCCGGTCTGCCCGAGCAGCTGGCCCTGCCCGCCGACCGTCCCCGCCCCCCGGAGCAGAGCCACCGCGGCGGTGTGGTGCCCTTCGAGCTGGACGCCGGGGTGCACCAGGCCGTGCTGGCGCTGGCGCGCTCCCGCGGGGCCACGGCGTTCATGGTGCTGCAGGCGGCCCTCGCCGCCGTGCTGACCCGGTCGGGAGCGGGTGAGGACATCCCCATCGGCACCGCGCTGGCCGGACGCGGCGACGAAGCGCTGGACGACCTGGTGGGCCTGTTCGTCACCATGCTGGTGCTGCGCACCGACACCTCAGGGAACCCCTCGTTCCAGGAGCTGCTGGACCGGGTGCGGCAGACGGACCTGGCCGCCTACGCGCACCAGGACGTGCCCTTCGAGCGGGTGGTGGACGCGGTCAACCCGGCCCGGTCGCCCGCGTACCACCCGCTGTTCCAGGTGGCGCTGGTGCTGGACAACTTCGCCCGCCCCGACGCGGCCCTCGACGGGCTGCGCGGCGACGAGGGCACGACCCCGCCCGTCGAGGGCATGACCCCGCCCGTCGAGGGCCCTGGCAAGGCGAAGTTCGATCTGTCCGTGCGGCTGCGTGAGCGGCGCTCCGCCGAGGGCGGCCCCGAGGGCCTGACGGGCTCCTTCGCCTACGCGCGGGACCTGTTCGACCCGGCCACGGTGGACGCGCTGGTGGCGCGGTTCGTCCGGCTGCTGACCGCGGCCGTCGCCGACCCCGGCCGCCCGATCGCCGAGGTGGAGATTTTGGACGCGGTGGAGCGCCACCAGTTGCTGCGCGGCTGGAACGACACCTCCCGTCCGCTGCCCGGCACGCTGGTGCCCCGGATGTTCGAGGAGCAGGCGGCCCGCATCCCCGAGGCCCCGGCCGTGCGATGCCAGGACACCACCGTGTCGTACGCGGAGCTGAACACGCGCGCCAACCGGCTGGCCCGGCTGCTGGTCGAGCGGGGCGCCGGTCCGGAGCGGCGGGTCGCGCTGATGGTGCCGCGCTCCGTCGAGATGATCGTCGCCGTGCTCGCGGTGCTGAAGTCGGGCGCGGCGTATGTGCCCGTGGACAGCGCGTACCCGGCCGACCGGATCGCGTACATGCTGGACGACGCCCGTCCGGCGCTGGTGGTGACCACCACCGAGACGGCGCGCACCCTGCCCGAGACGGCGCCCGGCACCCGGGTCGTCCTGGACAGCCCGGCCACGGCGGAGGAGTCGCTGGGCCTGCCGGGGACGGACCTGACCGACGCGGACCGCCGAGCGCCGCTGACCCCCCGCACCCCGGCCTATGTCATCTACACCTCGGGATCCACCGGGCGCCCGAAGGGCGTGGTCGTGGAGCACCGCTCCGTCCCCAACATCGTGCTGGCCAGAATCGGGCCCTACGGGATGGGGCCGGGCAGCCGGGCGCTCCAGTTCGCGTCGCTGAGCTTCGACGCCGCCATGTCCGAGATCTGCACCCCGCTGAGCGCGGGGGCGTGCCTGGTGCTGGGGCCGGCCGACATGCTCGCCCAGGCGGACGAGCTGCCCGAGCTGATCCGCCGCTACGGGATCACGCACGCCACGCTGCCCCCGGCGATCCTCACCCAGCTGCCCGCCGACAGCCTGCCGTCCGTACGGAACCTGGTGATCGCGGGCGAGGCGGCCCAGCCGGGACTGGTGCCCAAGTGGGCCGCCGGCCGGCGGATGTTCAACGCGTACGGGCCCACGGAGACCACCGTCTCGTGCACCATGGCCGGTCCGCTTCCGGCCGTGGACGGCATACCGCCGATCGGTGGCCCGCTGCCGAACCTGCGCACCTACGTCCTGGACGACCTGCTGCGGCCCGTCCCGGTCGGGGTCCCCGGCGAGCTGTACGTGTCCGGGATCGGCGTGGCCCGGGGCTATCTGGGGCGTACCGCCCTGACGGCGGAGCGGTTCGTGGCGGACCCCTTCGGACCCCCCGGGGGCCGCATGTACCGCACCGGCGACCTCGTACGGTGGCGCGCCGACGGGCAGCTGGAGTTCGTGGGCCGCGCGGACGGCCAGGTCAAGATCCGCGGCTTCCGTATCGAACTGGGCGAGGTTCAGGCGGGGTTGGAGTCCCTCCCGGAGGTGGGCCAGGCGGTCGCGCTGGTACGGGAGGACCAGCCCGGCCAAAAGCGCCTGGTCGGATACGTGACCCCGGCCCCCGGCGCCGGCGGCGGCGGCGTCGATGTGGAGCGGATCCGCGCCCGACTCGGCGAGCTGCTGCCCGACTACATGGTCCCGGCGGCCCTGGTGGTGCTGGAGCGCATCCCCCTGACGGTGAACGGCAAGGTGGACCGCGAGGCGCTGCCCGCACCCCGGGTGCCGGCGCGCCGGGCACGACCGGAGGACGACGCGGGCCGCCGCCCCGGCAACCGCCCGGAAGAGATCCTGTGCCAGGTGATCGCCGACCTCCTCGGCCTGCCGCACGTCGGGGTGGACGACAACTTCTTCTCCCTCGGCGGGGACAGCATCACCGCCCTCCAGGTGGCCAGCCGGGCCCGCCGGGCCGGCCTGGTCCTCACCCCTCGCGACCTCTTCCGCCACCAGACCGTGGCGGAACTGGCCGCGGCCGTGCGGGAGCCCGAGCCACAGGAGGCGGAGCGGCCCCGGGGCGACGGGGTCGGAGCCGTACCGCCCACCCCCGTCATGCGCTGGCTCGCCCAGCGGCGCGGACCCCTGGCCCACCTCAACCAGTCGGTCCTGCTGGCCGTCCCGGCGCTCGGGCTCGCCCCGCTGACGGCCGCCGTGCAGAGCCTGTTCGACCACCATGACGCCCTGCGGGCCGTTCTGTCCGGCACGCCGAAGGGCATCACCTGGGGGCTGAAGGTCACCCCGCACGGCAGCGTGCGGGCCGAGGACCACATACGGCGGGTGGACATCAGCGGACACCCCGACGGCTCCGCCGAACTGGCCGCCCTGGTGGCCGCGGAGGGCGAGGCCGCGCGGCTGCGCCTGGACCCGGAGTCCGGGTCGCTGTTCCAGGTGGTCTGGTTCGACGCCGGAGCCGACCGGCCGGGCCGGCTGCTGCTGATCGCCCACCACCTGGTCGTGGACGGGGTGTCCTGGCGCGTTCTGATGCCCGACCTGGTGGCCGCGTGGCAGACCGCCAAGGACGGCGGGACGCCCCGGCTCGCCCCGGTCGGCACCTCGCTGCGTCGCTGGGCGCAGCTGCTCCTCGCCGAGGGCCAGAACCCGGAGCGCGCGGCGGAGCTGGAGCTGTGGACGGACATGCTCGACGGACCCGACCCCCGGCTCGGCGCCGACGCGTTCAACCGCTCCCGGGACACCCGGGCCACGGCCGAGCACCTGACCGTACCCTTCCCCACGGACCTCACCAGCGCCCTGCTGACCGCCGTACCGGAGACCTACCAGGCGCGGATCAACGAGATCCTGCTGACCGGGCTCACCCTCGCCGTGGCCAGCTGGCGGGAGCGGCACGGCTGGGGCGCCGACCGTACGCTCCTGGTCGACGTCGAGGGGCACGGCCGGGAGCAGATCGCCGACGAGGTGGACCTGTCCCGCACCGTCGGCTGGTTCACCAGCGTCTATCCGCTCCGGCTGGACCCGGGGGAGCTGGACCTGGACGAGGCCCTCACCGGGGGCCGCGCGGTCGCGGACGCCCTGAAGCGGATCAAGGGCCGGGTCAGGGAACTCCCGGACAACGGCCTCGGATACGGACTGCTGCGCTATCTCAACCCCGACACCGCCGGACCGCTCGCCCAATACGGCGCGCCGCAGATCGGATTCAACTACCTGGGCCGGATGAACGGCGGCGCGCTCGGCGAGGGCCCCGAGCCCGCCGCGTGGTCGATCGCCTCCCACCCCGAACTCCATCTCGCCCCGGCCGACGGCGACATGCCCTTCGCGCACGCCCTGGAGATCAGCGCGATCACCCGGGACAGCCCGGACGGCCCCGGCAGCTCGGGCGGGCCGCGGCTGAGCGTCAACTGCAGCTGGCCGGGCGCCCTGTTCACGGCGGCGGAGATCCAGGACCTGGTCGACACCTGGCAGCGGGCGCTGCGCGCGCTGGCCGACCGGGCGCGGCGGCCCGGCGCCGGCGGACTCATCCCCGCCGATCTGCCCCTGGTCCACGCCACCCAGGCCGAGATCGACGCCTGGGAGGCGGAGCCCGGTGGGGTGGCGGACGCGCTCCCGCTCTCGCCCCTGCAAGAAGGGCTGCTCTTCCACGCCCTGTACGCCGGCACCGGGCCCGATGTCTACACCATGCACATGGCGCTGGACCTGGAGGGCCCGCTGGACGCCGGGGCGCTGCGGGCCGCCGCGCGGGCCCTGCTGGAGCGCCACCCCAATCTGCGCGCCCGATTCCGCCACCGGGCCGCGGGCGACGCGGTGCAGATCATTCCGCGCCACGCCGAGCTCCCCTGGGAGGAGTCGGACCTGTCCGGCCTGACGGGGCCCGAGCGGCAGGCCGAGCTGACCCGGCTCACCGAGGAGGGCCGCCACCACCGCTTCGACCTCGGCCGGTCGACGCTGCTCGGTTTCCGGCTGATCCGCGTCGAGCCGGAGCGGCACCGGCTGCTGATCCTCAAGCACCACATCCTGCTGGACGGCTGGTCCGTGCCGCTGTTCCTGCGGGACCTGATCGCGCTCTACCACCACGGCGGCGACCCGGCGGCCCTGCCCCCGGTGGTGCCGTACCGGAACTATCTGACCTGGCTCGCCGAGCAGGACCCCGCGGCGACCGAGGACGCCTGGCGCCGGGCCCTGGCCGGGCTGACCGAGCCCACCCTGCTGGCACCCGCCGACGCCGGCCCCCCGGACCGGATGCCCCAGACCATCGTCCGGGAGCTGCCGCCCCCTCTCACGACGGCGCTGCGGGACCACGCGGCCGGCTCAGCGGTCACCATCAACACGATCCTGCAGGGCGCGTGGGCGGTGCTGATCGGACGGCTGCTCGGCCGCGACGACGTGGTCTTCGGGACGACGGTCTCCGGCCGCCCCCCGGAGATCCCCGGGATCGAGTCCATCGTCGGCCTGTTCATCAACACCCTCCCCGTACGGGTCAGGCTGGACCCGGCCCGCAGCTGGCGGTCGGCGGTGGCCGGGCTCCAGTTGGAGCAGTCCGCCCTCAGTGCCCACCACCAGATGGGGCTGGCCCGGATCCAGCAGCTCGCGGGGGTCGGCGAGCTTTTCGACACTCTCGTGGTCTACGAGAACTTCCCCCTGCCCCCGGCCGGCGGCCGGCCCCCCACCGAGCTGCGCGCCAGGGCGTCGGAGAGCCGTGCCGCGGCGCACTACCCGCTGGCGCTGATCGCCTCCATGACACCGGGGGGACTGCGGCTGCGGCTGGACTACCGGCCCGAGCTGTTCGACCGCCCCGCCGTGGAAACGCTGCTGGACCGGCTGGTGCGCGTGCTCGAAGCGGTCAGCGCGGACCCGGACCGGCCCGTCGGCCGGATCGACATCCTCGGCCCGGACGAGCGGCGCCGGCTGGTGGACGGCTGGAACGGTGACCAACCGCCCCCGCCGCCGGGGGCGATGACGATCCACGGGCGATTCGCCGAGGCCGTGGCCAAGGGCCCGGACGACACCGCGGTCCGCTACGGCGAGCACCGGCTCACCTACCGCGAGCTGGACCGGCGGGCCAACCGGCTGGCCCGGCTGCTGTGCGACCTCGGCGTGCGCCCCGAGACCCGGGTCGTGGTGGAACTCGACCGCGGCCTCGACCTGGTCGTCGCCGTTCTGGCCGTACTCAAGGCCGGAGCGGTCTATGTGCCGCTGGAGCCGGACCACCCGAGGGCGCGGCTGCGGCTGCTGCTGGCCGAGACCGCCGCGCCCGTGCTGCTGACCGACCGGCGGCGCGCCGCGGCCTGGGAGACGGAGCCGGCGGACGGCGTCCGGACGGTCGCCGTGGACGCGGACCCCCGGCTCGCCGCCCAGGCCCCCACCCCGCCCGAGGTCACCGTGGACCCCGGCCAACTGGCCTACGTCATCTACACCTCGGGCTCCACCGGCACCCCCAAGGGCGTGGCCGTCACCCACGAGAACGTGGTGGAACTGGCGGACGACCAGTGGTGGCGGCTGGATCCGGCCCACAAGGTGCTCTTCCACTCCCCGCACGCCTGGGACGCCTCCACCCTGGAGTGGTGGGTCCCGCTGCTGAACCACGGGGAGATCGTGGTGGCCCCGCCGGGCAGGCTCGACCTCGACGCCCTCGCCGAGCTCGTGGTCGAGGAGCGGATCACCGGGCTGTGGGCCTCGGGCGGCCTCTTCCGGCTGCTCGCCGAGGTGCGTCCGGACTGCTTCGCCGGGCTGCGGGAGGTGCGCACCGGCGGCGACGTGGTGCCCGCGTACGCGGTCCGCAAGGCCCTCGCCAACTGCCCGGACACGGTGGTGACCGCGGGCTACGGGCCCACCGAGACCACGGTGTTCTCCACCCGCCACTCGATGCGCGCCGGCGACCCGGTGCCGGAGAGCGTGCCCATCGGCCGCCCGCTGGACGGCACTCGCGCCTACGTCCTCAGCCCCGGCCTGGAGCCGGTGCCGGTCGGGGTGGTCGGGGAGCTGTATCTGGCGGGTTCCGGGGTGTCCCGGGGCTACGAGAACAACCCGGCCATGACCGCGGAACGCTTCGTCGCCGATCCGTTCGGCCCGGCCGGCACCCGGATGTACCGCAGCGGCGACCTGGTGCGGTGGCGCGAGGACGGCCTGATGGAGTTCGCCGGCCGGGCCGACGAACAGGTCAAACTGCGCGGCTTCCGGGTCGAACTGCGCGAGGTGGAGATCGCCCTCACCTCCTGCGGCGGCATCGGCCAGGCAGTGGCCCTGGTCCGGGAGGACCGGCCCGGGGACAAGCGCCTGGTCGGATACGTGGTGCCGGAGCCCGGCGCCCCCGCTCCCGACCCGGCCGCGCTGCGGGCGCGGCTCGCCGCGCGGCTCCCGGACTTCATGGTGCCCTCCGCCCTGGTCGTGCTCGACGCGCTGCCGCTGACCGACCACACCAAGCTGGACCGCTCGGCCCTGCCCGTCCCCGACTACCCCGCGGAACGGGCGCGCCGGCCGCGCAGCCCCCAGGAGGAGGTGCTGTGCGGGCTGTTCGCCGACGCGCTCGGCGTCCCCGAGGTCGGCATCGACGACAACTTCTTCATGCTGGGCGGCAACTCGCTGACGGCCGCCGCCCTCATCAGCCGCATCCGCACCACGCTGGGCTCCCGGCTGAGCATGCAGGCGCTGTTCACCGCGCCGACCCCCGGCGGTCTTTCGGAGCGTCTGGAGGCGGGGCTCGGGCCGGACGAGCACAACAGCCTGGAGGTCCTGCTGCCGCTGCGGACCACGGGCAGCCGCCCCCCGGTCTTCTGCTTCCACGCCGGCGGCGGCCTCAGCTGGCGCTACGCCGGGCTGCTGCGCCATCTGCCGCCGGAGCACCCGGTGTACGGCCTGCAGGCGCGCGCCTTCAGCACCCCGGGCTACCGGCCCGCGGACATCGAGGAGATCGCCGCCGACTTCCTGGAGCGGATCAGGAGCGTGGCGCCCAGCGGGCCGTACCACCTCCTGGGCTGGTCCTTCGGCGGTCTTGTCGCCCACGCCGTGGCCACCAGGCTGCAGGAACAGGGCGAAGAGGTGGGGCTGCTGGCGATGCTGGACGCGTACCCGGTCGCGGCGGGCACGGCCCCGCCCGCCCGGGACCGCGCCGACGAGGCCGGGGAGGCGGACAGCGATCTGATGCGGGCGCTGCTGGAGGTGGCCGCCCCGGGAGCCACCGCTCGCGGCGACGCGCCCGGCGCCGATGAGCCCGGCGCCGCTGAGCCGCTGACCCGGGAGGCGGCTGCCGAGGCGCTGCGCGCCCAGGGCAATCCCCTCATCGACCTGCTCGCCGACAACCTGGAGACGATCCTGCGGGCCTTCGGGGACCATGTGGCCCTCCGGTACGCCTTCGTGCCCCGGGTGTTCCACGGCGACGCGCTGCTCGTCGCCGCCCGGCCGGACGGCGACCAGGGCCCGGGCGACGGCGCCCGGCGCTGGCGCCCCTACGTCGAGGGGCGGGTACTCACCCACCCGGTCCGCTGCCGCCACCAGGAGATGATGCTGCCGGAACCGCTCGCCGAGATCGGCCCGGTCATCACCGCCCGCCTCGAGGAGTGGCGGGACCGCGCCGGCGAGGAGGACCACGCTTGACGGACAGAACCGAGGCCGTGCCCGGCCACCGCCCGTTCCGCTTCGGCGTCCTGGCCGGGGCCTGCCCCGACCTGGCCGCCTTCCGCCGGCTGGTCCGGCGGACCGAGGAGACCGGGTACTCCTCCCTGCTCGTGCCCGACCACCTGGACCAGCGGTGGGGGCCGCTGGTCTCCCTGGCGCTGGCGGCCGGGTGGACCTCGCGTCTCACGCTCGGGACGCTGATGCTCGCGGCCGATCTGCGCCGTCCCGCCGTGCTGTTCAAGGAGCTGGCGACGCTGGACCAGGCGGCGCCCGGACGGCTGGAGATCGGGCTCGGGGCCGGGTGGTTCGCCCCCGACTTCGCGCGGGCCGGGGTACCCATGGACCCCCCGGCCATCCGGATCGCCCGGCTGGAGGAGACCGTCCACATCGTGCGCGAGCTGTGGGACAAGGGCGCGGTGACCTACCGGGGCCGGTACTGCTCGGCCATCGACGCCATCGGCGAACCGCGCCCCGCCCCGGCCCGGTGGGTCATGGGCGGCGGCGGCCGGACGATGCTGCGGACCGCCGCGCGGCACGCGGACATCATCTCCCTGACCGCTCAGCTCTCCGCCGCCCGCAAGGAGGTCCCGCTCGGCGCCAACGCGGCCGCCGAACGCTTCGACCAGCGGGTGGCCTGGATCCGCGAGGACGCCGGGGACCGGCTGGCCGCACTGGAGCTGCAGTGCCTGCTCACCGCCGCGGCGGTGGTCCGCGACAGCCGGGACCACGCCGAGCGGGTCCTGGCCCCGGCCTTCGGACTGCCGCCGGACGAGGTCCTCGACTCGCCCGTGGTGCTCGCGGGCGAGGTCCCGGAGATCTGCGACCGGCTGCGGGCCCGGCGGGAGCGGTACGGCATCAGCTACTGGGTGGTGCCCGCCGCGCGGGCGGAGGAGTTCGAGCCCGTCGTGGCGCGGCTGGCGGGGACCTGAGCCCCGCCGGTGGCCGCCAGGAGTCAGCGCAGAAAGCCGCGGCCCTCCCGCCACCCGGCGTCGACATCGGCCTCCAGCTGGTTCAGCCGGGCCGCCACCACCTGGTCGAAGCCGTCCATGAAGTACTCGTCGCCGGGCCTCGGCGCGACATGGACGCGCTCGTTCACAAAGCGCTCCACGACGCCGGAGAGCGAGGAGCCGGGCCCCACCCGCCCCGCGATATAGCGGTCCGCCCCGGGCAGGCCGGGGAAGCCCGCCTCGCGGTAGAGGTAGACATCGCCCAGCACATCGACCTGGACGGCGGCCTGGGGGTGTGCGGCGGGCCGCATGGTCTCCGGGCGGATCCGCACCAGCTGCGCGTCGGCGCCGGACTTCAGCGCGTGCAGCGCATAGCCGTAGTCGACGGCCAGGGTGGGCGTCACCCGCCGGACCTTCTCCTCGAACTCCAGCAGGATCCGCCGCAGCTCGGCGCGCTCCTGGACGGACAGGGCGCCGTCGGGCCTGCCGCTGTAGTCCTCGCGCAGGTTCAGGAAGTCCACTGGCCGCTCGGGAGCGACGGCGTTGAGCTCGGCGATGAAGTCCACCACGTCCAGCAGCCGTTCGGCGCGCCCCGGCAGCACGATGTGGTTCAGCCCCAGCCGTACCGGAGCCTCGCGCTCGGCGCGCATCCGCTGGAAGCGCCGCAGGTTCGCGTCGACCCGGCGGAAGGCGTTCCGCTTCCCGGTGGTGGCCTCGTACTCCTCGTCGGTCAGGCCGTACAGCGAGGTGCGGATGGCGCCCAGGTCCCACAGCCCGGACTCGCCGGCGAGCGCCTTCTCGGTCAGCGCGAAGGAGTTCGTGTACAGCGTCATCGAGAACCCGCGGCCGGCCGCCCGGCTGATCAGATCGCCGAGGCCGGGATTGGTGAGGGGTTCGAGACCGCCCGAGACATAGAGCGCGTGGGGGTTGTCGGTCGGCATCTCGTCGATGACCGACGCCAGCGCCGCGTTTCCGTTTCCCAGCGCGGAGTGCGGATAGCGGGCCCCGGTCACCCGGACGCAGAAATGGCAGCGGAACATGCAGGTCGGCCCAGGATAGAGGCCGACGATATGCGGAAACGCGGGCTTGCCCGCCAAGGCCGCGTCCAGCACCCCGCGCTCCTCCAGCGGCAGCAGGGTGTTCGACCAGTACTTCCCGGCGGGCCCCGCCAGCACCGCGGAGCGCAGCTCGGGAAGGCGGGCGAACAGCTCCAGCAGCCGACCGAAGCCACCCCGGTCCAGGCCGAGTTCGCGCCGCACCTCCTCCAGCGGGGTGAAGGGACGGTTGCCGTAGTGCCGGGCCAGACCGACCAGGTCGGCCGCCGCGGCGTCCGCCTCCTCCGGCGGGCAGTGGCCGTCCGCCACCAGCAGCCGCCGTACGGCCGCGGCGGCCTCCTCCCGGTCGCCGCCGGGAGCCGCGCAGCGCGCGACGGCCTCCGCCCTCGGATCGCTTGCCGGAGTCATCTCGGTCACCCCTTCTGCCGACGGGCGGTCACGTCCGGGCCCTTGGCGACGACCAGCCGGATGACGTCGCAGATCCGCCGGATGCTCTCGCGGGAGACCGACGAGCCCGTCGGCAGCGCGAGCACCCGTGACGCCAGCCGCTCGGTGTGCGGAAGGCGGACCGGCTGCCGGGACCGGTAGGGCTCCAGCTCATGGCAGGCGGGGGAGAAGTACGGCTTCGCCATGACGTTCTCGGCCCGCAGCACCTCGATGAGCAGATCCCGGCTGAGGCCCGTCAGGTCCTCGTCGAGCTCGACGATCACATACTGGTAGTTGTTGGACTCACGCTGGTCGTGGGGCACCACGAAGATGCCGGACGTCGCGGCCAGCTCCGCGAGATAGCTCTCGAAGTTGGCCCGGTTGCGCTCGACCGCCCCCTCGAAGGCGTCGAGCGAGGTGAGCGCCATCGCGGCGGACGCCTCGCTCATCTTGCCGTTGGTGCCCCCGGCGGGGCTGCCCCCCGGGGGCAGGCCGATGCCGAAGTTCTGCAGGGAGCGGATGCGCTGGGCGAACGCGTCGTCGTCGGTGACGATCGCGCCGCCCTCGAAACCGTTGACCACCTTGGTGGCGTGGAAGCTGAAGACCTCCGCGGTGCCGAAGCCGCCGATCGGGCGGCCGCCCACGGTGCAGCCGATGGCGTGTGCCGAGTCGAAGAACAGGGGCAGTTCGTGGTCGGCCGCGATCTTCTCCAGCTCCTCCACGGGACACGGCCGACCCCACAGATGGACGCCCACGATCGCGCAGGTCCGCGGCCCGATCGCGCCGGCCACACAGGCGGGGTCCAGCTGACCCGTCAGCGGGTCGATGTCCACGAACACGGGGTCGAGACCGATCCAGCGCACCGCGTGTGCCGTGGCGACGAAGGTCAGCGAGGGCATGATGACCTCACCGGTCAGCTCCGCCGCCTGGCACACCAGCTGCAGCGCGACCGTGGCATTGCAGGTGGAGACGCAGTTGCGAACGCCCGCGAGCTCGGCCATCCGCCCTTCGAATTCCAGGGCCAGCGGCCCGCCATTGGAGAGCCACCGGTTGTCCAGCGCCCAGTTGATCCGGTCGAACAGCCGACCGCGGTCCACCGGGCCGGGCGAGCCGACATATAACGGATGCAGGAAGGCGGGCCGCCCTCCGAACAGCGCGAGATCACCGATTCCCCGTTTCACGGCACTCCCAGGGTCGATATCCGGGCATACATTCCTTGCTGCCCCGCGATTTCCGCTCGCATGTGGGGACCGATTCACCTGCTTCAGCAGCCGCAGCCTACAACTCCATTCCCGGCCATGCCAGATGTTGTTGGCGAAGACCGGGGAGACCCGGAACAGGCAGTTTCGCGTATAGGTCGAGTACAGTCCGTCCGGGCGCCCGCAGGGCAATATCTGGGTTTCGGTGGAAGTAGCGCCGCATAAAGACGCGTGCCCTTCTGCCGTAACGCCGCATTCGTGATTTCGGGACGTTGAGGAGAGACCGAATGACGAACCCGTTCGAGAACCCTGACGGCCGGTATGTCGTTCTGGTCAATCACGAGGGTCAGCACTCGCTGTGGCCGCAATTCGTCGAGGTGCCCGAGGGGTGGACGATCGTCCACCCCGAGGACAGCCGCCAGGCGTGCCTGGACTACATAGAGGAGCACTGGACGGACATGCGGCCCAAGAGCCTCATCGAGCAGATGGGTGGCTAGCGACGGAATCGACCGGATCGGCCGGCCCCCAGGGAGGAGAGTGGATGACCGCGTCCGAGGCAACGGCGGTACGGGCCGGGAAGAGCCAGGGGCTCACCGGCTGGAGCGGTGACGACGAGTACTTCGCCTTCCGTGAGTACCGGGAGTTCCGTCCGCGAGCCGTCATCGACGTCCTGCGGGGCATCAGCGCGGGTGTCGTCTTCCGCGGCATGGTGAGCCCCGCTCCGTGCGCCGAGCTGTCGGCCAGGTTCTGGGCCAGCCCCGACCGGCTGCGGCGCAGCACCGAGGCTCCGAGCTACTACCTGGGCACGTACCACTACCACAAGACGACCGCCGACTACCTGGACGACTCCGAGCGGACCGCCGCGGCGCTGGACCGGGTGCTCGACATCCCCGGCGATCCGCTGACCGCCTTCTACGGAGGGCTGGCCGAGGCACTCGCCCCGGAGGGGGTGACCGTGCGGCCGGCCGAGCACGGCGGCCGCCGTGCGTGCCGCGCGCTGCTGCGCTCCTGGCACGGCGACGGGCGCTACGCCCTGGACCCGCACGAGGACCGCTCCCAGTGCACCGAGCCACAGCAGGCGGACTTCGAGATCCAGCGGGTGGTCGACCACCAGGTCACGGCCCTCAACATCTGCCTGGAGAACGGCGACGGCGGCCGGCTGCTGGTGTGGAACATCCGGCCCGACGACGCCTCCAAGCAACGGCTGGGGCTGCACTACACCGGCTCGCCGTATCCGCCCCAAGCGCTGGAGGGCATCGCGCGGCAGGAGATCGACATCGCCCCCGGCGACGTGTACGTCTTCAACGGCACGCATGTCCACGCCGTGGAGCCCAACACCAGCGCAGGCAGCAGGCGCACCACCCTGGCGGGCATCTTCGGGTTCATCGACGACGCCACGGTGGTCACCTGGACCTGATGAGGGCGGCGGGGCGGCGGGGCAAGGCGGCGGAGCTCACCCCGCTATCTCCTCCAGCACCTTGACCGCCGCCCCCAACCCGTCCTCCGCCCGCAGTGCCTCCCCCATCCGGGCCGCGTTGGCCGTGATCCGGGGATCGGTGACGGCCTCGCGGACGGCCGCCGCGAGCCCTTCCGCGGCCTCGCGCTGCATGAGGGGGGCGGGCGCGACGCCCAGCCGGTGGAGATGCTCGCCCCACATCCGCTGGCTCGTCTCGAACGCGCAGATCACCTGGGGGATCCCGGCCAGCAGCGCGGCGTTGTAGGTGCCCGGCCCGCCCGCGTGCACGGCCGCGCGCACCCGGGGAAGCAGCCAGGCGTACGGCACGTCCTTGACCACCATGACCTCGTTGGGGGCGTCGCTGATCTCGATCCCTCCCCAGCCCTCGACGACCACGGCGCGGTGTCCGGTGTCACGGAGCGCGTCCAGGACGGTCCGTGCGTTCGCCTCCGGGTCCGGGCTCATGGTGGATCCGTAGCCGATGAACAGCGGTGTGTCCCCCTCGTCGAGGAAGCGCACCAGATCGCCCGGCGGCTCCCAGCCGGGCGCGGGCGGCAGATGCCAGAAGCCGTGTGTGTGGACCGAGTCGGGCCAGTCGGCGGCCGGTTCGATGACCCGCGGGCTGAAGATATGGAGCACCGGGGTCGGGCTGCCGTCGGCGCGGTACCGGAAATCCAGGAATCCCTCCCGGGGCGGCAGCCCGAGCGTCTCCGCCCGCCAGTGCGCGATCATTTCGATGAGCTCCGGCGAGATATAGCTCCTGGGGTCCGTGCCCCGCGGATCCTCCCGCTCGGTGAAGACCTCCGAGAGCCGGCCGAACGCCGGATATTTCCGGGAGACCACGAAGTTCGGATAGAGGACGGCCAGCACATTCGGGATCCCCAGCTTCTCGGCGATCTGGGCGATCTGCTCCCGGGACGACTGGGAGTGAATGATGACATCGGCGCTGTCCGCGTGGTCCGCGGCCGCCTCCCACATGTCACGCAGCAGCACCGGATAGCGCTCGGTCGCCTCCTGCCGCAGGGCGGCCCGCTTGGCCTCCGCCTCGGGGGTCCGCCGGTCGCTCGTCCACCGCAGCTCCCGGACCTCGGGGCGGCGCCACACGGTCAGCGACCAGTCGTCCAGCGGGGCGAATTCCACCCCGTAGGCGGCGGCGAACGGGGCGAAGACGGCGGGGGCCGCCAGCACCGCGGTGTGCCCGGCGCGGTTGAGCGCGTACGCGAGCGCCAGATACGGCTCGACATCGCCTCGGCTTCCGTGGCAGTACACCAGCGCCCTCATCGGCTTCAGCCCTTTCCGGTCCGGTCCCGAGCCACGCATCCTCGCGGGCCGCGGAACGGGTGGACAAGAGGCAGCTTGGGCCGTGCAGAACGCGTCCATTCGGCCGCCCCGGACCCCGCCTACGCTACGAGCGTGAAGGCGCTGATCTACTCCCATGGCACCCGTGGGGACCTGCAGCCGTACCTGGCCCTGGCGTACGCCCTCAACCGAGCGGGGCACACCGCCACGCTGGTCGGACCGCAGATGTACGCCTCCTTCGCGGCCGCGTACGGCGTGCGCTTCGAGCCGCTCACCGACGAAGGGGTGAAAACCCTCTCCCGGCCGGATTTCCGCAGGATCCTGCTGAACAGCGACCGGCCCGAGAGCGAGATCGGCGAATACCGCAAGGCCCGGGAGAAGATATTCAACGAGGTCATGCCCAGGACCTATCCCGTGATGCTCCAGCAGCTGTGGGACGCGGCCCGCGACGGTGCCGACATCGTGATCCACTCCCATCACTCACGCCAGGTCATGCACCAGATAGCGGAGAAACTGGGCGTCCCGCATGTGCTGGCCACTTTGTATCCGCACTTCGTCGCCTCCCGCCGGTACCCCAGCCAGATGGGCACCTTCGATGCCCGGCCGGACAACCTGGAACAGCACCAGCGGGCCGCTCGGCAGCCACTCAAGCCGCTGCTCGTGGATCTGATCTCGACCTGGCGGGAGAAGACCCTGGGACTTCCGCCTCGCGAGGGGTTCCTGGATTTCCGGCACCGTGCCGACGGCAGTCCGGCCCCCGTCCTGCACGGCTTCAGCCCACATGTTCTGGAGACCGCGCCGGACTGGCCCGCCTGGGTACACACCACCGGTTTCTGGTCACTTCCGCGGCAGGCCGACTGGCAGCCCTCGCCAAAGTTGCTGCGCTTCCTGGAAGACGGCGACCAGCCGCCCGTGTTCATCGGTTTCGGGAGTCTGCTCGGCGTCGACCCCGAGGCCACCGGGCAGCTGGTGATCGAGGCGGTGCGGCGTACCGGGGTGCGCGCGTTGATCGTCACGGGCTGGGGCGGAATCAGCGTCGCGGACCCCCCGAAGCAGGTGCGGATCGAGAGCGACGTCCCGTACGACTGGCTGTTCCCCCGGGTACGGGCGGCGGTGCACGCGGGTGGGCCCGGGACGCACAACACGGCCCTGGAGGCCGGGATACCGCAGGTGTCCTGCCCCTTCCACAAGGATCAGGTGATGTGGGGAAATCACCTGCACGACCTCGGTGTCGCCCCGCCGCCCGTGAAGCAGCGCGATCTCACCGCGGACGCGCTCGCCGCCGCCGTCCATACGGCGCTGACCGATGCGGACATCGCCCGGAACGCCGACCGGCTGGCCCGGAAGGTCGCCGGGGAGAACGGAGCGGAGAACGCGGTGCGGGTATTGGAGGAAATTCAGCGGGAGAGTCACTCCGCGCCCGAACCGACCCGGTCGTCCTGATCGTCCGGACCGCCGGAGAATGCGCGGGCCGGAGTCGGCGGAACCGACTCAAGGATGGACAACGTCCTCGTCGATGGCCCGTCTCATTCGTCGGAGGCGGCTAGTGTGTGTTGCTGAGATGGCCGGCGACATCTGTGGGGCAGTCTGTGCGTGAATATCTGCTGACTCTGTGCGTCACGGCCGCGGTCACCTATCTGCTGACCGGGCCGGTTCGTAAGTTCGCCATCGTGGCGGGTGCGATGCCGGAGATCCGCGCGCGCGATGTGCACCGCGAGCCCACGCCGCGGCTCGGCGGCATCGCGATGTTCGGCGGGCTGTGCGCGGGGTTGCTGGTGGCCGCCCATCTCACCAATCTCAAGGGCGTCTTCGAGCTGTCCAACGAGCCGCGCGCGCTGCTGTCCGGGGCCGGGCTGATCTGGCTGCTGGGTGTCCTGGACGACAAGTGGGGCGTGGACGCGCTGATCAAGCTGGGCGGCCAGATGATCGCCGCGGGCGTGATGGTGCTCCAGGGGCTCACCATCCTGTGGCTGCCGGTGCCCGGGGTGGGCCCGGTCTCACTGACACCCTGGCAGGGCACGCTGCTCACGGTCGCGCTGGTGGTGATCACCATCAACGCGGTGAACTTCGTGGACGGCCTGGACGGCCTGGCCTCGGGCATGGTGTGCATCGCGGCCGCGGCGTTCTTCATGTACGCGTACCGCATCTGGTACGGCTACGGCCTGGAGTCGGCCGCCCCCGCGACCCTGTTCGCCGCCATCCTGATGGGGATGTGCCTGGGCTTCCTGCCGCACAACATCCACCCGGCCCGGATCTTCATGGGCGACTCCGGCTCGATGCTGATCGGCCTGGTGCTGGCGGCGGGGGCGATCTCCATCACCGGCCAGGTGGACCCGGACGCGATGAGGCTGTTCACCGGCTCCGAGACGGCCGCGGTGCACGCCACCGTCCCGGTCTACATCCCGCTGCTGCTGCCGCTGACCGTGATCGCGGTGCCGTTCGCCGACCTGGTGCTGGCCATCGTCCGCCGCACCTGGCGGGGCCAGTCGCCGTTCGCCGCGGACCGCGGCCATCTGCACCACCGGCTGCTGGAGATCGGCCACTCGCACAGCCGCGCGGTGCTGATCATGTACTTCTGGTCGGCGCTGATCGCCTTCGGCGCCGTGGCGTACTCGGTGAACTCGGTCAGCATGTGGTTCGTGCTCTCGATCGTGGGGCTGAGCGCGGTGGGGCTGGTCCTTCTGCTGCTGCCGCGCTTCACCCCGCGGGTGCCGCACTGGGCGGAGCGCTTCGTTCCGCCGCGGTACCGCCGCAAGGGCCGGGTGGTGGCAGCCGGAGCCGCGCAGGAGACCGCGCGGGAGGCTGTCGACGGAGAGCCGGGGCTCGAGCCGGGGAGCGAGCCGGGCGGTGAGCCGGGGCGTGAGTCCGGGCGTGAGCAGGGGGGCCCGGTCCCGGCGGGGATCAACGGAGCCACCGCGATCGGCGACCGCTCCCGCTTCTCGCAGCAGGGGACACCTCCCAGCGGTAGCCGAGGGAGCAAGATCGGTAGCTCTTGGTAGTCAGCGTGAGACGGATCCATTAACCCTTCCGTGTGACATGCAGCACATCGGGTAGGTAAAGACCTCATCAAATAGTTTGTGATACCGTTCACGAAAACCCGGTGCCAGAGCCGAAGGGCCGTAGTGCGACCGCCCTTCGTCGTGAGGTTCCTTTCTTCCCCGGGGATACGCTCGTCAACGACGAACCGTTGCTTCCGACTCTTGCCGGAGAACCCTTCATGCAGTCCAACGACGCCCGAACGCTCCTGCAGTGTGCCCTGCCCACCGCAGTCGTCGGCGCCGCCGCTATTGCCGTCGGTGCCGTGCTCGCCGGAGGCAAGGGCGCGTTGGGGGCCGCGTTCGGGGCGATTCTGGTGATCGCGCTGATGACGATCGACCTGATCGTGCTGGTGCGGACCGCCAACAAGCTTCCGCAGATCTTCCAGATGATGGGTCTCGCGCTCTACGCCGTGCAGTTCCTGCTGATGGCGGTGGTGCTCGGCATCTTCAAGGACACCACTCTCTTCAGCACCCGGGCTTTCGCGTTCTCGCTGCTCGCCGCGACGCTGACGTGGATCACCGCACAGACCCGCGCGCACATGAAGGCCAAGATCTTCTATGTGCAGCCCGAGTCCGAAGACGAACGGAACCCGGCGGGGGAGAAGAAGGCCTCCCCCGCCGGGTCCCCATCGTGATCTGTAGGGCCGGTATAAGGGCACGTCCGCTCACCTGCTATCGTCCGGTGCCATCTGAGGCACAGCGGGCGCAGGCGGCTGAACCCCCGGATTCCACGGGACGGAATCGGCGGCCCATGCAGCTGCTGCCCACCGACTACACCGGACTTGCGCCGGCAAGCCGCCCCCACATTCGTAAGACCAGTCCAGTGCCGTTCCGCGGGCCATGCGCCGCGCCGACACAACGAGGTTGCCGTACCCATGCGCCACGCTGAAGGAGCTCGCGGTGAGTCCTGACCAGACGCTCGCCTTCGAGACCGATTGCCACATCTTCGACGGGTGCGGCTTCCCGGCCCCAGGGCTCCACTCGTTCACGTTCGAGCCGATCGCCACGATCGGAGGCTTCGAGCTCAACAAGCCCATCCTGCTGGCTCTGCTGGGCACCGTGGTCGTGGTGGTCTTCTTCTGGGCCGCCTTCGGCAAGGCCAAGGTCGTCCCCGGCAAGCTGCAGTTGATCGGCGAGGCGGGCTACGACTTCGTACGCCGCGGCGTCGTCTACGAGGCCCTGGGCAAGAAGGAGGGCGACAAGTACGTCCCCCTCATGGTCTCGCTGTTCTTCTTCATCTGGATCATGAACCTCTGGTCGGTCATTCCGCTGGCCCAGTTCCCGGTGACGTCGATCATCGCCTTCCCGGCGGGCCTCGCCGCGCTCGTCTACATCCTGTGGGTGAGCCTGACCTTCAAGAAGCACGGCTTCGTCGGCGGCTGGAAGAACATCAGCGGCTACGACAAGTCGCTGGGCCCGGTGCTGCCGCTGGTCATGGGTCTGGAGCTGCTCTCCAACCTCGTCATCCGGCCGTTCACCCACGCCGTCCGGCTCTTCGCGAACATGTTCGCGGGCCACGTCCTGCTGCTGATCTTCACGATCGCCAGCTGGTACCTGCTGAACGGGATCGGCATCGCGTACGCGAGCGTCTCGTTCGTGATGGTCATCCTGCTGACCGCTTTCGAGCTGTTCATCCAGGCCCTTCAGGCCTATGTCTTCGTCCTGCTGGCCTGCGCCTACATCCAGGGCGCTCTCGCCGAGCACCACTGAGCCACCGGCCAGTCCCGTCCCAAACAGGCGTCCGGTGGCCAACCCCCACCGGTCCGTGAAAGAGAAGGAAGAAACGGCATGTCCGCTCTCCAGACCCTCGCTGCCGACGCTGTCCAGCTCAAGGGCAACCTCGGCTCGATCGGCTACGGCCTCGCGGCCATCGGCCCCGGCGTGGGCGTCGGCATCATCTTCGGCAACGGCACCCAGGCGCTGGCCCGTCAGCCCGAGGCGGCCGGTCTGATCCGCGCCAACCAGATCCTCGGCTTCGTCCTCTGTGAGGCGCTCGCCCTGATCGGTCTGGTCATGCCGTTCGTCTACCCGTACAAGTGACCGCGGCGAACGACCGGTCCACCGGACGAAAGGCAATGATGTGAACGCCTTGACAATCCTGGCGGCTGACGAGCCGGAGAACCCGCTCATCCCGCCGATCCCAGAGCTCGTCATCGGCCTCATCGCCTTCGCCATCGTCTTCTTCTTCTTCGCCAAGAAGCTCCTCCCGAACATCAACCGGGTTCTGGAGGAGCGCCGTGCGGCGATCGAGGGCGGCATGGAGGAGGCCGAGGCCCGTAAGGCCGAGGCCCAGCAGGTCCTCGAGGACTACCGCGCTCAGCTCGCCGACGCCCGTCACGAGGCCGCGCGGCTGCGCCAGGAGGCGCAGGAGCAGGGCGCCGCGCTCATCGCCGAGATGCGCGCGGAGGGCCAGCGGCAGCGTGAGGAGATCATCGCCGCGGGCCACGCCCAGATCGAGGCCGACCGCAAGCAGGCGGCGCAGACGCTGCGCCAGGACGTCGGCAAGCTCGCCACCGACCTGGCCGGCAAGCTCGTCGGCGAGTCCCTCGAGGACGTCGCCCGGCAGAGCCGCGTGATCGACCGGTTCCTCGACGAGCTCGAGACGAAGGCCGACGCCGCGGCCGAGACGAAGGCCGAGGCCGGCCGATGAACGGAGCGAGCCGGGAGGCACTGGCCGCGTCGCGCGAGCGCTTCGACGCGCTGACGGACAGCACCTCCGTCGACGCCACGAAGCTCGCGGACGAGCTGGCCGCCGTCACCGCGCTGCTCGACCGCGAGGTCTCGCTGCGCCGGGTCCTCACCGACCCGGCGCAGCCCGGCGAGGCCAAGGCCGAGCTGGCCACGCGCCTGCTGTCCGGCCAGGTCGGCGGCGAGGCCATCGACCTGGTGTCCGGCATGGTCCGGTCCCGCTGGTCGCGCTCGCGCGACCTGGTGGACGCGATCGAGGAGCTGGCGGCCTCCGCCGACCTCGTGGCGGCCCAGCGCGCCGACGTCCTCGACGACGTCGAGGACGAGCTGTTCCGGTTCGGCCGGATCATCTCCTCGTCGACCGAGCTGCGGTCCGCGCTGACCGACCGGATCGCCACCACCTCGGCCAAGGTCGCGCTGGTGCGCGAGCTGCTGGGCGGCCGGGTCAAGCCGGTCACCGAGCGGCTGGTCGCCCGTCTTGTGGCACAGCCGCGGGGACGTAGCCTGGAAGCGGGGCTGGAGGCCCTCTCGCGGCTCGCTGCGGCCCGCCGCGACCGCCTGGTCGCGGTGGTGACCTCGGCCGTGCCGCTCAGCGACCGGCACAAGCAGCGTCTCGGTGCGGCTCTGGAGAAGCTGTACGGCCACAAGGTGCACCTCAACCTGGACGTGGACCCCGAGGTCCTCGGCGGGATCGAGGTCCGCATCGGCGACGAGATCATCGACGGCACCATCGTCGACCGCCTGGACGAGGCGGCCCGGCGGATGGCCGGCTGACGCAGGCCGTACCAACTCAAAAGCCAACTCAACAAGCATGTAAGCGGCCCGAGTTGGGCCGTAGTCAGATACTTCGGGCCCAACAAGGAGAGCAGGGAACCCAGATGGCGGAGCTCACGATCCGGCCGGAGGAGATCCGGGACGCGCTGGAGAACTTTGTCCAGGCGTACAAGCCGGACGCGGCCTCGCGCGAGGAGGTCGGTACGGTCACCGTTGCCGGCGACGGCATCGCGAAGGTCGAAGGTCTTCCCTCGGCCATGGCGAACGAGCTGCTGAAGTTCGAGGACGGCACCCTCGGCCTCGCCCTCAACCTGGAGGAGCGCGAGATCGGCGCGGTCGTCCTCGGCGAGTTCAGCGGCATCGAAGAGGGCCAGCAGGTGCAGCGCACCGGCGAGGTGCTCTCGGTAGCCGTCGGCGAGGGTTACCTCGGCCGCGTCGTCGACCCGCTGGGCAACCCGATCGACGGCCTCGGCGAGATCGACACCGAGGGCCGCCGCGCCCTCGAGCTGCAGGCCCCCACGGTCATGCAGCGCAAGTCGGTGCACGAGCCGATGGAGACCGGCTACAAGGCCGTCGACGCGATGACCCCGATCGGCCGCGGCCAGCGTCAGCTGATCATCGGCGACCGGCAGACCGGCAAGACCGCGCTGGCCGTCGACACGATCATCAACCAGCGCGACAACTGGCGCTCGGGCGACCCGAAGAAGCAGGTCCGCTGCATCTACGTCGCCATCGGCCAGAAGGGCTCCACCATCGCCGGCGTGCGCGGCGCGCTGGAGGAGGCCGGCGCTCTGGAGTACACGACGATCGTCGCCGCCCCGGCGTCCGACCCGGCGGGCTTCAAGTACCTGGCCCCCTACACCGGTTCGGCCATCGGCCAGCACTGGATGTACCAGGGCAAGCACGTCCTGATCGTCTTCGACGACCTGTCCAAGCAGGCCGACGCCTACCGCGCCGTCTCGCTGCTGCTGCGCCGCCCGCCGGGCCGCGAGGCCTACCCGGGTGACGTCTTCTACCTGCACTCCCGGCTGCTGGAGCGCTGCGCCAAGCTCTCCGACGACCTGGGTGCCGGCTCGATGACCGGTCTGCCGGTCGTCGAGACCAAGGCCAACGACGTCTCGGCGTTCATCCCGACCAACGTCATCTCCATCACCGACGGCCAGTGCTTCCTGGAGTCCGACCTGTTCAACGCCGGCCAGCGCCCGGCTCTGAACGTCGGTATCTCGGTCTCCCGCGTCGGTGGCTCGGCCCAGCACAAGGCCATGCGGCAGGTCTCCGGCCGGCTCCGCGTGGACCTCGCCCAGTTCCGTGAGCTCGAGGCGTTCGCCGCCTTCGGCTCCGACCTGGACGCGGCCTCCAAGGCCTCGCTGGAGCGCGGTTCGCGCATGGTCGAGCTGCTCAAGCAGACGCAGTACGCCCCGTTCGCCACCGAGGACCAGGTCGTCTCCATCTGGTCGGGCACCACTGGCAAGATGGACGATGTACCGGTCGAGGACATCCGCCGCTTCGAGCGCGAGCTGCTGGACTATCTGCACCGTGAGCACAAGGGCCTGATGACCAGCATCGTCGAGGGCGGCAAGATGTCCGACGACACCCTCGGCGCGCTGGGCGAGGCCGTGGACAGCTTCAAGCGCCAGTTCGAGACCTCGGACGGCAAGCTGCTGGGCGAGGGCTGAGCATGGGTGCCCAACTCCGGGTCTACAAGAGGCGGATCAAGTCCATCTCGGCGACCAAGAAGATCACCAAGGCGATGGAGATGATCGCCGCCTCGCGCGTCGTCAAGGCGCAGCGCCAGGTGGCCGCGTCGACTCCGTACGCCAGTGAGCTCACCCGGGCGGTGGGCGCGGTTGCCGCCGGCTCCACCACCCAGCACCCGCTCACCACCGAGGCGGAGAAGCCGACCCGGGCCGCGCTGCTGCTCATCACCAGCGACCGCGGTCTGGCCGGCGGCTACTCCTCGAACGTGATCAAGGCGGCCGAGCAGGCCACCCGGACCCTCACCGCGCAGGGCAAGGAGGTCGACACCTACATCGTCGGCCGCAAGGGTGTCGCCTACTACGGCTTCCGCGAGTTCAAGGTCACGGAGTCGTGGACCGGGTTCACCGACAACCCGACCTACGCGGACGCCAAGAAGATCGCGGGCCCGCTCATCGAGGCCGTGCAGCAGGCCACCGCCGAGGGCGGCGTGGACGAGCTGCACATCGTCTACACCGAGTTCGTCTCGATGCTGACGCAGACCCCGGTCGACCACCGGCTGCTGCCGCTGAGCCTCGAGAAGACGGCGGAGGAGGCGGTGGCGAAGGATGTCATCGCGCCGCTGTACGAGTTCGAGCCGTCGGCGGAGGAGGTGCTCGACGCGCTGCTGCCGCGGTACGTCGAGTCCCGGATCTACAACGCCCTGCTGCAGGCCGCGGCGTCCAAGCACGCGGCCACCCGCCGGGCGATGAAGTCGGCGACCGACAACGCCGAAGAGCTCATCAAGTCGCTCACGCGGCTTGCCAACGCGGCCCGCCAGGCCGAAATCACCCAGGAAATCAGCGAGATCGTCGGTGGCGCGAGCGCCCTGGCCGACGCCTCTGCGGGGAGTGACTGACAACTATGACCACCACTGTTGAGCCGACCGCTCCTGCCGGCGTGGCCACCGGCCGCGTCGCGCGGGTCATCGGCCCGGTCGTCGACGTGGAGTTCCCCGTCGACGCTATGCCGGAGATCTACAACGCCCTGAACGTCGAGGTCGCCGACCCCTCCGAGGAGGGCAAGACCAAGACGCTCACCCTCGAGGTCGCCCAGCACCTCGGCGAGGGCCTGGTACGCGCCATCTCCATGGAGCCCACCGACGGCCTGGTCCGCCAGGCCCCGGTGACCAACACCGGCGACGGCATCACCGTCCCGGTCGGTGACATGACCAAGGGCCGGGTGTTCAACACCCTCGGCAAGATCCTCAATGACCCCGAGGCCGAGTCCGAGGTCACCGAGCGCTGGTCCATCCACCGCAAGGCCCCGGCCTTCGACCAGCTCGAGTCCAAGACCGAGATGTTCGAGACCGGCCTGAAGGTCGTCGACCTGCTGACCCCGTACGTCAAGGGCGGCAAGATCGGCCTGTTCGGCGGCGCGGGCGTCGGCAAGACCGTTCTCATCCAGGAAATGATCGTGCGTGTGGCCAAGCTGCACGAGGGCGTTTCCGTGTTCGCCGGCGTCGGCGAGCGCACCCGTGAGGGCAACGACCTCATGGTCGAGATGGAGGAGGCCGGCGTTCTCGACAAGACCGCGCTGGTCTTCGGCCAGATGGACGAGCCCCCGGGCACCCGTCTGCGGGTCGCCCTGGCCGGTCTGACCATGGCGGAGTACTTCCGCGATGTGCAGAAGCAGGACGTGCTGTTCTTCATCGACAACATCTTCCGCTTCACCCAGGCCGGTTCCGAGGTCTCGACCCTGCTCGGCCGTATGCCCTCCGCGGTGGGCTACCAGCCGAACCTGGCCGACGAGATGGGCATCCTGCAGGAGCGCATCACCTCGACCCGCGGTCACTCGATCACCTCCATGCAGGCGATCTACGTCCCCGCGGACGACCTGACCGACCCGGCCCCGGCGACCACCTTCGCGCACCTCGACGCGACGACGGTGCTCTCCCGCCCGATCTCGGAGAAGGGCATCTACCCGGCGGTGGACCCGCTGGACTCCACCTCCCGGATCCTGGACCCCCGGTACATCTCGCAGGACCACTACGACTGTGCCTCGCGGGTCAAGTCCATCCTGCAGAAGTACAAGGACCTGCAGGACATCATCAACATCCTCGGTATCGACGAGCTCGGCGAGGAGGACAAGCTCACCGTCTTCCGCGCCCGCCGTATCGAGCGCTTCCTGTCGCAGAACACCCACGCGGCGAAGCAGTTCACCGGTGTCGACGGCTCGGACGTGCCGCTGGACGAGTCCATCGCCGCGTTCAACGCGATCGCCGACGGTGAGTTCGACCACTTCCCGGAGCAGGCGTTCTTCATGTGCGGTGGCCTGGAAGACCTGAAGAAGAACGCGAAGGAGCTGGGCGTCTCCTGAGGCCCGAGCTTCCTGGAGAGGGGTGGGCCGCGTCCCGCCCCTCTCCGTACGCCCGTTATCCTTTGACGAAAGCCCTGTCGTACCCGGCAGGTGGAGACCCGAGGAGCCACGTTGGCTGCTGAGCTGCATGTCGAGCTGGTCGCGGCGGACCGTAGCGTCTGGTCCGGCAAGGCCACCTTGGTCATCGCGCGCACCACATCCGGTGACATCGGCGTCATGCCCGGCCACCAGCCGCTGCTCGGTGTGCTGGAGTCCGGCCCGGTGACCATCCGCACGAGCGAGGGCGGGACGGTCGTCGCCGCGGTCCACGGCGGGTTCATCTCGTTCTCGGACGACAAGCTCTCGCTGCTCGCCGAGATCGCGGAGCTGTCCGACGAGATCGATGTCAAGCGGGCGGAGCGGGCGCTGGAGCGTGCCAAGGCGGAGACGGACGCCGCCGCGGAGCGGCGCGCCGACGTCCGGCTGCGCGCGGTGGCGGGAGTGCACTGAAGCCTGTCACGAACGGTCGATACCCTCAGCCGCGGGCCGCGTGGGAACCCTCCTGCGCCGGTCCGCGGCTGAGGCAATGCAGGTGCGGTTTTTCCGGATGACGCGAGGAGGTCGGTGAAGATGGTCCTCGCTCTGCTCGTGAGCGGCGTGGTCGTCGCGCTGGTGGTGGTGGGACTCTTCGTCTTCGGTCTGCGGCGGCGGCTGATCCAGCGGTCCGGCGGAACCTTTGACTGCTCACTGCGGTGGCACGCGCCGGGACCCGAGGCCGAGCCGGAGCCCAGCGGCAAGGGCTGGGTGTACGGGGTCGCCCGCTACAACGGCGACCGGATCGAGTGGTTCCGGGTCTTCTCGTACGCCCCCAGGCCGCGCCGGGTGCTGGAGCGGGCCTCGATCGAGGTGCTGGAGCGCCGCACGCCGAAGGGCGAGGAGGAGCTGGCGCTGCTCTCCGACGCCGTGGTGCTGGCGTGTCTGCACAGCGGCACCCGGCTGGAACTGGCGATGAGCGAGGACGCGCTGACCGGCTTCCTCGCCTGGCTGGAGGCTGCCCCGCCGGGACAGCGGGTCAACGTGGCCTGACGGAGCGGCGGCGAGCGGGCGTCGCGGCGCCTCGGCGGACTTCACGCACCTGGACGTGGTCGGGGCAGCCGGGCCCCGCAAGCCTCAGCCGGCCTCAGGGCCCCGCCACCCCCAACTCCTGGGCCAGCACCGCCGCCTGTACCCGGCTGCGCAGCTCCAGCTTGCCGAGCACCCTGCTGACGTGGGTCTTCACGGTGGCCTCCGCCATGGCGAGGCGGTCGGCGATCTGGGCGTTGGACAGCCCCTGGCCCACCGCGCCCAACACCTCGCGCTCGCGCGGGGTGAGGGACGCGAGCACCGCCGGGTCGGCGGTCGTGACGGCCGATGCGGATCGCGGGCGGGCGAACTCGGCGATCAGGCGGCGGGTCACGGCCGGGGCGATCATGCCCTCGCCGCGGGCCACCGTCCGTACGGCCTCCAGCAGGCCGGCCGCGTCGCTGTCCTTGAGGAGGAAGCCCGCGGCCCCGGCGCGCAGGGCGCCGAAGACATACTCGTCGAGGTCGAAAGTGGTCAGGATCAGCACGTCGGCCAGCTGCCCGGCGACGATCTCGCGGGTGGCCGAGACCCCGTCGAGGCGCGGCATCTGGACATCCATCAGCACCAGGTCGGGGCGCAGCTCCCGGGCCAGCCGCACGGCCTGCTCACCGTCGGCCGCCTCCGCGATCACCTCGATGTCGGGCGCGGACCGCAGGATGAGCACCAGCCCGGCCCGTACGGCCAACTGGTCCTCGGCGACCAGGACCCGGACCCTGACCGGCCCCTCGCCGCTCGCCGCCTCCCCCTCGGATTCCTTCGCCCCGCCGTGCAGCTCCTTCACCGTGTCCTGGCTCCTTTGCCGTCGAGGGGCAGCGCCGCCCGTACCCGCCACACCGTGCCGGACGGCCCGGTGTGCGGGCCCGCTTCGAGGGTGCCGCCGAGCAGACAGACGCGCTCGCGCATCCCGATGAGGCCCATGCCGGAGCCGGGCGCGCGGGGGGCGGGGCGGGTGTCGAACGGGCTGGTGACGCTGACCTCCAGCGCGCCGGCATCCAGGGACCCGTCGGCGTCCTGGGCGAGGCGTACGGTCACCTCGCCGGGGGCCGCGTGCTTGAGGGCGTTGGTCAGGGACTCCTGGACGATGCGGTACGCGGCGAGTTCGACCGGCGCGGGAAGCGCGGCGCCGCCCGGCGGGCGGTCGTCGCACAGCGTGAACTTCAGCCCGCTGACGGAGGCGGCGTCCGAGCGGGCGCGCTCGACCAGCGCGTCCAGGGCGTCGAGAGTGGGCGCCGCGGTGGGTTCCGTCTCCCGGTCCGCGTCGCGCAACAGCTCGATGAGGCGGCGCATTTCGGCCAGGCCCCGCACGCTGTTCTCCCGGATGACGCCGAGCGCCTGGTCGGTCGCGGCGGCGTCCCCCAGGGACAGCGCGGCGGTGGAGTGGATGGCGATGGCCGACAGATGCCCGGCGACCCGGTCGTGCAGCTCGCGGGCCATGCGGCCGCGCTCGGCCACCACCGCCTCCCGCCGGTCCAACTCGGCGAGCAGCGCCGTCCGCTCGGCCTCCAGCCGGGCGGCCTCGGCGGCCTCCTGGTGGTTGCGCACGATGGCCCCGGTGCCGGCCGGGGCGAGGGTGAGCAGGGCGGTGACCAGGCCGATGAACAGCGACTCGGGGGTACGCAGCAGCGCCAGCGGGGCGACTGTGGCGACCACGGTGGCCAGCACACACCCGGAGGGCAGCCGCCGGGCCAGGGAGGTCGGGCCGTAGAGGACCGCCGCGTACACCAGGTCCGTGTACATCAGGACGGTCGCGATGAGCGAGCCGCCGCACAGGTCCACGGCGAGGGCGGCGGTGCCGAGCGACAGGGCGGTGCGCGGGGCCACGCGGCGCAGCAGTTCGGCGCCCGCCATGGCGACCAGCGCGGTGATCGTCGACCAGTAGGGCAGCGCGATGGGGGACAGCTCGCCCAGATACACCCCGCCGCGCAGCCCCAGCCCCGTCAGCAGCAGTCCGCCGAGGAGTCCGCCCAGGGCGATGGCGACGTCGACGCGGTGCGGCGGCGGCAGTCGGGGCGGCATGGGTCCATCACAACACGAGCCCGCCGCGGCCGCGTCCGCTTCCGGACGAGTCCGGGGGCGCGCGGCGTACATCGAAGGATGCAGTCCGGTTTCGTCGTCGCCGACGACGAAACCAGCCCGATCGCGCGGGACGGTAAAGGGAGATGCACGGAAGACGGGCAGGGAAGGGAGAACGAGCTGTGATCGTCGGGCTGATCGTCGCGAGTGAGGTCGGCTTCTGGGTGGTGCTGCTCGGAGGCCTGTGCGTGCGATACCTCCTGCGCCGACCACGGGCGGGCGCGGCGCTGCTGGCCTGCGTACCGCTGCTGGACCTGGTGCTGCTGGTCGCGACCGTGATCGATCTGCGGCGGGGCGCCGAGCCGTCGACGGCGCACGGGCTGGCCGCGGTCTACCTCGGCTTCTCCGTCGCGTACGGGCACTACATGATCAAGTGGGCGGACGGGCGCTTCGCGCACCGGTTCGCGGGCGGGCCGCCCCCGGTCAAGCCGCCCAAGTACGGGGCGGCGCGGGCGCGCCACGAGTGGCGGCTGTGGCTGATGACGCTGCTGGCCGCGGTGATCGCGGTGGCCGTGCTGCAGGTGTGCGTATGGCTGATCGGCGACGCGGACCGCAGCGACCCGATGGTGGGGTGGCAGCGGCAGATGCTGATGGTGGTGGGCATCCACCTGCTGGTGGCCGTCAGCTACACCGTCTGGCCCTCGAAGAACAAGAAGCGGGCCGGCGAGGGGGACCAGGGCCGGCCCCGGTCCCTCACCAGGCCATGACCTTCACCAGGCTCTGATCCGTACACTCTTGATCCGTGGCCGGACTCCTGGCGGGCTATGCCCGCTGCTCGACAGACTCCCAAGACCTCACCGCCCTGCGAGAGACCCTGCTCTCCCTCGGTGTCCCCGAGGATCGGATCCACCTCGACCGCGGATTGACCGGCACCATAGCCCCCGCTCACCGTACAGATCACCGGACACCCTCAATGAGACGGCGATCGCTGGTGCCGTCGATCTTGAGCAAGGTGACCTGCTTGTCCCACAGCTCGCGGTATGAGGGACCGGCTTACCAATCTCCCCAGCGTGGTGTGTCGGCATGCTCCCGGCCCCAATTCACCTCGGACAGGGCCTCAGCCGCGTACCCCTGCCCATAGTCCCCCAAAGTGCTGTCAATGGTGAGGGTGGTAAGCAGTTCGGCGGCCTGATCTTGGTGTCCATCTAGCTCGGCCAGGGCCCGGGCGGCTCCCACCCGGTCGGCGATGTCGAGGGCGGCGTCGGTGGTGAGGGCAGCTAGCAGTTCCGCGCCGAGCGCTTCGCGCCGGTCCATCCCAGCTAGAGCCCTGGCGGCATCCACTCGGGTGTAGCCGTCCAGCGAGGTGTCGACAGCACAGGCGGCGAGCGGTTCTGAGGCATACTCGGCGGCGCCCTCAGCCAGAGCCCGGACAGCCGCGACCTGACCGTACTTGCTCAAAGTGGTGTCGGCGGTGAGGGCGGCAAGCAGTACGGTCCCGTGCTGCTGATGTTCATCGACCAAGGTCAGGAACCGGGCAGCCTCCACTCGTTTGTGCTCGTCCAGGGTCGTGTCGGCGGAGAGGGCGGCCAGCAGGG
The DNA here is from genome assembly GCF_033793745.1 of Streptomyces sp. ME19-01-6. Lineage (NCBI taxonomy): Bacteria > Bacillati > Actinomycetota > Actinomycetes > Kitasatosporales > Streptomycetaceae > Streptomyces > Streptomyces sp. ME19-01-6. Next base: position 66,423 of record NZ_JARAXF010000003.1, on the reverse strand, counting down.
CGGCGCCTCGCTTCCCGCACCCGTCCGCCCTGGCAAGGTCCCAAGCCACATGTACGCGGGTGCGGTCGTCCAAGGTTGTGTCGTTGGCGCAGGCGGCGAGCACATCGGCGGCTTGCTGCCCGTACCCGTCAAATCCGGCCAGCTTCCTCGCCGCACCCATCCGGCTGTGCAGAGGCAGGGTGATGTCGGTCGTGAGAGTGGTTAGCAGTGCGGCGGCATGCTCACGGTGCCCGTCCACCCTCGCCAGCGCGCTGGCCGCACCTATGCGGTCGTGGGGAGACATTGTGGTGTCGGTCGTAAGGGCGGCCAGCAGCTCGACCGCGTGATCTCGGTGCGTGTCTACCTCAATCAGGGCCTGGGCAGCTTGCAACCGGAGCCTGGCGGCGAGGGCGGTATCGGTGGTGAGGCTGGCGAGTAGCGCGGCGCCGTGCTCGCGGTGCCCTTCGATCCTGGTCAGCGACCAGGCCGCGTCCACACGGTCGTAGCCCTCCAGGGTGGTGGTGAGGGCGGCGAGCAACTCGGCGCCGTGCTCGTGGTGCCCGTCTACTTCAGCCAGAGCTTTGGCGGCCGACAAACGGGTGTAGCTGTCCACGGTGCTGTCGTTGGCAAGCGCGGTGAGCCGTGCCGAGGTGATTTCAGCCAAGGCCCGGACGGCCGCGACTTGGCCATGTCCGCTCAGGATGCTCTCGGTGGTGAGAGCGGTGAGCAGCTCGATGCCATGCTCGCGGTGCCCATCTACCTTCGCCAGAGTTTGGGCAGCGTGTACACGGACGTCCTCGTCCAGATCGGTGTCGTGGGCGAAGCCGACGAGCAGTCCGGCAGCATGATCTCGTTGCCCCTCTACCCGAGCCAGGACCGAGACGATGTTCACACGCATGTGGCCCTCATCAGTAAGCCTGTTGACGAAGTGGTTGAGGTGGCGGGCGGTGATGTGCGTGGGAAGGCTGGTTCCGAGTTGGACCTGGCGTGCAAGGAAGAAGCAGAACGCGACTGAAGTGACGCGCTCCATGGCTTGGGTGGTGGCCTTTGAGATGGAGTCCTGGTGGGTGAGGAGCCGGTCGATGAGGAATCCGAGATAGGACGGTTCCAGATTCGGTGGCTCCCAGCTGTCTCCGTCTGCATCAAATCGCAAGGGGAACAGGTCCCGGAGCACCTGGCTGCTCGCGTCTTCGTCGCGAGTGGCGTGGCGGGCGGCGTGGTATTCGAGGAGGGTCTGGTGGAGGAAGTCGAAGTCGTCCGCGCGCTGGGCCAGGATGCCGGTGGGCCGCAGGAGGTCAGTCAGGAATGAGTTCCACAGGTGCGGTTTCACCTTCTGCGGGCGGCTGGCCTGCAAGTGTGAGGCCAGTATGTCGACAGCGGGCGCGTTGCTGCCGTTGATCCTTTCGTAGGCGAGGTGGTCGATCAGCTCTGGCAGGTGATCGCGTACTTGTCGGGTGGCCTGTTCGGCGGCCAGGTTGTCCTTGGGGATCTGGTAGCGGTCCTTCAGGCGGCGGATGGCCTCGTCGTGGGTGCTCTTGATGTTCTTGTGGGCGTTCTGTTCGTAGATCAGCTCGACGAACGACTGGTAGACGCCGGTACGGCCGTCGGGCAGAGGACGGGCGGGATCGGCCGCGTAGAGCTGGCACAGCATGAAGGCCATCAGCGGGGTGTGGGCCAGGGTCTCCAGGTGGGAGCGCTTGAGCCCTGCCATGAACGCGTTGGCGTGGCGGCTGGGGTCGTCCAGGTCTCGGAACCAGTGCGCGGCGTAGGCGAGGAGGTCGTGGGGGGAAAAGGGCTGTAGTTCGTAGTGCGGCACGTGCCGACCCAGCGCGCCGAGTTCCTTTACCGGTAGGTGACGGGTTGCTACAACGAACCGGTACAGCCCTGGCCCGGCCGAAGCCGCGCCGGCGAGCATCGTCAGAGCAGCGCTGCGGGTATCGGTGTCGGGGATCTCGTCGAGGCCGTCGACCAGCACCAGCCAGGACACCCCAGGGCGTGGGGGGTGACGGAAGAAGTCCGCGCCCAGTTCGTCAAGCAGCCCGACCTGCCGAAGGTCGCCGGTTACGGCTTTGGCGAGGGCCGTGGGCAGAGGGTCCGTGCCGGTCAGAGCGGATGCGCTCACCATGACCGGGATCGTCTTCCCGGTCATGGCGCCCATCCAGCCGGCCAAGTGAGCGCGGAGCAGCGTGGACTTGCCGACACCGGGCCCACCCAGGAGGACGCACAGGGCACGGTCTTCCCCGAAGACCTCGGCGGCGGGCACTGCGGGGGCAGCTTCGTTGTCCGCTGCCGGGGTACGAGCCTGCTGGTGCACGTAGACATCGGCCAGCGCCGGCGGGTTCGGGGCGCCTATGACACCTGGATAGGAGTGCTGGCGTGCCGCCTTCTCGGCGGCTTCGAGGTACGCCTCCAGTTGGGTCGTGCCATGAGATTCCGCCCGATCGTGCAGACGGAACAGTTCGTCTCTCTCCGTACCGCTGATGCCCGCCGCGTTGAGGATTGCCCCGATAGTAAGGGCCACTGGCGGCCCCTTCTCGGGGTTGAGCGCGTTGCTGACCGCCGCCTTGCTGACCGACTCGCCGTTGAGTTGTGTCTGCCTGACGATGTCGGCTTGGCTCAGCCCTTGGCGAGCCAGAGTGGCCTTCAGCCGATTCTTCAGTTCCCTGTTGGCGCCGTCGCGCCCTGCCGACCCCGTATAGGCCACCCCTGCCCCCTGACCTTGTTGTTCATCTTGTTCACGTGAACCCGGTGAACGCCTCGTGTGCCAATTCTGTACTCGACCGGCCGGCCGGTCCCGTCTGAATCGGCACGATCGTTGTTGAGGAGTACCAGATGACCATCGAACTGGCGTTGGTCAGCGGCCCCGTTCTGCTACTGGGGGTGCTTGTGCTGCGGCGGCGCAAGGCCCAGTCGAAGCCGGTGGGACTGGTCCGTGACGTCCGCGACCTGATCACCCTGCGCATGGTGCTGCGCGATGCCAAGCCCGACCAGCGCGAGAGCCTGCTGGCAGCACACCGCAAGTGGCGATGTGAGCCAGCCAAGAAGCCCCGAGGCTGAACCCTGGAGACCTGCACGGGCGGGGACAGTGAGAGCCCCGCCCGGCGCATGCCTGTTCCTCGCCGTCGTCGTCATCGTCCAGGTCGACGGCGTCCGGGTCGCGCAGGGGCCGCAGCCCGTCGACCGGCTGCGAGGCGGTGAAGCTATAGCGGCCCAGCACATTGAGGCTCCGGTGCTTGAGCGGCGAAAGCCGGGCCACGTCCTCGTCCCGGATCTCATGGCCCTCGGCGCGCAGCTGGGCGACTGCGGCGTCGATGTACCGCGTCGTCCACAGCACCACGGCGTTCAGGACCAGGCCGAGCGAGCCGAGCTGGTCCTCCATCCTGTCCTTGGAGCTTGTGGCGGGATTCCTGGACGGTGAGCTCTTTGTGCATCTGGCGGCGGTAGGTGTCGTCGACCGGGTCGACGACGGCAAGCAGGTGCAGGGTCTTGGCGAAGCAGGTCGGGCAGGTCGATCTTCGGGAGCATCTTCTCGACCCGCTTGCGCAGCCAGTCCAGTGACTTCGGCTCACCGAGCGCGTGGAGCTTTTCCACGTTCAGTTTCGCGCGTCCGCCTGGCTGCACCTCGACGCCGATCTTCGCGTCGGTGCCGGCCTCTTCGAGGCGCTCGGCCATCTGCTTCCACGTCGCGTCCAGCACCTCGATCAGCTCCCCCAGGCGCTGTGCGGCGTTCTCGTCCAAGCTCAGGCCCGCCAGGACGTCCTCGCGCACCGCCTCCCAGCCCTTGCCCTGAAGCAGGCGAGCACGAGGGTCGGACCAGCGATGCGAGGGGGAGGCCAAGACATCGCGGCGCTTGAGGGCACGGAACGGCTGCTCCAGCCACGCACACCACGTACGCGTCGCGGTCCACCGCCCCCTCCGGCAGGTCCGCGTTCGCGCGTACACCGCCTTGCGCCAGTGCGGCGGCACCAGCTTGTCGTCGATCTCGCGCGGCAGCAGCGGCTTCTCGCTCACCTTCCGCCGTGAGAGGGCCGGGAGCCGCCGCACCCCGGTCAGGACGCGCATCCCGCCGGTCACCGCGCCGAGCGCCGAGGTCTCGCCCAGCAGCGACAGGAAGGGCTTGACGGTGTTGTAGCGCAGCGCCAGCGCCCCGCGCAGCGCGGTCTCGGCCGTGTCGTCGTTCTCCGGCACCAGGCTCACCACCGTAGCGGCCGCGCTGGAGAGCGCGGCCCTCGGCGCGACCTCCTCCAGCGCCCGCCACAGCGCGGCCACGTCCACATCACAGCGGTGAGCATCGCCGTGCGCTTGGGCTCACTGGTCCGCTCCAGCTCCGAATACCGCCTGCCCTCCGGCGTCTTCAGCGTTGCCACCAGGTCCCCGGGCAGCGCCGCATCCGCCCGCCGGGCCGCCTTGGCGACCGTTGTGTGCAGCCGCCGGTCCGCGATGACGCGGACCTGGGCGACCTGCCGGGGCCAGCACGCTCACCCCCGGCAGCGGCACCCGGTGCCTGCGCAGCCAGCCCACCGCGTGATCGAACAACGCCTTCGGACCCTCCGCGTGCGCCGTCCACGCCCGCCCGTGCAGGAACGCCCGGAACTTCCGCCCCCGGTCGTGGTCCTCGTACTGGTGGTAGCCGTACGCATCGCGGATCTCCCGTGCGTGGTCGTACACCGTCTGCCGCCGGTCCGTGTACCGCTGGCACACACGAGGCGTCCTCGATGCCCAGCTGCCCGGCCAGGTGCTCCACCACCGGCCACGGCACATACGCCGCGGCCTGTTCATCAGTTGAAAGCTCCACCGGCATGCGGCGGACGTAACGGCTCAGCGGTTCTCGCCGGGCACCCACAGCACGTCGCCAACCTCCTTGTTGGCCACCCGGGCCAGGATGAACAGCAGGTCGGAGAGGCGGTTGAGATAGGTGGCGGTGAGCGGGTTCATGGACTCCGCGTACTCGGCGAGCGCCGCCCACGTGGAGCGCTCGGCCCGGCGTACGACGGTGCACGCCTGGTGCAGCAGGGCCGCACCGGGTGTGCCGCCGGGGAGGATGAAGCTGCGCAGCTTCTCCAGCCCTTCGAGGAAGAGGTCGCAGTCCGCCTCCAGCTTGTCGATGTAGCTCTGCTCGACGCGCAGCGCCGGGTGCGGGGGGTTCTCGACCACCGGGGTGGACAGGTCCGCGCCCACGTCGAACAGGTCGTTCTGGACGCGGACCAGCACGTTGACGATCTCCGGGCGGAGCGCCCCCAGCGCGATGGCCACCCCGATCGCGGCGTTCGCCTCGTTCGCGTCGGCGTACGCGGCGATCCGCGGGTCGGTCTTGACGGTGCGGCTCATGTCGCCGAGGGCCGTGGTGCCCGTGTCCCCGGTACGCGTATAGATGCGGGTGAGTCTGACCATGTCTCCGAGCCTACGCGCGGTACGTCGCCGGCCCTACGCGCCGGCCTTGCGGAACACCCGGGTGCCGACCGTCATGGAGACGGCGCACAGGGCGAGTCCGACCAGTGCGCCGAGGCCGACCGTGTCCCAGCCGTAGTCCCCGACATACGCGGCGCGCACCGCGTCCACGAGGTAGCGGAACGGCACACAGCGCGAGACGGTGTCCAGCCAGCCCGGCGCCAGGGCCATCGGCAGCAGGACGCCGGACAGCAGCATCGCGGGCATGTTGACCGTGCTGACGACCGGGGCGAAGCCCTGCGGGCTGTCGACCCGCATGGCCAGGGCGTACGACAGCGAGGCCAGCGAGATGGTGAGCAGGCCGACGAAGACGAAGCCGACGACTACCCCGAGCACCGGTGCGCGCAGCCCCAGGGCGACGCCGACGACCACCAGGACCAGCGACTGGACCAGCAGCTGGACCACGTCCTTGAGCGCTCGGCCCAGCAGCAGCGCGAGCCGGCTGACCGGGGTGACCCGCATCCGCTCGATCACCCCGAACTGCTTCTCGACGAGGATGCCGAAGCCGGAGAACGCGGCGCTGAACAGGCCGAGCTGGATGAGCAGTCCGGGGACCAGCGTCTGCCAGGAGTCGCCCTCGCCGCCGAGCGGGACGTCGTGCAGCAGCGGGCCGAAGAAGACGAGGTAGAACATGGGCTGCAGCAGCCCGAAGACAACGCCGACCTTGGAGTTCAGGGCCTGGCGCAGATAGCGGCCGAAGATCAGGCCGGTGTCGGAGAGCAGGTTGGACACGGCGGAATCCTCCTGGGCGGTCAGACGGTGAGAGGGGCGGTGTCGGGCTGTGCGGCTCCGCGCCCGGTGATGGCGATGAAGGCGTCCTGGAGGGTGGCGTCGGGCGACCCGCCGTACTCGGCCTTGAGGGCGGCGGCGGTGCCCTCGGCGACCACCGTGCCGCGGTCGACGATGACCAGCCGGTCGGCCAGCGCCTCCGCCTCGTCGAGGTAGTGGGTGGTCAGGAAGACCGTCATGCCGTGGCCGGCGCGCAGCCGGCGGATCAACTCCCACAGATCGGCCCGGCTGCCCGGGTCGAGCCCGGTGGACGGCTCGTCGAGGAAGAGGACCGCGGGCCGGTGGGTGAGGCCCATGGCGATGTCGAGGCGGCGGCGCTGTCCGCCGGACAGGGCGCCGCACTTGCGGTCCAGCAGCTCGGTGAGGCCGAGTTCGGCGGCGAGTTCCTCGGCGCGCGCGGCTGCCTCCGTCTTGCCGAGCCGGTACAGGCGCCCCTGGGTGACGAGCTCCTCGCGGACGGAGACGGACGGGTCGACGCCGCCGGACTGGGCGACGTACCCGATCTTCCGGCGCACCCCCGCCGGGTCGCCAGCGAGGTCGTATCCGGCGACGGTCGCGGCCCCGCCGGTCGGGGGGAGCAGCGTGGTGAGCATGCGCAGGGTCGTGGTCTTGCCCGCGCCGTTGGGGCCGAGGAAGCCGAGGATCTCGCCCGGCCGGACGGTGAGATCGATGCCGCGGACGGCCTCGACGGGGCCGTGCTTGGTCTGGAAGGTCCGGGCGAGCCCGGCCGTGCTGATGACTGGCATGCGCCTAGAAAAGCAGGGTCTCTTAAAGTTTGCAATGACCCCAAAAATTGAAAGGCTCCATCGAAGCTAGGATGAGGGCATGGCGGAAGGACTCAGGGAGCGGAAGAAGCGGCAGGTCAAGCAGCGCATCTCGGACATGGCCACCGGGCTCTTCCTGGAGCACGGCTTCGATGCGGTCACGATCGCCGCGGTCGCCGAGGTCGCCGACGTCTCGGTCAACACCATCTACAACTACTTCCCCGCCAAAGAAGACCTCTTCTTCGACCGCGAGGAGGAGGTCGTCGAGCGCCCCTCGGTGCTCGTCCGCGAGCGCGCGGCGGGCGTGTCCGCGGCGCGGGCGGTGCTGGACCGGCTGCGCCGGGACATCGCGGAGCGGGACCCGTACGCCGGCATGGATCCGGGCTATCCACGCTTCATGCAGGTCGTCCAGGAATCGCCGACGCTGATGGCCCGGGTGCTGCGGATGCAGGGCAGGACCGTCGACCGGCTCGCCGCCACCCTGCGCGAGGAGACCGGCGCCGCCGCGGACGATCCGACACCCGAGTTCATCGCCCACCAGCTCGTCGGCATGCAGAACGCCGTCCACCGCAGCATCGGCCGCGCCCAGGCCGAGGGCGGCACCCCCGAGCGGATCTCCGCGGAGCTGCTGCGGCAGATCGACGTGATGGAGTCGCTCCTCAGCGATCGCGTGCTCAACTATGCGGTGAAGAACACACCGTGACTCGCCTTACTAGGGGCTGCCAGGAGAGGTGAACGGGCGTTAAGGTCCGGCCAACGGCGTCAGTTACACAACGTACGAAAGGACGTGGACGTGGCCAGGAAGCTCGCGGTCATCGGGGCCGGACTCATGGGATCCGGCATCGCGCAGGTCTCTGCCCAGGCGGGCTGGGACGTCGTGCTCCGTGACGTGACCGACGAGGCGCTGCGCCGCGGGACGGACGCCATCCGCGCCTCGTACGAGAAGTTCGTCACCAAGGGCAAGCTGGACGCCGAGGCCGCCGAGCAGGCCCTGGCGCGCATCACCACCACGACCGACCTGGAGGCCGCCGCCGACGCGGATGTCGTCGTGGAGGCCGTCTTCGAGAAGATCGAGGTCAAGCGGGAGATCTTCCGCACCCTGGACGGCCTGGTCAAGGACGAGACGATCCTCGCCTCCAACACCTCCGCCATCCCCATCACCAAGATCGCGGCGGCCACCGAGCGCCCCGAGCGGGTCGTGGGCACCCACTTCTTCTCGCCCGTGCCGATGATGCAGCTGTGCGAGCTGGTGCGCGGGTACAAGACCAGCGACGAGACCCTCGCCGCCGCACGGGAGTTCGCCGAGGGCGTCGGCAAGACCTGTATCGTCGTCAACCGCGACGTCGCGGGGTTCGTCACCACCCGTCTGATCTCCGCGCTCGTCGTCGAGGCGGCCAAGCTGTACGAATCCGGGGTGGCCACCGCCGAGGACATCGACATCGCGTGCAAGCTGGGCTTCGGCCATGCGATGGGACCCCTCGCGACGGCCGACCTGACCGGCGTGGACATCCTGCTGCACGCCGCGGAGAACATCTACACCGAGTCTCAGGACGAGAAGTTCGCGCCGCCGGAGATCATGCGCCGCATGGTCGACGCCGGTGACATCGGACGGAAGAGCGGCGGCGGGTTCTACCCCTACTGACCCGACCCGCCCGCACGGCGATCCTGCCCCTGTCGCGCATCTCAAACACAATCAGGGGCAGGTGCACCCTTGCGGGTGAATTCGGTATCGGTTCGCTTACAAGCGGCAACTTCACCGCATGAGACACAGTCAGTTCGGTAGACCAGACTGACTCATGGGAGACAGGGGGCACCTCCGAGCGGTAGCCGGGGGAGCACCATATTGGGGAGCGCATATGCACATCAGGGGCGACCACACCGAGCTCGCCGTCGGGGGTCGACTCGACGTTCGGAGCGCGGCGGACGCCCGTACGGCCTTGCACACCGCCCTGGAATCCGGCGGTGGGGACCTCGTACTCGACCTGACCGAGCTCGACTCCTGGGACGCCACCGGGCTCGGCGTGATCATGGGGGCGCACCGGAAGGCCGGCCGAGCGGGCCGGCGGCTGGTCCTGCGCGGGGTGCCGCCCCAGATGCAGCGGCTGCTGGTGGCCACCCGGCTGCACCGGATCCTGGCCATCGAGGGCGGGCTCGAAGCGGAGTCGCTGCCGCGGGTGTGAGCGCGGGCTGCCGCCTGGTGCGAGGGCCGGCGGTGTGCTGATGGTGGGTGTGTCGCTGCCGCGGGTGTGAGCGCGGCGCGCGGGCTTCCGGGGCGGCGCGAGCCCGCTCCCCGTCGGTGGATACTGTGGGGAGATCTAGGTTCGGTAACTCCGCCGGACACGATTTCCCTTCGGCGGGCACCGCACCGGAAGCGACGGCAAGGCGAGCGTGCGGACAGGCCGGAAGCTTGGGACAACGCCACGCACCTGGGGGGCTTTCACCATGGATCCGACGAACCGCAGACCCGAAGAGCACGGCCGCGACACCCCGCCCCCGCGCCCGGCGGAGGGCGGCAGCCCCACACCCGCGCCCGTGCGCACCGTCAAACTGGTCTCCGGCGACTACCTGCTGACGATCAATCCGGTCGACGGCAGCGAGATAGAGCCCTGCCCGCCCGGCGAGCGGCCCGCCCGCCCCGAGCGCCGCGGCCCCCACGAGCGCGCCGAGCTGCGCCGGGCCGCCGCGCCGCCGCTGCCCGCGGGCGCGGTGGCCTTCGAGGTGCCGATACTGGAGCGCGAGGACGAGCGTGAGCGGCTGGCCCGGCTGCTCGCCCGCGGCCGGTCGGTGCGGGTCACCGGGCCGTCCGGCGCGGGCCGCAGCACGCTGCTCGACGCCGTCGCCGCGGACTGCGAGGACCTGGCGCCCGACGGGGTCGTACGCCTCTCCGGCTACCGCCGCACCGCCACCGACCTGCTGCACGAGCTGTACGCCGCCGTCTACCGCGCCCCCCTGTACCGCCCCGGCCGCGCGGAGTTGCTGGCGGCGGTCGCGGAGATCGGCGCGGTCGTCGTGCTGGACGACATCGAGTTCGGCGGCACCGCGCTGGACGAGTTCCTGGACGCGACGCCCGAGTGCGCCTTCCTGATCTCGGCCACCCCCGCCGTCGCGGCCCCGTCCACCGAGTCGCACCTCGAAGAGGTCTTCCTCTCCGGGCTGAGCCGCACCGGGTCCCTGGAACTGCTCGAACGGGCCGTACGGCGTCCTTTGGCGGAGGACGAGCGGAGCTGGGCCGCGGACCTGTGGTTCGAGTCCGAGGGGCTGCCGCTGCGGTTCATCCAGGCGGGAGCGCTGCTGCGGCAGCGCGACGCGCTGCGGGGCGAGCGCCGGCCCGCTGAGGCTTCGGGCCCGGCTGAGGCTTCGGGCTCTGCCGGGGCTGCAGGCTCCGCTGAGGCTTCCGGTTCTGCCGAAGCTTCAGGCTCCATCGGGGGGTTCGGCTCCGCCCAGGACTCCGCCCCCGGCGCGGACCTGGCCGACGACCTGGTCGCGGCGGGCGACGCCTCCGCAGAGGCCGGCGTGCGGGACAGCATCCCGTTGCCGACGCTCGCCGAGGGCGCGGCCCCGGTCGCGCTGATCGCCTCCCGGCTGAGCAAGGCGGCCCGCGACACCCTGCGGTTCGCGGTCGCGCTCGGCGGCGAATGCCCGCACCAGACGCATCTGCCCGCGCTGGCCGGGGACACCCATGCCGATGCGGCGCTCGGCGAGCTGATCGCCGGCGGTCTGGTCACGCCCGCGGGATCGCACTACCGGCTGGCGGTCGGCGTGGCCGACCAACTCGCCGCCAGCGGCTACGCGGACGGGACGGCCGAGCGGGCGGGCGCCGTCGCCCGGCACTACGCCTGGTGGGCCGGCCACCCCTCGGTCGCCCCGGAGCGGGTCGCCATCGAGGCCGACGCGATCCTCACCGCGATGGCCGCGCTGGTCGCCGTCCGCGAGGCGGGCCGCGCCGAGAGCGCCGTACTGCTGGCCCGCAGCGCCACCCCCGCCTTCGCCGCCGCGCTCCACTGGGGTGCCTGGGAGCGCGCCCTGCGCCACGGCCAGGAGGCCGCACGGCTGGCCGGACAGGTCGCGGAGGAGGCGTACTTCCACCACGAGCTGGGCGTCCTCGCGCTGTGCACGGGCCATCTGGACCGGGCGCGGGCCGAGCTGGAGGCGTCCATCGGGCTGCGCGGCGTGCTGGCCGACAAGCGCGGCACGGTCGCGGGCCGACGCGCCCTGGCCCTGGTCACCGACCGCTCCGGCGGCCCGGTGGCCCCCGGCGTCTTCGCCGCGCCCGGCGGCCGTACGACGGCGGGCGAGGAGGTCACGGAAGCGCGCCACGACGAGTCGGCCTCCCCGCCCGGCGGGGTGTCCGCACGGCAGCGGGACCCGGCCGACACCGAGATCACGGTCGTCACGCGGCGGGTCGAGACGACCGAGCGCCTCAGCCGCACCGACGTGCTTGCCGCGCTCGGCACCGGCGGCGGGCCGGGCGGCGGCACCGGCGGCGCGAGCGGCAAGGCCGGTGCGCGCGGTGCCGGCGGCCGGGGCGGCGGTCATGGCGGCGGCAGGACCCCGCTCGGCCGCCGCTTCGCGGCGCTCACCGGCGCCCGGCGCAACCTGGTCGCGGCGGGCGCGGGCGCCCTGCTCGTGGCCGCCCTCGGCACGGTGGTGACGCTCGGCGTCACCTCGGGCGACGGGGGCAAGGGCTCCGCCGACACCGTCAAGCCCGGCCAGTCGTCCTCCCGTGAGGCCGACGACAAGGGGCTGACCGCCGACGAGCCCACGAGCGGCGCGGGCGAGAGCCAGCAGCCGGGCCCCAGCGGCGTCTCCGGGGCGCCCACGTCCCCGTCCACGCTCGGCAGCGGCTCGCCCAGCGCCTCCGAGAGCCCGACCGCCCCGTCGTCCAGCGGCGAGGCGTCGCCGACGGCCAAGCCGACGACCCCGCCGTCGTCCGGGTCCACCTCGCACACCCCGACCCACCGCCCGACGACGACGCCGCCGACCACCCCCACCACCAAGCCGCCCACCACGCCGCCGACCACCCCGCCCAGCACCTCCACCACGAGCCCCGGAGGCGGCACCACGACCACGGCCAGCGGTCCGGCGACCACGGCGAGCGGCTCCGCGTCGACCGACCCGGCCTCGTCGGCCTCGTCGGTGAGTGTGCCTACGTAAAGACACGGAGGCCCGAGACAGCGCCGTGCGCTGTCTCGGGCTCAAAAGGGCAGGTCTCAGAACAGTCGCAGCTTGTCGTCCTCGATGCCGCGCAGCGCGTCGTAGTCCAGGACGGCGCAGCCGATGCCGCGGTCCGTGGCGAGCACCCGCGCCTGGGGCTTGATCTCCTGTGCCGCGAAGATCCCCTTCACCGGGGCCAGATGCGGATCGCGGTTGAGCAGTTCGAGATAGCGGGTGAGCTGCTCCACACCGTCGATCTCCCCGCGCCGCTTGATCTCCACCGCGACGGTGCCGCCGTCGGCGTCCCGGCAGAGAATGTCCACGGGGCCAATGGCAGTGGGGTATTCACGCCGAATAAGCGTCCAGCCATCGCCAAGTGTCTCGATGCGGTCGGCCAGCAACTCCTGCAGATGGGCTTCCACGCCGTCCTTGATCAGACCGGGGTCCACCCCGAGTTCATGCGAGGAGTCGTGCAGCACTTCCTCCATGGTGATGATGAGCTTCTCGCCTGCTTTGTTCACCACCGTCCACACATCGCCGTCGCCTTCTTTGAGGGTGCACGGCGGAGACATCCAGTTGAGGGGTTTGTAGGCCCTGTCATCCGCGTGGATGGAGACACTGCCGTCGGCCTTGACGAGGATCAGACGGGGTGCCGAGGGGAGGTGGGCGGTGAGCCGGCCGGCGTAGTCCACGGAGCAGCGGGCGATGACGAGACGCATGGTCGGCAACGCTACTCGACGGCGGGTGGCCTACGCGATTCGTCTGATGACGAGCCCCTTCAGGGGTGGCTGGTTGTGCACGCATTCTCCTGGTGCGGCCACAGTGGCCGAATTACCGTTGAAGCGGGCGGTCGTCATGCGGGTACGCTCCGTCGCCGTCCGCCCATCCGTCCCTGAGACCCCCGTCACGGGGGTCGCGAGAGGAGAATCCATGTCGCTCGACGTCTCACCGGCCCTCCTTGCACAGGCCGAGCGAGGCGAGGTCGACGAAGCCGACTTCGTCGACTGCGTCCGGAACTCCCTACCTTACGCATGGGAGATGATCAGCTCTCTGGTGGCCCAGTTGAAGGTCGACGGCGGGGAATTCGCCGACAACCAGACACCGCCGCCGGACGAGCAGGCCCGCGGTCAACTGCTGCGGGCACTCGCGAGCGACGCGATACGCGGCGCGCTGCAGCGCCACTTCGGGGTGCGGTTGGCCTTCCAGAACTGCCACCGAGTGGCGGTGTTCCCGTTGGACGCGTCGGCCGACGAGAGACTGGCCCGCTTCACCTCGGCGCGCGGGCAGCTGCTGAACCAGTCACCCGAGCTGCGCGACTGCTGACCCGGCTTCCGCTGCCGCTCCACGAGGGGGAGGTGCCCAGCGCCGCATCAGCCAAGGTTTGCCCCGCTCGCCGCCCTGGCACGGCCATCTGCTGCGTTGCCCAATCGGCCGAGTAGGCCCGCCCCCAGCCTTCGGCCGGGCGGTGCCCCCGGAGGCCCATCCGGCGCCTTGCAGCTGACCGCACCAGGACGCCTCGCTACCGGGCAAACCTTGACTGACGCGGCACTAGAGCGCGCAGGACTCCGGCACAGGAGGTCTTCAGCGCAGGAGCGGCAGCACCTCGGCGCCCAGCCGACGCACATTCTCCTCCGTGGCCGCCAGATCTCCGGAGCCCTCGACCAGCAGCGCGAAGCGGCGGATGCCGGTGCGCTCCGCCGTCGCCGCCAGCCGGTCCGCGCACAGCCGGGGCGGCCCGACCGGGTGCAGCCCGCACAGCAGCTCGGCATAGGCGAGCGGATCGCGCATCCGGCGCGGTCGTCCGTCCACCGTCACATGGGCGTCAAGCCCCTGGCGCAGCCAGCCCGGCATGGCCTTGAGGAGGGTCTCCGCGGCTTCAGGGCGCGCGTCCGCGATCTGCACCACCCCCGCCGAGACATGCTCTTCCGACACCGCCGCGACGTCCTCCGGGGAGCGGCCCGCGGCCAGCGCGGTTTTCCGCCACAAGCCGACCGCCTCGGCTTTCTCGTCGTCCCCGCAGTGCATCCCCAGCATCATGGGCAGTCCGCGCTCGGCGGCCAGCCGCACGGTGCCCGGTGAGGTACAGGCCACGATCACCGGGGGACCGGACGCCGCCCGCCCGCCCGGCCTCCCGCCGATCGCCGCTTCACCGCCCAGCGCCTCGTCGGGCCGGGGCACGACCGGCACCTCGCGGAAGACGAACCGGTCCCCGGCCGCGCCCACCCGTGGCTCGCACAGCCAGCGCAGCAGCAGGTCCAGCGACTCGGGGAAGTCCCGCTCGTACGCCCGCAGACCGGTGCCGAACACCTCCAGGTCCACCCAGGGCCCGCCCCGGCCGACGCCCAGCGTGAAGCGCCCCCCGGAGACGAGGTGGAGCAGCGCGGCCTGCTCACCCAGCGCGACGGGATGCGCGGTCGGCAGCACGCTCACGGCCGTGCCGACGCCTATCGTGCTGGTACGCCCGAGCAGCAGCGCGGCGAGCGTCACCGCGGACGGACAGACGCCGTACGGAACGAAGTGGTGCTCGGCGAGCCACACCGCGTCCAGCCCCGCCGCTTCGGAGAGTTGTGCGGACCGTACCGCCCGGTTCAGCGCCTCCCCCTGGCCCTGACCCGGGAATTGAGCGGCGAGGATGAAAGCCCCCACGCGCATTGCCATCTGCCTCCTCTTGCGGCCATCGCCGCCACCACGGGCACCCCCCCGTATAGGCATTAACGCTTGACACGTGCCAAGGGCACGGCTTGGCAAGAAGTTTTCATGATGATCGGAGGACGGCTGTGGACACGGCTTTTCGGGACCGTGACGGTAACGCGTACGCTGGTCACAGTCAGTAGCTCCCAGCGTCCTTCGAGGTGCCCCGTGTCTCCACGCCGAAACCGCCCGCGAGGCGGCGAGAAACCGATCGGCAGCCCAGACGAAGACCGCGCGGACCGCTATGGGCTGGAGTCGACGCAGAGCTGGCGGGGCGAGGAGTGGGTGGTGCGCCAGGTCGGCGGTGGCGCCGCCGCCAAGCACTACCGCTGCCCCGGCTGCGACCAGGAGATCCCGCCCGGTGTGCCGCATGTCGTGGCCTGGCAGCAGCACAGCGGCGTGGACGACCGCCGCCACTGGCACAAGTCCTGCTGGAACGCGAGAGACCGCCGGAGCGCGAAGCTCCAGCGGTCCCGTAACGCACCGAAGTATTAGCCGAGGTATCAGCGGATCCGGCCGGGCAGCGGCCTGGCGCACGCGTCTGTCACACGTCGCGCTTCTCCAGCAGCGCGTACGCCCCGATGAGCGCAGCGGCCGTGACCCCGGCCAGCAGCCCCAGCTGCGACCAGCCGGTCCCGAGCTCGTCGTCGATCTGGAAGAGCGCGGCCAGCGAGTTGGGCGAGGAGTACTTCTGCATCTTCTCGCCCAGAGTGTGCATGCTGCTCGACATCATCAGGAAGGCGGGGAGGATCGCGGGCAGCAGCACCACACCGAGCATCGCGGTGATCGCCCCGGCGGAGTGCCGCAGCATGCTGCCCACCGCGAGCGAGAGCAGCCCGAGCAGCGAGACATACAGCCCGGCCCCCAGGGTCGCCCCGAGGAGCTGCTTGCCGGTCGGCTCCATGACGTCCGGCCCGCTGTGCATCCCCGAGCTCGCGAAGGCCACCAGCGCGAGCGCGGCGGTCGTGGTCACGAAGGACACCAGGAAGAAGACGATGGCCTTCGCGGTCAGCACGCGCGAGCGCTGCGGCGAGGCGGTGAAGGTCGTGCGGATCATCCCGGTGCCGTACTCGGACGAGACGACGAGCACACCGAGCGTGACGATGCACAGCTGGCCGAGGAGCGTACCGAACAGACCGGGGATGGTGGTGGGGGTGGTGGAGTAGTCGCTGTCCTTGGTGCCCGAGGCCACGAGCAGCCCGATACCGACGACCAGCGCGCCCATGACGCTCAGCGTCCAGATCGTCGAGCGCACCGTCTTGATCTTGGTCCACTCGGAGGTGATCGCGTGACCCAGGTGCGTACGCCGGATCGGGATCGGCGAGGTGTACCCGGCGGGGGCGGAGGCGTAGGCCTGCTGCGGTGCGCCCTGCATGCCCGGCTGCTGGGCCTGCTGGTGGGGTGCGTGCTGCGGCGCCTGCTGCGGCGCGGCCTGCATGCCCGGCGCACCCGGCACGCCCGGCTGCTGGGGCGGCTGCTGAGGTGCGTGCTGGGGCGGCTGCGGCGGGGCGGACGGCTGGGCAGCCTGGGACTGCTGCTGGTAAGGGGTCGTCATCGGGCGTCCTCGCTGTCGCGCTTGTTCATGTCGGCGGGGGCCGGCGCGGCGGCCGGAGCGGGGGGAGCGGCCGGCGGCTGCGCCGGGGCGGCGGGCTGCTGCGGCGTGCCCTGCCCGACGAGGGGCTGCTGCGGCTGCCAGAAGGCCTGACCCGGGGCCGCCTGACCCGGCGCGGGCTGACCCTGGGGCGCGGGCGGCGGGTTGTAGCCCGGCATGGCGCCCGCGGGCGGGTAGCCGCCGGGCGCGCCGCCCGCGGCCGGCGGGGCATAGCCGTACGGCCCGCCCTGCGGGGCCATGCCCGGTACGGCCTCCTGCAGCCCCGCCCGCTGGTCGGCGGTCGAGCGGTAGTCCACGGCGCCCTGCGTCATCCGCATGTACGCCTCCTCCAGCGACGCCTGGTGCGGGGAGAGCTCCCACAGGCGGACGTCCGCCCCGTGGGCCAGGTCGCTGATCCGCGGCAGCGGCAGCCCGGTCACCCGCAGCGCGCCGTCCTGCTCCGGCAGCACCTGCCCGCCCGCCTCGCTCAGCGCGGCCGTCAGCTTCTCGCGCTGGTCCGGCTCCCCGTCGGGCGTGCGGACCCGCGCGAAGTCCGCGGAGTTGTAGGAGATGAAGTCCTTGACGCTCATGTCGGCGAGCAGCTGCCCGCGCCCGATCACGATCAGGCGGTCGGCGGTCAGCGCCATCTCGCTCATCAGGTGGCTGGAGACGAAGACCGTGCGGCCCTCGGACGCCAGCTGCTTCATGAGGTTGCGGACCCACAGGATGCCCTCCGGGTCCAGGCCGTTGACCGGCTCGTCGAAGAGCAGCACCTGCGGGTCGCCCAGCAGCGCGGCCGCGATGCCCAGGCGCTGCCCCATGCCCAGCGAGAACCCCTTGGAGCGCTTCCTCGCGACGCTCTGCAGCCCGACCACGCCCAGCACCTCGTCGACCCTGCGGGCCGGAATGCCGGACAGCTGGGCCAGGCACAGCAGGTGCTGGCGGGCGCTGCGGCCGCCGTGCACGGCCTTCGCGTCGAGGAGGGCACCCACCTGACGCGGGGCGTTGGGCAGCCGGCGGAAGGGGTAGCCGCCCACCGTGACATGGCCCGCGGTGGGCTCGTCGAGCCCCAGGATCATGCGCATCGTCGTCGATTTGCCGGATCCGTTGGGTCCCAGGAAGCCGGTGACAGCGCCTGGCCGCACCTGGAACGACAGGTTGTACACGGCCGTCTTGGCGCCGTAGCGCTTCGTCAGGCCGACTGCCTCGATCATGCTCCGCCCCTCGTGCGATGCGTCCGGAGCGCTTGCCCCGTGCGGGTAAGGAGGATAACCGTGAGATTGCGGTTCCCGTTAAGCGAGAGTCGAGAGCGGATCGTAACCGTGCAGCACCCAGCCCTCCTCCGCGAAGATCGAGGCGGCCGTCTCCCGCAGCGCGCGGTCCGCCGCCGCGCGCTGGATCCAGGCCCGTGGGTCGGGCCCCAACAGGTCCCGCAGCCGCACTGAGGACGCCAGCAACCCGGTCAGCAGCGCGCTCTGGTCACCGCCGCCCGGCCGCGGCCTGCCGGAGGGGCGGTCCAAGGCGCCGTCGGGGCCCGCGAGCACCCCCCGCCCGCCGACGTAGAGATACGCGCCGCCCAGCCGCTCCCCGGACGGCAGCACCATGGGGAAGCTCGCGCCCGGCAGCAGGATCCGCCGGTAGTTGGGGAACTCGGTGGCGTCCACCGACGCCAGTTGGTCGTCGTCGAGCCAGCTGACCACCAGCGAGGTCTCGGCCGCCGGGTCCGCGTACGGCGCGGCGGCGACGTACCCGTACCGCCCGATGTGCGCCGAGCAGCCGACTCCTATGCCGCGCACCCGCGCCGGCACCATCGGCACGGCGGCCGGGTGTCCGAGCGCGGTCAGCTTGTGGTGCAGCTGCGCGGGGGAGGCGTTGGAGCCGACGGCGATGACCGGGTGGCGCTGCTCCAGCGGCGCCTGGCCGAGCCGGGCCAGCACGGCGTCGAGCGGTTCGCGCGGTGGGCCGAGGGGCGACCCGAGCACCGGCCAGCCGCCCAGCGCGCCCGGCGAGGGCGTCAACTCCCACAGCTCGGAACCCGCGAGGAGCGCGGGCGCGGTGACGGGTCGGCCGGGATAGGTCAGCGGCCGTAGCGCGGGCACATCGGCGAACCCCAGGGCCATCAGGCTGCGGTCGGTCACAGGGGGAGGTTACGCACCACGGCCGTGTGCCCGTAAGACGTCGTGCACGCGCAAGACGCCGGGCACCCGTACCGGGGCTCCCGATGCGCCGTCGTGCGCGTGCCCCGCGCCGCACAAGGCGGGCGCGGGGCACGAGATGCGCTCAGCGGACGGACCGCACCGACGGTTGGGGGCCTTGCGACGGACCGGATTCCCGAGGGCGTGATCCGGCGTCAGCGGCCCTGCAGGTCAGAGCCGTCGGTGTGAGAGCTTTCGGCGTCAGAGCTTTCGACGTCAGCGGCTCTGCTGGGCCGGGACACCGCGCGAGATCGGCTCGTCCTCGGTGGGGGAGCCGGCCGCGGCCACCGCGGCACCGGTCAGCGTGGCCAGCATCTCGCGGACGTTGGTCAGCTGGGCGTTGATGCTGTCGCGGCGGTTGGTGAGCGCCGCCAGCTCGCGCTCGGATTCGCTGCGGATGCGGTCGGCCTTGGCGTTGGCGTCGGCCACGATGTCCTCGGCCTGACGCTGCGCGGTCTCCACCGTCTGGCGGGCGCGGCGCTCGGCGTCCGTACGCAGCTTCTCGGCCTCCAGGCGCAGCTGCTCCGCCCGGTGCTCGATCTCCGCCAGCCGCTTCTCGGCCTTGGCCTGACGGGAGGCCAGGTCGCGCTCGGACTGCTCGCGGCGCTTGGCGAGGTTCGTCTCGAAGTCCGCGGCGGCCTGGGCGGCCTTGGCGCGGGTCTCCTCGAAGAGGGAGTCGGCCTCCTCGCGCTTCTGCTGCGCGTCCTTCTGGGCATCCTGGCGCAGCGTCGCCGCGTCACCCTTGGCCTTCTCGACGATACGCGCGCCCTCGTCCTCCGCCTTCGCCTTGCGGTCGGCGGCGAACGACTCGGCGTCGTTACGCACCTGCTGGGCCGCCGACTCGGCGAGCTCCCGGTGCTGTTCGGCGGCCCGGCGGGCCTCCTCGCGCAGGTCCTTGGCCTCCTCCTCGGCGAGACGGAGGATCTTCTCGACGCGGGCGCCGAGCCCCGCGTAGGACGGCTCCGCGTCGTTGATCTGGGCCTGAGCGTTCTGCGTCTCGAGGTGCAGCTCCTCGATGCGCTTTTCCAGAGAGGTGATACGGGCCAGTGCACTGTCACGGTCGGCGACGAGCTTGGTAATGCGGTCGTCCACCTGACCGCGGTCGTATCCACGCCGCACGAGCTCGAAGCCGAAGGGGGAGGAAGTGTCGCTCATGGGGTTCCTGTCGAAAGAGACCGGTGAGGTGATAGAGGGAATCCTAGGGGGCCAAACGGCGTGTCATCGAGTCAACGTCCGTTTGATCTGGAGAATGTCCAGCCTTTTGAGTGGCAGGCGGGCAGACGGCTTGTCACTCGTCGGGATGATACGGACACGACATGGGGTGTGTCTCTAGCGCCCCCACCCGGAACCACTATCACTCAGCAGCACTCGCCCCCAAAAACCCTCAGCCGTCCGAGCGCTTGCCGCTCGCCCGGGTCCCCGCACCAGCCGCCGTCTTGACCCCGCCGTTCTCGTTCCTTCCCGAGTTCCCGCCCGAGCTGCCCCCCGATGCGGGGGCCTCAAAAGACTCCAACGCCGCCAGCACGTCCTGGACACGGGAGATCTCCGCGTTGATGTCCTCCTGGCGCCGCTTGAGCAGTTCCAGCTCGCGCTTGCCGTCGTCGACGATGCGCTTGGCCTCGGCCTCCGCCTCGGCGCGCCTGCGCTCGGCGTCCCGCGTCGCTTCGGCCTTCTTCTGCTCGGCCTCCTTCAGGAGCGACTCGGCCTTCTTCACGGCGGCGATACGGACCCGGCTGGCCTCGCTGTTGGCGTCGGAGACCAGCGTCGCGGCCTTCTCCTCGGCCTTCATCAGCTGCGCGGTCGCGGCCGCGACGAGCTTGTCGACGCGCTCGCCGGTCGACTTCATCTGCTCCGCCGACTCCCGGCGGGCCCGCTCGTGCAACTCCTCGACGTCCGCCTCGGCCCGGGTCCGCAGCTCCTCGGCCCGCTCGCGGATGCGAGTCGCGTCCCCCCGGGCCTCGCCGAGCATCGTGTCGGAGTCCGTACGGGCCTTCTCCACCAGGCTGTTCGCCTGCGCGGTCGCCTCGCCGACGAGCCGGTCGGCCTCCTTGCGGGCGGCGCCGACCATCGTGTCGGCCTGCTCCTCGGCGGCGGTCGCGGTCCGCAGCGCGGCCTCCCGCGCCTCCTTCGTCAGCCGCTCCGCCTCCGCCGTGGACTCGGTGATCAGCCGGTCGACCTGGGTCGCCGCATCCGAACGCCGCTTGTTGGCGTCCTCGCGCGCCCTGTCGACCGTCCGCTCGGCCTCGGCCTGCGCCTTGGCGCGGACCCGCTCCGCCTCCGCGGCGGCCTCGGTGGCCACCCGCTCCGCTTCCGCCCGGGTGCGCGCCGCGTGCTGCTGCGCCGAACCCACGGTCTCCGACGCCTCGGTGCGCAGCCGCTCGGCCTCCGCACCGGCGTCCGCCAGCAGCCGCTCGGCCTCCTTCGTCGCCTCGCCGACCAGCCGGTCGGCCTGTCCGGCCGCCTCCGAGCGGATGTTGTTGGCGTCCCCGCGGGCCTGGGCCCGGGTGCGCGCCGCGTCCTGCTCGGCCGTCGCCCGCGCGTCGGAAGCCTCCGTACGCAGCTGCTGCGCCCGCGCGCCCGCCTCCGAGACCAGCCGCTGGGCCTCCTCGGTCGCGCCGCTGACCAGCGTATCGGCCTGCTCGGCCGCCTCGTTGCGGAGCTTGTTGGCGCTGCGGCGCGCATCGTCCAGGACATCCTGGGCCTCGGCCCGAAGCCGCTCTGCCTCGCTCGTGGCCTCGGTGACCAGCCGGTCCGCCTGCTCGGCGGCGTCCGAACGGCGCCGGTTGGCCTCCTCGCGGGCCTGGGAGGAGAGCCGCTCCGCCTCCGCGATCGCCTCCGAGACCGTGCGCTCCGCGAGCGCCTTGGCGGCCTCCGTCTCCTCGTGGGCCTCGCGCCGCAGCCGCGCCGCGTCCTCGGCCGCCCGCTCCCGCTCGGCGTGCGCGTCCGCGCGGACCCGGTCCGCCTCCGCCTGGGCCTCGTGGCGGGTGCGGTCCGCGGCGTGCTCGGCGGCCGTACGCAGCCCCGTGATCTCCGCCTCGGCCTGCTCGTGCAGCCCCGCGACCGAGTCCCGCACCGCTTGCGCGTGCTGCTCCGCCGCGGCCACCAGCTCCGCCGCGTGCCGCTCGGCCTCCTCGACCAGCCGCTGCGCCTCCGCCTGCGCCTCGGTGACCCGGTTGCGGGCGGCCGCCAGCAGCTCCTCGCTCTGCTCGTGCGCCAGGCTCCGCTCCCGCTGGGCCTCCTCGCGGGCGTCGCTCAGTGTCTCCTCGGCCTCGCGGCGGCGGCGGGCCGCCTCCTCCTGCGCGGCCGCCAGCGCCTCGGCGGCCTCCGCTCCGATGCGCTCGGCGGCGGCGTTCGCCTCCGCCCGCACCCGGTCGGCCGTGTCCTGCGCCTCGGCGCGCAGCCGCTCGGCCTCCGCGGCGGCCTCGCCGCGCAGCCGTACCGCGACCGCCTCGCCCTCGGCGCGCATGTTCGACGCGTCCGCGACGGCCTCGTCGCGCAGCCGGTCCGCCTCCGCCTCGGCCTGCTGGCGCAGCGCGGCCAGCCGCTCGGCGGTCTCGGTGCGCAGCCGCTCGGTGTCCTCGGCCGCCTCCCGGCGCAGCCGCTCGGACTCCTCGCGGGCGTCCCGCAGCGCCTGGTCGGCCGAGGCGAGCCGCTGCTCGGCCTCCCCGTGCAGCCGGACCAGCTCGGCCTCGGCCTCCGCGCGGCGGTCGGCGGCGGCCGCCTCGGCCTCCTCGCGGATCCGCCGGGCCGCCTCCGCCGCCTCCGTCCTGACCTGCTCGGCCTGGGTATCGGCCGAGGTCACCAGCTCCTCGGCCTCGCCACGGGCCCGCTCCAGGGCCTCGTCGGCCTGGCGGCGCAGCGACGCGGCCCGCTCGATCGCCTCGGTCCGTACCCGCTCGCTCTCGGCGGTGGCGGCCGCCCGGGTCTCCTCGGCGCCGGACTTCGCCTTGGCCAGCAGGTCCTCGGCGGTGCCGGCCGCCTCCTCGATCTGCTGGACCGCCTCCCGGCGGGCCTCGGCGCGGATCCGCTCGCCCTCGGCCACCGCCTCCGCGCGCAACTGCTCGGCCTCGCCGCGCAGCCGGCGGGCCTCCTCCTGCAGCTCGACGGTCTTGGCGCGGTACTCCTTGGTGTCGTCCTTCGCCGCGCCCTTCAGCTGCTCGGCGGTGTCGTGCGCCTCGGCCCGCAGCCGGTCCGCCTCGGCCTCCGCCTTGGCCCGGATCCGCTCCGCCTCGTCGGCCGCCGCCTTCGTGGTGGCCTGCGCGTTCTCCGAGGCCTTGGTCAGCACCTCCTCGGCGCTGCGGGCCGCCTTGGCCAGCTGGGCGGCCGAGTCCTCTGCGGTCTTGGCGCGGGCGGTCTCCTCCGCCTCGGCGATCAGCCGCTCGGCCTCGGCACGGGAGTCGTCCCGTACCTGCTCGGCCTCCGCGCGCAGCGCCTCGGCCTCCTTGGTGGCCTCGCCGACCAGCCGGGCGATCTCCGCCTTGGCGGTGCGGGTGCGCTGCTCGTTGTCCGTCTCGGCGGCCGACAGCCGCTTCTCCGCCGCCTCCTTGGCCTCCGTGAGGACCTTCTCGGCCTCGAGGCGCGCCTCGCGCAGCGCCGTCTCGGCCTCCTGCATGCGCAGCTCGGCCGCCCGGGTCAGCTCGGTGGCCTGCCGGCGCGCCTGATCGGACTCGGAGGCGGTGGAGGTGCGCAGCTGTTCCGCGTGGTGGGTGGCCTCCTGCGCCTGGGCGCCGGCCGTGTTCACCAGCCGCTCGGCCTCGGTGCGGGCGCGGCGCAGGATCGCTTCGGCTTCCGAGCGGGCCGACTCCGCCTCCGAGCCGAGCCGGTCGCGGGTCTGGTCGGCCAGCCGCTGCGCCTCGGCGCGGGCGGCGGCCAGCGCCTGCTCGGCCTCGGCCCGCGACTCGTCCATGAGCCGGCGGGCCTGCGCCTCGGTACGGGCACGCAGTTGCTCGGCCCAGGCGACGTTCTCGTTGACGTGCGACTCGACGGTGGCGCGGCGCTCGGCGAGCTCCTGGTCCAGCCGCTGACGGCGGGCCACCGCCTCGGCGTGCAGCTCGGCTTCGAGCCGGGCCTGCCGCTCGGCCTGCTCCTGCAGCAGCCGCTGGGTCTGGGCCCGGGTCTCGCGCAGCTCGCGCTCGGCGTCGGCGCGCAGCTGGTCCGCCTGGACCTGGGCATTGCGCAGCAACTGCTCGGCCTGGTAGCCAAGGTTGGCGCTGTCGTAGGCAGGGCGGCTCGCGAGATTGCGGCGCGCCTCGTGCAGCTTGGCGCGCAGCACCTCGACTTGGTAGCCGAGGTCGTCGGCGTGCTGGACGGCCTTCTCCCGCTCGGTCTTCAGCCGCTCCATCTCGGCCTCGAACTTCGAGAGGTGGTCGTCAGGCTCGTAGCGGTCGTAGCCCCGCACTGCGCGGTCCCATCCGTCCCCTGGTCGCGTTGGCGGCCGGCTCCGTACCTGGGGGTGCCACGTGGCACCTCGCGGTCCCGACCTGGCGTCCGGCCGTGGCGGCCGGATCGGAGCTAGCCCTTCCGAAGAAATGGTGTCAGATCATCGGCTAAGCCTGGGCCGGGCCCCGATCCCTTTCTGATCCCGTTCCCGTACCCCGGCCGAGGTTGCACTCTACCGGCCGGGGAAGCGGAAGGTCAGTGGTCCGCTTGAGTGATGGACTTCCTCGGTCCCGCTTGTGCGGGGCGAGTGGGTCGGGTAGTCGATCGGTGATCAGCTCTTCTCGGGGTCGCCCGAGTGTGCTGTGGAGTGGTCCGCGGAGTGGTCCTTGGGGGTGCGGTCCGCCGCTGTGACGAGCTCGGTGAGCACACCGTGGCAGTCCTTGGGGTGCAGGAAGGTGATCCGGGAGTCCATGGAGCCCCGGCGGGGCTCCTCGTACAGCACCCGGATGCCCTTGGCGCGGATGGCCTCGGAGTCGGTGTCCACGTCCGCCGTGCCGAAGGCGATGTGGTGCACCCCCTCACCGTTCTTGGCCATCCACTTTCCGACGGCCGAGTCCTCCCGGGTGGGCTCCAGGAGCTGTAGGTACGACGCCCCGCCGTCCGATGTCTCGTTGATCTTGAGCATGGCCTCGCGGACCCCCTGCTCGTCGTTGGTCTCGATGTGGAACACCTCGAAGCCATACGTGGCACGGTAGAACTCGACGGTCTTGTCGAGGTCGAAGCAGGCGATCCCGATGTGGTCGATTCTGGTCAGCATGGTCCCAGTGCACCGCTCACACGGGTGGTTACGCAACGTGCGCGCGATCACATTGATGGCCCGGTGACCCGGCGGGTACTCGTCAGTACATTGACGATAACCCTCGTTAACTTCCTTCTCCTCTGGAGGACGCACCATGACTCGGACATCAGTGATCGTGGCGGGCGCACGCACGCCGATGGGACGGCTGCTCGGCAGCCTGCGAGCCTTCTCCGGAGCGGACCTCGGCGGGGTCGCGATCAAGGCGGCGCTGGAGCGGGCCGGGATCGGCGGCGAGCAGGTGGAGTACGTGATCATGGGGCAGGTGCTCCAGGCAGGCGCCGGGCAGATCCCCGCCCGGCAGGCCGCCGTGAAGGCCGGCATCCCCATGGCGGTGCCCGCGCTCACCATCAACAAGGTCTGCCTGTCCGGGCTCGACGCCATCGCGCTGGCCGACCAGCTGATCCGGGCCGGTGAGTTCGACATCGTGGTCGCGGGCGGCCAGGAGTCCATGACCAACGCCCCCCACCTGCTGCCCAAGTCCCGGGAGGGCTACAAGTACGGCGCCGTCGAGATGCTCGACGCGATGGCGTACGACGGGCTGACCGACTCGTTCGAGGGCATCGCCATGGGCGAGTCGACCGAGAAGCACAACACCCGGCTGAACATCCTGCGGCCCGATCAGGACGAGGTCGCCGCGCTCTCCCACCAGCGGGCCGCCGCGGCCCAGAAGAACGGCGCCTTCGACGCCGAGATCACCCCGGTGGAGATCCCGCAGCGCAAGGGCGAGCCGATCATCTTCGACAAGGACGAGGGCATCCGCCCGGAGACCACCGTGGAGTCGCTCGCCAAGCTGCGGCCCGCCTTCACCAAGGACGGGACGATCACGGCCGGGACGTCGTCGCAGATCTCGGACGGGGCGGCCGCCGTGGTCGTGATGAGCAAGGCCAAGGCGGAGGAGCTGGGCCTGGAGTGGATCGCGGAGATCGGCGCCCATGGGAATGTGGCGGGACCCGACAACTCCCTCCAGTCGCAGCCGTCCAACGCGATCGCGCACGCGCTCCGCAAGGAGGGGCTCGAGGTCGCAGATCTTGATCTGATCGAGATCAACGAGGCGTTCGCGGCGGTCGCGGTCCAGTCAATGAAGGATCTTGGGGTTTCCTCCGAAAAGGTGAATGTGAATGGCGGCGCGATCGCTCTCGGCCACCCGATCGGGATGTCGGGCGCGCGCATCGTGCTGTCCTTGGCCCTGGAGCTGCGGCGGCGGGGCGGCGGCGTGGGTGCCGCGGCGCTGTGCGGTGGGGGTGGGCAGGGGGACGCGCTGATCGTCCGGGTGCCGCGCGCGTAGTCCTTTGCGCGGTTCTGTGCGGGCCTGCGGTTCTGTGCGGGCCTGCGGGTCTGCGCGGGGCTGTGGGGCTGCGCGCCGGTGGTTCTTGTCGTGGTGAGTGGAAGGGAGCGGCAGCGATGGCTGATGTGCCCACGCTGGTGGAGCAGGCGCGGCAGGGGCGGCCGCGCGCGGTGGCCCGGCTGATCTCGTTGATCGAGGGCGACTCACCGCAGCTGCGCGAGGTCATGGCCGCGCTCGCTTCGCTGGCGGGGGGCGCGTATGTGGTCGGGGTGACCGGTTCGCCGGGGGTCGGCAAGTCGACGTCGACCTCCGCGCTGGTCACCGCGTACCGCAAGGCCGGGAAGCGGGTGGGGGTGCTCGCCGTGGACCCCTCGTCGCCCTTCTCGGGCGGGGCGCTCCTCGGCGACCGGGTGCGGATGTCGGAGCACGCGTCCGACCCCGGCGTCTACATCCGCTCCATGGCCACCCGCGGGCACCTGGGCGGGCTGGCCTGGGCCGCCCCGCAGGCGATCCGGGTGCTCGACGCCGCCGGGTGCGAGGTGGTGCTGGTGGAGACCGTCGGCGTCGGGCAGTCGGAGGTCGAGATCGCCGCGCAGGCCGACACGAGCGTGGTGATGCTCGCACCCGGGATGGGCGACGGGATCCAGGCGGCCAAGGCCGGGATCCTGGAGATCGGCGATGTGTACGTGGTCAACAAGGCCGACCGGGAGGGCGCCGACGCGACGGCCCGCGAACTGGGGCACATGCTGGGCCTCGGTGAGGCCCGCGCTCCGGGGGACTGGCGGCCGCCGATCGTGAAGACGGTGGCGGCGCGGGGCGAGGGCGTCGACGAGGTGGTCGAGGCCCTGGAGAAGCACCGGGCGTGGATGGAGGAGCGCGGGGTGCTGGCGGAGCGGCGGCTGCGGCGGGCGGCGGGCGAGGTCGAGACCATCGCCGTGACGGCGCTCCGCGCCCGGATCGGGGACCTGCACGGCGACCGGCGGCTGGGCGCCTTGGCCGAGCGGGTAACTGCGGGGGAGCTGGATCCGTACGCGGCGGCGGACGAGCTGGTGGCGGGGGTGACCTCCGCGGGCTGAGGTCCGCCTGCGGTTGCGGTTGCGGTTGCGGTTGTGGGTGTGGGTGTGGGTGTGGGTGGGGCGCCTGGGGTGCGTGGGTAAGTCTGAGCTGCGTGGGTGGGGCGCCTGGGGTGCGTGGGTGGTGCGGGGGCGGGGCCTTAAGGGGCTGTCACCCTGGATCGCATATTTACGGCGCCGGTGCCCGGGAGCGTGGGGCTGACCGGAACTTGGCGCCACACATATGCGTAAGCGTCCAGGGCGCCACCCCTGCGCCCCCGCCCCCTCCCGTCTCGTCGGCGGCTACAGCCTCTCCGTGGCTTCCAGCCGTACGCGGCCTCCCACGTCGATCAGGCCGTCCGGCCCTGGCGCCGTCAGGATCTGCGAGCCGCGCCCCTGCGCGATGTTCAGCGCGCGGCCGAGCTGGGCCGTCAGCAGCAGCGCCGCCGCGCCCGTCGCCTCGTCCTCGTCGATGCCGTCCCCGCGCCCGGGGAAGGCGCGGGCCCTGATCCGGCCGGCCGCCTCGTCCTCCCACGCCCATGCGTAGATCCACTCGCCCGGCGGCGGTATGGGGAGGGCGTCCACCTCGGCGGCTGAGTCGTAGCGGTGGAGTGTGCGCGGCGGCGCCCACTCGGGGCGCGCCTCGATCCAGTTGAACTCCCCTTCGAGCCGGGCGCCCACCAGGCCCGCGGGCGTGACCAGTTCTGGCACGTCGAGCAGCCAGGCCGCGCCCACGCACGGGTGCCCGGCGAACGGCAGGCGCAGCGTCGGCGTGTAGATGTCGATGACCCCGCGCTCGGGGTCATCGACGAACACGGTCTCGCTGAAGCCCAGCTTCCGCGCGAGGGCCTGGCGTTCGGCCGTCCCGGGGACGGCCGAACCCCGGCGGATCACGCCGAGCGTGTTGCCGTGGTGGCCGTCAGGTCCGCAGAAGACGCGGAGTACGTCGTAGTCGGTCACCTGTGCAGTACATCACGCTGCTAGTCCTCGTCCGCGCTGTCGTCGTCGTGGGACGGGGTGACCGCGCCCGTGCGCGGGTCGACGTTCACGGTCTTGTGCGCGAGTTCCACCTCCCAGACCTTGTCTTCCAGCTCCACGGAGGTCGCCGTGGCCCCGGCCCGGTCGGCCGCCGCGACCGCGCCCACCTCGGCGGTCCGCAGCACGGCGCGGACGGCCTCGGTCTCGGCCTTGTCCTCCGCGTCGTCGTCCGTGTCGACCCGCTGGCCGAGCACCTTGCCGTTCGCCCCGATCCTCACCTCGTGCCACTTGTTGTCCTTGCCGAGGACGTCCACCTCCCAGCCGGGACGGTCGTCGTCGCGCTCGATGGAGGTCACGGTGCCCGGCGCGGCCTTCCGGGCGGCCTCGGCCGCCTGCGCGAGGGAAACGGACGCCGGGGTCTTCTGGGCCGCCGAAGCCGCCTGGGTCGCCGGGGCCTCCGGCGCCGTCGGGCGGGCGACAGCGCTGGCGGCGCCCGCGGCCAGGGCCGTGGCGGCCAGGGCGGCGATGACGGTGGTGCGCTTCATGTGGGTTCCTCCTCAATCGGTTGACGGGAACCACCGTGCCGGGGCGCGGCTGAAGCCAGGCTGAAGTCGCCTGAAGGGATCTTCAGGTTGTCTTTGGGAGGCTTTCCCCATGCGTTTGCTGATCGTGGAGGACGAGCGCCGGCTCGCGGTGTCGCTGGCCAAGGGGCTCATGGCGGAGGGCTTCGCCGTGGATGTGGTGCACGACGGTCCGGAGGGGCTGCACCGGGCCCAGGAGGGGGCGTATGACCTGGTCGTTCTCGACATCATGCTGCCCGGGATGAACGGCTACCGCGTGTGCGGCGCGCTGCGGGCCGCGGGGTGCGAGGTGCCGATCCTGATGCTGACGGCGAAGGACGGGGAGTACGACGAGGCCGAGGGGCTCGACACGGGCGCCGACGACTATCTGACCAAGCCGTTCTCGTATGTGGTGCTGCTCGCGCGGGTCCGGGCGCTGCTGCGGCGGCGGGGACAGGGGGCCTCGCCGGTGGTGCGGGTGGGGGACCTGGTGGTGGACCGGGGGGCCCGGCGAGTGGAACGGGACGGGAACGAGGCTCCGTTGACCGCCAAGGAGTTCTCGGTGCTGGAGCAGCTGGTGGTGCGGCCGGGGGAGATCGTGTCGAAGGCGGAGATCCTCGAGCATGTGTGGGACTTCGCGTACGAGGGCGACCCCAACATCGTCGAGGTGTATGTGAGCGCCCTGCGGCGGAAGCTGGGCGCGGGGGTCATCGAGACGGTGCGGGGGGCCGGGTATCGGCTGGTGGGGTCCCGTGCGTAGGGCTTCGGTGCGGGCGCGGGCCGCGGTGGGGGCGACGGTGGTGGTGGCCGTGGCCCTGATCGCGGCGGGGTTCGCGGTGCTGGAGGTGCTGCGGACGAACCTGTCGGAGCAGGCCAGGCTGCAATCCGAGGTGCGGGCGCGCTCGGTGGCCTCGAAGGTCGCGGCCGCGGGGTTCGGCGGGCTGGGGCTGGGTGAGGACCCCGTGCAGATCGTGGACGGTCAGGGGCGGGTGCGGGCGGTGAGCGACGAGCTGGAGGCCGTGACGGGGACGGGGAGCCGTTCGGTGGTGCCGGTGGACGTCGAGGTGGAGGAGGAGGACGACCCCGGAAGCGTGTCGGCCAAGGACCCCCGGTTCACCGAGGGCACCGCCCGGGTGGACGGGGACGAGGCGGAGTACCAGTGGGCCGCGGTGCGGGTGGTCACCCCGGCGGAGGAGTCCGTCACGGTGTACGCGGGCGCCCCGCTCGCCACCGAAACGGTCGGGTCGGTACGCGACGCCATGCTGCTCGGGCTGCCGCTGCTGTCGGCGGTGGTGGCGGCGGTGACCTGGCTGGTGACCCGGCGCGCCCTGCGGCCGGTGGAGGCGATCCGGCGGGAGATGGCGGCCATAACGGCCAGTACGGACCTGTCCCGGCGGGTGCCGGTGCCCCGGTCGCGGGACGAGGTGGCCCGGCTGGCGCGTACGACGAACGAGACGCTCGCGGCGTTGGAGGGGTCCGTGGAGCGGCAGCGGGCGTTTGTCGCCGACGCGTCCCATGAGCTGCGCAGCCCCATCGCCTCGCTGCGCACACAGCTGGAGGTGGGCGCGGCACATCCGGAGCTGTTGGATGTGGACGGCGCCGTGGAGGACGTGGTGCGGCTGCAGCGGCTGGCGGGCGATCTGCTGCTGCTGGCACGGCTGGACGCCGGGGAGCGGCCCTCGGGGGCCCGGGTGGCGCTCGCGGAACTGGTGCGGGAGGAGTTGGCGGAGCGGGTGGGGGACCGGGTGGCGGTGCGGTGCGAGCTGGGGCCGGTGGAGGTCGCCGGGTCGCGCGGGCAGCTGGCGCGGGTGCTGGGGAACCTGGTGGACAACGCGCAGCGGCACGCCCGCGAGGAGGTGCGGGTGACGGTGCGGGAGGAAGGCGGCTGGGGGGTCGTGGAGGTAGCCGACGACGGGAGCGGGGTGCCCGAGGGGGAGCGGGAGCGCGTCTTCGAGCGGTTCGTACGGCTCGACGACGCGCGCAGCCGCGACGACGGCGGGGCCGGGCTCGGCCTCGCCATCGCGCGCGACGTGGTGTTGCGGCACGGCGGACGGCTGGGCGTGCGGACCGCGCCGGGCGGGGGCGCGCTGTTCGAGGTGCGGCTGCCGCGCGAAGTCCCGGCTCCGCGCGGTCCCCTGGCCCCCGCGTGACCTGGCGCGGCTAGACGCGGCCGCGCTGGGCGCGCAGGTGTTCGGCGATCGGGGCCAGGGAGTTGTGGACGGCGTCGAGGGCTTCTGGGCTGAGCAGGTCGATGAAGTGCTTGCGCACGGACTCGACGTGGTGCGGTGCGACCTTGCGCATGGTCTCCCAGCCGTCTTCGGTGAGCACCGCGTAGAGCCCGCGCCGGTCGGACTCGCAGTTCTCGCGGCGGACGAGGCCGGCGTTCTCCATCCGGGTGATCTGGTGGGAGAGGCGGCTCTTGGACTGCAGGGTGGCGGCGGCGAGGTCGCTCATGCGCATCCGGCGGCCTTCCGACTCCGAGAGGTTGACCAGGATTTCGTAGTCGTTCATGGTCAGGCCGAACGGCTGCAGGTCTCGTTCGAGCTGATAGGTCAGCAGCCTGCTGACGTCCAGGTGGATGCGCCAGGCGCGCTGTTCCTCGTCGCTGAGCCAGCGCGTGCCGTTCTCGGTCTCCATGGGAAATATTCTACCTGTAGAAGTTGAATTTCGAACCAATGGATATGAGGTCACCTGTTCGAGGTTACACTCCGCATGCTTACGCTCACGAACCGGTGCCCCCTGTGATCCCTATGGGCACCTCGCCCATGACTTCTTCCGTCGATTGGAGCAGTACGGTCCCCGCGCCGACGAACTCGAACTGATGCTCTTCACCCGAAGTGCCCCCAAGGCCGGTGTGCGCCCGGATCCCGCCGAGGACGCCCCGCAAGTACTCGTGATCGTAGTGGTGATTGGGCGTGGGGCAATCCGCCCAGCCGACGAGGGCCTGCGGGTCCACACGGATCGGCGGCTCCATGAAGACCACCGGGCCGTTGGAGGCGGCGACGAACTTGCCGGTGCCGATCAGGGTGAGGAAGCCCGGGACGATCGACTGCTTGAGGGAGAGCGAGGGCTGGAAGGCGAGGAGATTGCCCGACCGGATGGTGAGATTGCCGTCGTCGAGGTCGTAGGAGTTGACGTCGAAGGCCCGGTCCGCGAGCACCATCTTGCCCTGCCCCTCGGCCACCACCCAGTCCGCGGCGTGCAGCGGGGAGTGGAAGCTGTGCGCGATGAGGCGCTCCAGCCGGCCCAGGCCCACGCCCTGGAAGTCGATCCGCCCGTAATAGGCGATCATCTTCCCCTTCTGCAGGAACCACTGGCCGTTCAGCTCCACGCTGAAGGCGTACGGATTGATGTTGTCGTCGGCCGGGAGGGTGTACGCGTCGTGGATGACGGGGCCGTTCACAGCTTCTCCTCCGATGCCTGGACATACACCGTGCCGGTGCCCGAGAGCTCGAGCTGGAAGGCCTCCCCCGAGCCGCGGCCGACCATCTCGCGCCAGCCGAGCGCGGCCGAGAGCTTGTTGCGGACGTCCCCGCGGTGGGCGACATACGCCTGCGGGTCGACATGGACCGGACGGCCGGGGACGATCGGCAGCTGGATCACGCCGCCGTGCGCCATGACCGCCGCCGAGCCGTGCCCCTCAAGGGTGGTGGTGAACAGTCCCTGGCCGGTGACCTGGCCGCGCACGATGCCCATCACCCCGCCCTGCGAGCCCATGAACATGGTGCCCTGGCGCAGCGACCCGTCGAAGGCGAGTAGCCGGTCCGACTCGACGTAGAGCTTGTCGCCGGCCAGGTGGATCACCTCGACGTGGTGACCGCCGTGGCCGAACATCACCGTGCCGCTGCCCTCGACGGTCATGAGCGGGGTCGCCTCGCCCGCGACCCGGCGGCCGATCATGCCCATCACCCCGCGCTGTCCGCCGGTGATGCTGGGTGTGAACCGCACCTCGCCCCGGTAGGCCAGCATCGCGCCGCGCTGGCTGAAGAGCGTCTGGCCGGGCTGGACCTGTGCCTCGACCATGCGTGAGTTGAGGACGTTGAAGGGCATCAGACTCCCCTCGATTCGTTCGCTTCTCCGCCCGCGCGGCGCAGAGGTGCGGCTTTCGTCGCCGTCTGCGGCCCGGTGGCCGCGCGTGCTCCCCCAGCTACCGCTGGGAGGTGCCCCCTGCTCACAGGGACCCGCCGATCGAGTTGCGCTCGCTCGGCTGTACGTACACCAGTCCCTCGCCCTCGAAGCGGATCTGGAACGCCTCGCCCGAACTCTCCCCTATGAGCGTGCGGAAGTTCACCCCGGACTGGAAGTGCTGCTTGAGCTTGCCCGTATGGGCGATATACGCGCCCGGGTCGACCTGCAGCGGCAGCTGCGGGGTGACGCGCAGCACCACCGCCGTGCCGTCGGAGAGGATGGCCGCCTGCCCGGTGCCCTCGACGGTCGTGGTGAACAGGCCGTTGCCCTGCGAGGAGCCGCGCAGCCCGGTGAAGGAGGTGCCGGTGCGCAGCGCGGCGTCCGTGCACAGCAGATTGCTGGCCTCCACATGGAGCGTCTCGCCGTGCAGCGACACCAGGTTGATCTCGCTCGCCCGGTCGGCGAAGTAGCACGTGCCGTGTCCCTTGACCTCCATGACCTCCATCTGCTCGCCGGTGAGCCGCCGGGTCACCATCCCGCGCAGCCCCTCCCCGCCGCCGGATTTCTTCTTGAAGGTCATCTCCCCTTCGTACGCGACCATCGAGCCGTTCTTGGCCTTCACGGAATCGCCGGTCATGTCGACGGCGAGCACTTTGCTCCCCTGGAGCCGAAACTGAGCCACGGATCCGACGTTATCGGGACCGAACGGCGCGGAACAGGGACAGCCGGACCCCGGCGCGGTGATCGGTTACGAGGCTGCGACAATGCGAGGAAGCTTGTGCATCACTTCACAAGCTCTCGCTCCGTGTCCGCTCACTCAAAGGTGCTGCTCCCGTGGACTTCAAGACCGCCACCGCACTGCGGCGGCTCCGCCTGGTCTCCGCGCCCGAGGCCGTCTCCTTCCTCCTGCTGCTCGTCTGCTCGGTACTCAAGCGCACGACCGACTTCAACGCGGTCCCGGTGATGGGCATGGTGCACGGCATCCTCTTCATCCTGTACCTGGTCTTCTGGCTGGATGCCTGGAAGCGAGCCCAGTGGGACCGCAAGACCGCCGCGCTCTACTTCGCGCTCTCCATCCTGCCGACCGGCGGCTTCTTCGCCGAGCGCAAGCTCAAGCGGGAGGCGGAGGCCAGCGTGATCGCCGATCGTGCGCGCCGGGAGGGCGTGGTCAACGCATGATCGTCGCCTTCTCCGTGACGCCGCTCGGCGTCGGCGAGGACGTGGGGGAGTACGTCGCGGACGCGGTGCGGGTGGTGCGCGAGTCGGGCCTGCCGAACCGGACGGACGCGATGTTCACGTCCATCGAGGGCGAGTGGGACGAGGTCATGGACGTCGTCAAGCGGGCGGTCGCGGCTGTGGAGGCACGGGCGCCACGGGTGTCCGTGGTCCTCAAGGCGGACACCCGCCCGGCCGTCACGGACGGGCTGACCTCGAAGGTCGAGACGGTCGAGCGGCATCTGTCGGCCTAGCCGCCTCCGCCCAGCAGCGCCATCCCCAGCGGCGTGCGCTCGTACAGCACCCGGTGGCCGTCGCGGCGCGACGTCAGCAGGCCGGCCGAGCGCAGCACCGCCAGATGCGCCGAGACCGACGACGGCGCCAGGCCCAGCCGCTGGGCCAGCGCCGTCGTGGCGGCGGGCTCCTCCAGGGCGCTGAGAATGGCCGCCCGGTTGGCGCCGAGGAGCCGTACGAGCGCGTCCGCCGCGCCCTCGGCGGGCTCCTGCCAGAGCCCGCCCACCCCACGCGCCGGATAGATCACCGTCGGCTGCCACGGCGGGGCGAAGCCGCTCACCACGTCCGGCCAGACGAAGACGTTCGGCATCAGCATCAGCCCCCGGCCGTCGAGCTGCTGCGCCTCCGGGCCCCCGCCGCGGGTGCGGACCGTGAGCCGCCCGTCGGCCCAGTCCACCGCGGGACGCAGATCGGCGAAGAGCCGCTCCAGACCGCCGTCGGCCAGCTGCCGGGCGCGATAGGCGACATCGGCCTCCAGCAGGGCGCGCACCCGGGGCCAGTCCGGGGCGACCAGCGCGTGCCACGCCCGCTCGGTCTGCTCCGCGAGCCGCCGCACCGCCCGCGCCGGGTCCTCCAGCAGCGAGCGCCCGGCCGGGGAGTCGGCGGCCCCCGGCGTACAGGCCAGGGAACGGGTCATCTCCCGGTGGGCCGCGTCCGGCTCGGTGGCCCGCAGCCGCGCCATTTCCTCCTCGAACGAGGGATACGGCGCCTCCGGCGGCGGACCCAGGAAGTCCGGGGTGTAGCCGCGGATGGGCATGAACGGCGCGAGCAGGGAGAGATCGAGCCCGGCCACGGCCGAGCGGATCCGGCGCAGCCACGGCAGGTGATAGCCGTGCCGCTCGGAGCGCAGCAGGGTCCGCACCGCCTCGTGCGTCTGGCCCAGCGGCGAAATGGCGAAC
Source organism: Streptomyces sp. ME19-01-6 (assembly GCF_033793745.1). Classification (NCBI taxonomy): domain Bacteria; kingdom Bacillati; phylum Actinomycetota; class Actinomycetes; order Kitasatosporales; family Streptomycetaceae; genus Streptomyces; species Streptomyces sp. ME19-01-6. The sequence goes on along the minus strand of NZ_JARAXF010000003.1, from coordinate 31,163 downwards.
CGGCAGCGCAGTAAGTCGTCCGGACCGAACCTCATGTGCAGCGGCATGCCCGGATTCCCCTCCCCTGGCCTCGCCTGACCGGCTTCCCCGAGCCTCCCCGACTTTCCTCGGCCTCCCCGCCATCCCGGCGAACATTCGCTTCGGGGCGAAACACTGGAGCCCCCGGGGCCGCCCCGGGCACGCTGCCGCCATGCCAACGCCTTCCGGGTCCGGGACGACGGACCCCAGCCCGACGCGCCCTGCCGCAGACGCCTCCCGACCCGAGCCCGCGGCCGAGGGCGCTAAGGGCCCCGTCCCCCCGGAACCCCGCCCGGGAAGCGTTGGCTACTCGGCCGTCTTCGCGGTGCGCGAGTTCCGTGCCGTGTTCGTCGCGCATCTGCTGTCGATGCTCGGCGAGGTCGTCTGCGGCATCGCGCTGTCCGTCCTGGTCTACCGGGTCACCGGCTCGCCGCTGCTGTCCGCCCTGGCCTTCGCCTTCGCCCTGCTCCCGTACGTCATCGGCGGCACCCTGCTGTCCGCCGTGGCGGACCGCTACCCCGCCCGCCGGGTGCTCGTCGTCTGCGATCTGGTCAGCGCCGTGTGCGTGGCCGCGATGGTGGTGCCGGGCATGCCGGTCGGGCTGCTGCTGGTGCTGCGCTGTGTGCCCGCCGCCATCTCTCCGGTGTTCAGCGGGACGCGGTCCGCGACCCTCGGCGACATGCTGGGGCAGGGCGATCTGTTCGTGCTCGGCCGGTCCGTCATCCGGCTGACCGCGCAGGGCGCGCAGCTCGCCGGGTTCGCCGCGGGCGGGCTGCTGCTGGCCGCGGTCTCGCCGCGCGCGGTGCTCGCGATCACGGCGGCGTTGTTCGTGGGGTCGGCGCTGGTGCTGCGCCTGGGCACCCGCCGCCGTCCGGCCCGTACGGACGGGCGGCGCGGCGCGCTGCTCGGCGATTCGCTGCGCGGTATGCGGCAGCTGTTCGCCGTTCCGCGGATCCGTGCGCTGTTCCTGCTGAACTGGGTGCCGCCGACGTTCGTGGTGGTGTCGGAGGCGTTGATGACGCCGTACTCCGACGGTCTGGGCCTCGGCTCGACCGGGCTCGGGCTGCTGATGTGCGGGATGCCGATCGGGGCGATCATCAGCGAGACCCTGGTGGGCACCCTGCTCGGTCCGGCCGGCCGGGCGCGGCTGACCCTGGTGGTGGCGGTGGTGTGCATGCTGCCGTCCCTGGGCTACGTCTTCGAGCCCTCGTTCGGCTGGGCGCTGGCGCTCCAGGTGGCGACGGGCTGCGGCATGGCGTACAGCCTCGGCCTCGACCAGTGGTTCATGGCGGCCGTACCGGAGGAGTTGCGGGGGCGGGCGATGACGGTGCTGACGGCGGGGCTGATGACCTCGCAGGGCCTGGGCATGGCGGTGGCGGGCGCGGTCGCGGAGCTGGCGCCGGTGCATCTGGTGGTGACCGCGGCGGGGGTGTGCGGAACGGTGTGCGCGCTGCTGGTGGTACTGCTGGTGCGGCGCGGTGCGGCACAGCCGCGGGTTACGGGCGACGCGGGATGAGAAGGCGGGGGAAGGGGCACGGCGCTGCGGGGCGCGGGCGGTCGGCTCGGCGGGCGCTCGCCTCGGCGGGCCGAAACGTGAGACTGGGCTGACCACGATATGACCGGCCGGTAGGGTCGGTAACGTGTCCAAGCCGCTCAGTCTCTCCTTCGATCCCATCGCCCGCGCAGACGAACTGTGGAAGCGGCGGTGGGGGTCCGTGCCGTCGATGGCCGCGATCACCTCCATCATGCGGGCTCAGCAGATTCTGCTGAGCCAGGTCGATGCGGTGGTCAAGCCGTACGGACTGACCTTCGCCCGCTACGAGGCGCTGGTACTGCTCACCTTCTCCCAGGCCGGTGAGCTGCCGATGTCGAAGATCGGCGAGCGGCTGATGGTCCACCCGACCTCGGTGACCAACACCGTGGACCGGCTGGTCAAATCCGGTCTGGTGGCCAAGCGGCCGAACCCGAACGACGGCCGCGGGACGCTCGCCTCGATCACCGAGCGGGGCCGCGAGGTGGTCCAGGAGGCCACCCGCGACCTGATGGCGATGGACTTCGGCCTCGGGGTGTACGACGCCGAGGACTGCTCGAGCATCTTCGAGATGCTGCGGCCCCTGCGGGTCGCGGCGGGCGACTTCGACGAGCAGTAACACCGGCGGGGGGTGGCGAAGATCGCCCCGGAACGGACGGTTACGCTCGACGTCATGAAGCGAAGCGTATTGACGCGCTACCGGACCATGGCCTATGTCACGGGCGTCCTGCTGATCCTGCTCACGATCGGTGTGATCGCCAAGTACCTGCTGGACGTGGACGGCGCGTCCGGCTTCGTCAGCGTCGTCGGTATCGCACACGGCTGGCTCTACGTCCTCTACCTGATCTTCGCCTTCGACCTCGGTTCCAAGGCGAAGTGGCCCTTCGGCAAGCTGGCCTGGGTGCTGCTCGCGGGCACCGTCCCCACGGCGGTCTTCTTCGTCGAGCGCAAGGTCGTGGCCGAGATCGAGCCGCTGGTCAGCGGCGCCGAGCCGGAGCCCGTCAAGGCCTGAGCACATTGGACCGGGCCCCGACCGTCCCCCGAACGGACCGGTTGGGCCCGTTTCGCGTCGACAAATACTTGGACGTCCTAGTAAATTTGCAGCCATGGACGGCGAAGGCATTGAGAAGGGCCGCCGGCGCTGGCAGGCCCGGTACGACGCGGCGCGCGAGCGCGAGGCGACCGGGGGTTCCGGGGGGACGCCCCCGAGGGACTGGACGCGCACCACGTTGTCCGGGGACCCCGTGGATCCGGTCTACGGACCGGCCCCCGGCGACAGCGTCGCGGGCTTCGAGCGCATCGGCTGGCCCGGCGAGTTCCCCTTCACCCGCGGTCTGTATCCCACCGGCTACCGCGGCCGCGCCTGGACCATCCGCCAGTTCGCGGGCTTCGGGAACGCCGAGCAGACCAACGAGCGCTACAAGATGATCCTGAAGGCGGGCGGCGGTGGCCTGTCGGTGGCCTTCGACATGCCGACGCTGATGGGCCGCGACTCCGACGACCCGCGCTCGCTGGGCGAGGTCGGCCACTGCGGCGTCGCCATCGACTCCGCCGCCGACTTGCAGATCCTCTTCAAGGACATCCCGCTCGGCGACGTCACCACCTCGATGACGATCAGCGGCCCCGCCGTCCCCGTCTTCTGCATGTACCTGGTCGCAGCCGAGCGGCAGGGCGTCGACACCGCCGTACTGAACGGCACGCTCCAGACGGACATCTTCAAGGAGTACATCGCGCAGAAGGAGTGGCTCTTCCAGCCCGAGCCGCATCTGCGTCTGATCGGCGACCTGATGGAGCACTGTGCGCGCGGCATCCCCGCGTACAAGCCGCTGTCGGTCTCCGGCTATCACATCCGCGAGGCCGGGGCCACGGCCGCGCAGGAGCTCGCGTACACCCTCGCCGACGGCTTCGGATACGTCGAGCTGGGGCTCTCCCGCGGGCTCGACATCGACACCTTCGCGCCCGGCCTGTCCTTCTTCTTCGACGCGCACATCGACTTCTTCGAGGAGATCGCCAAGTTCCGCGCGGCCCGCCGGATCTGGGCCCGCTGGATGCGCGATGTGTACGGGGCGACGACCGAGAAGGCGCAGTGGCTGCGCTTCCACACCCAGACCGCCGGGGTCTCACTGACCGCGCAGCAGCCGTACAACAACGTCGTGCGCACCGCCGTGGAGGCGCTGTCCGCGGTGCTCGGCGGCACCAACTCGCTGCACACCAACGCCCTGGACGAGACGCTCGCACTGCCCAGCGAGCAGGCCGCCGAGATCGCCCTGCGCACCCAGCAGGTGCTGATGGAGGAGACCGGCATCCTCAATGTCGCCGACCCGCTGGGCGGATCCTGGTACGTCGAGGCGCTGACCGACCGCATCGAGGCCGACGCCGAGAAGATCTTCGAGCAGATCAAGGAGCGCGGCCGCCGGGCGGTGCGTTCGACAGGTGAGGGGGCCGACGGACAGCACCCCATCGGGTTGATCACCTCCGGCATTCTGCGCGGCATCGAGGACGGCTGGTTCACCGGCGAGATCGCCGAGTCGGCCTTCCAGTACCAGCGGGCGCTGGAGAAGGGCGACAAGAAGGTCGTCGGCGTCAACTGCCACGAGGGTTCGGTCACCGGCGATCTGGAGATCCTGCGGGTCGGCCATGAGGTCGAGCGCGAGCAGGTGCGGATGCTCGCCGCCCGCAAGGAAGCCCGCGACGACGCACGGGTGACCGCCGCCCTGAAGGGGGTGCTGGCCGCCGCCCGCGACGGCTCGAACATGATCGAGCCGATGCTGGAGGCGGTCCGGGCGGAAGCGACCCTCGGCGAGATCTGCGGCGCGCTGCGCGAGGAGTGGGGCACCTACACGGAGCCGGCCGGTTTCTGAGCGGGGGCTGGCGCCGGCAAGCCGCAGAGCAGCAGCTCCGCGAAGTCGCGCGCCCAGGGCGCGTCGACGGCGTCGGCGCTCACCAGCGTCCGGTGCATCACCGCGCCCGCGATCACATCGAAGATCAGGTCCGCGTTGCGGGCCGCCGCGGCGAGGTCGGCCTCGCGGAGCAGCTCGCCGCGGGCCTGGGCGCGCTCGCGCCCGAGGAGTACCAGCCGCTTCTGCCGGTCGACGATCGCGGTGCGGATCCGCTCCCGTAGCGCCTCGTCGCGGGTGGCCTCGGCGACCACGGCCATCAGCGAGGTCCTGGCCTCCGGGCGCGCCAGCAGGGCGGCGAACCGGAGCACCGTCTCCTCCACATCGGCGCGCAGCGACCCCAGGTCGGGCAGTTCCAGTTGCTCGTCGAGGAGGGCCGCGACCGCGTCCACCACCAGTTCGCTCTTGTTCGTCCAGCGGCGGTAGAGGGTGGTCTTGGCCACGCCCGCCCGGGCCGCGACATCGCCCATCGTCAGCTTGGACCAGCCGAGCTCGACCAGGGCGGCCCGCGTCGCGCCGAGAATGGCGCGGTCGGCCTCGGCACTGCGGGGGCGGCCGGTGCGCCGCGCTGGCGGGCTCATGTCCGTGACCCTACCCGCAGGCGCACTGGGCCCCCTGGATCTCCGGGGTCCTTCCAGTTACGCTACGGCACGTAGCGTAAGGGGATGCGCTTTTCCATTCACCGCGGGAAGAGGGGAGGATAGGACCATGCAGCCACGGAACATGTCCATGAGTGGAGTGGTCGACCTCGCCGCGGTGAAGGCGGCCGGAGAAGCGAAGCAGAAGGCGGAGAAGGCGCGGGCCGACGCGGCCCGCACGGGCGGTGCGCCCGCCCCCACCCGTCTGGTCTTCGACGTCGACGAGGCGGGTTTCCAGCAGGATGTCCTGCAGCGCTCCACCGAAGTACCGGTCGTCATCGACTTCTGGGCCGAGTGGTGCGAGCCGTGCAAGCAGCTCGGTCCGATCCTCGAGCGGCTGGCGGGGGAGTACGCGGGCCGCTTCGTCCTGGCGAAGATCGACGTCGACGCCAACCAGATGCTCTTCCAGCAGTTCGGGGTGCAGGGCATCCCCGCCGTGTTCGCGGTGGTCGCCGGCCAGCCGGTGCCGCTCTTCCAGGGTGCCGCGCCCGAGGCGCAGATCCGGCAGGTGCTGGATCAACTGGTTCAGGCGGCGGAGCAGCAGTTCGGCATCGTGGGCGCCCCGGTGCAGGACGACGCGGGCGCCGAGGGCGCCGAGGCGGCCGCGCAGCAGCCCGCGACCCCGTACGACAGCGCGCTCGCGGCGGCGCACGAGGCGCTGGACGCCGGCGATCTCGCCGGCGCGGTGCAGGCGTACAAGAACGTACTGGCCGACGACCCGGCCAACACCGAGGCGCAGCTGGGCCTGGCGCAGGCCGAGCTGCTGAGCCGGGTGCAGGGGGCGGACCCGCAGCAGGTGCGCAAGACGGCGGCCGACAACCCCGCGGACCCGGCGGCGCAGATCGCGGCCGCGGACCTGGACCTGGTGGGGGGTCATGTGGAGGACGCCTTCGGGCGGTTGGTGGACACGGTGCGGCGGACGGTCGGGGAGGACCGGGAGGCGGCGCGGCTCCATCTGCTGGAGCTCTTCGAGGTGATCGGCGCGGACGACCCCCGGGTGGTTTCGGCGCGCGGCGCGTTGGCGCGCGTGCTGTTCTGACCTCTGCCACCTCAAACAGAGAAGCGGCCGCGCTTTACCAAAACTTGGTAAACGCGGTCGCTGTAACTGACGGTAAGTAGACGTCAGATTTTTGTCCGGTCATGGTGTGAATCGCCCCCTCTTTTCGGGCATGTGACGGCGACCCTGAGTACCCGGTCTCTACCAGCCTGCCGCAGTACGGTTATCCGCCCGTTACTCGCTAGTAACGAACCCCTTGTGCACCTGCCCGTAAATGCACCACGATCGGCCAAGCTCGGTCCCATTTCCCGTAGCCCGGCATCCGGTCGGTGTGGTCGGCGCGATGGGTCCCCATCGAGTAGGTCGGCGGCAGTGGCGTCGGCCGTGGACAGGGGGGTCTCTGCCTACCGGCAGGGCCTGTCCAGGAGGTTGCGCGAAGGCGTGGCCAGTGGTTGTCGCTCGGGGGTGATCGCCGGTGTTTCGGGTGCGGTTCGCGCCTGTGAGACGTGGGCGCTCTCCTTCCCGAGGACGTAGCACTTCTCCCATCCCAGGCTCGGGCCTCGGCCCCAGCCGGAGATGTACGTCCGAGAAGGAGGAAAGTCATGGAGTCCCAGGCTCGTGGCGGGACCAGATGGAAGCGTTTTGCCGTTGTCATGGTGCCGAGCGTCGCTGCCACGGCCGCGATCGGTGTAGCCCTCGCGCAGGGTGCGCTCGCGGCCTCGTTCAGCGTGTCCGGCCAGCAGTTCAAGGTGAAGGTGGTCAAGCTCCAGGGCAAGGGGTTCGTCCAGTACGGCACCCTTGACACTCAGCACGGGGGCAAGAAAATCCCCGTCGCCGTGTCGGCGTTCAAGAGCGCGAAGCTCAAGGGGCTGTGCCAGTCGGTGGTGGTCCCGGTCCCGCTGTTCGGCGATGTCACGCTGAAGCTGACGGCCGGCAACGGCGACAAGGAGGTCGTGGCGAAGAACCTCTTCATCGACCTCGACCAGCTCGACGCGGACGCCACGTTCCGCGGCATCAACATCGGTGTGGCGGCCGGCGACACCACCAAGGGTCCCAAGAACGACTCGAACAAGAAGGACCCCGGTTCCTTCGCCCAGGAAGCCGACTCGGTGACCTTGACCGATGTTGAGCAGACCGCCTGGTCGACCAACGCGGGCACGTTCAAGCTCTCGGGCCTTTCCATGAAGGTCAGCAAGGGCAAGAACGAGTGCTTCTGACGCGTTGAGCGGGGTGGGGGGCCGTATATGTCAGCTGCCCCTCACCCGGCATCGCTCAGCGGCGTTCGGGGCATCAGCACCGCGCGTATCAGTACCGCATCAGAACACTTGCGATCGTCCAGATCGCCGGCCCCAGGGAGCTGTTTTCATTGAGTGCCGAGTCGCCGGAGGCGAGTGACGCGATCAGCCACCTGCGCAGGGCTTTCAAGCACTGGCGCTGGCAGCGCCCGTTCTGGGCAGGGCTCTTGACCATCTTGGCCGGGCTGCCGATCGGGTACCTGCCGTATGCCAACGTCACCTTGGGTCAGCTGACCGTCCGGATGTCGACCACCACGGGGTCCGGATCGCTGATCATCGGCGTCCTGTTGGTGGTGCTGGGCCTGACCATGTGGTTCCAGCCCATCGTGCGGGTCTTCGCGGGAGTCGCCACCATCCTGCTGGGCCTGGTCTCGCTCCCCGTGTCCAACCTGGGGGGCTTCTTGTTGGGCTTCCTGCTCGCGCTGTTCGGCGGCGGGATGAGCGTCGCCTGGGCGCCTGGTGAGAATCCCACGGCGCAGCCGGCGAAGGACGTGGAGCCCGTACCCGCGGACGGCGTGGACGGCGTGGACGGTGCGGACGGCGTGGACGGTGCGGGCGGCGGCGAGCCGGAGCCGGCCGTCGCGGGGGCCGCGCCGGACCAGGAATCCAGGGATGGGAGGCACCGTGCGGGGTGAAGAGGAGCAGTCGGAGGGTGCGAGCGTCGCGGGTCCACGCCGGGCGAGAACAGGGCCGCGGCACGCGGCCCCCAAGAAGTCGATGCTCACCCGCCTTCAGGTGCCCGCCGGCAAGGCGATAGCGCTGGCCGCCATGCCGACGGCCGTGCTGATGGGCATGGGGCTGACCCCGCAGCTCGCCCAGGCGACCTCCAGGGCCGAGGACCGCTACAAGCCAGGGCCGTGCGTCACCCAGTCCGACGAGGCCGACAAGGACGACGCCAAGGACCACAAGAGCACCGACGAGGCGGGCGAGACGTCCAAGGGCTCCAAGGACAAGGGCTCCGACGGGAAGAGCCAGGACAAGGGTTCCGAGGACAAGGGCGGCGACAAGGGCGCCACGCCCACCCCCTCCGCCACGTCCTCCGCCGACTCCGGCTCCTCCGGCAGCGAGACGGACGACACGGCGGACACCAAGGCGCCGGAGAAGTCCCCTTCGCCGAGCCCGTCCGAGTCCAAGAGCAAGAACCCGCTGGACCCGCTGGGCCTCGGGGACGCGATCGAGGACATCTTCACCGGGGGCGGTGACGACGAGGACAAGACGGCCGAGCCGAGCGCCACGCCGACCCCGTCGTCCTCCGCGACCGGCTCGTCGGGCAGGACGACCGACCCTGCCAAGGACACGGCCGACAAGGCCAAGGACACGGTCGACACGGCCGACAAGGCGGCGAAGGACGCGGTCGACAAGGCCAAGGACAAGGCCGACGAGACTCCGTCGCCCGGCCCCACCTCCTCGTCCTCTCCCAAGGCCGAGGACCCTGACAAGAGCGGCAAGGAGCCGTTCCCCTGCCCGACGTACGACGCCGAGGCGTACGAGAACGCCGAGACCGAGCCGAACATCAGCCTGGTGCCCGAAGAGCCCTGGACGCTCAAGAGCACCCTGCTGACCCTGCACGGGCTGGACTACAAGGGCATCGTCGAGGTCAAGACGTACAGCGGGAAGGTCAAGAAGGTCCTCAAGTTCACCGCCTCCGGCGTGGAAATCGACGACCTGCACCAGCTGACGGTCGGTGCCGGCGGGACGACCACCCACGTGGCCGCGCGCAAGGGCTCCACCTCCACCTTCAGCAACGGCCCGATCACCATGTACACCGAGGAGCTGTCGGGCAACCTCCTGGGGATCGTCCCGATCACCTTCAGCCCCAAGACCCCGCCGCCGCTGAACCTTCCTGAGGTGTTCTTCACCGATGTGACGGTCAAACAGGCCGGACAGTTCGGCGGCGATCTGACCATCCCCGGCATGCACCTCTACAAGACCGGGGAATAACCCCGGGACACAGACCCGTTCGGGAGCCGCACGGCCCTCCTCAGGGAGGGCCGACGCCGATGGGCACCACCCCAGGTCGGGGTGGTGCCCATCGGCACGTCGGGGCCCGTTCTGGGCCGCCCGTTCAGGGGCCGCGTTACTTGGTCTCGCCGCCCAGGTGGTGCACCCGGACCATGTTGGTGGTGCCGGGGACGCCGGGGGGCGAGCCGGCCGTGATGATCATGGTGTCGCCCTCGTTGTAGCGGCCCAGCTTCGACAGCTCGGCGTCCACGAGGTCCACCATCGCGTCGGTGTGCTCCACATACGGCGCCACGAACGACTCCACGCCCCAGCTGAGCGTCAGCTGGTTGCGGGTGGCCACATCGGTGGTGAAGGCCAGGATCGGCTGCTGGGCGCGGTAGCGGGACAGCCGGCGGGCGGTGTCGCCGGACTGGGTGAAGGCCACCAGCGACTCGGCGCCGAGGAAGTCGGCGATCTCGCAGGCCGCGCGGGCGACCGAGCCGCCCTGCGTGCGCGGCTTCTTGCCGGGGACCAGCGGCTGCAGACCGCGCGAGAGCAGCTCCTGCTCGGCGGCCTGGACGATGCGGGACATCGTCTTGACCGTCTCCAGCGGGTATGCGCCGACGGAGGACTCCGCGGAGAGCATGACCGCGTCGGCGCCGTCCAGGATCGCGTTGGCGACGTCGGACGCCTCGGCGCGGGTCGGCCGCGAGTTGGTGATCATCGACTCCATCATCTGGGTCGCGACGATCACCGGCTTGGCGTTCCGGCGGCACAGCTCGATCAGGCGCTTCTGCACCATCGGGACCTTCTCGAGCGGATACTCGACGGCCAGGTCGCCGCGGGCCACCATGACGCCGTCGAAGGCCGCGACGACGTCCTCCATATTGGCGACGGCCTGCGGCTTCTCGACCTTGGCGATCACCGGTACCCGGCGTCCCACCTCGTCCATGACGCGGTGCACATCGCGGACGTCGCCGGCGTCCCGGACGAAGGACAGCGCGACCATGTCGCACCCCATCGCCAGGGCGAACTTCAGATCCACGATGTCCTTCTCGGACAGCGCGGGCACATTGACCGCCGCGCCGGGCAGGTTGATCCCCTTGTGGTCGGAGATCACGCCGCCCTCGATGACGATCGTCTTGACCCGCGGGCCGTCGACGGCGGTGACCCGCAGTTCGACATTGCCGTCGTTGATCAGGACCTGGTCGCCCTTGGAGACGTCGCCCGGCAGCCCCTTGTACGTGGTGCCGCAGATCGTCCGGTCGCCCGGCACGTCCTCGGTGGTGATGGTGAACTCGTCACCGCGCACCAGCTCGACCGGGCCGTCGGCGAAGGTCTCCAGCCGGATCTTGGGGCCCTGGAGGTCGGCGAGCACGCCGACCGCGTGCCCGGTCTCCTCGGAGGCCTTGCGGACGCGGTGGTACCGCTCCTCGTGCTCCGTGTGACTCCCGTGGCTCATGTTGAATCGGGCCACGTTCATCCCGGCCTCGATCAGCGACTTCAGCTGGTCGTAGGAGTCGACGGCGGGGCCCAGAGTGCAGACGATTTTGGAACGGCGCATGGGGCGGATCCTATCGGTTTGTTTCGGAGCGGAATATTTAAGCTATGGATGCTACGGACATCGGTGCAATGCCGGGGCAAGAGCCGCCGAAGCGCCCGAGACCAGGCAGTGACCAGGCAGTGACCAGCCGGAGGCTAGGCAGTGACCAGCTCGAACGCCTGGCTGGCAATCTCCAGCTCCTCGTCGGTGGGCACCACGGCCACCGCGACCCGGCTGGTCTCCGTGGAGATCAGCCGCGCCGAGGTGCCGCGCACCGCGTTGCGCACCGCGTCCACCTCGATGCCGAACGCGGGCAGGCCGCGCATCGCCGCCTCCCGCACCGCCGCCGAGTTCTCCCCGACGCCCGCGGTGAAGGCGATGGCGTCCACCCGCCCCAGCACCGCGGTGTACGCGCCCACATACTTCCGCAGCCGATGGATGTAGACGTCAAAGGCCAACTGAGCCGCCGAGTCGCCCTCGCCCATCCGGCGGCCGATCTCACGCATGTCGTTGTCCCCGCACAGGCCCAGCAGTCCGCTGCGCTTGTTCAGCAGGGCGTCGATCCCGTCGATCGACATTCCGCCGACCCGGGCCAGGTGGAAGATCGCAGCCGGGTCCAGGTCCCCCGAGCGAGTACCCATCACCAGGCCCTCCAACGGGGTGAGCCCCATCGAGGTGTCCACACACACCCCACCGCGTACCGCGGAGGCGCTGGCGCCATTGCCCAGGTGCAGCACGATCGTGTTGACCTCGGAGACGTCCCGGCCCAGCAGTGCGGCGGTGGCCCGCGAGACATACGCGTGCGAGGTGCCGTGGAAGCCGTAGCGCCGCACCCCGTACCGGTCGGCGGTCGCCCGGTCGAGGGCGTAGCGCGCCGCCTCCTCCGGCATCGTGGCGTGGAACGCGGTGTCGAAGACCGCGACCTGCGGCAGGTCCGGGCGCAGCGCGCGGGCGACCTTGATCCCCGTGACGTTCGCCGGGTTGTGCAGCGGGGCCAGCGGGACCAGCTTCTCGATCTCCGCGACCACCTCGTCGGTGATCAGGGTCGGCTCGGTGAACCGGGTGCCGCCGTGCACCACCCGGTGGCCGACCGCCGCCAACTCGGGCGAGTCCAGGCCCAGGCCCTGCTCGGCCAGCTCCTCGGCGACCTGCTTGAGGGCGGCCGCGTGGTCGGCGACGGGGCCGTGCCCGATCCGCTCCACGATGCCGGAGGCGAGCCGGCCGCCGTCGGCCATGTCGAGCAGCTGGTACTTGACCGACGAGGAGCCGGAGTTGAGGACGAGGACTCGGGAGCCGTTCACGGAGCCGTTCACGCGGGGTTCTGCGCTTTCTGTACGGGGGAGGGGGCCTGTGCGGAGGTGGGTGCCTGGGGCTGGGCGGGCGTCTGGGCCTGGATGGCCGTGATCGAGACGGTGTTGACGATGTCCTGGACGAGCGCCCCGCGGGAGAGGTCGTTCACCGGCTTGCGCAGCCCCTGCAGCACTGGTCCCACCGCGACCGCGCCCGCCGAGCGCTGCACCGCCTTGTAGGTGTTGTTGCCGGTGTTCAGGTCCGGGAAGATCAGGACCGTGGCCTTGCCCGCCACCTCGGAGTCCGGCAGCTTGGTCGCCGCGACGGCCGCGTCCACCGCGGCGTCGTACTGGATCGGGCCCTCGACCAGCAGGTCCGGGCGGCGCTCGCGGATCAGCTCGGTCGCCTTGCGCACCTTGTCGACGTCCGCGCCGGAGCCGGAGGTGCCGGTGGAGTACGAGAGCATCGCGATCCGCGGCTCCACACCGAACTGGGCGGCCGTCGTCGCCGACTGGATGGCGATGTCCGCGAGCTGCTCGGCGTCCGGGTCCGGGTTGACCGCGCAGTCGCCGTACACCAGCACCCGGTCCGCCAGGCACATGAAGAAGACCGAGGAGACGATCTGGGCGTCCGGCGCGGTCTTGATGATCTCGAAGGCGGGCCGGATGGTGGCGGCGGTGGAGTGCACGGCGCCGGAGACCATGCCGTCGGCCAGGCCCTCCTGCACCATCAGCGTGCCGAAGTACGAGACGTCGGCGACCACGTCGTAGGCCAGCTCGTACGAGACGCCCTTGTGGGCGCGCAGTCGCGCGTACAGCTCGGCGAAGCGCTCGCGCAGCGGCGAGGTCTGCGGGTCGATGATCTGCGCGTCCGCGAGCTGGATGCCCAGTTCGGCGGCGCGCTTGCGGACCGCGTCCTCCTCGCCCAGCAGTGTGAGGTCGCACACATCGCGGCGCAGCAGCACATCGGCGGCGCGCAGTACCCGCTCCTCGACGCCCTCGGGGAGGACGACCCGGCGGCGGCCCGCGCGAGACCGCTCGATCAGCTCGTGCTCGAACATCATCGGGGTGACCCGGCCGGAGCGGGCGACCGAGATCCGGTTGGTCAGCTCGGCGGTGTCCACATGCCGCTCGAACAGGCCGAGCGCGGTCTCGGCCTTGCGCGGCGAGCCCGCGGTGAGCTTGCCCTCCAGCGCGAACAGCTCGGCCGCGGTCGGGAAGCTGCCACCCGCCACGGCCGCCACCGGGGTGCCCGGGGCCAGCCGGGAGGCCAGCGCCAGGATGTCCGGTCCTGGCCGCTCGTCCAGGGTGAGCAGCACCCCGGCGATCGGCGGGGCGCCCGCGCTGTGCGCGGCCAGGGCTCCGACGATCAGGTCGGCGCGGTCGCCGGGGGTGACCACCAGGCAGCCCTCGGTCAGCGCGGGCAGGAAGCTGGGCAGCATGGCGCCGCCGAAGACGAAGTCCCGCACGTCCCGGGACAGCCCCGCGTGGTCGCCGAGCAGCACTTCGGCATCCAGGGTGCGCACCACCTGGGAGACGGTGGGCGCGGAGAGCGCGGAGTCCTCGGGCAGCGCGTAGCAGGGGACGGGGAGGCGGCCGCTCAGCCGCTCGGCCACGGCCTCCCGGTCGCCGGCGGCCACCCGGTTCACCACGACGGCGACGACATCGCAGCCCTGCGCGTCATAGGCACGGTAGGCGTTGTGCGCCTCGGCGCCGACGGATTCGACGCTCTGGTCCTGACCGCCCACGACGGTGATCACCGAGGCGCCGAACTCATTGGCCAGCCGCGCGTTCAGCCCCAGCTCGTCGGGGAGGCTGGTCGCGGCGTAGTCGCTGCCCAGGACCAGGACGTACTCATAGGCGCGGGCCACCTCGTGGAAGCGGCCGACCAGGTGCGCCACCAACTCGTCGGTGCCCCGCTCGGCCTGGAGGGCGGACGCCTCGTCGTAGGTGATCCCGAAGACGGACTCGGGCGACTGGCTCAGCCGGTAGCGGGCCCGCAGCAGATCGAAGAGGCGGTCGGGGTTGTCGTGCACCAGGGGACGGAAGACGCCGACCCGGTCGACATGACGGGTCAGGAGCTCCATGACCCCCAGCTCGACGACCTGGCGGCCGTCGCCGCGCTCGATCCCGGTCACGTACACGCTGCGCGTCACGCCTGGCACTCCGATCTGATGGTCGACACTCCGGCCTGAAGTCCGGTCGAAACTTCCCCAAAAACGGCCGTATCGGCGGCCCTGTCCCCTTGACAATACCTGCGGCCATCGATACAGCGCTCCTCAGGTATGCGGGCACGGAGGCGAAAACACAGCACCACCGAGCCCATGAAACAATCGGACTGGCTCACACCTACCCGGACGCAGCAGGAGACACAGCACGATGCGCATCGGAGTTCTCACCGCAGGCGGCGACTGCCCCGGCCTGAACGCTGTGATCCGGTCGGTCGTCCACCGGGCGGTGGCCGGCCATGGAGACGAGGTCATCGGCTTCGAGGACGGCTTCAAGGGGCTGCTCGACGGCCGCCACCGCAAGCTCGACCTGGACGCCGTGGCGGGCATCCTCGCCCGCGGCGGCACCATCCTCGGCTCCTCCCGTCTGGAGCGGGCCCGGCTGCGCGAGGCCTGTGAGACCTCCAAGGACCACGCCCGCGACTACGGCATCGACGTGCTGATCCCGATCGGCGGCGAGGGCACGCTCACTGCCGCCCGGATGCTCTCCGACGCCGGGCTGCCCATCGTCGGCGTGCCCAAGACGATCGACAACGACATCTCCTCCACCGACCGCACCTTCGGCTTCGACACCGCCGTCGGCGTGGCCACCGAGGCCATGGACCGGCTCAAGACCACCGCCGAGTCCCATCAGCGGGTCATGGTCGTCGAGGTCATGGGGCGCCACGCGGGCTGGATCGCGCTGGAGTCCGGCATGGCCGGCGGCGCGCACGGCATCTGCCTGCCGGAGCGGCCGTTCGAGATCGACGGGCTGGTGAAGATGGTCGAGGAGCGCTTCTCCCGCGGCAAGAAGTTCGCGGTGATCTGCGTCGCAGAGGGCGCGCACCCCGCCGAGGGCACGATGGAGTACAAGAAGGGCGAGATCGACCAGTACGGCCACGAGCGGTTCACCGGCATCGGCAACCGCCTCGCCGCCGAGCTGGAGCGCCGCCTGGGCAAGGAGGCCCGCCCGGTCATCCTCGGCCACGTCCAGCGCGGCGGCACCCCGACCGCGTACGACCGGGTCCTGGCCACCCGCTTCGGCTGGCACGCCGTCGAGGCCGCCCACCGCGGCGACTTCGGCATGATGACCGCGCTGCGCGGCACGGACATCAAGATGGTGCCGATCGCCGAGGCGGTCACCGAGCTCAAGACGGTCCCGGTGGACCGCATGGACGAGGCCGAGTCGGTCTTCTGAGACCGAGGTCGGTGCAGCCACGGGCTCTGGTACTGTCCCGGCTTGATCAAGGCGGATCGCCGATCCCCTGATCAATTGCTGATCACCTGATCACCTGATCAAGGGGGACGAAGGAGCGGGGGCGGGATGCGTCGGTTGTGGGCCCGCGTGTGGCTGCGCCACACGGCCCTGGTGGTACTCGTCATAGCGCTGGTCGCGGTCTTCGTCGTCGCGAACCGCGACAGCGACGGCGGCCATCTCGCGGCCAACCGCGCCCAGTTGAGGAAGGCGTGCGACGGCACCCTCCCGTACGCGGACCTGAAGCGCCTGGTCCGCGACGGCCGGGCGGGCGAGCTCAGCCAGCACGGCACGATGCTCGAGCCCGGCCAGGAGAGCCGCTCGCTGCTGGACTGCGAGCTGTCGTGGGGAGACGGGTACGGCGTCACCGTCCACGCCGAGGCGCTCGTCTCCGACGTCCCCGAAGGTGTGGAGACCGATGATCTCCTGGGCACGGCCGGCGCCGACGGCACGTACGTGGCCCCCGGCACCACCGGCCAGTACGGCAGGCGCGGTGCCTGGCTGGTGGCCGAGTGCGTGGACGGTCTGCGCGGCCGGGTCCGGCCCACGACCGACCTGTATGTGGCGGCACGTGTCACCGACGGCGACAGCGAGGCCGACAGCGCCGCCGAGCGCGAGGAGCTGGCCAGGGCCGAACGGGCCGCCGCCCTCACCGGGTTCCGCACCGCCGTCCACGTCGCGAACGCCATCACCAAGGCGCAGGGCTGCGGAAGCACCCCGCTCAAGGCGCCGACCGAGGTGCTGGACACCTACGAGTCGCACGACGACAACGGCGACTGGCGGTCCGAGCGCATCGAGGAGCCCGGCCGCGATCTGCGCAAGTGCGGCTGGATCAACGCCCGGTCGCTCCCCGGCGTGATGCCCGGAGCCTGGACCACGCTCGGCGACCTCCAGGAGTCCGGCGTGGTGAGCGCCTGCCAGGGCACCTGGGACTCGGAGGCCGAGGAGAACGACGGCAGGCACCCGGCGGACTGGCAGATCACCGGTGTCGAGGCGGCCAGCTGGGCGGGCATCCTCGGCCGCACCGCGTACGACGCGTACGAGCGCGAGGGCCATGTACCGGGGTGGGGAGTGTCCCAGAACCAGGGAAAGCCCGCCGGTGACGGCAAGGGCGATGGGAGCGTTGGTGCCGCTGCCCAGGGCGAGGACCGGATCTCCTCCTACGTCGAGGACCCCCAACTCGCCCTGTGGGCACGCTCGGTGTGCGGCGGCCGGGAGACCTACCACCGCGTCTCGGTGATGCCCTCGATCCTGATCGAGGACGGCGCGACCGCCATCCTGGGCGCCAAGGACCGCGCCCAGCTTTCCCGTACGGCGCGCACGGCGCTGAACCGCTATCTCAGCGCCGCGGACGGCTGGCCGAAGGCGGCGGGGTGCCGCGATACGAAGGTGCTCGGGGAGGTCGAGGAATGGCACTGAGCAGACCGCGACGCGGCGAGCGGCCCGACGAAGGACCCGACGAGCGGCCCGACGAACAGGCCGACGAACCGGACGGCGAGCGCCCTCCGGCGTGGCTCGGCGGCCGGCTCACCCGCCGTCGCGCGTGGGGCCTCGCCGCCGTCACGGTGGCGCTGGCCGCGCTCGCGGGCACGGTCGTCTGGCTGGCGGGCAGCGACGACCGCGCGCTGGACGAGGCTTGTGACGGAGTGCTGGCCGACGACGAGGTGCGCGCGGTGCTCGGTGACGGCGAGATCAGCGTGAGCAACCGCACCACGGGCACGTTCGACGTCAAGGCCAAGGGCGACGGGGACCGGGCCAACACCCTCGCCGTACGGTGCGAGGTGACGGCCGATGGCAAGGGCAGCGTCAGGGTGACCATCGCGGGCGCGCCGCGGCCCCGCACCCTCTACGGCATCGCCGGGACGTACACCCCCGTACCCGAGCGGGACACCCTCGCCGTCCCCCTCGGACACGGCTGGTCCGGGGTCTTCGGCACGGACAACGTGCGGCAGGACGACAACGAGGACGGCGAGGGGACCACCGCCGTACTGCTCGACTGCGCCAAGGGCGGCACCAGCCTGCTGATCACCGTCGAGACCGAGCTCAGCGGCGTCAGCCTCGACGACCCCGCCGCCCGCCCCGACTTCGTCCGCACCGCGACCGCCACCGCCAAGGCGGCCAACGACCACTGGGGCTGCGGCGCGCGCCTGGGCGAACCGGTCCGCACGGTGGGCCTGCCGGTCAACGAGGACGAGTACGAGCCGCTGCTCGGCGCCAAGGGCACCTGCGCGGGCGTCCCGACGGCCGCCCGCTCCGCGGTGTCCACGGCCCGGGAGACCGCCCGCGACCGGGCGCCGAGCGAGGCCTGCGCCCTCGGCGCGCGGGACGGCTCGCCGCGCTACCGGCTCGACGCGTACTACGGCCCGTACGCGGAGCAGACCCGCGCCGAGTACGCCGCCGACGGCGTGACCCAGGACGGCCCGACCCCCGCCGACGAGCCCTCGGGCCGGCTGGGCCAGAGCGCCTACTGGGCCAGTGCCTCCTGCCCGGACGGTGCCGAGGACGCGCTGTTCCTGGTGCGCGCGGACGGCACCGAGGACGACACCCGCCGCAAGCCGGACCTGGCCTACGAGCGCGCCGCGCTCAAGGCGTTCGCGGAGCGGTCGGCGCGCAGCCACGGGTGCGGAGCGCCGGCCACGCCCGCTGGGTGAGTTCAGACGACCTCGCCGCCGACTCCTGAGCGCCCCGCGGGCACACCGACGATGCCCACGGACACCTGCTTGCGGACGGACTCGCCGAAGACCGTGACCACGGCATCGGTGATCGACGCGATCAGCCGCGCGGGGGCGTTCTCGACCTCGGGATGGTTCAGCGCCCGTTCGCGTATGTTGAGCGTGACGGCGGGGGCGTTCTCCTCGGTCGGCACGCCGCCGATGCCGTGGCGCCCGCGCGGGACGCCGAACAGGTCGACGGCGGCGACAGAGCGCAGCCGCTCGCCGTACACCGCGCCCACCGCATCGCTCAGCGCCCGGATGAGCTTCGGCTCGGTCGTCCCGTCGAGGTCCTCTTCGCGGATCTGCACGGTGAAGTGAGGCATGACGAATCTCCGTTCGGTCGGGGTAGCCTGCACGCAGACGTGTTTGCTTTGGAAGCAAAATGGCTTTGAACGCAAAGCTATTCCCGTGGTTGATCAGTGTCAACCGAGGTCACCCCTTAACGGCGCCTCCCAGCGCGAAGCCGCCGCCCATCCGGCGGGCGATCAGCACGTACAGCAGGATCACGGGGGTCGAGTAGAGGATGGAGAAGGCGGCGAGCTGGCCGTAGACGACCTGGCCGTAGTTGCCGAAGAAGGTGAAGATGCTGACCGACGCCGGAAGTTGGTCGGGGGTGAGCAGCAGCATGAAGGGCACGAAGAAGTTGCCCCACATCATGATGAAGCTGTAGATCATTACGACCGTGATGCCCGGCCCCATCAGGGGGAGGATGATGCGCGCCAGGCTCTGCAGCCAGGACGCGCCGTCCGTCCACGCTGCCTCTTCGAGGATGACCGGGACCCCGTCCATGAAGTTCTTCATCAGCCAGATGGCGAAGGGGAGTTGTGAGGCGGCCAGGAACAGCGCCGTTCCGTACATCGTGTCGATCAGGTCGACCTGGACGAACAGGCCGTAGACCGGGACCATGATCGCGGTGATCGGCAGGCAGGTGCTGAACAGGATCGTCAGCAGATACGGGCGTACGAGGCGGGAACGGAACCGGGACAGCGGATAGGCGGCGAGGGCCGCGCACGCCACGGTCAGGATGGTGGCCCCGCCGCACAGCAGCAGGCTGTTGAGCATCGGCGTGAAGGTGATCTCGTCCGTCCACACCGCCTGGAAGTTGTCCAGCGTGGGGGAGTCCGGGGCGGAGACGCGTAAGGTCGCCTCGCTGTCCAGAGAAGCCAGGATCAGCCAGGCCAGGGGGAGCACGAAGGCCGCGGCGACGACGAGCAGGGCGGCATCGGCGGCCAGCCGGCGGCGGATGCGGGGCGACCAGGCGGCGCGGGGGCCGGAGGTGTGGCGCTTGGTGGTACTGGATCTGAGCGGGGCGGACTTGGCCGGACGGGACAAGGTGCGGCCGGACGGTGCGGACAACCTCGGACCTCCTCGCGCCTTCTGAGCGCAGTCGATCAGCGTCCCGTACATGAAACAGCCCGCTTGGCCGTGAGGGGAAGACTGCGGTCACTGGCTTCAGTTGGGGCGGGCCGCGAGGGCGGTGGCGTGGCGTACGGCCGCCTCGCCTTGGTGAGTGGTGGTGCGAGCGGCGATGTAGCCGTCCGGGCGGATGAGGACGAGTCCGTCTTCGCGCATGTCGTAGATCCGGTGAGCCTGGCCGTCGGTGTCGATGACCGTGTCGGGCCCGGTCGCCGTCGGGTCGGTGGTCACCCGATAGGTGCGCAGCGGGACAGGCGCATCCGGGTGGTGGGTGTGGCCGTGGCCGAAGGACAGCAGCGTCCAGTGCGGGCCGCGCAGCAGGTCGAAGAGGCGGAGCCCGCGGCCGGTCGCGGCGTCGAGGCAGGGGGCGTCGGGCGCCCGGTCGCCGGCCTGGAGTCCGTTGCTCCGGGTCGTCAGTGGGCTGTCGGGGTAGGCGATGGTGAGCCCCGTGGTGAAGTCGTCGGTGAGGCCGCGCAGCGCGGTCGAACCGTCGCTGTCGCCGAAGGCGCGCATCATCGCGTGCAGCCGGGAGGTGCTGTCGTCGAGGACGGACTCTGCGACCGGGCGGCGTTCTCGTTCGTAGGTGTCCAGCAGGGTGGCGTCCGCGCCGCCGAGGACGGCGGCGAGTTTCCAACCCAGGTTGTAGGCGTCCTGGATGCCGGTGTTCATGCCCTGCCCGCCGGCGGGGGAGTGGATGTGCGCCGCGTCCCCGGCGAGGAAGACCCGGCCGACGCGATACCGGTCGACCAGGCATACGTTCACCTTGTACAGCGAGCGCCAGCCCGCGTCCTGGATGACCACGCCCGGCACGCCCGCGCGTTCGGCGAAGATGCGGTGGAACAGCTCCAACGAGGGTGCGTCGGGCTCCTGCTCGTCGGCGGGGACGGACGCCTGGAACTGCCAGATGTCGGTGCCGGGCAGCGGGAACAGGGACAGGATTCCGTGCTCGGGGCTCGCCCAGAGGTGCTGGCAGCGCCGGTCGAGGCCGTCGATGTGCACATCGCCCAGATACCAGCGGTGTTCCGCGTAGGAGGTGCCCCGCAGGGCGGCGCCCACCTGCTGCCGGACGAGGCTGCGGCCCCCGTCGCAGCCGACGAGGTAGCGCGCGCGGATCTCGCGCTGCCCGGCCGCGGTCCGCACGGTCGCGGTGACGGAGTCGGCGTCCTGGCGGACGTCGCTGACGGCCGACCCCCACTCCACCTGGCCGCCGAGCTCGGCCAGGCGGTCGCGCAGGACGGACTCCAGCTGGGGCTGCGACAGCCAGACCGGCGCGTACGGAACGCCGGGGGCCGGTGTGCCGACGGCTACTTCGGCGGCTTCGGAGACCACGCGCTCCCGGTCGTAGCGCCGCGTCGGGACGTTGACGGCCCCCAGCCGCAGGACGCGGTCGATGACGCCGAGGTCGTCGGCGATCTCCAGCGAGCGCGGCTGGATGGTCTTGGCGCGGGAGGCGGTGCTGGGCCGCTCGGCGGCCTCGACGACGCGGCAGGTGACGCCGCGCCGGGCGAGATCGCAGGCCAGCGTCAGCCCGGTGGGTCCGGCGCCGACGATCAGTACGTCGCTCAGTACATCTTGCATCGTTTTCGCTCCTTACCTAACTTAGGTACCTTTATTGAAGGCGGACGCCTCCTGAAGAGGCCGTCCGGTCGAGAATGAATATATACCTAAGTTAGGTAACTACCAAGGAGGTGCCCGTGGCGTACGACGACGAGGGGCTGAGGGGGCTGCTGCCCGCCATGACCCGGCTCAGCAGCGCGCTGAGCCGCGGTCAGCTCTTCGAGCGGGCCACCGCGGCTGCCGGGACGACCCTGGAGAGGCCCGCCGTGACGATCCTGGTCATCCTCGACGCGGCCGACCGGCCCCTGCGGGTCGGGGAGATCGCCCGGCGGATGCAGGTCGCCGGCCCGCACGCCACCCGCCAGGTCCACGGGCTGGAGCAGCGCGGACTGGTGGAGCGGGTGGCCGACCCCGACGACCAGCGGGCCCGTCTTATCACCCTCACCGCGGCCGGCGAAAAGCTCACCGGCCGCTATCTGCGGGTCATCAACGGCTGGTTCGCCGACGCCCTGGCCGGATGGTCCGACGCGGACCGGCGAGACCTCGTCCTTCTCCTCGGCCGCATGGTCGATGACCTGTCGGCCCATCTGGAGACGGTCACCGGGGATACCGGGGACGGCCATCCCGTCGACTGACGTCACTCCACGAAGAAACTGTCGTGGCGGATGCGGAACTCCTCGAGTTCCCTGCCGCCACGCCGGGTCATCTCGGCGACCTGCTCGAAGTACTCCTCGCGCGGTGCGCCCGGGGCGAAGAGCAGCAGCATGGACGCCGGGTCGTCGGAGTCGTTCTTGAACGCGTGCAGCCCGCCCACCGGTACGTACAGGAAGTCACCCGACCGCGCCGTCATCCAGTGATCGCCGTCGTAGAGCCGCACGGACCCGGACAGGATGAAGAAGGACTCCGAGATCGAGCGGTGGAAGTGGGTGCTGGGGCCTGGTGATCTGGGGCCCATGTCAACCCGGTACAGCCCGAATTCACCCGCGGTGGTGGCGTGGGTGGCCAGATAGTGGGTCCGGTTGCCCGTGGGGGAGTCCAGCTCGGGTGGGGTGTCAACGGGCCTGTAGACCGCGTTGACCTCGCCGTTCTCGCCGAGATAGCGGGGCTCGGGGTACGACATGATCGGCTCCTTTGGCTCATCCGTCACCGCATTGTGGGCAGGCGTGGAGCCGGTGGTCATCGGCCGGGCGAACGGGAAGGCCAGGGTGGTGGGGACCAGGGCGGGCGGCCTACCTGCCCGGCCGGAAGACCGAGCCCCCACGGCTCTGCCGACCCAGCCGCACCGGGCCGTACCCAGCCGTACCCTGCTCGGCGAGCACGAGGCGGCCCTGGACGTGGCCGCGTTGTCAGGACCGATCTGCGCTGTCGGCCACGTATCGAGGGCTGTCGGTCGGATGTCGGTGGTCCGTCCGCGGGGCCTGGCACCTTTCCAGAGACGGCCGGCCGGAACTCACCGGGCGGCCCGATCCTGAGGAGCCATCATGTACACCCCCGTCACGATCATCGGCGCCGGACTCGGCGGACTCACGCTGGCCCGCGTCCTGCACGTCCACGGAATCCCGGTCACCGTCTACGAGGCCGACCCCTCCCCGCAGGCGCGCACGCAGGGCGGGATGCTCGACATCCACGACTACAACGGGCAACTCGCCCTCAAGGCGGCCGGCCTGATGGACGAGTTCCACGCCATCGTCCTGGAGGGCCGTCAGGCGATGCGGGTCCTCGACCGGGACGGGACCCTCCTGTTCGAGGAAGCCGACGACGGCACCGGCGGCCGCCCCGAGGTGATGCGCGGCGAGCTGCGACAGATCCTGCTCGACTCGCTTCCGGCCGACACCGTCCGGTGGGGACACAAGCTCGGCAGCGCCCGGGCCCTCGGCGAGGGCCGCCACGAGGTGACCTTCGCGGACGGCACCACCGCCGTCACCAGCCTGCTGGTCGGCGCGGACGGCGCGTGGTCACGGGTGCGGCCGCTGCTCTCCACCGCCACACCCGCGTACACCGGCACGTCGTGCGTCGAGGTCTGTCTGTACGAGGCCGACACCCGGCACCCCGCCGCCGCGAAGACGGTCGGCGGCGGGGCGATGATCGCGCCCTCGCCGGGCAAGGAGATCTTCGCCCACCGGGAGAGCGGCGACACGCTGCACATCTACGTGATGCTCAGCAAGGAGCAGGACTGGTTCGCCGCCATCGACTTCACCGATGCCGCCGCGGCGACCGCGAGCATCGCGGCGCAGTTCGACGGCTGGGCACCGGAGCTCACCGCGCTGATCACCGATGGCGACACCGCGCCGGTCCTGCGCCCCCACTGCGCCCTGCCGGCCGAGCACCGGTGGGACCGGGTGCCGGGGGTGACCCTGCTCGGCGACGCCGCCCACCTCCAGGCCCCGAACGGCGAAGGTGCCAACCTGGCCATGCTCGACGGCGCCGAACTCGGCCAAGCCCTCGCCGCGCACCCCGACGACATCGAGGCCGCGCTCACCGAGTACGAGCAGGTCATGTTCCCCCGCAGCGCCGAGGTCGCCACTTTTGAAGGTGCCGAAATCCACCGGATCGACTCCGATGACAACACAGCCCACGGCCTGATCAGCATGTTCACCGACAAGGGGCGATGAGCCACTCTTCTCGGCCTGCGGCACCGCCCTGCACGGGCTCGGCGGATGGCCGAGGACGCCGACCGGGCGGCGTATGCCGCCGTTGTGTCGGAGTGCGCCGCCCTGGGGCGGGAAGAGTTGATCTGCCGCCGGTAGGTGTCAGGCGAGGACGGCCGGCTTGAGGACCTCTTCGCACCACTGGCGGAAACTGGTCGGGGTGGTGGACCGAGGGGTGCGCGGTTCGGCGTTGTCGAGGCCCTGGTTCTTGGCCACCATCATGTCCACCACGCCCCGCACCATCGCCTCGGAGGCTCCGTGTTCGGCCAGCGCCGCCGTGAAGTCGTCGACGGGGACGTGCTGGAAGCGCACCGGCTTCCCCAGCACCTCGGACATGATCCGCGCCATGTCCTCGTTGGACAGGTCCTCGGGTCCGAGGATCGGGACCTCGCCGTGGCGTCCGCTCCAGGAGTCGTCCAGCAGCAGTTCGGTGGCGGCGGCGGCGATGTCGCGGGTGGCGCAGGTCGGGAACTTGCGATCGCCGGAGAGCGGTGAGAAGAACACGCCCTGGTTCTTGATCGAGTCGACTTCGCGGAGCATGTTGTCCATGAACGAGGGTGCCGTCAGCGCCCGGTAGTTGACGCCCGTGGCCGCGATCAAGTCGTCCATGGCCAGCGAGGCCGACACCAGCCCGGCGTTCGCGATCACCCCGCGGCCCAGGGCTGAGACGCCGACCACCCGTTTGACCCCCTGTGCCTTGAACGCGTCACACGCGGGCCGGGTGAAGTCCAGATAGATGGCATCGAGGCTCTTGGCGCGGGGATTCGGCGGCGCCAGCCAGAAGACGGCATCCGCGTCCGCGCATGCCTTGTTGATGACGTCGAAGTCGCCGTGCGATCCGGCTATGACCTCGACGCGGTCATGTATCCGTGGGGAGAGCCGGGAGGGATCGCGTGCGATCACCCGGATCGGCTCACCGCTGTCGAGCAGGTTCTCAAGGGCCTGGCTCCCGATCTGGCCGGTGGGAGTCGTGATGACGATCATGGGAAAGGGACCTCCGGATAAGTGGCGAACGGGCTCCCGAACGCCGCGCGGAGGTAACTCTCCGCCGATAAAGGTGAGTTCGTCCAATACCTCTTCGCGCACATTGATACCCTTCGGGTATGGATCTGGACCTGCGTAAGCTGCGCTACTTCGTGGCCGTCGCGGAGCACGAACACTTCGGCCGGGCCGCCGAGCGGCTGCATATCGCGCAGCCCGTCCTCAGCCGGCAGATCCGCGCGCTGGAGCAGGAACTCGGCTGCGCGCTGCTGGAGCGCACCACCCGTTCCGTACGGCTGACCCCGGCCGGTGAGCAGTTGCAGAAGGATGCGCTCGGCGTGCTCGCTGCCGCGCAGACCGCCACCCGCCGGGTGCACAGCGTCGCGCGCGGGGCCCATCGCCTGGTCGTCGGCTTCGTCCCCGGGCTGAGCGTCTCGGCGGCGGTCCGCGCGTTCGCCCAGGCGCACCCCGGGGTCGAGATCGAACTGCTCCGTCTGAACTGGTACGAGCAGGCCGACGCGGTGCGGGACGGCCGGGTCGACGTCGGCTATCTCCGCCACCCCTTCGACGCGGACGGGCTTCACACCGTCCCGATCGGCAGCGAGCCGAGGGTGGTTTGCCTGCCCACCGCTCACCCCCTGGCGTCCCGGCGCCGACTCACCCACGCCGATCTCGACGGCGCGGCGATCCTGGATGGGGAGAGGCTGCGCATCGCGACGATCGAAGAGAAGCTTGAGCTCGTCGCGGCCGGGCGGGGCATCGCCCTGGTGCCCCGCAGCGTCGCGCGCTATTACTCGCGCCCCGACCTGGTACACCGGCCGGTGACCGACGCCGTGTCGTACGAGACCTGCCTCGCCGTGGTCGAGGACCGCCGCCAGCGGGACCTGCGGGACTTTCTGGCCGTCGCGGAGCGGGCGCTGGCCGGGCGGTGCCCGTGAGACGCGCGGCACGCGTTGACATGCGCGGAGATCGACGCGGACTTCACGGAGGTGTGCGAGCTGCTGCTGCGCGGCCTGCGCGCGTAGGGCGTACAGGCCGCGCCGGCCGTGTCCGGGGTCAGCTCGTGGCGCCGTCCTTCGCGGCGAGCACGATCTGCGTCTGGGTGGTCTGTCCCACCAGCCGGTCCTTGTCGTCCCGCAGGTCGGTCTGCACCACGATGAGGGTGCCGCCGACGTGCAGAGGGCGGGCCGTGGCGTGGACCCGCCCGGAGGCCACTCCCCGCAGGAAGTTGGTCTTGGACTCCACCGTGGACGTCCCGGCGCCCTGCGGGAGGTTGAGATAGGCACAGACGGCGCCGACCGAGTCGGCCAGCGCCATCAGGGCTCCGCCGTGCATGGCTCCACCCGCGGTGCAGACCTCCGGTGACCA
Source organism: Streptomyces sp. ME19-01-6 (assembly GCF_033793745.1). Classification (NCBI taxonomy): domain Bacteria; kingdom Bacillati; phylum Actinomycetota; class Actinomycetes; order Kitasatosporales; family Streptomycetaceae; genus Streptomyces; species Streptomyces sp. ME19-01-6. The sequence goes on along the minus strand of NZ_JARAXF010000003.1, from coordinate 4,868 downwards.
GGTCAGACTGCCCACGGCCCGGTCGGGGGCGGCCTCGTGGAGCTCGATGCCCAGCTGCGTCGCGAAGGGCATCGCTGCCAGGAGGGCGGCGCTGAGGGCTGCCGTCTCGGAAGGGGGCATGGCGTGCTGCCTTTCGGGGTCGGGTGTGCGTTCTCGGGCACACGGCGATGATCGTGCGGCGTACCAACCGCCAGTGTGACAGGCCCGGTTCGGGCCCCTCACCCGTTCAGCAGTGATCAGTTTGCGGGTGGGACGAGGGCGTGGAGACCTTCCCGCAACCGTTCGGGACTCATCTGCCGGGCCGAGCGAAGGTAGTCGACGACATCAGCGCGCATCGCGGTGAAGACGGCATGGGCCAGGTAGTCGCTGTCTGCCGCGGGACGGGCGGTGTGGATCCTCCGGCGCAGTTCGTCGATCCACCACTGGCTCGCGGGGTTGGCGTAGTAGGCGTCGGGGCTGCGGTGTTCGAGTGCGCGGATGAGGGCGCGGTTGTCGAGGACGAAGTCGAACAGGGCGTCGATGAAGCAGTGCAGGGCGTCCTCGGGTGGGCCTCCGGGGCCTAGTGGTGGAGGCCCACTGCTTGCGGCATCGCGCAGGGCGCCGACGCGGGGTGCGAGGACGGCTTCGACCGTCCCGGTGAGGCTGCCGAAATGCCGTAGGACCGTGGCCTTGCCGACTCCGGCGGTCTCCGCGATCCGAGCGAGCGTCACGCGGTCGGCGTCCTCGGTGCGGAACAGTGCGTCGGCGGCGTGCAGGACTGCGGCGCGGTTGCGGGTGACATCCGCTCGCTCGACCACTGTGCTCAACTCCCCTTGCTGAAACGGTCCAACGGACCGTATCGTATCGCGAAATCAAAATGGACCGACGGACCGATTTGAGGTGGGCATGGCCCAGAACGACGATTCCGCGAACGCCGCCGAGCAGGCCCGAGCCCAGCGCGAGGCCGCCCAAGCGATGATCGAGCAGCTCCGCGCCCGGGCGCCGGAGCCCTACCAGGACCGTCGGCCTGTGGCGCGGGTCATCGACGTGGTCGGACGTCGCAGCGGCCTCCCGCGGCCATTCGGCGTCAATGTGACCACCATCGACGGGCGTTTGTACGTGTGCTCGTCGACCCGGTCGCGGGACTGGGTCCGCAACCTGCAGGCGGCCACACGCTGCCGCGTCGAGCGCGACGCGGCTGACGGCGGCGACACCGAGCGCCGGCCCGTGATGGTCGAGGGGCACGAGGCTGCGGCGGCGCTTGCGGTGTACCTGCCGCAGGCTGGATACCGAGACCCGCGGCTGCCGTTCGAGCCGGACGCGCCGGTCGACGAGATCGCCCGGCACGTCCACACGACGGCCGTGCTGCGGCTTGACCTGGTCGAGGCATCCGGGCCCGGGGCGGGCGAGGTGCGAGGGGGCAGGGTGCGAGGGGGCGGCGGCGCCCCGATCACGCAATAGCGCATGTGTAGAGCCGTCCCCCTGGGGAGCGTGTGGTGGCCGGTCAGCCGGTCGCGGAGCCTTGTTGGCGGAGGTCCAACATGCAGAAGACCTTGTCGTAGCGGCGTTCGCCGACGGCGACGAAGTCGGGCAGACGGCCGTATTCGGTGAAGCCCAGCGACCGGTAGAGGCGCAGGGCGTTTCCGTTGTCGCCACGGGCGTCCAGGGTGAGCACTTCGATACCCGCCCGCCGGGCGTCGGCGATCAAGGCGGCGGTCAGCGCCCGGACGACGCCGCGCCCGTGGGCGGCTCCATCCACCGCGATCTTCTCCAGGTCGGCATGCGGCCGGTGGGTCGACCGGGCGTAGCGCAGCCAGTACCCGAGCCCGACCAGCCGGTGGTCGAGGTAAGCGGCGCGCAGGGCCCCGTCCCCGGCCTGCGCCGCAGTGACGACGTGGCCGAGAAGTTCCGCCACCTCTTGGTGTGTAGGGGGTTCGACCCAGCCAAGCGCGGCACCTCCGCGGACCAGGTCCGCCAGGATCCGGTGGGCCGACTCCGCAAACCGGGTTCCCAGCTCTGGGTCGGAGATCAGCTCCATCGCACTCAGGATGACCGGCTCAGCGGTCCCGCCGCTGGTCATGGCCGCATTCATGGCCGAAGGCTATCCAGCCGGCCATGGCCCGGCCGAGACCTCGAACCCCTCCCCGCGTCAGCCAAGTAGCGTTACTTACTCACGCTCCTACGGGTGCCCCCGTGTGCCGTGCCTGCGCCCAGTCGCCCCCGATCACCTAGCCGAGCGTGGCGGGCTGCACTGCGGGGTGTAGTGCAGCAGGGCGGATGGAGTTCCGGGTTCCGAATAGTCACTCGAAGGGGTGGAGTTGGGGCTGTGACCTGGCTTGATCACCGAGAGTGAGGGAGGGTGGAGATGTGAGGCCGCCGAGGGAGGCGGGCGTTGAGCGATTCGCGGGGGGTGATCGCCATGGGGCATAACACCGCGACCGTTACTGCTGAGACTGCGGGTCCTGCTTCTGCACCTGCACCTGCACCCGTTTCGACTTCGGCGTTGGTTCCGGGGACGCCGGATGAATGGGCTGCTTACCTTGCCGATATGGCCCCGGGGCCACAGACCGCGGTCATATTGCCGTTGCTGGATCCGGAGAAGCTGTCCCGCACGGGCCGTATTGACGCGCTGAAGGCCCTTGAGCGGCATGTGGCGTGGATCCAGGCGCAGCAGGTCCACATCCTTGCCGCTCTGGACGCCGACGCGCAGGCGGCACTGCCGGACGGGAAGTGGAACGAGAACATCGAGGGGGAGTGGAATTTCACGTGTGAGGAAGTGGCCTGTGCGCTGAAGCTGTCGGGGACGACGGCGGCCAAACGGCTTCAAGTGGCCCGGGAGCTCGACAGCCACTACCCGACCACACTCGGGCTGCTGGAGCAGGGGGATATCTGCTACATGCAGGCGGTGGCGGTCACCGAGGCCTGCGCTGTGTTGGACCCCCTGCTTGCCGCACAGGTCGAAGCCGCCATGGCCGGGAAGATGCCGGGCCTGGCCACCGGGCAGACGCGGCGGGCACTGAGGCGCGAGATCGTCCGGGCCGACCCGTACGGTGCGGAGAAGCGGCACCGGGCCAGGAAGCGGGAGCGGCAGATGGTCCACTACGCGCAGGACGATGGCATGGCGATGTGGGGTGCGATTCTGCCGGCCGAGCAGGCTGCCCGTATGAACCAGGCCGTGGACGCGCATGCGGCGACTCTGCCGGATGGGGGGCGGACGCTGGAGCAGAAGCGGGTGGACGCCCTCTTCGATCTGGTCGTCAACCTCGTCACCACGAGCACCACCAACGGCAGCGGCGCGGGCCAGGCCCCGGGTGGGCGGTCGGCGGCTCTCGTGCAGGTCACCGTCCCGCTGGATGTCCTGATCGGGGAGAGTGAGGAGCCCGCGCAGTTGAAGGGGTACGGGCCGATCACCGCGGGGCAGGCGCGGGAGATCGCGTTCGCCGAGGGGACGATCTGGCGCCGTCTGATCATCGAGCCGAAGACCGGAATGCTGGTCAAGACGGATCCGACGACCTACAAGCCGACGGCGGAGACCGAGCGGCATGTGATCGCCCGGGACGGCCGGTGCACCTTCCCCACCTGCCAAACGCCCGCCCACCGCTGCGACCTCGACCACCTCCAACCCTTCAACCACGACGATCCCGCGGCAGGAGGGCAGACCGTCCCGGAAAACCTGGGTCCGTTGTGCCGACGCCACCATGTGATGAAGACCCACCATCCCGGATGGCGAGTCACCCGGGATCCCGACACCGGGGTCACCACATGGACCGCGCCCACCGGCCACGCCTACACCAACCCACCCCACAACTACCTCGAATAGCTGCCCCGCCCCGCGAACAGGCAGCAGCCACGCCCCTCCCGCCCAGCAGGGACGCCGGACTACTCGGGTACATGACACTTGTGCCAGCACACGGCTCGACACCCTGATCGTCTGGCCGTCTGAGCGAAGCAGTCCCGTCTACCAGCGCGCAGGCTTCCTGCCCCTGGGGGGAAACTGCTGGAACTATCGTCCAGCGACAACAGATGACGACAGGCACAGAAGGGCATCGCGTGACCAGCCGTGACCTCGACACTGAAAGCGAAGTCTGGGACCCCTTGGGTACCTTGCACCAGGCGTTATGGATCTGCGGCGGCCAGTGGGCCGGAAAATCGACCGTCGCCCGAATCCTGGCGGCACGGTATGGCGTCACCGTCTATCACTACGACTACCACGATGCCCGCACTCACAACGATCGCCGCATCGCACGTCGTATCAGGCTTGGCAAGCCCACCGCCGATCCTGATCTGGACGAGGTGTGGGTCAACACCACCCCCGAAGCGATGGCCGCCCAGACCCTGGCCGATTTCCCGGTCCGCTTCGAATGGACGCTGGACGACCTGCGTGCGTTGGTTTCCGGAAGGCCGATCATCGCCGAGGGCTGGGGGCTCCGCCCCGAGCTCGTAGCCTCCATCATCGACTCACCGCGTCGGATGGTCGTCATGGTGCCCACACCCGAGTTCCGCCAACACCAAGTTCGCGTGCTGCCCCGGGCCGCCGTGCTCGATCACTCCGTCAGCGACCCGGCCAGAGCGCAGGCCAATCGACTCGTCCGAGACCGTCTCATTGCCGAGGACGCTGTGCGTACCGCCCGTGGGCTGGGTATCCGCGTGCTCGAAGTCGATGGTTCCCGCGACGCCATGGCCATCGCCGATGACGTCGCAGACCACTTCAGCCCCTACCTCGGGCCACGGCGGGACCAAGAAGACTAGTAGACTGTCGCTGCTTAGCTGTGGGTTGTTTTGGGTGGGAGGCTGGTGTTTGGCAGATTCCCCTTCGGTTCTGCCGGACAGGGCTGGTGCGATGGGTTCGCAGAAGAAGAGGCCGGTGGTGCTGACCGCGGCTGATCGTG